>JBIIEL010000044.1:0-12282 GCA_044237845.1 Rickettsiales bacterium | reverse complement strand
CCCCCCACCACAATCAAGGGCGCTGATAATATCTATTACTTCTTGAATAAAGAGCTTGAAACCCTAGGAGAAGAGAAGGTAAACAACCTCGCTCCATACATCGCCGACGCATGGACTTGTCTCGGCAAGGCTGGGAAAGATGTAGAAATTTCAGAAGATGCCGCTAAAGCGGCTATTGCCAAGCTGGCAGAAGCCACCGGGCACAGAAGCTCAAAGCGCATCTCATTCGCAAGTGATTTGGTACAAAACTGCACGATCAACGGTAAAGCTGTTGATGGCAAAACGCTCGAAGCGATATCTGAACATATTTTTAGTGGCGGAATTGGTAATTTTGGCAATTCTCCTACGCATCTGACGGCTGAATCAGATGCTACGCTTGCTATTTTAGGCGCCAATAAGGAGCAGATATTACAAAAATGGCTCGATAAGGGAGAGATTGCGGTTGCGAAGCTCCCTGAGCAATACAAGCATCTCACTCCGAAAGTAGCGCCTGCCGCAACTATTTCTCCTGCCGTCGAAGAACTCATGAACGTCGACATGAAAGTGCGTTTTGATAATCTCAAAGACATGCTTCCGCCGGAAGCGCACGAGTTTTTTGAACCATTGCGTCCGACCTTCGAAATGATGCTGCCGATTGAGCAGATCAAAAAGCTCAACATTACAACCCATGAGAAAAACGAAATTCTTCAGAAACTCGTGGAGAATCTTGATAAGGGCGACGGCATTGGTGCCGGTCTTGATGCGTATGTCTCTATCCAAAAAGCAGGCGGCACCATCGATGCGGCGCTTCGCAAGAAAATGGAGATATTCGTCGCGGGTGTTGCTGGTCCTAATGCGGCGAAGGAGCATATTGAAGATCACCTAACCCGCTATAAAAGCCAGGTCGAAGCGCTCGACATGGATGTGGAGTACATGCGAAAAGTGGCCAACAATAAAGAGTTTGCCCAAGCAGAAATGAAAGCGCATATGCCAGAATTGAACACCGCATTTGAAGAAATCAAAGCGAAGATCAATGCAAGAATCGATCCTAAACTGAATGAGGAAGTAAAGGCAACAGAAGCTAAGGTTGGAGAAGTTAATAAAGCTGAGGAAATCGGAGCCGAAACACCCAAGGCAACCACCGAGTCGACCGCCAGCGAAGCTGCAAAAACCGTCGAAAATGCAGCGAAGGGTGAGCGTAAATGGTTCGAGTTCTTCACGCATGACGCAGAAGGCGCATTTAGCGGCAAGCGTGCGGGGGTCAGTGGTGTGGTTGCATTGCTCGCGGCGATTGGCATCGGCACCGCGTTGAATGCGCGCAAGCAGCATGAAGCCAAAAAAGAAACGCAGCTGGCAGGCACCGAACGCGCGTAACTATTGCTGACCGCTAAGGCCAATATCCTGCGGGGCAAACACTTCGCTCTTGTTGCAGAACTGGCAATGCACGTCGATTTTGCCGTCGACGACCATATCCGCGCGGTCGATGAGGCTCATGCCGGTGAGGATGCCGAGGATACGCTCGCGCGAGCAGCGGCAGCCGACCGAAAGGCTGTGCGGGTCATAGACCCAGACCCCGATTTCGTGGAACAGGCGGTAGAGCAGCGCCGGGGCGTCGAGCAGCGGGTCGAGCAGTTCTTCGCGGGTGAGTGTGGCGGCGACGGCCTTGGCGAAGCGCCAGGCTTCGTCGGGGTCGACGGCGTCTTTCGCATCCGGCATGCGCTCGATCATCATGCCCGCCGCGCTCCAATGCTCGCCACGCTCCATGGCGAATTGCACCATTACTTCGAGCTGTTCGGAATTGGTGAAATAGGCCGTGAGTGCCTCCGCAATCGAATCTCCCTCCAGCGCGACAATGCCCTGATAGCGCTGTTTTCCGGCATCGAGCGTGATGGCGACATACGCCCCCTCGCCCACCAGCGCGCGCGGAGAATACTGATCCAGCGCCTCAATCGCGGCGCGGGATTCAGGCTTCACATCCGCAAATCCGCGCAGCTGACCACCATAAACACCATCCACCACCACCAGCGGCACCAGGCCGCTTCCGCGCACTTGGATGGTGAAAATCCCCTCGCTCTTTAAATTGGCCGAAAGCATCGCGGCAGCGAGCAGAAGCTCCCCTAGCAGACGCGCCACATGCGGCGGATAATCATGACGACTGAGAATGGTTTCCGCCGTCGCGCCAAGGCGCACCACGCGCCCACGCACCGCGCCGCCTTCGAGCATAAACGGAGTCAGAACATCAAATAACGGCAGTGTGTTCGGCATAAGAATGCCGACGTAGCCCAGCTATCAGGCCTTGTGAAGCAAAAAACGCCGATCCGCCCGTACGTTTACACAATGGTTGCGGCGTATAACAGCGTCATGACGAACAGTGCACCCACCGCATACTGCGATGCACGACTGTCATCTGGCCTCGAATAGAATTTCTTCCGATGTGGTTTTTCCGGCTTCATGCTGCCTACCCTGCCATTGAAGTTAAGAACACCAGTCTCGTGCAAACTTCTTTTTTTATTGGTTTTGAGGGTACAAAATTATTAACACAAAGTTAATTACAACGCCCACATTCATAGCACAACAGACACCATCCGTCAAAGCCCTCAAACATTAGAAAAATTTGACTTGTAATGCGTGAAGAACGAGGGAGAGCCTAGGATGACGAATCTTGTATACATTATAAAAACACGCATATATCGCCTTTTGGTGGATGTGGTTAAAGGAGGCGAATACGCGTAATGGCGCGAGCGATTTGGGCCAACTATATTTTGTTAACATCGATGGCGCTATATCTCCCACCAATTGACTCACAAACGCCTCCAGTTCACCACTTGATGCCAGCGACGTCAGCCGAGCTGCGGCCACTCGCTCTGCTGGAAAGCGCAAAAATCCTTGTGCGTGAAGATAAGGGATCGCACGCGCGAGGCCGATCACCGCATAAGCGCGCGCAGTATCCGCAATCGCGGATGCGTGTGTACTCGCAGCGACCTCATCTAATACCAGTGCCCATGCGCGGTGCAACGCCCCTGCCGTTCCATCAAGATAGGCTAACCACGCCTCTTCTTCCGCAAGCAGCGACTCGTCGAGATCTGCCGCACGCGCCTCTACCATCTTCAGGCATTCGCCGAGCGCACGGGGCTGCGCGCGGGTGACCTCCGCCAACGCCAGCATAACTGGGTGATTGCGCGGGGCTGCACCGGCTGCAATTTCCTCCAGCGCCTCACGCCACCAGGCGAGGCGGATATGGCCAAGCAGCGGCTCGCTCACTGTTTCCGCAATCCGCGCGAGCTCGGTATTTAGCGCCGTCAGCGCATAGAGCGCAGGGCGCTTTGCCGCAGGTGCCAGCTGAGCGGCAAGAAAGCGCTCGTAATCCGCCGCGCGTACCGCCAATGCCAGATTCTCTTCATGCTCGTTCATGCCCGCTCTATGACATGTGCGGCGGAAAGAGAAAACCATTACTTGAAACACGCCGCGCCGCGCATTACATTACACACCACGAAACAACCCTGAAAGAGGCTACCATGACCTTCACCCTTCCCGCCCTTCCGTTCGCGAAAGACGCACTTGCGCCACATATCAGCGCCGAGACCTTCGACTTCCACCACGGCAAGCACCACAACGCCTATGTGGTGAAACTCAACGAGCTACTGCCGGGCAGCGGGTTCGAGAACGCCTCGCTCGAAGAAATTATTCTCAAAACCCACAACGATGCGATCAAGGCCGTGCTCTTCAACAACGCAGCGCAGCACTGGAACCACAGCTTCTTTTGGGAATGCCTGAAGCCAAATGGCGGTGGCAAACCGACGGGCGCACTCGCGGCGAAAATCGATAGCGATCTCGGCGGTTACGACAAATTCGCGGCGGATTTCAAAAACGCAGCGCTCACCCAGTTCGGTTCCGGCTGGGCATGGCTGGTGCTGAACGCTTCGGGCAAGCTCGAAATCGTAAAAACCAGCAACGCCCATCTGCCGCTCGCGCATGGCAGCCGTGCCCTGCTCACGGTGGATGTGTGGGAGCATGCCTACTATATCGACTACCAGAACCGCCGCCCGGATTTCGTGCAGACCTTCCTCGATAAACTCGCGAACTGGGACTTCGCCGCGAAAAACTTCGCGGGTGAAAGCTTCAAAGTCGCTGCGTAATATAAAAAAGGCCACCGTGAAGGTGGCCTTTTATTGAAGGACAAGACGGTGTTTTAGAGTCGTTCGGCGGCCTTGGCAATCCGCGCTTCTTCGCTCTTGTTGATTTTAGCAACGGGGAGACCTTTCGCAAAATCTCCGTTTACAGCGCAATCAGCAATTACAGCCCGCAAATTCTGGATTTTATTCATCGTCTCTTCTGAAATAACCGGACCGCTTAATGCCTTATTAAGAGCCTCTCTCACCCTTTTTTCCGTAGCCTGAGGAAACTCTATCATGATGTTCGTCTCAGATATTGGGACACAATCACTACCAGAAAGAGTGGAATAAACCGCAATTTTTCCGTCTTGGATATTTATATACTTAACAGAACGAAGCCCACTATCAAAATTGTTAATGACATCGCTGATACTAATCTGACTGCCAACACCAGCCTGACCCGAATCATAGACGTGTTTTTCATGAAAAACACTAGGCGAAACCTCTTGGCTAGTCGCCTGAAAAATTCCATCGCTCCTATCCACTGAAATATTTTTATCGCGTTTTGGCATAAGAATCTCCTTTGATGCACAGTCCTAACCTATCATCTTTATATGACAGTTTGATGACAGCTTTATGACAGTTTGATGACAATTACCGAGGAAGCCTCAGAGCCGCGGCCACTCTGCGGCCTTCGCTGAGCAGGATATTGAACGTCCGGCAGGCCGCACCGGTATCCATAGTATCCACACCAATCTCGCGAGATTTAAGCGTCGCGCGCAAGGCAGGGGCGATCATTTCATGCCGCGCCCCGGTGCCAATCAGCAGCACCTCCGGCAGCGGTATTGTTGCGAACAAGGGCTCAAGCTCAGCAAGCGACAGCTCGCCGTTCCAGCCCACCGTAGCAGTCGGCATCACCAGCACAGCCGAGTGATACTCCACATTGCCGATGCGAAACCCACCCGCCCCGTAGGACTGGATCACCTGCGCATCAGCGCCGACGGGAGGCATGATATCTTGCATTAGATAGGCAGCGTTTTGGGTTTATGCTTCCGCGCCCAGTGCACCACCAGCATGCGGCAGAACATCACGCTCGCAAACATCGAGCTCAGAATACCAATCGTCAGCGTCACCGCGAAGCCCTTCACCGCGCCCGCACCGAGTGTATAAAGCAGCAGTGCCGCAATCAGCGTGGTGAGGTTGGAGTCAAAGATGGTGCCGAACGCGAGGTCGAAGCCCGATTGTAGCGCCGTCATCGGGCTTTTGCCGAAGCGCAGCTCGTCGCGGATACGCTCGTAAATCAGCACGTTTGCATCCACCCCCATACCCATCGTGAGTACGATACCCGCGATCCCCGGCAGCGTCAGCGTCGCCTGCATCAGCGACATTACGCCGAACATAATCATCAAATGCACCGCGAGGCCGATATTCGCAAACACGCCGAACAGGCCATAAGAAAGCAGCATAAACAGCACCACCAGACCAATACCAAGATAGGCCGACATCATCCCGGCGTTGATGGAATCCTGCCCGAGGCTCGGGCCGACCGAGCGCTCCTCGATCACCGTCAGCGGCGCGGGCAGAGCCCCTGCGCGCAGCAGCATCGAGAGTTGGTTGGCCGATTCAATGGTGAAATTCCCTTCAATAATGCCGCTTCCGCCCAAAATAGCCGAGCGGATCACCGGCGCGGTAATCACCTTATTATCGAGCACCACGGCGAAGCGGCGGCCAATATTTTCCTGCGTGATTTTACCAAATTTCTGCGCACCGAGTGTGTTAAACTGGAAGCCCACCACTGGCAAATTATCCTGATAGCTGGCATTCGAGCCGGTGAGATTCTCCCCACCCAGCGCCACTTCGGTCATCACCGCGTGTTTTTGCGGGTAGCCCGGCTTATCCGCACCGCCCTCGTCGGACTCCAAAATCATCGTATCCGACGGCACCAAGCCACGTTCGATTTGATCCTGCGATACCGACTCGTTCACCAGATGGAAGGTCATTTTTGCAGTTTTACCGAGCAATTGTTTCAGCTCCGCCGGGTCGGCAAGGCCGGGCACCTGCACGACAATGCGGTCTGCCCCCTGACGCTGTATGATTGGCTCCTTCGTGCCTGCCTCGTTCACGCGGCGATCCACAATCTCGATTGATTGTTCGAGCAGCTTCACCTGCATCCGCTTCAGCGCATCGTCCGTATAGTAAAGCCGCGTCAACCCGTCCGCATCTTCCACCGTCAGCTCAAGGTCGGCATTGCGGAAAATTTCCGAAAGCTTCACACCTTCCATCACCGTTTCAGAGCGAATACGCAGCGAGACTTCATTCCCACTTGCGCGCAGGTCGGTGTAGCCGACTTTGGCTTTGCGCAGTTCGTTACGCAAGCTGTCGCGCAGGTTCGAAAAATGCTCGCGCTTGTAGTTGTTAAAATCCAGCTCCAGCAGCAAATGTGAGCCGCCGCGCAGGTCGAGCCCCAGCGGCACCGTCGCCTTCGGCATGAAGCTCGGCAGATTCTCGCGCGCACTTTCCGAAAGCAGATTCGGCAGCGCCGCCACGGCAAAAAACGCCGTCACCAGCATCACAAAAACAATTTTCCAGCGGGGGAAATCAAGCATAGCAACTCCATTAAGACGCATGTTGCTAGCATGCGCATGCGCGCTTGAAAAATACTAAAGAGTAAGGACTAACAACTAAAAACTAGTTGTCGTTAGCGATGTTCTCGCGGCTCGGCACGCTATTGTCGTTCTTCACGTGCGGATTTTTCTTTTTCTCAACCACGGCAGTCTTCACCGGGGTTTTGCCGAGCACATGGCTGATGGTCGCTTTTACCACAGTCACTTCCACGCCCTTGGCGATTTCGACGACCACATTCTCGCCCGCTTCTACCTTGGTCACTTTACCGACGATACCGCCGGAAGTCACCACCTCGTCGCCCTTCACCAGCGCGCCGAGCATCGCCTGATGCTCCTTCATACGCTTCTGTTGCGGACGAATGAGGAGGATATAGAAAATACCAAAGATCAGCACCAGCGGCGCAAGACCCGCGAACGGCGACGCTGCGTCAACCGCAACAGGTGCCGCTGCTTGTGCGAATGCCGATCCAGGCATCGCAATCATTAGGGTGAGCGCGCGCAGCATTATTTCAGCTTCGTCTCTTTGAACTCGACATGCTTGCGCGCGATCGGGTCGTATTTGTTGAATTTCAGCTTCTCGGTTTGCTTGCGCGGGTTACGCTTTTTCACATAGAAAAAGCCCGTGTCAGCGGTCGATTCCAGCTTCACAAGAATGGTTGCTTTTTTAGCCATAACTGCCTCGAATGATTAAGAGGGCGCTTTCTTACGCATTTTTTGCCCCCTGTCAACACACTTCGTGTGGTTTTCATTTGCATTTTACGGGCAGACTGCGCAAATCAAGGCCTATGACACGTATCCGCAAAGTCGTTTTCCCCGTTGGTGGCCTTGGCACACGCTTTTTGCCGGCGACCAAATCCAGCCCCAAAGAAATGCTGCCGATTGTCGATAAGCCATTGATTCATTACGCATTCGAGGAGGCCCGTGCCGCGGGCATCGAGCAATTTATTTTTGTCACCGGCCGCAACAAAGACACCATCGAGAATCATTTCGACCGTTCGTATGAGCTAGAACGTTCGCTCGACGAAAAAGAGAAAAAGGCCGCCCTCGCCGCTGCATCTGACTGGCTGCCTGCTGTCGGTTCCATTGTTTACTTGCGGCAGCGCGAGCCGCTTGGTCTCGGCCACGCTGTCTGGTGCGCGCGCGACGTGGTGGGTGACGAGCCCTTCGCCGTCATTCTGGCAGATGATTTGATTCACGGCCGCACCCCCTGCCTCAAGCAGATGATCGAAGCACACGCCGCCACCCCCACCGCCAACATGGCGGCGGTGATGGACGTCGCTAGCGAAAGAACCAGCAGCTACGGCATTTTAAACACCACCGCGACCGAGGGTGTGCTTCTCAAAGCCAACGGCCTTGTCGAAAAACCCGCGGCGGATGTCGCGCCCTCCACCACCGCCATCATCGGCCGCTATATTTTGCAGCCCTCCATCTTCAAAACGCTGGAGAATCAGGCGCGCGGTGCGGGCGGCGAAATTCAGCTGACGGACGCACTGAACAGCGAAATCGGACGCACGGATTTCTACGGCTACCGCTTCGAAGGCACGCGCTACGATTGCGGGGAAGTGGCAGGTTACCTCGAAGCCAACATCGCCCTCGCCCTCGCCCGCCCTGAGCTGGCAGATACCGTCCGCGAACGTATTGCTGCGCTACTAAAAAACTAAAAGCCGACGATTATACACACCATCTGGCTTACCAGGAAGACTCCCAACCAACTATATTTACTGGTAAAAATGTTTCACGCGAAACATTTTGCGCTGCGGAACATAAATTCAGCTAGGCTAACCCCTTCGTCATCCCTGCCTGTTTGAATAGCGCCACCACGCGCGCTTTGGCGGTGGCGTGGTCGACTACCGGCAACGGATAGCCTGCCGGTTTGGTCAGCGGCGACTCCCATGGCGCATGAATATCGCGTGCAGGCATATCCTTCAATTCCGGCACATAGCGGCGGATGTAATTGCCCCCCGAGTCGAACTTTCTGCTCTGCAACACCGGGTTAAACACGCGGAAATAGGGCGCCGCATCCGTGCCGGTGCTGGCCGCCCATTGCCAGCCGCCATTATTACTGGCCAGCTCATAATCCATGAGATGCTGCGCAAAAAACGCCTCACCGATGCGCCAATCGAGCAGCAGGTCTTTCGTGACAAAACTCGCCACAATCATCCGCGCGCGGTTATGCATATAGCCCGTCGTCAGCAACTCGCGCACCGCGGCATCAACCAAGGGGTAGCCGGTTTTTCCCTGCTCAAACGCGGCTTTGAGCGCGCCGTCGTCGCTCCACGGAATCGCGCCATCGCGGTAATGCGCGGTGAATTCCTGCCGCTCCACCTCCGGAAAATGGTAGAGGATCGACGCATAAAATTCTCGCCAACCCAACTCGCTGATCCATTTCTCGCCAATGCCCGCATCCATCGCCGCGCGCACGCATTCACGGATGGAAACAAGGCCAAAGCGCAGATACGGCGAAAGCTGGCTAGTGCCCACGCGGTCGATTACATCGCGCGCCGTGCTGTAGCCGCCAAGGCGCGTAGCAATAAACTCCCGCAGGCGCGCAGGCGCATCGCCTACCGTCCACAGCGCATCTGCCTGATAATGATAGCCGATAGAATCCAGCAGCCCCGCCGCCCCGCCATCCAGCGAGAGCACCTGCAAACCAGCTACCGCCGCCCGCGTCGCGAGCCCCCCCGCATCGGCATAACGCCCCGCATCTTTCACTGCATATTCGGCAAGCTGCGTGGGGCCGATGAGGCTACGCCACTGCTTATAATACGGCGTGAAGACCTTATAGGCCGTGCCATCCGCCTTGGTGGTTTCATTCGGGTGCAACATCAGGTGGTCAAGCACCTGCACAAAGCGCGTATGCCCCGTGAGTTGCTGCTTCACCGCCGCATCGCGGGCGATGGTCGCTGGCTCAAAATCTTCCGCATAAAAAATATTCTTTGCGCTAATAGCCGCCGCCAGTTTGGGAATGGCCTCCACCGCGCGGCCATGAAGCACCAGCAATCTGCCGCCGCGCGCCTTCAGCGACGCGTCGATGTGGCACAGCGTTGCCGCGATGAAGCTGAGGCGACGATCATCCGGGCTCGTAAATCGCGCGAGGATATCCGGATCGAACACGAATACGGGCTGCACCGCCCCCTGCTCCATCAGCGCAGTGGCCAGCGCGGCGTGGTCGTGTAGCCGCAAATCGCGGCGCATCCAAACGAGTGAGGTCATGCGCCGTTTATGCCGTGTTCAGAGAAAAATGCTATTTAATTTGAAGCGACCTGCTGTGGCAGCTTGCTCAGCGGGTCGATGGCCTGCTCGCCCTCGCGCACCGCGAAATGTAGCTGCGGCGTTTTGGCGCTGCCGCTTTTGCCAACGGTTGCAATCACATTTCCGCCCTTCACGGCTTCACCCTTTTTCACCGCCACATCGCGCAGATGCGAATAGGCGCTCAGGGTTCCATCGCCATGGCGCAGAATCACCATATTCCCGTAGTCGCGCACGCCCGTTCCCACAAATGCCACAGTGCCGGATTGCGTGGCACGAATCGGCGTGCCTTCTGCGGCCGCGATGGTGATGCCCTGATTTGCAATGCCCTCGCGCTGCGGACCAAAACGCTCCGTCACCGTGCCATCCACCGGCCATTGCCAGCGTGGCGATTCCGCGATGCGAATATAGGATTGTTTTTGCGGTGCAGGCAGCGGCTCCGCTTTCACTTCCATCACCGGCGCCTCCTGCTGGTAGACCATGCTGCTGCGCACGTGCTGCGTGGCCTCACGCCTGAAGGACTGGCTTCCCTTGTCTTCAACCGATGCCATATTGCCCTGTTGCGCACAGCCGGACAGGAATACGGTCGTCAGAATCATCAAAAACGCGGCGGTAGAGATGCGCATGGCCAACCCCTTCGTAAAAGTGGTACGGTTGGTTTCCCAACCGCTTGCTTGGTGCCGATGCGACTTAGGGCTATTTAAAACACCCTTTTTATAGTAGGTTACTATGGATTGTTAAAGTGCTTATCCACAACTTATCCTTAGTATCATCCACAGGTAACACACAGCTATTCTGAACGCAACGATAATTGGCTGATAACTTTAAAAACAATGAATCAACGGGCATGAGTAGGAAAAATGCCACAGGCTTATTATACGAATGTTCAGATTTGTTAAGCGCCCACCAGCGGCACGAAGCGCACGGCGCAGAGCACTTCTTTGCGAACTTCGTCTTCCGCTACGCGCGTGAGCTTCAGCAATTGCTGGTCGGCCACGTGCGGCCCCACTGGCACAATCATCACCCCACCAATGGTCAGTTGCGCCATCAGCGCCTGCGGAATCGTATCCGCTGCCGCCGTGACAATAATCCGCTCATACGGTGCGGCGAGCGGCCAACCTTTGCTGCCATCCGCCACATGCGAATCGATATTGCGCAGTTTCAGCGTTTCAAAGCGGCTACGCGCGAGCTCAGCCAGCGGCGCGTGCCGCTCGATCGTGTGCACACGGCGCGCGAGCTTGGCCAGCACCGCCGCCTGAAAGCCGGAGCCCGTGCCGATTTCGAGCACACAATGTTTCGGCTGCACGTCGAGCGCTTGGGTCATCATCGCCACGATGCTCGGCATGCTGATGGTTTGCTCCATCGCAATCGGCAGCGCGTTATCTTCATAGGCGCGGTCGCGGAAGGAGTCTTCCACAAAGGCTTCGCGCGGCACGTTCTCAATCGCGCCGAGTGTACGCAAATCCGTAATACCTGCCTTACGTAGCGCCATCAGCAGGCGAATTTTCTCCGCCGCCAGCCAATCGTCCTGCGTGTTCGAAAGCGCCGGGTGAACACCGGGAATCGCATGAGGTTTTTTCTTGGCCGAACTTGCGCGCGTCATCATGGCGCTATCATTACACAGCGCAAGCAGCCGCAAAAGCGCGAACGCGGTTTTAATGGGGTTTTGAGGTTGAATACGCGCGTGCTGTAGCTACTTCACCACCGACGCGAGCGTGTCCATCAGCGCATAATCCGTCATATCGAGGCTGAGCGGAGTGATGGTGATATAACCCGCAGCAATCTGCTCACAGTCGGATTCAGGATGGTCGCGGAACGCTTCCGTGCGCTGGCCACCAATCCAGATATAGTGCTGGCCGCGCGGGTCGATGCGACGATGGAGATTATCGTCGAGCCGTCGGCGGCCTTGCGGACAAAGCTTTACACCCTTCACCTGATCCACCGGCATGGCGGGAAAGTTCACATTCATCAGCCGGTCATGTGGAATATTGGTCGCCGCCAACATGCGAATAATATCGGCATTGAATTTCTCCGGCACGTCCCAATTCACTTCACCTTTGATTTGATTTGAGAACGCGATGGAGGGAATCTCGAGCAGCGTGGCTTCCATCGCCGCCGACACCGTGCCGGAATAGGTCACGTCCTCCGCGAGGTTGCTGCCGCGGTTGATGCCGGAGAGCATGAGCGTCGGCCGCTTGTCTTTCAGCACTTCCATCACGCCGACCAGCACCGCATCCGTCGGTGTGCCATCGACTGAGAAACGCCGCTCACCCACCTGCTTGATGCGCAGCGGCTTGTGCAAACTGAGCGAGTGCCCA
>JBIIEL010000013.1:0-56137 GCA_044237845.1 Rickettsiales bacterium | reverse complement strand
GCGGCTTGCAACTTCGACGCTAAGCGGTGACTTCCTGTGCATGCGTCGGCTCAGCCAACCGCTGATGGTGCGTCGGGTGTGAGATATGCGGGGTGGGCTCAGCCGGTTGTTTCTCGACCGGCGCGGCCTCAACGCTATCCGCCGCTGTGTTGGCCTTATTGTTGGCGGTATGGGCTTTGTATTCTTTCATCACTTCTTTATGTTGCCGTGATTGTTTCGCAAAGAAGCGGCTGCTTATGTAAAGCCCAGCTGTACAGACAGAGGTATAGAAGAATTCAAAGTAGACCGTCTTAAAAAGCTCCGGTAAATCCAGTTTTTTAAGATATCCTGGCAGATTCGGCTTCTCAGCAATTTCAGTACCCTTCTTAAAGCCTGGATTGTGAAATAATATGTCGTTTAAAGATGGCACGCCTTCCTTTTTCCAATACCACCCGGCAGCATCTTTTTTGACATTGCCAAGAAGCACTGCCGTAGGGACTACGATTAGGCTCGTAGCCAAGCGACCGCTAATAACGCTTCCCCAGCTTTGTTTTGGCTCTACTTTGTAAACGAAATCATCGCTTGGTTTGGTGCCAAATTTGTTGTCGAACCATTTGGCAACGTGTTCGCGTCGATCTTCTAGTAGTTTTACAAATGGTGCGACAAAAGTTCCGTCAAAGAACGAGAAGAAAACCATTTTCCACATATTAGCGGTTTTTCTATCTTTCATTCCTAATTTTTGAAAGACGTTTATTAAATTCTCACCCCGACGATGAAACCATTCTCCAGTTTTTCGAGCGAAGCTCCCCTCTTTACCAAATTCGTGACCGCTAGAGGTGAGATAGGTAGCAGCAACAGAAATAACGAAGACGCCGATGTTATTGACAAGCGGGTATGCAAGGAAATCGACGAATTTCTCACCTGCCGAGCGCTTATGCTTCTTCGGCGAGGCGTCGGAGATGACGTCTTTTTTGGCCGCAATATCAGGCTTTGCGCTGATTTTCTCGGGCGCCAAGTCTGCTGTCAGGCTCTGTTTCTGTACGTCGTTGGTCAAAGGAATCCTTATCTTAATGAGTTATAGTAGCATGATTTATCGGAGAGTTTTGTGACAGTTTTGTGAAGATTTGAGGGCGGGGGTTCAAACCAAGCGTCACATCGCCACGGCCATGGAGGCCACGGACAGGATGGTCAGCAAAACGGTTTGAAAAAAGGTCATTAGCCCCCGCAGTTGGTGCGGGTGGCAAAACAAGCATAAAGGGTGATAAACACGTCTATACAGACGGTTAATAATTATCAATCGCCGCTTTAGCTGCTTGTTTAGCGTGCCCGCAATTTGGTGAAATCAGCACGTAGTCCGCGCATTTATGCAAATTTGCTGCGCTGCGTCAAATAAAAAATGCTTGGGGCTGCAATTGTCACAGAACTGTCACACAAAAACGCCCTGAAAGGAGGTATGGTAAAGAGTAAATTAGTTTATGAGGTCTTTATGCAAAACCCAGAAATCACCGCCGCGTCCCCCAACCTCGCAGAACTTGCCGCACGCGAGCAGCTTACACCGCCGGAGCATCACTCGGTGGCAGATGATGCGACTCGAAAAGAAGCGCCTACGACGGAAGCGGGGCATCCGCATGTTGCGTCGGATAATATCAACATCAACGTCTTCAACCCCGAGGAACCGCATGCGCCACAGCAGCCTGTCACCACACCAACGCCCCATCCAGTAGCGGATGCAGCGGTGACTGCACCAGCGGCAGTTGATGTCGCGCATCCTGTAACTGAAACACACACTCCAGCAGAAGAACATGGTCTGATCGTTGAGCCGTTTGAATTTAAACAGGCTGAGAAAAATCTTGCCGACTATATTGGGAAAACAATCAATCCGCAGTTACTGAAAGGCGATGACGCACACCCAGAAGGGCTTGTTCTCTCGCTCAGCAATATGATTGGCGATAATACCCCAAATACGCCCGCGACAAGCCTGCAGCTGACATTCAGTGGCCCTATGATACAGAGTAATTTTGCGGAGGCATCGCGTGAACTTCTTCAGGCCCTACGAAATCATCCTCTGATTTCTGCATTGGCAAAAAACCATACTCTGACGATTGATCAAATCCGCGTTAACGCTGACGAGCAAACGCTGAACTTGCATTTGCCGAACCTCACCCCCGCGCAATATGCGTCGCTGATTAAAGGACTAGGTGCGCATGCTGCGGCACCTGTAATGGCACACACAGCTCCGATAAAAGACGCCGAGATTGCGGCGGCAACGTCCGGGGTGGAGCTGTCTGATATGCATGTTGCGGAAGGTGGCAGCTTAGTCGATGCGGCTGGACATGCGATCAGTGCTGACGCGCCGCCCGGCATCAACAATGCCGATACCAAAATCGAAGTGCCGGTTGCCCAAAAAGAAATCATCAAGCCGCAGCAGCAAGTTGTAGAGGTCTAACACGCCACAGTTCGAGCACAGTCGAATCGGGTTATGGTCGAGCGCGACGCTGGCCTCGCTCACCCATTGGGTGCAGGGGCTGTTCGGCCATCATGACTTTTCGCCGGAAGAGAGCCTCGCCAGCACGCCGAATATCGACCCGCATCTCGTGCCCCACGTGGCGATGAGTAACGAGAATATCGACGTGCATCTGCTGAACGAACTGGGCAAGCTCGGCCTCAAGCGCGGCAAACTGATCACGCGGCAGTCTCACCCGGAGTTGATTGCTGGGTGGAACGCCATGTGCGCCCGAGCGGGAATGCCGAAAGCGCCGCAGCTGATTCTCACCGAAAATAAAGCGCCGAATGCGCTTACTGTTTCGCCCGAGGAAGTGGTGGTCACGACGGGCCTGCTCAAACTGCTCAACCTGCGCGAGGTAAATGCGGTGCTCGGTCATGAGATTGGGCACGAGGTGAGTAATCACAAGACCCCACGCATCATCGCGACGGCGTTGTTTGGTGGAGCAGGGGCGATTGGTGCCCATCGGCTGGGGCTGCGCCTTGGCGCTTCGCGTTGGAGCCAAGGATCTGTGCTGTTCCGCGCGTTCGATGAGTTTTTATGCCTTACCATTGGCGCGTTTGTCGGCGGCGTGGTTGCCAACAACATCGCCGTGCGCCCCACGGAGCTTGAGGCGGATGCGAAGGGCGCCAGAATCTCCGGCGACCCAGAAGCGCTCATCAGCGCACTTCAAAAATTACAAGGCACGCAGTCGGGTAAATCATTCTTGGGCGCGTTGGCTCAGCTGCGTTCTGGCTATCCGAGCACCGAAACACGCATTGAAAGGCTGCGCGAAATCGCCGCACAGATGCACCCGCAGCCAGCGTTACCTGTCGCAGCCGCCGCGCCATCTGCGCCGCAGATGCAGCCGACCCATGCGGTGAGCAACGTTACGCCCTCCGCACGGCTTGAAGCGGTGCCGACGGAACAGCTCGCCGTAGGCTAGACATTTCCACCAAAATCCGCTATGGCAGCCGCATGAGCGAACCTGTTACCATCACCACGTTTTATAGTTTTACGCCACTGGCCGACCCTGGGGCCGTAAAGCCGTCGCTGCTCGCCCGCATGCAGGAACTGGGCATTCGCGGCACCATCACCCTCGCGCGTGAGGGTGTGAATGCCACTATCTCAGGCGCGGCAGAGCAGGTGAATCTGCTGATTGCACACCTCACCAAGCAACTGGGAATTTCTACGGAGATGAAACGCGAGAGCTATTTTGGCGCACAGCCATTCAAACGTACAAAGGTGAAAGTGAAGCGGGAGCTGATTTCCCTCGGTGCGGAGGCGAACCCGTCGCAATGTGTGGGTGTGCATATCGCGCCTGCGGACTGGAACGCACTGATTGCCGCGCAGGATGTGATCACCATCGACACACGCAACCAATATGAATACGAGCTCGGGCATTTTGAGGGTGCGGTGAATCCCGGCACGCGCAATTTCAAGCAAATGGTAGCGTTTACAGATGAACATCTCGCCGCGAAGGCGAATACGCGCATTGCGATGTATTGCACCGGCGGCATACGCTGTGAAAAATATTCGGCCTATCTCGTCGCGCAGGGATTTAAGGAAGTCTATCACCTGAAAGGTGGAATTCTCGCCTATCTGGAGCAGATCCCGGAAGCGGATTCACTCTGGCGCGGCGGGTGTTTCGTGTTCGACGAGCGGGTGACAGTAGGGCATGGCCTTGTTCCTGTTGCAGCAGAGCTGATCGCCGCATGAGTCTGTGCCCGGTCTGTTCCAAGCCCACCACGCCCGAGGCAAAGCCCTTTTGCTCCGCCCGTTGCCGCGAGGTGGATCTGAACCGCTGGTTCACCGGCGGCTATAGCGTTCCCGCGGTAGAGCTTGACGATATCGACGAAGAAAGCCTCAGCGCGCTGTTCGATGAATCGTCAGAAAAGCCACAGTAATACTCGTTTTTACGATAGTTGAAACGGATGCTTGCCATGCGGTGAGCCTTTGGCTATAGCACTGCCCACCGTAATAGCGTGGCCAGGTAGCTCAGTCGGTAGAGCAGGGGATTGAAAATCCCCGTGTCGGCGGTTCGATTCCGTCCCTGGCCACCATTTCCCTATATGTTTTTAGTCGCTGATGTTCAGACGTGTTCGATATTCCTAGGGAATTAGCGGCATATCCTTTTGCTGGACTGTTCGTAGATAACTCCCTTCGTTCGCACACATTCGTTCAATCAGGGGGTATCCGAAGGGGTAACGCCCGCTAGTAAGGGGTAAAGACTATGAAACTGACCAATCTCGCCTGCCAGAATGCCAAACCCGCCGCCAAGCAGTACAAGTTTAGCGATGGGGGCGGTTTGTACCTGCGCATCATGCCAAACGGTTCGAAACTGTGGCAGATGAAGTACAAGTATTTGGGGGTAGAAAAAGTTCTCTCGTTTGGCTCTTATCCTGTCACGAGCCTTCTGGAAGCCCGTGAGCAGCGTGATAATGCCAAAAAGCTACTTCGCCAAGGGCAAGACCCAATGGCCCTAAAAAAAGATGAAAAGCGGAAGGCAGCACTCAACGCACGCAATACCTTCAAGGCGACTGCTCTCGAATGGCATGAGGTAAACAAGGGTAAGTGGTCGGAAGGCCATGGCCAGTACCTTTTGCACTTACTGGAGACCGATGTTTTTCCAGCAATCGGCTTGTTGCCGATTGCTGACATCAAGGCTCCCGATCTCCTCGACGCACTTAAGAAAATCGAAAAGCGGGGCGCTCTCGACACGGTAAGCCGTGCTAGGCAGGTATGCGGGCAGGTCTTCCGCTATGGCAACCAAATTCGCCGCTGCGAGCATAATCCTGCACCTAGCCTACAAGGAGCACTCAAAACACGGAAAACCAGACACTTTGCTGCTATCGAGTCGGATGGCGTGCGAGAACTGGTGAGGGCAATCCATCGTAATGATGCGCGGCTCATGGTCCGTACGCGCAACGCGCTGTTGCTTTCACTCTTAACCTTCGTTCGCCCCGGAGAATTGCGCCAAGCACGTTGGGAAGAAATCGACTTCGACAAGGCAGAGTGGCGTATACCGGCGGAGCGCATGAAGATGCGCCGCCCGCACATTGTTCCTTTGTCAAAACAGGCCATCGCCGTGCTAAAGGACCAGCAAGTTGAATGCGGGTTACTACAAAGCCCGTGGGTGTTTCCAAGCCAGCGGGGGCACCGGCACGCCATGAGTGATGGCACGGTGCTTGGTGCGCTCAAGCGCCTTGGTTTTCGTGATCGCATGACTGCCCATGGCTTTCGTGCATTAGCGAGAACGACCATACGTGAAGAGCTGGACTACCAGCCTGACATTATCGAGGCGCAGCTTGCACACAAGGCATCTGGCCCACTTGGTGAAGCCTATGACCGGGCTAAATTTCTTGGCCAGCGCCGAGTGATGATGCAAGATTGGGCGGACCATATTGACAGAATCACCACTGGCGGCGAGGTTATCCATGCCGACTTCAAACAAAAAGCGTAGGCGTAAATCATGGAAGACTTCAACATCGAAGAACTAAATCTTGGTCTTTGCGACCTGCCGGGCCATGACCCAGCAGGCGGCAGGCTTTCGGCTTTGTCGCAGATTGCCGACTGCTTGAGGGCCGGGAAAATGCCACCAAGCGAACTTTGCGCATACTTCATAGCCAGTGTTGAAAAGCTTGCTGCCAAGCACGCAAAAATAGACCCTGCGACACTTACGCCTGACAAAGTCATGGAAAAGCGACAACGGGCCATTTCTAGCGCTTTTGGATATACTCGTGGTGCGGGGAAGCCGGAGGCCGATATTGTTGAGGAATACAACATTGCTAAGGACATTTATCGTATCATGCAGCGAGAGGGGTGTGCTGATGTCCCGCGCTGGTACATTTGGCTATAAAGTCGCGGCAGAGGTTGCTTACATGCTGCATCTCTTCTGCCGCAGCCGGTTGAATACCGAAAGCAAAAATCACAGCCTGATTATTACCAAACATCTCGAAGTATTGCGGATGATTCTCGCCTTAGGGTTGCGTCAGGGCAGCAAAGAAATGTCGCAGGTGATTGGGGAACTTAAGGTGCTGGCCTCCAAGCGTTAAGTGCTGTTGACTAAGGTCAAGGCGCCGTTCCTTGAATGCTACTAGGATGTGTGCCAGCCGCTATTGCTAACAGCCAATGGTTGTGCTACAAAGAAGAGCGGTATCACTATTCCGTGGGGCTGAACGTTTGAGCCATACATGCAGCAGCATCCTGCGATTCACCCCGACGATTTCGCGTTTTTGCGTGATTTATTAAAAAAGCAGATTGGCCTCTCGCTCTCTTCGGACAAAGAATACCTACTGTATTCTCGCCTCGAATCTGTGATGGCAAAACATCGGTTCGGCAGCATGGAGGCCATGGTGGCATCGCTGCGCCGGTTTCGTCAGACGGAGCTGATTCAGGATATCGCTGAAGCGATGACGGTGAATGAGACCTCTTTTTTTCGCGATGGCAAACCATTTGAAGAAATACGCCAGCGGATTCTGCCACTGCTTTGTGCGCAGTCGCCTCGCCGGCTACGATTCTGGAGTGCGGCGGCTTCCACCGGTCAGGAGGCTTATTCTCTGGGCATGACCCTTCTGGAAGAGGACGCACGTCGCTCGGGGTGGAGCTATGAGATTCTGGCGACCGATGTGTCGTCGCAAAGTATCGAAAAGGCACGTCAGGGAACGTATTCGGAGTTTGAAGTGCAGCGCGGCATGCCACCCGCACTGGTTTCCCGCTATTTTACCCGCCGCCCCAGCGGCAACTGGCAGGTCAGCGACGCGCTGAAACAGATGGTCTCGTTCAAAACGCATAATTTGCTCGACGATTTCATTACGCCCGGCGCCTTCGACCTGATTTTATGCCGCAATGTTCTGATTTATTTTGACGCCGACACCAAGCGCGATGTGCTGCGCAGCCTTGTAAGGCATCTGGCGCCCGGCGGAGTGCTGATGTTGGGGGCAACGGAGTCACTTCCGGTGGCGGATCTGGGGTTGTCGCTGGTAGAGTTTGGTCATGCCATCTACCGTATGCCAGAGCAAAGCCTCACCGGAAAATATCAAGCCTCTTACTAAGTGTAGTTAGGAGATAGTATAGGGTAATTAATCAGGCAGTTGTCGTGATTATTTGTCGAAGACTTCTTCACGGGTGACGCCCCAGATATCGCTTTTGCGAATCCACGCCTTCTTTTCCTGAATCTCGACTTCACACCAGTCTGGCTTGCATTGCTTGAGATGGCCGATGACCAGGGGATCCACGCGCATGACTGGTTTGGAGGTGGCATCCGCCTCGCGGTAGAGTGTTTGGGGTTTATCGATGATAATCACGGTGCGTTTGCCGTCGACAAAGCTTTTTTGTACCCAACCGGTTGCGCCTTCGTAATCTTGAATTTTACGCCAATGTGCGAATTCTTCGATGATTTGTACGGGCAGTAATTTGCGACGGTATGTCCAGCGGATGGGGTAGCGTTTGCCTGGCCCCACACGCACGTTGATTTCGTCAGACTTCAGTGACACAAAGCGTGGAATCGGGAGTCCTGAGGGATTCAGAATCGACTGATCCTCAGCCGCGAGCGACCGTAACGCCGCGAGCCCAATCAGCAATGCAAGGATGTGTGGAATAATCTTCATAGCGCTTAACATAGTCTTAATTTTTTGCTGTGCCAGTGAAAGCTGATGCTGGGGATGAATCGCCACAAACGCTGCAATTTATATCGCGTGTCAGAGTGACAATGCGTTGCTCGTGTGTGGTTCCGTCAAACAACGCAAGCTTGCCGACCAGTGCAGGCTTGCCGAGGGCGAGGCGGATGACTTCGAGCGCCTGCATGCTACCGACAATACCGGCGAGGGGGCCAATCACGCCGGATTCACGGCAGGTACTGGCTTCCGGTGCATCTGGGTGCACGAGGCATTGGTAGCACGCGGAGCCCAGCGCGATAGTGGTGAGCTGCCCCTGAAACCCAGCAATCGAGGCGCTAACGAGCTTCACAGTGAGCGCAACGCAGGCTGCATTCACTGCAAAGCGCGAAGCGAAATTATCGCAGCCATCCGCAACGATATCATACTGCGTGATGAGCTCTTTCGCGTTCTGCTCTGTGAGGGCGTAGGGGTACGTGGTGACCTTCACATCCGGGTTAATCTCCGCGATGCGATCCGCTGCGCTCTCCACTTTGAGGCGGCCGATATCCGCCGTTTCATGCAGAATCTGCCGCGCGAGGTTAGAGAGCTCAACGCGGTCATGGTCGACGATGCCGAGATGGCCAACGCCAGCCGCCGCAAGGTAACTGATCAGTGCGGAGCCAAGCCCGCCCGCGCCGATAATAAGTACGCGCGTGTTGAGTAAGGTTTGCTGCCCGGCCTCACCAACCTCACTCAGCATGGTTTGGCGAGCATAGCGTCGTTGCTGCTCGAAGCTAAGCATCCGCAAATAACGCGGTGGAGATGTAGCGCTCCGCCGACGACGCGCAGATAGTCACGATCAGCTTCCCCTTCATCTCGGGCCGCTTCGCGACTTTGAATGCAGCGGCGATGTTCGAGCCGGAGGACATGCCTGCCGGAATACCGTCGAGCTTCGCCACTTCGCGTGCCATGGCGAAAGACTCCGCGCTGTTCACGGTGATGATTTCATCAATCACGCTGCGGTCGAAAATGTCCGGCACGAAACCCGCGCCAATGCCTTGAATTTTATGCGGTCGCGGTGCACCACCGGAAAGCACGGGGCTTTCTTCCGGCTCCACTGCGATAATTTTGATGTTCGGGTTCTGCGCTTTTAAATAACGACCCACGCCGCTCACCGTGCCGCCTGTGCCGACACCGGCGATAAACACATCCACTTTGCCAGCGGTATCTGCCCAGATTTCTGGCCCCGTTGTTGCCACATGAATGGCGGGGTTCGAAGGATTCTGGAATTGTTGCAGCATCATGGCCTTCGGGTTGCTGGCGACGATCTCTTCTGCCTTCTTGATCGCACCGCGCATGCCCTCAGTCGCAGGCGTCAACTCAAGCTGTGCGCCGAGGAAAGCGAGCATCTTCCGCCGTTCGATCGACATCGAATCTGGCATGGTGAGGATGAGCGCATAGCCCTTCGCCGCCGCGACAAACGCAAGGCCGATGCCAGTGTTGCCCGAGGTTGGCTCCACCAGCGTCATGCCTGGCTTCAGCGTGCCATCACGCTCGGCGGATTCAATCATCGACAGTGCAATACGGTCTTTGATGGAGGAAAGCGGGTTAAAAAATTCCAGCTTCGCATAGACATGTGCGAGTGCTCCCGCTTGTTCTGCAACGCGGTTGAGCTTCACCAGCGGTGTGTGGCCAACGGTTTCGAGAATGCTGTCGTATAAACGGCCGCGCGGTGCGTCGAGATGATCAAGTGCAGACATGATTAGCCTTTCGTTCCGGTAGAGCCGAAGCCGCCCGCGCCACGTTGTGAGGTGGGCAATTCAATCACTTCGCTGAATGCCGCGCGTGTATAAGGGGCGATGACCATCTGCGCAATGCGCATGCCGCGCTCGATGGTGAATGGTTCGCTGCCGTGGTTGATGATGATGACGCCCACTTCGCCGCGATAATCCGCATCGATCGTGCCGGGGGTGTTGACCAGCGTGATACCGTGCTTGAGCGCGAGGCCAGAACGTGGGCGAATCTGTGCCTCATAACCATCTGGCAGCGCCATCGCGAGGCCGGTTGGTACCAGCATCCGTGCACCGGGGGCGAGGGTGGTATTCTCCTTCACCGCAGCGAGTAAATCCATGCCAGCGCTTTGTTCGGTGGCGTAAGCGGGCAAGGCAAGCTCCGCCGCGTGCGGCAGGCGAGTGATGGAGATGGTGACCGTGTTGCTCATGCGATTTTTCCTTTCACGAGACGGGTGGCGGTGGGTTTGGTGGAAGCGAAATGTTCCGTAATTTTTTGCACCAGTTTTTGGGCGACTTCCTGCTTGCTCATGGGTTTCCATGCTTCTTCCCCACGCGCGGTGACGAGGGTGACTTTATTATCATCTGCCCCGAATACGGCGCCGTTTGCGACATGGTTTGCGACGATCCAGTCGCAGTTTTTTGCTTTGCGTTTTGCGCGGGCATGTTCCAGCAGTTTTTCCGTTTCTGCGGCGAAGCCAATCACCAGTGCTGGGCGTTTTTTCTGGGTTGCAATGCTCGCAAGTACATCCACGGTAGGCGTGAGTTCGAGCGTCAGTTTATCCTTGGCAGTTTTCTTTTTCAGTTTCTGCGTTGCTGGTTTGGCGAGTTTCCAATCCGCTACCGCTGCGGCGCCAACAAAAATATCAGCGGGGAGAGCCTTGGTTACGGCGGCGAGCATCGCATCCGCATCCGTCGCGCGGAGGGTGGTGACGCCAGCGGGATTTGCCTCGGCGCTGTTGCCACTGATGAGAGTCACGCGCGCCCCCTGCGCGGCCAATGCGGCGGCGATGGCATGACCTTGTTTGCCGGAGGAATGGTTGCCGAGATAACGCACCGGGTCGATCGCTTCCATTGTTGCACCGCTGGTGACAATAGCGTGCTTGCCTGCAAGTGCGCCGCTGCGTGTGCCAGAGAGAAAATCAACAATGGCCGTTGGTTCAGCCATCCGGCCAACGCCATACTCACCGCAAGCCATGTCGCCTTCAGTGGGTTCTATCACGCGGATACCATCGGCTTTCATCTGCGCGACGTTGCGTTTCGTTGCCGCATGGCTCCACATTTTATGGTTCATCGCGGGGGCAACGACGACGGGTTTGTTGGTGGCGAGCAGCGCCGTGGTCGCGAGGTCATCCGCAATACCAGCGGCCATTTTGGCAAGGATGTCCGCACTCGCCGGGGCAACCAGAATCATATCCGCCACACGCGAAAGTTCGATATGCCCCATCTCCACCTCATCCGTCAGCGAGAAAAGATCGCTATAGGTTTTGGTGCCGGTGAGGGAAGACACCGCCAGCGGCGTAATAAATTGCGCGCCACCGCGAGTGAGGATCGCTGTCACCGTGACATCGCGCGCACGCAGCAGACGAATCAGCTCCAGCGATTTATATGACGCCACCGAGCCGGTAATAATGAGTAAGACGCTTTTGGGGAACATAATCTGCTCGCTGCAAAATGAGCGGAATAGATAGTAAATCTGCGGGTTTTTAGCAACTTATATTTCGCACTAGGCGTCGGCCTTGTTCAGCAGCTCTTTTAGCTTTTGTAGGATTTTTGGAGCATCGCGCAGGATCTCAACCACCTCTTTCGCATGGGCTTTCAGCCGCGCGCGGGGGGAGAGATGCTCCTCCGCCCACGCCCGAATCAACGGTTCAGAGAGCTGCCACATATTCACATTCGGGTTCAGGTTGCGTCCAACGCCTTCCGCCGTAATCATGGTTTTATGTAGCAGAAATAGGTGTGGCTGAGCTTCCATTTCGAACATCCGCGCGACGGTGAGTAGCTGGCCGAATAAGCGGCCGACGGAAATTTCGTTCATCGCCTTGCCGACAATGGGACTGCCAACGGCGCGGATGGCCTGCGCAAACTGGTCGATCGAAATATGCGCGGGGATATAGCCCGCCTCGCGATGCAGGCGTGCAACCTCGTGATAATCGCCCTTCAAAAAACGCCAGAGAATCTGCGCGAGTATGAGCTGGTTCGCATGATCGACCCGACCCATAATCCCAAAATCCACCGGCGCGAGGCGGCCATCCGGCAGAACAAATAAATTACCGGGATGCATATCCGCGTGGAAAAATCCGTCGCGGAATACCTGATTGAAAAACGCCTTTGCCGCGCGTTCCATCGTCGCGGTGAGGTCGATGCCTGAAGCTTTCAGCCCCTCGATATCGCCCGCAGAAATACCGCGAATGCGCTCAGTCACCAGCACACGCTTGGCGGTGCGCTGCCAGTCGACCGCAGGCACATAAAAATCCGCATCGTTTTTAGTATTCTCACGCAGCTCATCGGCGGCGGCGGCCTCAAGCCGCAAATCGAGTTCGATGCTGACCGTGCGCGCGAATTCATCCACTATCGCCATGGGTTTGAGGCGTCTTAGCTCAGGTTTGTGACGCTCCAGCTTCTCGGCGATCCAACGCATCAGCTCGATATCGCGCGCGAAGTCTTTTTCGATATGCGGACGCAGCACTTTCACCGCAACTTCTTTGCCTTCTGGCGTCACCGCAAAATGCACCTGTGCGACAGATGCGGCAGCAATGGCTGTCTCATCAAACTGCAAAAAAAGCGTGGTGATGGGGGCGTCGAGCTGTGCTTCAACTTCGCGTATCGCCACGCGTGTAGGGAAGGGGGGCAGGCTATCTTGCAACTCCGCCAAATCCGTTGCGAGTTTTTCACCAATCAGGTCGCCGCGCGTGGAAACGGCTTGCCCCGCTTTGATGAAGCTCGGCCCCAGTTTTTGCAGCGCAAGCGACAGGCGTTGGCCGGGGCGCAGCGTGCGTTTTTTGCTGGGGACAAGATGGTAAATAATGCGCGGAATCAGCGGCAGCGAGATCATGTCGAAGCTGTTTAGCGCATCATAGCGCGCGAGCACGAAGGCGAGGTACATAAGGCGCAGGCTGTGTTTTGCGTCGCGCAGCATTACACCCGCCAGCCTTGGTGAATTGCCACGGCACCGAAGGTGAGGTTGTCGTAGCGCGCGCGCACGAAGCCCGCTTTTTCCATCATCGCCACTAGCTCCTTTTGCGCGGGGAACATGCGGATGGATTCCACCAGATATTGGTAGGATGCGCGGTCCTTCGCGACGATCTCACCGATTTTTGGAATGACGTTGAACGAGTACGCGTCATACAATTTTGTGAGCAGCGGCACGCTGACTTTGCTGAATTCAAGGCAGAGAAATTGTCCGCCGGGCTTGAGTGCGCGGTAGGCATCGTTCAGCGCTTGCTGGATGTTGGTGACGTTGCGCAGGCCAAAGGCGATGGTGATAACGTCGAGCGATTGGTCCGGCACGGGCAGATGCTCTGCATTGCCGCACACCCAGCGTAGACCTTGTGATTCACCGCGGTCGAACTGGCGTGCCCAACCGGTTTTCAGCATGTCGTGGTTGATGTCGCAGATGTTGACGTTGGCGCCGGTTTTCGCTTTAATGCGCACCGCGATGTCGCCTGTGCCGCCTGCAAGATCGAGCACGTTGGATGAGGGCGTGGCGCGCACGCGGCTGACAAAATCATTCTTCCACACGCGATGTAACCCGCCAGACATCAGGTCGTTCATGATGTCGTAACTCTCCGCAACGGAAGAGAATACGCCGCGCACGAGGGTTTCTTTTTCGCTGCTGTCGATGCGACGAAATCCGAAGGAAGCACTGTGGTCTTCAGGGCGTTCTTGTGTTTTCTGGCTCATGATCCTACCTATGCGGGGTGCTGGTAGCGCCTTTTTCGCTGCGCCACAAGTTTTATGGAGAGAATATGCCGGAATTACCCGAGGTCGAGACCACCCGCCGCGGGCTGCTCGCCGCCATCAAAAATGCCAAAATTATGGGCTGCACGGTTCGCCGCTTCGATTTGCGGCAGCCGATTCCACGAAATCTGGCTAAAAAGCTGGTTGGAAGGCGTATTTTGGATGTCCGTCGCCGCGCAAAATACTTGCTGATCGATCTCGACTCGGGTGAGACTATTTTGGCGCATTTGGGCATGTCTGGCAGCTTTATTGTGGTGAAAGAGGCTGGATATGCCCTCAAAACCCACGATCACCTGCTTATTTCGCTCAACGGCGGCTTATTAATGGTATTTAACGACCCTCGGCGTTTTGGGGTGGTGGATATCGTTAAAACCACGCAATTCGAGCGCCATCTGCTGCTTAAAAGCCTTGGTCCTGAGCCGCTTTCGGAAGATTTCTCGCCGGACTATCTGCGCACGCAGCTTTTACGTCGTAAAGGGGCAATAAAACCGGTGCTGATGGATCAGAAACTGGTGGTCGGTGTTGGTAATATTTATGCAAGTGAAAGTCTTTATTTATCAGGCATTAACCCGCTTTTGTCGGCCGCAAAAATAGCGCCTAAAGCGGAAGCCTTGATTGCGGCCATTCGTACGACATTGGAGGCTGCTATTGCTTCCGGCGGATCGACCCTGCGCAACTATGTCGGGGCGAGTAATGAGGGCGGATATTTTCAGCATCATTTTAACGTCTATAATCGTGCGAACGAACCCTGTTTTTCATGTGGCAAAAAAATTCAATCCTGTGTGCAAGCCGGACGCGCAACTTACTGGTGTGAGTTTTGTCAGTCATCTACAAAAAACACGCAGAAACGCTAATGATTTTTGATGTTGATAAAAAAATGGATGCTGTGAATAAAAGCGCTTGACGGAGACGATTCCCCTCGTTAGGTTCGCCCTCCTCGGAAGACATAAATTCTAAACAACAAAGTGGGTTTACCATGGCACATCATAAATCGGCGAAAAAACGCATTCGACAAACGGAGCGTAGAACGGATGTTAACCGTTCACGTATGAGCCGTATTCGTACGTTCGTTAAGAAAGTTGAAACTGCAATCGCAACCGGTAATGCGACCGAAGCTCAGGCAGCGCTCAAAACAGCACAGCCTGAAATCATGCGTGGCGTAACCAAGGGCGTTCTCGCACTTGGCACGGCGTCGCGTAAAGTTAGCCGCCTTGCTAAACGCGTGAAGGCGCTTTCTGCCGCTGCGTAACGCAGATCCTTAAAAAATAGTTTTCTTCTTGTGTGTGTCGCGGCCCATGTGGGTTCGCAAATCCTCTTCTATTGCCTTTTTCAAGGCTCCTCTGAACGATTAAAACCGCGTATGGAAAGGTAAGCTATGCCTTCTACTGCTACTGCGATGTCGCCGCTTTATGCGGGCGATGTTGCT
Source organism: Rickettsiales bacterium (assembly GCA_044237845.1). Lineage (GTDB taxonomy): Bacteria > Pseudomonadota > Alphaproteobacteria > Rickettsiales > UBA3002 > QFOX01. Next base: position 40,903 of record JBIIEL010000013.1, on the reverse strand, counting down.
CCCGCTGAGGCGTGGAGCGCTCTCTCAGGTAATCCAGATGCCCAATTGGTTGACGTGCGTACCCAGGCTGAATGGTCTTTTGCAGGTGTGCCATCTCTTGCATCTCTCAGCAAAACGCTCAAAACGATTTCTTGGAAGTTCTATCCGAACTTCGACCTCAACGCTCGTTTCATTGAACAGTTAGAAGCGGCGGTGCCAGACAAAACCGCACCGCTTTATTTTTTATGTAAAACCGGTGGGCGTTCGGCAGATGCAGCCATTGCGGCAACAGCGGCGGGATATCTCGCTTGCTACAACATTGAAGGAGGCTTTGAAGGAGACATCAACACGAACTACCAACGCGGACAGGTGAATGGCTGGAAAGCAGCGCGCCTGCCATGGCAACAAGCGTAAAAAAACGTAAGTAACGATAAAAACATCTCAGTTAGGCACAAGCACATGAACGAAATTTCTTCCATCCAGTCCCGCCGTCCCGATCATTTTGCCCGTTGGGAGCGCGTGCGTGAACGCCTCCGCGTGAGCTACGGTGAGGCCATTTTCAAAAGCTGGTTGCAGCCCTTGAAGCTGGCGGATGTGAAGAATGGTCAGGCTATGATCACGGTGCCGACGCGTTTCATGCGCGAGTGGATTGTGGCGCACTATGCGGATAACATTCTGCGCTTTTGGTGTCAGGAAGATCAAACCGTTCACTCGGTGGATATTTTTGTGAAAGCGGAACCGGTGACTGTAAACAGTGCTGTACCAGCGCAGCCGCAGCAATCACCTGCCGGGCTTGAAGCAGCGATGCTCGGCCAACACGCGAACGAAGATAAGCCGATTAATCCGGATGCGATTTCTGCACCACTGGATCCGCGCTATACGTTCGAAAACTTTGTCGTTGGTAAACCGAACGAGCTTGCACATGCAGCCGCTCGCCGCGTGGCGGAATCGGCGACCGTGACACCCGGCAGCAACCCGCTGTTCCTCTATGGTGGCGTGGGTCTTGGCAAAACGCACCTCATGCATGCGATCGCCTGGCATATTCGCAAGACGGACCCGGCGCGCAAAGTGGTGTACCTCTCGGCTGAAAAATTCATGTATCTGTGCCATGCGCAGCAAGGATACCATGGCGTTTAAAGAATATTTCCGCAGCGTGGATGTGCTGATGGTGGACGATGTGCAATTCCTTGCCGACAAGAATTCGACGCAGGAAGAATTCTTCCACACGTTCAACTCGCTGGTGGATCAGAACAAGCAGCTCATCATTTCGGGCGACCGCTCACCGGCGGATCTTGAGGGGATGGAAGAGCGCGTGCGTAGCCGTCTCGGTTGGGGGCTGGTGACGGATATTCACGCCACGAGCTACGAACTTCGTCTGGGCATTCTGCAGTCGAAGCTTGAGAAAATGCCCAATACACATGTGCCGACACGTATTCTGGAGTTCTTGGCGCATAAAATCACCAGCAACGTGCGTGAACTCGAAGGCGCGCTCAACCGCGTGATTGCCCATGCAACCCTCGTTGGCGGCACGGTGACGCTCGAATCCACGCAGGAAGTGCTGCATGATATTCTCCGCGCGAACGACCGCCGGATTACGATCGAAGACATCCAGAAAAAGGTCGCTGCGCATTTCAATATCAAGGTGAGTGACATGCATTCCGCCCGCCGCTCGGTGGCGATCGCACGTCCGCGTCAGGTCGCGATGTATCTGTCGAAAAAGCTCACCACCAAGTCACTGCCGGAGATCGGCCGCAAGTTTGGTGGCAAGGATCACACCACGGTGATGCATGCGGTGAAGCGCATCGACGAACTCGCCCGCGCGGATAAAGAATTCGCCGGTGACGTCGAACTGCTGATGAAAATGCTGCAAAGCGCGGCCTAAGCGATTCGGGGATTTCTTGATTTTTTTAAGGAATCCCCTACATATCGCGGTATGAACACGATACCCTCCAATCTCGAAGAAGAAATCCTGCGGCTGAAGCGGGAGATGAACGCGGTCATCCTCGCGCATTATTATCAGGAGGATGAGCTGCAGGATATCGCCGATGTGATTGGAGACTCGCTGGAGCTGGCGCGCAAAGCGGCCGAGACGTCGGCGGATGTGATTGTCTTCTGCGGTGTGAAATTCATGGCCGAGGGTGCAAAAATTCTCAATCCCACCAAGCAAGTGTTGTTGCCGGATTTGAAGGCGGGATGCTCACTGGAAGATTCGTGCCCACCTGTGGAGTTCAAGGCCTTTCGCGCCCAGCACCCGGATAACATCGCGATTACCTATATCAACTGCTCGGCAGAGATTAAGGCGCTGACGGATATCATCGTCACCAGTAGCAATGCGGAGGCAATTATCAATTCGCTGCCTGCTGACCAGAAAATTATTTTCGCGCCGGATCGGTTTTTGGGTGCCTATCTCAACAAAAAAACTGGGCGCGACATGCTGCTCTGGAATGGCTCCTGCATGTTGCATGAACGGTTTTCGGAGCGTGAGCTAGTGAAGCTGAAAACGCAGCACCCGCAAGCGAAAGTCATCGCCCATCCGGAATGCCCGGAGGCGCTGCTCGCCCACGCGCATCATATCGGCTCGACGTCGAGCCTGCTGACATTTACTGAGACTAATCCAGGGCAGGAATTTATCGTCCTCACCGAACCAGGTATTCTGCACCAGATGGCAAAACGCTCGCCCGGTAGCCAGTTTTATCCCGTGCCCGGCATGGAAGCAGGTGGTGCCTGTATGAGCTGCAACAACTGTCAGTATATGAAGCTGAACACGATGGAGAAGCTCTATCTCTGTATGCGTGATCGCACGCCGGAGCTGATGCTCTCGCCAGAACTCATCGCTGCGGCTCGCAAACCGCTCGACCGCATGCTGGAGTTGTCGAAGTCGATTGCCAGTACTGCGATTAGTAAGTCCTAGAATGCGCATTATCGCCACGAGCATTATTGGATTTTTAGCAGTAACCTTGTTGTGGTATGGCGCTTGGCATTGGATTATGGCCCCCGATGTTGCGCGGGTGAAAGCAACGATTCATTACCATAACGCACAATTTAAAACGGCGAATTCCTATGTGGTGCTGAAAGCGGAAGAGGTGCGAGCTTCAGGCTTTCCTTTCGAATTTCGGGTGCAGGTGTTACGCCCCGTGCTCTCGATGACTTTTAACCGTGAGACGTATGCGGTGATGATGCCGGAAATATTATTGGAATCCACGGATCAAGCCCAAGGACGCTACCGTGTCACGATTCCTAACAGTTTCGAAGCGCTCTACGCAATGGATGGCTCCGCACCAGAAAGTTATAAAATTACGATTGATCCAGTGCCGAAGATGGCACTCCGCGCGCAAAAAAACAGCGCAACTTGCAGTGATTTTCCTGGAGTAAAGCGCTGCGAACCCGTCACCGCCGATGCGCCACTGATAAGTTATGCGCTCGAAATCCCCGGTAACATTACGGCGCATATGGAGCTAAACAGCGAAAGTCGGGATGTCACTTTCACGCCGCCGGCGCTGAGTGTTCCAGTATTTATGGATATTCCTGCAGCCGCTGATCGTCTGCTTGAGATAGCGGTTGGCGTACTGCGTGAAGCACTAGTGTTTAAAACGCCCTAATAGGTACGCACTTCCGGCGCAAAGCTTGGCGCATCCGGCATATCCGCGGCGAGATGTACGGCGCGTGTAGCGTGCGTGATTTCTTCGCCATTCACCCAGACGAGCGAGTGTTTGAGCCAGTTCGCATCATCGCGCTCGGGGTAATCCGCACGCGCATGGGCGCCACGGCTTTCGGTGCGTTTGAGCGCGGCGAGCATCGTTGCGCGTGCCTGGGCGAGGAGGTTTTCCGTCTCCAGCGCGGCGATGAGTTCGATATTCCAGGCATGATGTAAATCATGCAGCGCGATGGGTTGTGCCGCGAGTTCGGAAAGCATCTCATGGCCGCGCGTGAGGTCGTCGCCATTGCGAAAAATGGGCGCGTAGTCACGCATCGCGGCTTGAAGCGTTGCGCGCTTTTCCTGCTGCGGAATCCCCGCGCGCTTCTGACGATACGCGTCCAGCCGTGCAATGCTTTTGATCGCGATGCCGATGGTTTCTTCCGGTGTTTTTCGTGTGCGGCCGAGGTTGGTCACTGCCCAGTCGCCCGCATCCTTGCCGAAAACGATAAGATCGAGCAACGAGTTGCAGCCGAGGCGGTTTGCGCCGTGGCAGGAATTGCTCGCGGCCTCGCCAATCGCCATCAGCCCGGGCACGACGGATTCCGCGCCATCTGCGGCGATACGCAGCACCTGTGAGTGCACATTCGTCGGAATGCCGCCCATGGAATAATGCACCGTAGGCACCACGGGAATGAGGGTAGTGCGCGGGTCGATGCCCATCAGCGTTTCGCAGAGCGAGGTGATGTAGGGCAGTTTTTCAGTAAAAATATCGGCGGGCAAATGGCGCAAATCGAGATGTACATGATCCGCTTTTTCGCCCGCGCCACGGCCTGCGCGAATCTCCTGAATAATCGACCGCGCAATCACATCGCGCGAGGCCAGTTCCATCGAGTGTGGCGCATAATCCTTGAGGAATCGCTCGCCTTTGCCGTTGAGCAAATATCCACCTTCGCCGCGTGCACCCTCGGTAATCAGAATGCCGGAACCGTAAAGTCCGGTTGGGTGGAACTGCACGAATTCCATATCCTGCAGCGGGAGTCCGGCGCGCAGCACCATGGCGTTGCCATCACCCGTGCAGAGATGCGCGGCGGTAGTTGAGGCGTAGGCCTGCCCGTAGCCGCCCGTGGCGAGGATGGTAAGCGGCGCGTGGAAGGCGTGGAGCTGGCCGCTGGCGATATCGATGCACAGCACGCCGCTGCAACTGCCATCATTTTCCATCAACAAATCGAGCGCAAAGAATTCAGAATAGAAGGTGATCGGGCGGCTGACGGCGCGCTCCAGCATCACTTGCATAATCGCTTGCCCGGTGCGGTCTTCCGCGGCGGCAGCGCGAAAGGCTGGGTCGCCGCCATATTCCACGGTTTGACCGCCGTAAGGGCGTTGATAAATCTTGCCGGATTCGTCGCGCGTAAACGGCACGCCCCACTCGGCGAGTTCGGTGATGGCGCGTGGCGCCTCGCTGCAGAGGCGTGCGATGGCGTCCTGATCGCCCAGCCAGTCGGAGCCGCGCACGGTGTCGTACATATGCCAGCGCCAGTCGTCCGGCCCGCGCGTGCCGAGCGCGGCGTTAATGCCACCTTGCGCGGCCATCGTGTGACTGCGGCGCGGGTCGACCTTGCTGATAACGCCGACATTGAGCGCGCCTTCGCTCGCTGCAATCGCCGCGCGCAAGCCAGCGCCGCCCGAGCCGACAATAACAACGTCGAGATGGTGGTGAATCAGGTCGTATCCGTGCATGAGCGGTTCTTGTAGTTAGTAAAGACTCCTTATATAGTCGTACCGAAGCTAAAACCAAATAATTCGTAAAGACTTGATATGCATCACGCCCCGGAAATTCAGGAATTTTTAAAAGCCGCCTTGGCCGAGGATATCGGAACGGGAGACGTGACGGGCAACAGCGTGGTGCCTGCTGCGCTGCAATCGAGGCTGGCAGTCAATGCCCGCGAGGCGCTGACGGTGGCAGGGCTGACATATCTTCCTCAGTTATTTCAGATGATCGACCCAGCGGTGAAGGTGACACTCCATGTGGCGGATGGTGAATCCGTCGCTGCAGGCACTAAGTTGACGACGATTGAAGGCCCGGCGCGGGCGCTACTCGCGGGGGAGCGCACGGCGCTGAATCTCATTCAACATCTCTCCGGCGTGGCGACGCTGACGCGGCGCTATGTAGACGCGGTGGCGGGCACGGAGGCTAAAATTCTCGACACGCGTAAAACTATCCCCGGCATGCGCGCGCTGCAAAAATACGCGGTGCGCTGCGGCGGTGGGAAGAATCATCGCATGGGGCTTTACGACGCGGTAATGATTAAAGACAACCATATTGCGATCGCCGGTGGCGTGAAGGCGGCGATTGAGGCCGCACGAGCGAGTGGGAAAAAAATCCAAATCGAGTGCGATACACTGGCACAGCTCGATGAAGCGCTGGCGCTCGCTGTCGATAGCGTTCTACTTGATAATATGGCGCTGGATGATTTGCGCGAAGGAGTCTGCCGCGCGAAGGCGAGGGGGGTGCTCACCGAGGCTTCCGGCAACGTGAATTTACAAACGGTGCGGGCGATAGCGGAAACAGGGGTTGCACATATTTCCGTCGGGAAGTTAACCCATTCCGCCGTGGCAGTGGATATCGGGCTAGATGCGCTATAATCCACTAACCCATTGCTAGCCAAACTATAACTTGCACGAACCTGCGTGCTCGGACTATGTTCCTTGTCATGTCGAGCGTTTTAGAGAAAAAATGTATTGAAAAAGGCCTAAAAATGACAGGCCAGCGGCGCGTCATCGCGCGCGTGCTTTCAGACGCTGCTGACCACCCGGATGTCGAAGAACTTTACCGCCGCGCTGCGAAAATCGACGATAAAATCAGCATCGCGACTGTCTATCGCACGATGAAATTGTTTGAGGATGCGGCAATTGTCGAGCGCCACGACTTTGGCGATGGCCGCGCCCGTTACGAAGAAATTCCCGAGCAGCACCACGACCATCTTATCGATCTGCGAACCGGAAAAGTCGTGGAATTTGTGAACGAAGAAATTGAACGCCTGCAAGAGCGTATCGCCCGCGAACTGGGGTATAAGCTGGTGGATCACCGCCTGGAATTATTCGGCGTCCCGCTTGATAAGCATAAATAGAACGGTGGATTTTGATGATTTTTGAACCTGTATTCGAGCCCGTTCATGCAGGTCAGCTGACCCTTCGCCTTGCGGAGAGTGAAGCGGATGTCTATGCCGCACAGCGTCTGCGCTATCGCATTTTTTGCGAGGAAATGGGTGCAGTGGCAAACCTTGCCGTGCAGCAGCAGAAGCGCGATTTCGATATGTACGACGACGCCTGCTTTCACCTGTTGGTGATCGACAATAACCGTGTGGGTGATGCGCGCGTGGTCGGCACCTATCGTCTGCTCACGCGCCAAAATATGTCGAAAATCGGCAGTTTTTATACCGAGACCGAATATAATATCGCTCAGCTCAAAGCGTTCGATGGCGAAATTATGGAGCTTGGCCGTTCATGCGTGGAGCAGCAATACCGCACTCGTTCGGTGATTCAGCTGTTATGGCAGGGCATCGGCTCGTTTATCGCCGCGAAGGATATCGGCTTGATGTTCGGGTGTGCGAGTTTCCATGGTGTGAATATCAAGGAACATGTCCATGCGCTTTCGTATCTCTATCACTACCATCTGGCGCCGGAGGCCATCCGCCCGATTGCACTGCCTGCGCATTACAACAACATGAACCTGATGCCGAAAGAAGAGGTGGTGCCGCGCGCGGCCATCAATGCGATGCCGCCGCTGATTAAGGCCTATCTGCGCGTGAACGGCTATGTGGGGGATGGCGCGGTGCTCGATTACGCCTTCAACACCTGCGATGTGTCGATCATCGTACAGACCGACCAGCTCAAAGCGAGCTATAGTAACCGTTATATGCCTGAGTCCGAAGCATGACCCCTGAAGCTGCTGCCCTGCCGAAATCCTACCTCCGTGGCATTATCCGGCTGACCGCACTCATCAGCTGGGCGTTGTTCATGACCATTCCGGTGTCTTTGGGATGGCTCATCCGTGCCCATCGTTTCCAAGGGTTTTCTGTCTGTTTATTTCACAAGGGCGCGGTGAAAATCTGCGGCATACGCCTGACGCGCGAGGGTGAAATCGGTGCAAAACGGCCATTTATCTTGATCTCCAACCATACCAGCTATCTCGATATTTTTATTCTTGGTTCCTTCCTGCCGGTGTCGTTTACACCGAAGCGCGAGATTCGCAGTTGGCCGTTTGTCGGACAGCTTGCCATCCTTTCAGACTGCGTTTTTGTCGAGCGTAAGCCGACCGATATGCACCGCGCCCGCGCCGAGATGGAAACAAAACTGCGCCAGGGCAAGGTGCTCGCCTTATTCCCGGAAGGCACCACGGGCGACGGCTTCCGCGTGCTGCCATTCAAAAGCGGCTTCTTTAATTTGGTGGAGGAGCATAACCTGCCTGTGCAGCCGCTGAGCCTTGCTTACACGCATATCGGCACCACACCGCTGAGTGCCGCAACGCGTGAATCCGTGGCGTGGATTGGTGAGGCAACGCTGCTCGACCACACGCTGCGCTTGCTCAGCTTTCCGTATATTGAGGTGAAAGCGCGGTTTTACCCGGTCGAGCGGATAGATAGCCACGGCGACCGCAAAGCGCTTGCAAAAACCTGCGAGCTCGCTGTCGCAGCGGGCCTCAAAGAAACGCTGGAGGCAAACGGTGTCTTTAGTTGAGATCACGCCGGAGTCGCACGATGTGCGCATCGACCTCAAATATGCCACGGCCGATAATTTTACCGGCAAGTCGGTTTATCGCAGAGGCGCGCGCTGCTATTTGCATGTGGAGGCGGCAGAGAAATTAGCGAAAGCCGTCACGCTCGCCAAAACGCAGGGCTACCGCTTTATCATTTACGATGCCTTCCGCCCGACCGAGGCGCAGTGGAAGCTGTGGGAGCACACGCCCGACCCTCATTTTCTCGCCGACCCACGCCGTGGTTCCCCCCATTCGCGTGGGGCGGCGGTGGATTTAGTGTTGTGCCGATGGGATTTTACACCGCTCGACATGGGCACTGCGTTCGACGAATTCCACCCGCGCTCGCATCATGGGCGCCTGGATATCAACGCCGAGGCGCAACGCAACCGCCTGCTGCTGATGGGCATCATGACTAGCTCGGGGTGGGATTTCTACCGCAACGAGTGGTGGCACTACCAGCTCTTCAACGCCCGCGCCCTCTACCCACTTTATTCGGATGCCGAGGCTGGCACGGGAATGATGGCTTAAAAACCATAGACACCCTGCCGCTTCTGCCCTAGATAGCCTGCGTGCAGAATCTATTCGATATTCTTGGGTTAACGGCTGCGTTTTCGCTGAACGAAAAAACGCTGACGGATGCCTATTTCGCCGCGCAGCGCGCCACACATCCGGATCGCTTTGTCGGCAAGCCAGAGGCCGAGCGCACAGCGGCGATTCTACGCTCGCAGCTGGTGAACGATGCCTATGAAACCCTCAAAAACCCGCTGACGCGCGCGGAGCATCTGCTGAACCTCAACGGCTATGCGGCGCTGGAGGATGACGCTGCACCGCCCCCCGCCTTGCTGATGGAAATGATGGAGCTGCGCGAACACATCGCGGATGCGGGCGAGAGCGGCGCGACGCTCGCGCAATCCGTCGCCGAAATTAAATCCCGCGCAGCCGCTACCACCAAAGCGCTGGAAGAGGCCTTCGCACAAAGCGATTTCGCGCGCGCCGCGCAGGAAACCATGCGCTTGCAGTATCTCGGCAAGGCGATGGAAGAGGCGCATATGCTCATTTATCGGTTGAAGGCTGCGCATGGTTAACCTGCTTCAGATTTGCGAGCCCGGTGAAACGCCGCTGCCTCATGCGGATTCGGTGGCGATCGGCATCGACCTCGGCACCACGCATAGCGTCGTCGCCATTGCCAGCAACGGTGAGGCGGAGCCGATTCACGACGCATTCGGCCGTGCGATCCAGCCCTCCATCGTGCAGTATGCGCATGGGGCGGTGGTTGTGGGGCACGAAGCGCGCCGCGCCTATGGCGAGGGCGAGGAGGGGGTGATCGCCTCCGTCAAGCGCCTGATGGGTAAGTCCGCGGCGGATATCGCGGATGTGGGCGGCAACGCAGTCTATGCGACCATGGCGGAAAAGAACGGCCTTGTGCGCCTGCGTGTGGATGGGCGCGAGCTAACGCCGACGGAAATCTCAGCGGAGATTTTGAAACATCTGCGCGACATGGCGGCGGATGCGCTGGGGCGTAAGGTCAGCAAGGCCGTCATCACCGTTCCCGCCTATTTCGACGATGCGGCGCGCGCCGCGACGAAGGATGCCGCACGCATGGCCGGGCTCGAGGTGCTACGCCTCATCAACGAACCGACAGCCGCAGCGCTTGCCTATGGACTCGATCAGAAAACCGAAGGCACCATCGCGATTTATGACCTCGGCGGCGGTACGTTTGATATTTCCATCCTCAAGCTGCAAGCGGGCGTGTTCCAGGTGCTCGCGACCGCGGGGGATACGGCGCTCGGCGGTGATGATATCGACCGCGCAATTGCCGAGGAAATGCTCGCACGCGTGGGGGGTGAGCAACAATCCCTCTCGCCTGCTGAGTTGGCGGAATTGCTATCGCTGTGCCGCGCTGCGAAAGAGGCATTGAGCAGCACACCCAGCACGCAACTAGAGTGGCGTGGCACCATGCTCGCGCTGGATGTGGCTGCGCTTGAATTGCTTATACAGCCGCTGCTGCGCCGTAGCCTCAGCTGTTGCGAGGCGGCACTGGCCGATGCTGGTCTCAGCGCCGCAGAAATTACGGATGTGGTGCTAGTCGGCGGTTCGACGCGGATTCCGCTGGTGAAGCGCGCGGTTGCCGCGCTGTTTGGCAAAAAACCGTATGACTCGCTCGACCCGGATCTGGTCGTCGCTCTCGGCGCGGCATTGCAGGCGGAGGCGTTGACGAAGGGCGCAGACCACCTGCTGCTCGACGTGATTGCGCTGTCGCTCGGGCTTGAGACGATGGGCGGCATTGTCGAGAAAATCATCCACCGCAATACACCGATTCCAGCTGCGTTCTCGCAAGAATTCACGACCTATCAGGACGGCCAGACAGCCATGATTATTCATGTATTGCAGGGCGAGCGCGAAAAGGTGGTAGATTGCCGTTCGCTCGCAAAGTTCACGCTGCGCGGCATTCCACCAATGGTCGCGGGTGCTGCAAAGGTGCGTATTACCTTCACCATCGATGCGGATGGGCTGCTCACTGTGGCGGCGGAGGAACTCACCACTGGCACAAGGCAGCAAGTGGAGGTAAATCCCTCCTACGGGCTTGCCTTTGAGGAAATCGAACGTATGGTGAGCGCCGGCATGGAACATGCGCGCAGCGATATTATGGAGCGGTTGCTCATCGAGGCGCGGGTGGAAGCCGAACGGACGGTGAGGGAAGTCGAATCGGCCATGGCAGCGGATAAGGCGCTGCTGAAGCCGGGCGAAGAAATGATGATTCAAGGCCAGATCGCACGGCTAAAAACAGTGATTGCGGGCGAGAATCGCGAACGTATCGACCACGAGGCGCATCAGCTCAGCGCATTGGTGGGTGGGTTTGCAGAGCGGCGGATGAATCATGCTATTGCGGGTGCGCTCGCAGGGCGTAACGTAGATGAAGTGGAGTAGCAAATGCCTAACATTATTTTTGTGATGCCAGACGGCACCGAGAAACATATCAGCGCGCCAAACGGCATTTCGCTGCTCGAGGTCGCGCATAAAAACGCCGTGCCGCTTGAGGGCGCGTGCGAAGGGTCGCTCGCTTGTTCTACCTGCCATGTGATTATCGACCCTGCGTTTTATGAGGCGCTACCTGCCGCAACAGAAGACGAGGAAGACATGCTTGACCTCGCGTTCGGCCTCACGCACACCTCGCGCCTCGGCTGCCAGATTATGATGAATGACAGCCTCGAAGGCCTAAAAGTATCTGTGCTGAGCGGCACCCGTAATATGTCCGTCAAGAAATAACCCAAACCATCGAGAGAATCTCATGACTGAGGCACCAGCTACTAGCAAAAAATCGAAATTATTGATTCCAGCAGCAGTCGCGCTTCTCGCATTGCTGGGGGGCATTTTCTTTATTTCCCGCAGTGGGCTAGATCAAGTAATTGTGAAGCAAAAGCTCGACGAATATATCGTGCTTCTCAAGGAAAAAGGGAAAGCGAGTGGTCGCGCGATCGACGTGACTTATGGCGAGGTTCAGGTGGTTGGTACGCTGATAAACAAACATGCGGTAATTAATAAGCCTGTAATGACTATTAAGCCGCTGACACCAGAAACGATTACGCCAGACGGTGATTCCAGCGCAGTCGTTGTCACTACTGATACGCTAGAGATTCATGGAGAATCAATGGATCTCTCAGCACTGCGTTTCTCGCTACCGCATCCGGTTAACTTTGCAGGGATGAATGCGCCAGAAAAATCACTTCTAAAAATTGAGTCGAATGGGCCGCTTGAAGCAACGATTTCACAGAAGAAACTGCAGGATCTAACATACACTGCGCTGTCGCATACGGCGCCGGCATCGATCGATCTGACCTATCTGCGCGTAGAACATGCAGAAGGTAAGGAAGATGCAACGCCGACCGTGGTGCCTGTGTATGATACGATCCACATTACCATTGCACCGAACAGTACGATAAAAACCAATCTTGCTGATGATGATAGTGGTCTTGGAACAGCGGATATTTCATTTAAACAGATCACCACGTCTCCTAAATCGGCTCCGGAAGGTATTATTACAGTGGCGGGCATCGAAGCACACTGGAGCAATACGCTCGACGCTCAAAAAACGCCTGTGATCAAAAATAAAATGAACATTGGACCAATTACCGCGCCGGATGGGGTGCTTCCTTATGCGCCCATGGCGCTGAATGTGGATTTCGGTTATGTCGGCGCATCTGAGGATGATTCGGATGGCGACGTAGAGGATGCAAATAAGAAATCCGCTGCAAAAGATCCAACAATTACATTGAAAAACTTTGAGTTAACCACGAAAGACGCGAGTCTAAGTGCAACCGCTGATTTTATTAGCAGCCCTACAGATATGCTGCCAACGGGTAAGGCGCGAGTCACACTTAAAAATGTGCCATTCGTGCTGGCAGAACTGAAAAAGCGCAAAATGCTTACGCCCGAGGCGGAAATTTGGGTTCCTGAACTGCTGCAAAAAGTCACCGGTACACCGCTTGCGCAGTTAACGGACGCAGATGTTGCTATTGAGCGTGAGCATGGTGGTGCTTTCAAAATCGGCAACACCACATTTGAAGAAGTGTTTGCTACCATCTTAAAGCATGCCCTCAAAATCAATCCGCCGGCTGAAACAGGTGACGATGTTGAGGAGGTGGCGCCAGAAGGTGCCGCCGTTCCCGCGCCGACGCTTCCGGATGCATCGAAAGAAAAAACAAAGCCGATTGCCGTGCCGGATAACGGTGTGCGGGGGTAACCATGGCCAAGCGCGCAGCGGTTAAAAAAACGACGGTGAAAGCAAAGCCACTCCCGGTATGGGACTTGTCGGATCTTTATCCATCACCCAACCACCCTTCCGTAGCGCGTGATCTTAAATCACTGACAAAAAATGCTGCCACATTTGCCAAGCAGTATCAAGGCAAGTTGGCGAAGCTCTCGACCGAGCAATTTGCTGCCGCTATCATCGAATACGAAAAGATGCAGGACACGCTGGGACGCCTCGGCAGCTATGCGCAGTTGCTCTATGCGGGCGACATGATGGATGCGGCCATCACCCAGTTCTACCAGAACACGGTCGAGGCCTTGACCTCCATCTCATCCCAATTGGTGTTCTTCGGGTTGGAAATCAACAAGCTCGACGAAAAATTTCTTGCCTCCGCCTACAAAAAATCAGCGAAACTGTCGCGCTATAAGCCGTGGTTGGATGCGGTGCGCAGCAGTAAGCCCTATCAGCTCGCTGATAATCTGGAGCAGTATATCCACGAGAATTCGGTCGTCATGGGCTCCTGGCAGCGCTTGTTTGATGAGTCGATTGGCCGCCTCATCTTCACCATCGGCAAAAAAGAAGTCTCGTCGGCGGAAGTGTTCGATTTAATGTCGGACAAAGACCCCCAAAAACGCAAGGAAGCAGCGAAAGAAATCGCCCGCGTGTTTGAGAAAAACGCACCGCTGTTTGCGCTCATTACCAACACACTCGCTAAAGCGAAGCAGATTGAGGACGAGAAACGCGGTTTCGCGCGCCCCATCAGCAGCCGCAACCTCGCCAATCAGGTGGAAGACGAAGTGGTGGATGCGCTGATCGCCACCGTGAAGAAAAACTACAAGCAGCTCTCGCACCGCTATTACGCGTGGAAGGCGAAGCAATTCGGTGTCAAAGCGCTAGATTATTGGGACCGCAATGCGCCACTGCCTGCCGCGGGCGACAAGAACTACCCGTGGGCGGAGGGCGTATCGCTGGTGCGCAATGCCTATCACGCATTCTCGCCGGAGCTGGCGAAAGTTGGCCAGAAATTCTTCGACAACGCGTGGATCGACGTGCCCGTGCGCCCCGGCAAATCGCCCGGCGCTTTTGCGCACCCGACGGTGCCTTCGTCGCACCCCTATCTGCTACTCAACTATCTCGGCAAAACGCGCGATGTGATGACGCTGGCGCATGAGCTTGGGCACGGCGTACATCAGGTGCTCTCAGCCAGCCAAGGCGCGCTGATGGCGGATACGCCACTGACGCTCGCCGAGACTGCCAGTGTGTTCGGCGAAATGCTCACCTTCCAAGAGCTGCTCAACCGCGAGACGGACAAAAAACGCCGGGTGATGCAAATCGCCTCGAAGGTGGAGGACATGCTCAATACTGTGGTGCGGCAGATTGCGTTCTGCGAGTTCGAGCGCAAGGTGCATGATGCGCGTCGCTTTGGCGAGCTATCGGTTGCTCAAATCGGCAATATCTGGATGGGCGTTCAGAAAGAATCTTTTGGGAATTCAATCAAACTCTCCCCGGAATATCATGTCTACTGGATGTATATCCCGCATTTCATTCACTCGCCGTTCTATGTCTATGCCTATGCGTTCGGCGACTGTCTGGTGAACTCGCTTTACGGTGTTTATCTGCGCGAGAAAAAGGCGGGCAAGGGCGATGCTTTTGCAAAAAAATACCTCACCATGCTGAAAGCTGGCGGCACGCTGCGCCATAAAGAACTGCTCAAACCCTTCGGGTTGGATGCCAGCAACCCCGACTTTTGGCAAGCTGGGCTGGATGTCATCAGCGATTATATCGATCAGCTTGGGGCATAGCTGCCTGCGATTCCTAGGATGTGCATAACTTGCAAAATCGCTTGGCAAGGGGGGCGGGGCATTTTATAGCTGAGGCATGCAAGCTGCCAAACAACCGCAACAACAATGGGATAATTCCATGAAACTGGTGATTGAACGCGCTGTTCTGCTGAAAGCGCTCGCCCCTATCCAATCGGTCGTTGAACGTCGCGGCACGATCCCCATCCTCGCCAACGTGCGGATCGAGGCGGATAAAGGGGAAGTGCGCCTCACCGCGACGGATATGGACATTGCGATTGTCGAAAAAGTCGCCGCAGAAGTGAGCGAAAAGGGCGCGACCACCGTGCCCGCGCACATGTTCTACGAAATCGTGCGCAAATTGCCGGATGGCTCGAATATCAAGCTAGTGGAATCCGACAAAGGTAAAATGGTGATTTCGGCCGGGCAGTCGCGCTTCTCGCTCGCCAGCCTGCCGGTGGATGATTTTCCCGTAATGGCCGAGGGCGACCTCGCGCACAGCTTTGTGATTACTCCTTCGGAATGTAAGGCGCTGCTTGAGAAAACGCGCTTCGCGATCTCGACGGAAGAAACCCGCTACTACCTCAACGGGGTTTATCTCCACGCGGCGGACAATCAGGGCGCAAAAGTGTTGCGCGCGGTCGCGACGGACGGTCATCGCCTCGCGCGGATGGAAGTGGGACTGCCGGAAGGCGCAGAAGCAATTCCGGGCGTTATTATCCCCCGCAAAACGATCAACGAGCTCTATAAGCTGGTTGAAGGTGGCGGCGAGAAAGTCGAAATTTCAATGTCGGAGAGCAAAATCCGTTTCGCGGTGGGCAATGCGGTGCTGGTCAGCAAGCTGATCGACGGCACCTTCCCGGATTACGAGCGCGTCATCCCCAACGGCAACGACAAGGTGATGGAAGTGAACGGCAAAGAATTCGCCAATGCGGTGGATCGCGTGTCCGTTATCACCAGCGAGAAATCGCGCGGCATCAAAGTGGCGCTCGCGGGCAGCAAAATCACCCTCTCGGCCAGCTCGGCGGAGCAGGGCACAGCGACGGAAGAAATCTCCGTGTCTTATGGTGCCGACCCGGTTGAGATCGGCTTCAACAGCCGCTACCTGCTCGATATGATGGCGCAAGTCGAAGGCGACACCGCGCAGTTTGTGTTCGCGGATGCTAATTCGCCGACCATCGTCCGCGACCCGGCGGATGTGGGTGCATTGTATGTAATTATGCCAATGCGCGTGTGATAATTGGCGTGCGCGCCATAGGCTCTATATGACCGACGCATCGCACGCCATCACTTCTCTCACGCTTGAGAATTTTCGCAATTACCGAACCCTTTCGCTTGCCTTGCCGCCGCGGCCAGTGGTGCTGCGCGGGGTGAATGGCGCGGGGAAAACAAATATTCTTGAGGCGATTTCGCTGCTTTCCCCGGGGCGCGGGCTGCGCGGCGCTAAGCTACGCGATATGGACCGGGCGGCGTCTGGAGGCGAGAATCAGTCAATACATTGGGTAGTGGCAGCCGAAGTGCAAAGCCGTGGCGAATCCTTGCGCATAGGCACGGGGCGCGACCCGGATGCGAACATCGAAAAACGCATCACCAAAATCGACGGGCAGAAAGTGCGTGGGGCAGCGGCGCTTGTGGAGCATGTGGCCGTTCAGTGGCTCACCCCGGCAATGGACCAGGTGTTTGTGGAAGGTGGCACAGCGCGGCGTAAACTGCTCGACCGCATTGTCTACAGCTTCATGCCGGAACATGCCGCGCGTGTCGCCGCCTATGAGCAGGCGATGCGTGAGCGCACCCGGCTGCTCACCGATCGTCAGATGAGTGACCCGTACTGGCTTTCCGTGCTCGAACAGCAGATGGCAGAGCATGCTGTGGCCGTCACATTGGCGCGGCTTGAAGTGCTGGCACGCCTCCAGCAATCGCTCGCGGAGGAATTGACCCATTTCCCCCGCGCACTGATCGGACTTGAGGGCGCGCTGGAGTCCTGGCTGGCGGAAGGGCTCTCGGCGCTTGATGTGGAATCTAAATTTGCCGAGCGTTTAATGAGTCTGCGTGGGGTGGATTCTGCACGTGGCCGCGCTTCTGAAGGTCCTCACCGAAGCCACCTCAATGTTATCCACAGAGAAAAAGACGCGCCTGCCGAGCGTTGCTCCACCGGCGAACAAAAAGCGCTTCTGCTTTCCATTGTTCTCAACGCGGCGAAGGCGAGGGCGGCATGGTGCGGAATGGCTCCTATCCTGCTTCTCGACGAAGTGATTGCGCATTTGGATGTGGATAAGCGCGTGAGCCTTTTTGACCTCATTCGCACCCTTCAGGTACAAGCATGGATGACCGGCACCGACGCCGCAGATTTCCAAGGGCTGGATGGGTTTTCAACGGTGCTGGAAATTGATGGCGGAACGGTGAAAATCTGCTAGAAAAACAGACGTCAAAAATAAGGCTCCAACATGAACGCCAAACACGCAACGAAAAGTGATGTGGAAATGAACAGTCAGAACGTAACGGGATCACCCGCCAACAGCGCTGAATACGGCGCGGATTCGATTAAAGTACTCAAGGGGCTTGAGGCTGTGCGCAAGCGTCCGGGCATGTATATCGGCGATACGGACGACGGTTCGGGGCTACACCACATGGTGTATGAGGTGCTCGACAACGCGATTGATGAATCCCTCGCTGGGCATTGCGACAAGGTCTATGTCGCCATCAACGAAGACGGTTCGGTCACGGTGGAAGATAACGGCCGCGGCATTCCGGTGGATATGCATAAAACCGAAGGCCGCAGTGCGGCTGAGGTTATCATGACCGAGCTGCATGCGGGCGGTAAATTCGACCAAAATTCCTATAAAGTATCCGGCGGTTTGCATGGCGTAGGCGTTTCTGTAGTGAACGCGCTTTCGGAGTGGCTGGAGCTGGTGATTTGGCGCGATGGCAAAGAACATAAAATGCGCTTCGAGCATGGCGTACCCACGGCACCGCTGAAAGTAACCGGCGATGCAAACGGTAAAAAAGGCACGCAGGTGACCTTCTTCCCCAGCGCAGAAACCTTCTCGCAAATCGTGTTTGATTACACAACGTTGGAGCACCGCATTCGCGAGCTGGCATTCCTCAATTCCGGCGTGCGGATTATTCTTGCGGACAAGCGTGGTGAAGCGCCGCAGGAGCAGGAATTCTACTACGAAGGCGGTACCGAGGCTTACGTAAAATACCTCGACCGCAGCAAAACCGCGCTGCACCCCACCATCATGATGTCGGGCGAGAAAAACGGCATCACGGTTGAAGTGGCGATGCAATGGAACGATTCGTACCACGAAAATACGCTCACCTTCACCAACAACATACGCCAGCGCGACGGTGGCACGCATTTGATCGGCTTCCGCGCGGCGCTCACGCGTTGCATCAACAACTACGCGGCTGCGTCGGGCATTGCCAAAAAAGAGAAGGTTGATCTCTCCGGAGACGATGCGCGCGAGGGGTTGACGGTCATTATTTCCGTGAAGGTGCCGGACCCGAAATTCAGCTCGCAAACCAAGGATAAACTCGTTTCCAGCGAAGTGCGTCCGGTGGTGGAAGGCGTCTGTGGTGACAAGCTTGGTCAGTGGTTCGAGGAGCATCCGCAGGAAGCACGCCAGGTCATCGGCAAAATTGTGGAGGCCGCGGCAGCGCGTGAAGCCGCACGCAAGGCGCGCGAACTCACCCGCCGTAAAGGCGCGCTCGACATTGCTTCGCTCCCCGGAAAACTGGCGGATTGTCAGGAACGCGACCCTGCACTTTCCGAACTCTTCATCGTTGAGGGTGACTCGGCAGGTGGTTCCGCAAAGCAAGGGCGTGACCGTAAATATCAAGCCATTCTACCGCTCAAGGGTAAAATCCTCAACGTAGAGCGTGCGCGGTTCGACAAAATGCTCAGTTCGCAAGAGGTGGGCACGCTCATCACCGCCATCGGCACGGGCATTGGCCGCGACGAGTTCAATGCAGAAAAAGCCCGCTACCACAAAATCATCATCATGACCGATGCCGACGTCGACGGTTCGCATATCCGCACGCTGCTGCTCACGTTCTTCTACCGCCAGATGCCGGAGCTGATCGCGAAGGGCTATCTCTACATCGCTCAACCGCCGCTTTATAAGGTGAAGCGCGGCCAGAGCGAAACCTACCTCAAAAACGCCGAGGCGCTGGAGAATTACCTTCAAAATGTCGCGCTGGATGAGGCGGAACTCGTGATGGCCAGTGGCAAGCTGAGTGGTGAAGCCCTCGCGAAGAAGATCGCCGATTCCGCACGCATTGTGGAGCTGATGGAGCCGATGGCGCGTCGGGTGCCGATGGTGATGATTGAAGCGGCGGCGCTTTCCAACCTGTTCGCAGGTGGTTCGGTGAAGGAATTTGAAAAAATTCTTAACCAGCTCTCTGCCGCAGCAACGCCGTGGAAGGCTGAGAAAACCGAAGCTGGCATCACCGTTGCGCGCACGGTGCGTAGCGTTGTGGAGCATGTATTGCTCGATGCAAAATGGCTCGCTAGCCGGGAAGGGAAGGAGCTCGCCTCCATCTACCCCACGCTCAAGGCGGATTATGCAACGCCCGCGAAATTCACCCGCAAAGGGGTGGAGGCAGCCGTCAGCACGCCGGGTGAGCTTTACAAAACCGTCATGGATATTGGTCGCAAAGGTCTCACCAGCCAGCGCTTCAAAGGTCTTGGGGAGATGAATCCGGAACAGCTCTGGGAAACCACACTCGACCCGAAAGCGCGTACGCTGCTGCAAGTGTCGGTCAACGACGCGGCGGATGCAGACGAAGCTTTCAGCACCCTGATGGGCGACATTGTGGAGCCGCGGCGCGACTTCATCCAGAATAATGCGCTGAAAGTGGTAAACCTCGACGTTTAGCCTGCTTTTGGTAAAATTGTCATAAAACTGTCATGCACAGCGGTGCCGGTTTTCGCTAGGTTTTGTCTATGACAGACAAACAGAACATCACCGTTGACGCGCTTGAATTTCGAGAAATTACCGTGCCGGTTTCAGCCGCGCTGGCCAAACGTCTTGCTGATGCGGAGGCTGTGCATCCTATCGACGCGCAGCGCTTAAGAAAAAACCGCATTGCACCCACTAGCCTCGAATTCTGCAACTGGGGAGTTTACGAAGAAGAGGCGGATATTGGCGATAAGCACGCCTACGGCTTATTCCTTCCTGGTCATAATTCTCCGGAAATCGTCGTCTATGTGAAGCTGATGCACAGAAAGACAGACGAGACTGGTTTTGTTCCCAATAGCAATCTGACAGGGAATATTCTTCCTATTCTAGAGGAAGATTGTAAGCCGATTGAATCCCCAAATACGGCAATTTTCTACACGATTACCAATATGGGATTTAATAATCCCCTCTATCCTATTTCACTCAAACCCAGTGCGGATGGCCTGAAGCCGGGTGAGAGCCTGATTCGCCAGACTGCGGCGCATCTTCAAAAAACATATGGGATCAGTACGCTGACGACCCTTTCGCCGCTGCGTCAAGGTAAAGAGGGCTTTGCGCAGTGGTTAGAGGGGGCGTTATCTCACGCGCAAGCGCTTCCGCTGTTATCGTGCGATGAAATCTTTCAAATAAATACAATTGCGTCCCGGATTTCTGAAGATTGCGGCCGGACTCTCTACGAGAAAATAAAATATATTCATCAAAACTACTCGCGACTTGATCTCAAAGATCAGAAGTTCTTTGAGCAATGCATGTGCGATCTTGGAGTGTATTATCTCGCTGAAGCCAAAACGACCATAAAGTCAGAGAAGCTTCCACTTGATACGGTTGCACGATTCCATCTCAGTAATGGGGCGGAATTGGCTAATATTCATTACCATCCTCCCGAGAAAACAACGGAAAAGGAAAGCGATCTGGCGCTTGGTCTCATGGTCAACTACCGTTATGATCCGGAGATGTTGGATTATAAGAAGAGCATCTGTAAAACCGGGCGAGTTGTCATGGATGAGGTGATGTATGCACGGCATTCTGATCGGTTGGAGCAATTCCGGACGCCTGGCTATTCAGTAAGCAGCTTTCAGCTTTCCCCATTTATTGGTGGGAATTCAAGGGGTATCGTTTAAACAAAGAATTACCGCTTGACTTCGCAGGTGCAGCATCCTATAAGCACGATCCCGCGGCGCGTCTGTTCGGATGCCCACAGGATTACTCACAGAAATTTGATGCAAAAAATTAGGAAAGCAGGATAGGGCAATGGCAAGACGTTGTGCAATTACAGAAAAAGGCGTGATGTCGGGTAACACCGTGTCGCACTCGAACCGTAAGGCAAAGCGCCGCTTTATGCCGAACATGACGCAGGTCAGCCTGCAGTCGGACGCGCTGGGCCAAACCATTCGCATGCGTATCACCGCAAGCACCCTGCGCACGATCGACCATAACGGTGGTCTCGACAACTTCCTGATGACCACGCACAGCAAGTCGCTGTCGGAAGAAGCACGCAAGCTGAAAGCTCGCGTCATCAAGGCGCGTATTGCGGCTGAGCCAAAAACGGCGGCGTAGTCGTTGTTCATAAGATAACGAAAAAGGCGCCTTAAGGGCGCCTTTTTTATGCGATGATCTTCTCCATCACGTAATCGTTCATCTCGTAGCCATCGCCGATGTCAAAATCCGCCTCGCGCTCGATGGTGAACCCCTGCTTCAGATAAAAATTCCATGCGTTCACATTTTTTGGGCAACTTGTAGGCGCAGTCGTTTGATGCTGGGTATGCGTGCAATAACCTCGTTCAGCAAGCCCTTGCCAACACCTTGGCCGTGCATTTCTTGCGCGATATAGAATTTGTGCAGGTAGTAATCCGAATTACCCACATTTCCGCCGCGCAAGAGGGGTTCCTTGATATGGATGAGATGGTGCACCGAAAGAAAACCAAAAATTTTTTGATTTTGAATAGCAAGCAGAAATTTTTGGCCGTCACCGAGCTGTTGCGCCAGCGCTTCTGCGGAGTAGCTTTTCTCCAGCATGTAATCAATCTGCGCCTGGGTGATGATCGTCACGTAACGCGCATTCCAAATGCGGCGCGCGAGCGCGCCAAGCTCCTGCACGTCCTCCGGCTTCATCCAGCGATAAGTGATCTCCATCAGGCAGCCCATTCTCTACGTTTTGCCTTGCGCTTGAGACGCGGATCCTCGCGGGTGAAGAGGCCGGTGATCTGCTCCAGCATTGCATCGCCGAGTTGCTCCACGTCGTGCAGCGTCACCGCGCGGCTGTAATAGCGCGTCACATCATGCCCGATGCCGATGGCGAGCAGCTCCACCGCACCTTCGCGCTCGATATCATGAATCACCGCGCGCAGATGCTGGTCGAGATACCCGCCGCTATTCGCCGAAAGCGTGGCGTCATCCACCGGTGCACCATCGGAAATGACCATCAGAATTTTGCGCTGCTCGCGTCGCGCTTTCAGCCGCTGATAGGCCCAGCGCACCGCCTCGCCATCGATATTCTCCTTGAGGATGCCGTCTTTCAGCATCAGCCCGAGATTATGCCGAGCGCGGTTCAGGCGCTGGTCGGCAGATTTATAAATGATATGGCGGATATCGTTGAGGCGGCCAGGGGCGAGGGGGCGATTCTCCTCCAGCCAGAGTTTGCGAGCGTTTCCGCCCTTCCAATCGCGCGTGGTGAAGCCGAGAATCTCGACCTTCACACCGCAGCGCTCCAACGTGCGTGCCAAAATATCCGCTGAAAGTGCCGCGATGGTGATGGGGCGTCCCCGCATCGAGCCAGAATTGTCGATGAGTAATGTCACCACCGTGTCGCGGAAATCGGTATCCTGCTCCACCTTGTAAATCGTCGTAGTTTCGGGGCGCACCACAATCCGCGCGAGGCGTGCATTGTCGATCATCCCGTCCTCTAGTTCATAATGCCAGCGGCGGGTCTGTTGGGCGAGTAGAAGGCGCTGCAACCGTGTCGCCAAGCGGCTGGTGACGGTGTGGTATTGCCGCACTTTCTGCATCAGTTGGTTGAAAAGCTGCTCGAGTTCCTCCGCCGGAATCAGCGCATTCGCAGCGATGATTTCGTCGAACTTTGTGGTATAGGCACGGTATTCACCACCGCCGATTTCTTCAATATTTCCACGATTGAGCGCGCCACGCGGCTTTTTATTGCTGACTTCCTGTTCGCTTTCGAGGTCGGCATCGATATCCGTCGGCGCAGTGGACTCGCGCGTTTCGCCTTCGCCGTCCTTACTATCCCCTGCGGAGGTGATGGATTCCATCACCTGTTCGGCATTTTGCGCATCGCGCTCGTCGTCGTAATGACCGGTCAGTTCCTGCGCATTTTCCTGCGCTTCACTCGCGTTGCGCTCGTTGCCGGGGCGGTGGGTGATGAGTTTTAAATCCGCCAGAATCTCCTGCGTCACCCGCGCGAAGGCTTCCTGATTGGTAATCGCGGCGCCGAGCTTAGCGACATGTTTCTGCGCGGCATTTTCTACCCACGGGCGCATGGTGGTCACCAGCCGCTCAATGGCTGCAGGAGGGGTTTCGCCGAGCATGGCCTCGCGTGCGATCATCGCCACCACATCAGCGAGCGCATTGTCATGCGGGCGTTCGTCGCGTTCATAACCGGAGAGTGCAAAAATCGTATTATGCCGCGCGGCGATGTTGCTGCGGATGCCGGGGTAATCCATCGCGCCAAGCGCTTCGATGCGCGTCTGCTCCAGCGCATCGAACGTTGCGGCAGCCTGTTGTTCCTGCGGGCGATGGCGCTGATGCGTTTCGGCGGAATGATGCTTCATCGCCAGTGCTGCCATATCCACCTGCCCACGCAGATGCGCGGCGATTTTCTCCGCACTATCCGCCAGCGGACGGCCGATGATGATAGACTCGCGCAGCGCGAGCGGCTCGTCGTGAATGCGGTTGAGGCCAATCGAAACCTTCAGCTCTGGCCTGCCGGAAATCGCCTGCGCGACCTCCGCTTGTCGGTGCAAAAAGGCGTTCTCATGGTCTAGCGGTTTCATGCCGCCATCAAATCCACGTTGAAGCAGCGCTGGTAATATTCCGCGATAGTGCCGCGCTCCATTTCGTCGCATTTATTGAGGAATGACAGGCGGAAGGCGAGATCGGTATCATTAAAAATCGCCATATTTTCTGCCCAGCTCAGCACTGTGCGCGGCGACATAACGGTCGAAATATCGCCGTTCATAAACCCGGCGCGGGTGAAGTTGGCCATGTTCACCATCTGGGCAACCAGCTTGCGATTTTTTGCCGTTTGCATCGCCGGTAATTTTTCGGTGACAATTTTTTCTTCCGTCTCGCTCGGCAGATAATTGAGCGTCGTCACAATGTTCCAGCGATCCATTTGCCCTTGGTTGATGGCTTGGGTGCCGTGGTAAAGCCCAGTCGCATCGCCGAGACCAATGGTGTTTGCTGTCGCAAAAATGCGGAAATACGGGTGCGGGGTGATGACCGTATTTTGGTCGAGCAGGGTCAGCTTTCCCTGTGCCTCAAGAATGCGTTGAATGACAAACATCACGTCTGGTCGGCCTGCATCATACTCATCAAACACCAATGCCACCGGGCGTCGCAGCGCCCAGGGGATAATGCCTTCCTGAAAGGCGGTGACCTGTTTTCCATCCTTCAGCACAATCGCGTCGCGGCCGATGAGGTCGGTGCGGCTGATATGCGAATCCATGTTGATGCGGATGCACGGCCAGTTCAGGCGCGCGGCGATCTGCTCGATATGGGTGGATTTGCCCGTGCCGTGATAGCCCTGCACCAGCACGCGGCGGTTATGCTCAAATCCTGCCAGAATTGCGAGTGTTGTCGCGCGGTCAAACTGGTAGCTCTCGTCGATGGCGGGGGTCAGCTCATGCGGCTTGGCAAAGGCGGTCACCTTAAAGTCCGAGGCAAAGCTGAACAGTTTTTCCGTCGTTAGCTTTTTACTTGGGGCAGATTCGAATATGTCATCATTTTTTTGCATCGGATTTCCTTTTAGTTTTTTTTCCTGCATCATTCGCAATCTTTTTAAGATCCCGATCTTCGAAACGGCACGCGGGGTTAAGCATAGGGTTGTAAAGCGTTTTATCGGCCGACTCCCAATATTCTGCACGGGTGCCAATTTCAGCAAGTAGTGGTAATGTGCTGTCATCCAGTGCGTCGAGCGTCACTGTGTCGCGCCTCAGGCTCACGGGAGCATTCGGGTAGGTTATTTCAAACGCATCGCGCATGGTCGGAACCAGACGGAAACGTTCAAAAATACCATTGGCCACATGGAAGCGATAAAGCCTGCCCCCCTTATCATCCACGTTCTTTTTAAGAAGCAGATAGTGCTGTCCCTGATGGGTCCACCCTCGTGCGAGATGGTCGGTTGCTTCCTCATCCGGCGCACGGTTGAATTCAGCATAATAAAGCGATTCGGCAATCTTTCCTAAGCAGGAATCTGGCATCGCTTCATTCCACGCGCGACCAAAATCTGTAACCAGAATGCACGCAGAAAGGAGCGTGAGTGTAGCGAAAAGTGGCGCGAGTCGGGAAATCAATTTCTTCATCTTATAACTCCAGATAATGCGTCAGCAGATGTTGGTAGGCTTGTGTAATCTTCTTGAAGGTTTCCTCCGCATTGCGGTTACCTTTATTCACGTCCGGGTGATATTTCTTTACCAGCTCACGGTATTGGGTTTTTATTTTTGCCTTATCGCTGGGGTGGTCGAGGTTTAGCACAGCCAGAGCGTCGCGGTCACGCGCATTGATAGGTTTTACGTCTGCTTTATAATGTGGCTGGCCATCGCCGAACATTTTTCCAAAGGCTTCTTCCAGCTTGGCGTTCAGGTTTATTGTGGTTTGGTCAACCCGCCAGGTAGGGCGGTGCCCCGTGGTTGCATCGTGCTGGAAGGCGTAAATTTCGTCGGTGCTCATACCCTCGAAGTAGTTCCAGTTCTTGTTGAACTGTACAATGTGCTCCTGACAAAACCACTGATACTCGCGCAGATTAGTACGCGAGCGGGGTGCGCGAAAGTCACCATCGCGAGTGCAATCTGCCCAATTGCACCGATGACCCGAGGGCTCCGTCTCGTCTATTTTCTTACGTCTTGTCATCCCTCTCAGATAGAGTATTCAACAGAAGGCTTCAAACGGATTGTAAGGGATGTTCATGGAATCGACCGTTGATGAAATAATGAAAATATTACACGTCACTTTTGCTCCAACGCATCTGCAGGTGAAGGATGATTCTGCCAAACATGCAGGTCATGCCGGTGCGCGGCCGGAGGGGAATACGCATTTCTCTGTCTCGATTGTGAGTGAGAACTTCATCGGCATGAGCCGCGTGGCGCGTCACCGTACGGTCTATGTAGCGCTTGAGCCGTTTTTTAAGAAGGGCTTACACGCGCTGGCCATTGATGCAAAAGCGCCGGGCGAATAATCATGCGACGGCTTTTTCTTCGTGCGCTTCAATCGTCAGTAGTTTTTCTTTAACGTCAAGCCCACCAAGGCTAAAGCCGCCAAGCGAGCCGTCCTTCGCCACGACGCGATGGCAGGGGATCACCAACGGCACAGGGTTCGCGCCACATGCTGAAGCCACCGCGCGCACGGCGCGTGGGAAGCCAACACGCTCAGCCAATGTGGTGTAGCTGATGGTTTCGCCATAAGGAATGCGTGCAATTTCAAGCCACACCATTCGCTGCAGCGCTGTGCCGTCTGCAAGGTCTACTGGTAATTTTAGCGCTGCACCTTCGGTGAGGTAACGGTCAATGGCGGCTTTTGCCGTCGTAAAAAATCCATCCAGCTCGGTTAGGCTTGCAGCCGGAGGGGTGCCAAATTTCTGTGTGAGGTGCGTGGACACATCTTCAGCGGCTGCGAGGAGTGTGAGGTAACGCACACCGCGCGCACTGGCGACGATGAGCAGCTTGCCAATCGCGGAATCCTGCGTGGTATAATAAAGCGCATCCTTCATAAACACTCCTACGCTGTTTTGGGTGTTTCTGCCGTTTTGCGGTTGAGATAGGTCATGATTTCTTTCGACAGTGCGCGTACTTCATCTGCCGCGATACTATTCGGTTGCGCTTCCGTTACGCCTAGTCCATGCATTAGGGCTCCAGCAAAAATCACCCTGTTGCCGAAGCGATTGGCGGTAAGTCCAATCATCTCGCCCGAGACTGCTTCTGTCAGTTTCGCCTGTGGGTGCACACGGTTCAGCACCATTTTCACGGGCACGCGCTCTTGCTTACACATCGTGATGGTGGCAGTGGTTGCCCAGACATCCATCGGGCTGGGCTGAAGCGGAATCACCACTAAATCTGCAGCACGCACGGCGGTACGCGCCTCGGCATCCGTATGCGGTGGCGAATCCACCACAATCAGGTCATGCGTGTGGCGCAGGCGGTCGAGCTCGCTGCGAATACGCCAGCCCGAAATGGCAGCAAAGGTCAGGTTGTTTTCCTCGCCAAGGCGCGACTGACGCACCTGATACCACTGCGTGAGCGAGCCTTGCGGGTCAATGTCAACAATCGCAACGCGGCGTTTGCCACTGGCTGACCACGCCACAGCGAGATGCGCCGCCATGGTTGTTTTCCCAGCGCCACCTTTTTGCTGGGCTATGGTGATGATTTTTGCTACCACTGCACACCTTCTTTGTTTTGTACTTGCCGAACTGTTTAAACCTAACATAACCACTATATATCGTCAATGAATCCGCCCGAAACACTATATATAGATAAATCGCTTGTGGATAAGGCGGTAAGCCTTTGGCGTGCGGGGCAGTTGGTCGCGATGCCGACGGAAACGGTATACGGTCTCGGCGCGGATGCAGAAAATGGCGAAGCCGTGGCGCGTATTTATGCTGCGAAGTCGCGTCCGCAATTCAATCCACTCATCGTGCATGTGGCAGATGTGGCAACCGCAACACGTTATGTGGAATGGAATGATATTGCCGAGCAGCTTGCCACAACATTCTGGCCGGGAGCGATGACGTTAGTACTTAAACGACGTCCAGATTGTGCCCTCAGTGAATTGGTGAGTGCAGGAGGCGATACGGTCGGCATCCGTATCCCAAGTCATCCGTTTACACACGCATTGCTGCGTGCATTTGGCGGTGGCATCGCGGCACCAAGTGCCAACCGTTCCGGCCGTGTAAGCCCCACCACAGCAGCGCATGTGGCGAGTGAATTTGGTGATGCATTGCCCTTAATTCTCGACGGTGGTGCATGCCAGGTGGGGCTTGAATCCACCGTGCTTGATGTATCAGAAGGCGGCATCCAGATTCTGCGCCCCGGCAGCATTACCCGTGAGATGCTTGCGGCAGCGCTTCCGCAATGCACCATCCACGTAGGGGATGAGAAAGAAACAGGAGCGCTGAAATCGCCTGGGCAGCTCGCGAGTCATTATGCGCCGAGCATTCCCGTACGACTCAACGCCAGCGATGTTTCGACGAATGAGGCATTGCTCGCGTTTGGTAGCGATGTTCAAAATGGTGCCAAAACAACTTTAAATTTATCGCCCTCCGGCAATCTTATCGAGGCGGCAGCCAATTTATTTTCGTATCTGCGCGCACTCGATATTCCGGCGCATCACTCTATCGCAGTGATGCCGATTCCGAATGAGGGAATTGGTGAAGCAATCAACGATCGGCTACGCCGTGCGGCAGTATAGGTATTTTGGCAACAGATCTGCTCTATAAGAATCAACAACTTAATCCGTCATTGTCACAAAAGCTTCACACTACTCAGCCTCTTCTCATGGTAGAATTTAAAGTGAGAAATACCATGAGGTTATGGTGGCAGAGCCGACCAACATTGATGACGATATCGATCCGCTGAACGACAGCATCGAGACGATTCGCGCAAAACGCGCGGAGAAACGTCTGGGCGATGCGGTTGAGGGGCAGGGCGTCGAAGTGCATCACCAGGTGGATAAATCCAAAAACAAAAATCACATCGGTAGTGCCTATGCAGATTCGCTCTTCAGTAGTGCAGGTACTTTTGGTAAGCCTGCCTGGAGCGACAGCATGGGCGGGCGTGCTGCGATTCGCCTTGTCTCTCGCGGTATTTTTGGTGCAGCGTTCTATGCCATTGCCGGGCGCATGTCGCGCGCGCAATTACAGAATTACAATCCTGAGACCTTCGAGTTAAAAACCGCTGCGCCACTTGAGGTGGTCGCAAAAGGCTTCGACACAATTTTCGGCAAACCTATTGCCGGCGCCGCTCGTGGCGTGGCGCGACTCAGCGGAAAGAGCGCCGCCGAGGCCGAAAAATGGGCGTGGAATTCGGTCAATTTCCGTACGAAAGCCTATTATCCATCCATCCCCGGGCAGCTTAATTCGCATGGCAACCCCTCGAACGGGCGCAGTCTTGGCGCAGAGATTACCTCCATCTCCTTCGACTTCGCGATGATGTCTGTCGGCGATGCGATGGTGCGAAACTTCGTGCAGATGATCGACCCGAACATCCCCAAAACCTGGTGGTTGAACGATAAGGGCGAGGTTGCGGGCGAGCATGAAAAGCGGCATTTCAGCCTGAGCAAATGGACGCAATCGACCGGGCTTGCGGCATGGCGTATCTTCTCGAAAAACCAGGGTGAGGACTGGGCAGTCGCGCTGCCCTATGTCTACCAGATGCGCATGCAGCGGCATTTCCTGAGTAAAGCCTTCGGCGCCAAAGGCGCGAAGCTCGAAATGGATAATGCGTGGAACGGTGCGGGGTTCAAGGTCAACAACGCAGGAAAAATTATAGGTGATTACCAACTAATGGGGGCGATTGATCTGCACGCACGTTTCGTTGGTTACAACGTCTATACGCTGATGTTCCGTGAGGCGCATGCGACTATCGCCCACGCCTTCAAGCATTGGAAAGAGGGTGGCTACAAACTACAATTCCATATGCCAGAGCATATCGATCCCTTCGATCGTGCGCGCAAAGGGGTTCGCTATCTGGTGAAGTCGTTCATCAAGGCAAACATGTATATGAACCCGGCGGTGATTCCGTTCTGGTTGATGCGCACGCCGCAAACAAAGCATCGCAGCGGCTTTATTAATGTCGATGCCGAAAAGGGTGAGTCCGCCATCGCGGCAGAACATAGCATGAGTGACCGTATCGCATCGGCGGGGGCGAATAGCGCAAATATGCTAGCTGAAATTGAAGGAAGCCAGATTATCAATTTCAGCACGAAGAATGATCGTGCTGTGCCATATAAAATTGCCGGAGCAGCGCAGCCGAAGAAAATGTATCTAGGTGATAGAGCTGTTGACCATGCGATGACTGGATTTACTGGCCCTTACGACAAAGCAATTTACGCGGGTTACGAAAAGGGCTTCGCGACTAGCTTCAGTAAGTTTCTGAACCCCATTGGCCGTATGTGCTATAATCTCGGCACCAAAGCGACACAGCTTGCTCACAGCTTGCCGGAAGGGTGCATTAAAAATTTCATTGGGATAGAAGAGGGGACGCTTAAGGGATGCAAGCCAGTCATCAGCGCTGTAGGTCGCGAGACCTTCATGCGCAATATGGTGGATGCATCACTCGCCTATACACCATATTTCTACGCTAAGGCGGAGCTGGGCCTACGAGTGGATGATCGACCAAGCGATGGTTCGCTGGGTCATATGGATAAGGCGATTTACAAATTTATGGATAACACCGCCAAGCTGAATCTGCATGGCATGAAAAACTCGCTCAAGGAAATGTGGCATCTCAGCACGACGATTAATCGCGATCCGATTAGTCGCGAAGGGGGATTAAGTGAGGCAGAGAAGAAAATGCGTCAGGAAGCCGCTGTCGCGACAACCCCTTCTACGTCTATTAGTGCAGAAGGAAGTGTGCATCATAAGCCTGCGGAGCTTTCTCGCGATCCACAGCACGACAATGGAAATAACGATCGTCAATGGGCGGAGCATGTGGCAGGACGAAGCCTTGCAGCGCAGTTTATTCCTACCTCAACTACGACGCGGCATTAGCGTATTGAATTTCACCTGTGGCCTGTGATACAGCTTCTTCATCACAGAACGGGATAAGCTATGTACCACAGGGCAGTTCGAGTTTTATTGATAGCGGCGACGCTCTCTTCTCCGGCTTATGCGCTGCCAGAATGTCAGCCGACGGCGCGTCTTGCAACGAGCGCCTATCCTGGCCCACGGATGATCCCGACGACGAATAATCTGATCCTGCCCACCGGCAAGTCTATCGAAAGCGAAGGGCAAAAGCTCATTTTCAGTGGGCGCTTGGTCGATAAGCAATGTAAGCCTATTCCCGAGGCCGTGGTGGAGCTGTGGCACGCTAATCCGTTCGGCAAACGTGTGCTGGCGGATAAGGCCGAGATGGCAACACCATACCCCACGTTTGCTGGCGCAGGCCGCACGGTTACGGATAGCGAGGGGCGCTTCACTTTTACAACGGCGTTTCCTGGCGTTAGTGGCGGTTATTGGGTAAAGCCGCGTAAAGGGTCGCGCTACTATGTACCGCGCGCGCCGCATTTTAACATCCGCGTTAATGCACCCGACATGGCGGTTTTTTCGACAATCCTGTTTTTTGAAAACGATCACCGCAACTACACGGATTCTGTTTACAAGCCGCTCTCCATCGAGCGTCGGCGCACGGTGACGATGAACACGGTGCAGCAGGAAGAAGATGTGCAGGCGACGATCCAGCTCGTGCTGCCGGGGCTCGCTCATTACCGCACCTACTAGAGACATTTTATGAAGACTGTCAGCATCTACACTACCAGCTATTGCCCTTACTGCGTGCGCGCGAAAGAGCTGCTGACGCGCAAGGGCGCGAGCTATGCCGAGATCAACGCGGAAGACGATGCTGTGCGTGAAGCGATGATTGTGAAAGCAGGTGGTCGCCGCACGGTGCCGCAAATCTTTATCGGCGAAACCCATGTCGGTGGCTGTGACGACCTTTACGCGCTCGATAAAGCGGGCAAGCTCGACGCGCTACTCGCAGACTAGGGTGTGATGTTTGTGGCATCTGTGCCGCAGGTCGCACGCGAATCGCTGCCTTAGGGTGCGATTCGAGAAAAACAATAGTCATACTTATCCACAGCGCTAACACTCGTGGTAACAAACAAACTACGGGTGTGGAATGTTCTGGCTTTACTTCGCGCGTGACTTTTACCGGATGCAGCAATCAGCCGCATCGCAGGGACAAATGCCAACCCCGAGCTATGTCCCTGAGGTAAGGAACGAAGCACCGCAATCCTCGACATCCGCACCACCAGAAACATCGGCATCTGTTGCAAGCGTCCCTTCTGCTTCCAGTTGGTCTCAGCGTTTGAGTGTGGAGGGAGACCATGCCTTTGGCGTTTGGTATTCTGAATGTGGGTTCAGCATATTTTCTGCAAATTTTGAGCGCGTCACAGCGTTGAGTAGTGCCGAATGTGCCGGGCATGATTGGATTCATACTATTCATAACGACCAGCAATACGCCGTGAACGAAGCGCTCCTTAATGCAGAGAAGGGCATCGACAGTCAGTGCCTCGTGCAGGCGTGTAGCCGCTATAGGGAGGAATCCTGGCGCTGGCTGCTGCTGGATGTGAAAGCCGCTCGTGCCGACCAGCCGCATGTCATGGTGCTCTGGCGCGACCTCAGCGAACAGCACGCGCTGGAAGAAACACTCAGGCAACTAGAGACCGCACTAGCGATGAGTGAGCGCGGCCGCAGTGCATTTCTTTCAAGCATGAGTCACGAATTGCGTACGCCGCTCAACGCCATCATGGGGTTCTCAGAGATGATGAAATCCGGCGTTTTCGGCAAGATCGAGAATCCTACCTATCAGCAATATGCTGAGCATATTCACGATTCCGGGACGATGTTGTTGGCAAAAATCAACGATCTTCTTGACATCGCAAGCATGGATGCGGGTGGGTTGGAGATTGAAGAAAGCGAATTCGCACTGATGGATCTGATGAACGAAGCCATCGAGATGCATTCACATCAGGCATTCTCTCGCAATCAACGTATCCATCTTGATTGTCCGCTAAAGCTAACGATGATGGCAGATCGCGCGAAGCTTCTCTGTGCAACCTCCCATCTCATCTCGAACGCGCTGCGCCATTCACAGAATGACGACGAGGTAATACTCTCCGTGCGCGTGCAAGCGGATGAAGGGGTGATTATCAGTGTGCGTGATGGAGGCGAGGGAATCTCGCACGCACAGCTTGAGGTTATCCGCAAGGCGATGGAGGCGGATGTCGCCTATTTTAATATTGAGTGCGGCGGTGTTGGGCTTGGGCTTTCCATGGTGAAGGAACTCGCCGCACGCCACGGCGGTAAGGTGATGATCGACTCTATTCGTCATCGTGGTACGGTGGCTTCGATTATTCTGCCTACCTCGCGTGTAATGCGCGGCATGCCTGAGAAAAAGAAACAGCGTCACTCCTAGACTTTCCGCCATTTCTGCGCTATATCCCGCGCATGGACGATCTCAAACAACGCATTCTTGCGGCCGCACTCCCCCTTGTTGTGTTTGATGGGTGGACAATGGGGACACTTGAGGCTGCCGCGAAGTCGCTCGGCCTTACCATGGCGGATGTGACCCACGCATTCCCCACTGGCGTGGTGGATGCTGTGATCTATCACTCCACACAGGCGGATGAGGCAATGGTCGCCACGCTGCGCAGCGATTATCATCTGCCTAGCATGAAAGTGCGCGAGCGCATCGCCACCGCTGTTATGGTACGCCTACGCCAGCAAGCCCCACACCGCGAGGCTGTGCGCCGCGCAACGGCTTTCCTGAAAATGCCATGGAACATGCCTGTGGCCACTAAAGCACTCTACGCCACGGTGGATGCAATGTGGCGCGAAGCGGGCGACACCAGCACGGACTATAATTTCTACACCAAGCGCCTGCTGCTTTCGAAGGTCTATCTCGCCACGCTACCCGTCTGGTTGGATGATAACTCGCCCGACCTCGCCGCAACAGAAGCCTTCCTCCGCCGCCGGATCGATAACGTGATGCAGATCGAGAAGGTCAAAGCCCGCGCTAAAGGCGCCATCGGCAAACTCGGCGACTGGTTCCCGAAGCGGGCTTAGTTCCATCGCCCCGGCGCACTCGGCTGCGTCAGCCACACGGGGCGAATCTCCGGCGCATAGAGCACCTGCGCATCGTCCGTGTTTATCGCGTAATAGAGCACCGAGCCAGACAGCATCGAAATCCGCCTGTAGCGCTGGATGCGGAGCTTTTTCATTTCCTCTCTCAGCAACCCCATCAGCACCGACTCGTTCATCGAGCAATCGCCGTCCTCTTCGAGCACGAGGTCGCAGCAGCTCATCTCCGGCACGCTGGCGTAATAGTTTTCAATCTTATAGTTCTTGCGCAGCACCCGTAAGCCAGCGAGCGCGGCCACGCGTTGCTCCGGCTGGTGGTTCATATAGAGCGAGAGGTCGCGGATCGGGCGGTAGTTCAGGCGCTTTTTCAGCCAGACCTGATAATCCTGCGTCGTCACCTTGGTCATCTCCACGCCGACAAGGCCGCCGCCGTCGCACACCGTGAAATCCGGGCCTTCGCCCTGGCGGTGCTTGGTGATGTCGATCGGCAGCGTCATCAGCCGTTGCGCCTTCAAAATCATGAAATATTGGATGAGGCAGCCGATCTCGATTTTGTCCTGCTCGCACATCCGCGCGTGGATGAGATCGCGGAAACAGTCGTCGAGCGCGTCATCGTCATAGACGGTGCGGAAGAAGAGGGGCAGGCGCTTCGCAGGCTTCATAACACTCCCATCTTGCCGTGCCGAGCCGTGGGAACGCTTGAGTTTCCTTGATTATAGCACAAAAAACTGCGTCGTGCAAATCCGCTTAGATATGTAGCGCCCGACCATATGCATCGAGCACGCTCTCATGCATCATTTCGCTTAAGGTGGGGTGTGGGAAGACGGTGGACATGAACTCCGCCTCGGTCAGTTCTGCCTGTTTGCCGATGACAAAACCCTGCACGAGTTCCGTCACTTCCGCGCCGACGAGATGCGCGCCGAGTAGCTCGCCTGTTTTGGCATCGAAGATGGTTTTGACGAGGCCTTCCGGCTCACCCAGCGCCACGGCCTTGCCGTTGCCCATGAAGGGGAAGCGGCCGATTTTCAGCTCGTAGCCTTTTTCTTTCGCTGCTTTTTCCGTGAGGCCGACGCTCGCCACCTGCGGATGGCAATAGGTACAGCCCGGGATATTCTCGCGCTTCATGGCATGTGGGTGCGCGCCGGCGATATGCTCCGCCGCGATCACGCCCTCGTGGCTGGCTTTGTGCGCAAGCCACGGCGCGCCGGTGATGTCGCCGATGGCATACACGCCTGCTTCGTGCGTTTGGCAGTGGCTATCCACCACAATGCGGCCATGCTCGGTTTTTACCTTAGTGCCTTCGAGCCCCAGCCCTTCGATATTCGCGACAATCCCCACCGCCGAAATCACGCGGTCGACAGTGATTTCCTGCTTCTTGCCGTCTTTCTCGATGACGGCGACGACATTATTTTTGCCCTTCTTCAGCTCTTTCACCACCGCCCCGGTGATGATCTTCATGCCCTGTTTTTCGAACTGTTTCTGCGCGAATTTGCTGATCTCTTCGTCTTCAACCGGCATCACGCGGTCTTGCAGCTCCACCACGGTCACATCCACGCCGAGCGTGTTATAGAAGCTCGCGAACTCGATGCCGATCGCGCCAGAACCCATGACGAGCAGGGACTTCGGCATCGCCTCCGGCACCATCGCTTCGCGGTAGCTCCACACCAGTTTGCCATCGCTCTCCAGCCCCGGCAGGTTACGCGCGCGGGCGCCGGTGGCCAGAATAATCGCCTTCGCCTCAAGGTCAGCGATGGTTTTCTTGGCGCTGTTTTTCACAATCACTTTGCCGCGGCCAGCAAGCGCACCTGTGCCTTCGAACACAGTGACCTTGTGCTTCTTCATTAGGAAGCCGATGCCTTTTTTCATCTGCTCGCTCACGCCGCGCGAGCGCCTCACAATCGCCGTTAGGTCGAACTTCACGTCTTTCACGCTGATGCCGTAATCGCTCGCGTGTTTGATGTTGTGGTAAATCTCCGCCGAGCGCAGCAGAGCCTTGGTCGGAATGCATCCCCAGTTGAGGCAGATGCCGCCGAGATGCTCACGCTCCACCAGCGCCACTTTTTTGCCCAACTGGCTCGCGCGGATCGCCGCTACATAACCGCCTGGGCCGCCACCGATAACTACTACGTCGAATTGTTCGCTCATAACATCTCCTACCATTCATCCGGGTTCACCGGTTTTTTGACACGTGGCGTTTCCGCCGGTTTATCGTTGCCGAACGCTTGAAGCTCGTCCGTCGCCACTTCTTTTTTCGGGGTGGCGATCCCCAATTCTATATCCAGCTTCCGTCGCGCGATGATGCCTTCGGCGCTGTTAAGCTTCACCATTGTCGCCCGGTCGCAATGGGGGCATTGCCTTCCGCCCGACCCACCACAGAGCTGCCAAATCGAATAAAATGGCAGCAGCGTGAGTATTCCAAGAACCCTGAACAATCCACCGCCCTTGCGTCCGCTTGCAGGTTTTCCGCGCCCTTCATACCCGCAGCTGCTGCAGATTTGCTTGGCCATGGATCCTACGCGAACATCAGGATCGGATGCTCAAGATAGTTCTTAAAGAGCTGCAGCCACTCCGCGCCCAGCGCGCCGTCCACCGCCCGGTGGTCGACCGAGAGCGTCGCGTTCATCACCTGCGTCGGCGTGACGTGTCCGTTCTTCATTTTTAGCACTTCTTCCGCCGCGCCAACCGCCAGAATACACGCCTGCGGCGGGTTGATGATGGCCTGGAAGGTGCTCACCCCATACATGCCGAGATTGCTGATGGAGAAGCCGCCGCCCTGGAATTCTTCCGGCTTCAACTTGTTCTCCCGCGCACGTTTGGCGAGGTCTTTCATCTCGTTGGAAATTTGCGGCAGCGATTTTTGATCCGCGTTCTTGATGATCGGGGTGATGAGGCCGGAATCCGTCGCCACCGCCACCGAGATATCCACATTGTTATATTGAATCATCGCGTCGTCATACCAGCTCACGTTGCAGGCAGGTTTGTCGCGCAGGGCGAGCGCTGCGGCCTTAATCACCATATCATTGACGGAGAGTTTGTAGGCCGGCGCGGCGCCCTTTTCGGTTTTCTTGTCGATCTGCTTATTCAGCTGCGCGCGGGCTTCGAGCATCGCATCCAGCTCAATCGCCACGGTGAGGTAGAAATGCGGCACGGTTTGTTTGGATTCCAGCAGGCGGCGCGCGATGACTTTGCGCATGCTGCTGTGCGGAATCTGCGAGAACTCCTGAGGATGACGACTAACTGCGCCGCTACGTCCACCGGCGCGTGCGCCGTCAAGGTCGGCACGCACAATGCGCCCACCAGGGCCTGAACCAATCACGGAGGAAAGGTCGAGGCCTTTTTCGCTCGCAATGCGTTTAGCAAGGGGGGAGGCTTTCACGCGGCCAGAAGTTTGCGGCGCGCCACTCACAGCCACGGGTGCGGAGGGAGCCAGTTTGGGGGCAGCAGATGCCGCCGGCGCTGCGGCAGGAGCCCTCGGCGCAGCCGCAGAGGCTTTCGGCGTCTCCGCCGCTTTAGGCGCTTCTTTTGGTTTCCAGCTATCGAGTGCTTTTTTATCTTCACCATCCGCCAGCAGTAGGGCGATGACGGCATTCACCTTCACACCTTCCGTGCCTGCGGGAATCACGATTTTGCCGAGCACGCCTTCATCCACGGCTTCCACTTCCATCGTCGCTTTATCGGTCTCGATCTCGGCGATGACTTGACCAGCCTTCACCACGTCGCCTTCCTTTTTGACCCATTTCGCGAGTGTTCCCTCCGTCATGGTGGGAGAGAGTGCGGGCATCGTAATTTCAATCGGCATGGGAGTCCTCTATTTCAATTCAAAAATGACAGAGACATTGGCTTCTAGATTCTGCTCTCCGGAAGGAGGGGCGACGGGTGCGCCTTCTGCACCTGCGGCCATATCCATACGCGCCATGGCCGGCATTGGGCGTGGTGGCGCATAGCCATTCACATTACCTTCCAAAATCTCCTGCACACGCGATACACTTGTTCCTGCCGCTTTAGCCATTTGCTCAGCTTTTGCACGAGCGGAAGTTATGGCATCGGCCAGCAATTCGTCGCGCTTTTTATCCGGATCGCTCACCTGATATTGCAGGTCGAGCAGATTGCCCCATTCCGTGTTCGCGCCCTCTTCAAATCCCGCTTCGGTGATTTTCTCCATCAGCGCACCAACTTTAGCGGTGTCAACGACTGTGACATCTAGCAGTGTCTGCACGCGATAGCCACGAAACACGCGCACTGGCTGTGGGTTAGGCATGCTTGCGGTCACCGGCCGCTCAACATATTCATAGATCGGCTGAACGCTAGAGCTTTCAGTGCGCACTTTTTTCTCTTCCACCCCCTCGCTTTTGGTGATTTCGAGCAGGGCTTTCAGTTTTTCATCATGCGCGGATTTGGCTTCCGCCATCTTCATTTTCATGGAGTTGAGGTTCACACGCAGATGCGCCTCATCCTGTACCAGTTTACGGTTCGCATGGCCACTCACGGTGATCGTGCGCGGGGTATGCGCATCTGACAGCGGAGAGCGAGTGGCTAGACAAAGGACAGCAGCTCCAGCTAAGGCAATTGTGCCGATAACGAAAGGCTTCATAGGACTCTCCATGATTACGCAGCTTTGCGCGATTGGCAGATTTCACGCGCAGCCGCAACAATATCTTCCGCCGTTGGCAGCGCCAGTTTTTCGAGGTTGGCGGCGTAGGGCAGGGGTACGTCTTTTCCGGTTACCCGCACCATTGGAGCGTCGAGGTCGTCAAACAACTCTTCCATCGCGATTGCCGCGATTTCAGAACCGATACCTGCCGTCGGCCAACCTTCTTCTACGGAAATCAGGCGGTGGGTTTTGCGCACCGAGTCAATGATCGTCTGTTTATCCAGCGGGCGAATGGTGCGCAGGTCGATGACCTCGGCGTTGATGCCCTCAGCGGCGAGTTTCTCTGCCGCATCCAGCGCAAGTTTCACGCAGATGGAGAAGGCGACAATCGTCACATCCGTCCCTTGCTTTTTGACCGCAGCTTTGCCGATAGGCACGAGATAATCCGCGTCGTCGGGCACCTCGAACTGCCAGCCATAGGTGATTTCATTCTCAAGGAAAATGACGGGGTTTGGGTCGCGAATCGCAGATTTAAGCAGCCCCTTAGCATCCGCCGCGTCATACGGCGCAACGACTTTCAGCCCCGGGCAGTGCGCGTACCAGCTGGCGTAGCATTGGCTGTGCTGCGCGGCGACGCGGCTTGCAGCGCCGTTCGGGCCACGGAAAACGATTGGTGACTTCACCTGACCACCACTCATATACAGCGTTTTCGCGGCGGAGTTGATGATTTGATCCACCGCCTGCATCGCGAAGTTCCATGTCATGAATTCAACCACAGGCTTGAGCCCTGCGAACGCCGCACCCACGGCGAGGCCGGCAAAACCATGCTCCGTAATCGGCGTATCAATCACGCGCTTGGCACCGAATTCCTGCAGCAGCCCTTGCGTTACCTTATAGGCGCCTTGATATTCTGCAACTTCTTCGCCCATTACGAATACATCCGCGTCACGGCGCATTTCTTCCGCCATCGCATCACGCAGCGCGTCACGTACAGTCATTAGTGCCATGAAAAACTCCTAACTCAAAATATCGGTCCAAAGCTCGGTTGCATCCGGCTCTGGGCTGGTTTTAGCGAATTCGGCAGCGTCGTTGACCTCTGCCTTAATTTCGTCCTCGATCTTTTTCAGCGCGGCTTCGTTCGCGATGCCGTTCGCTTCGAGATATTTACGGAACTGGGTGATGGGATCACGATTTTCTTTGTAATCCTCGACCTCTTCCTTGCTGCGGTATTTCGCCGGGTCGCTCATCGAGTGGCCACGGTAGCGATAGGTCTTCACTTCCATGAGGTAAGGGCCTTTACCGCTGCGCACATGCTCGATCACTTTTTTCGACGCTTCATAAACTGCGAGCACATCCATTCCATTCACCTGCACACCGGGGATGCCAAACGCTTCGCCGCGCTTGTAAAGCTCCGTGTCCGCTGCGTGGCGCTTGGTGCTGGTGCCCATCGCGTATTCATTGTTTTCGATGATGTAGATCACCGGCAGCTGCCAAAGCGAGGCCATGTTGAAGGCCTCATAGACCTGCCCTTGGTTGCTCGCGCCATCGCCGAAATAGGTCATGGTGATTTTGCCAGTATTTTTATATTTCTGTGCGAAGGCGAGGCCGGTGCCGAGCGGCACGTTCGCGCCCACAATGCCGTGCCCGCCGAAGAATTGCTTCTCCACCGAGAACATATGCATCGAGCCGCCTTTGCCCTTACTGAAACCATCAATCCGCCCCGTCAGCTCGGCCATGATACCCTTCATATCCATGCCGCAGGCGATCATATGCGCGTGATCGCGATAGGTGGTAATGACTGCATCGCCTTGCTGTGCGGCGGCCTGAATGCCAGTTACAACTGCTTCCTGCCCAATATAGAGATGGCAGAATCCGCCGATGAGCCCCATACCGTAAAGCTGTCCGGCTTTTTCTTCAAAGCGGCGGATCATCACCATCTCGCGGTACATGGCGAGGAGCTTTTCTTTCGGCAGAGGTGTGTTGGCTTTGGATGATACCATGCTCGGCTTTGCGGCAGGTTTTTTGGCAGCAGCAGGCATAAGATTCCCTACATGAAGTGAATTCGGTGAATGGTTGTAGCGCACAGGGCGCGAATCACAAGGCAAAACGACAAGCATTTCCGCGGCTGACTGTGCGCTGCAACATTGCGAATAGGCCGTTAAAACGAACTAGTTTCCGTCTTGCGCTTTCATCTCCGCGATTTTGCGGTCGATCTCGCTCAGCGGGTCAATCGGCTGGAAGAAGGTGCTGGGGTCAGCCCCATACATCTCCGCCACTTTGAGGGTGATTTCTTCCGGCGGGGTTTGCCCTTCGGCTGAAACGATCACCTCGCCATACGCATCGAAGTTGTAGAGGTCGATGCTGCCAGCGGCCTCTGCCTCCTTGAAGGCGTTGAACTGCGACGGCT
>JBIIEL010000011.1:0-57123 GCA_044237845.1 Rickettsiales bacterium | reverse complement strand
CCCAGCATATGATAGCATTCCGCCACTGTATTAGTGAGTACGCGGAAGCCAACAATATCTGCCAGTTGCTCGAACGCGACGCCCTTACTCTCCATCTTTTTCCATATGGAATAAGGTTTTTTCTCGCGCCCATAGATAATAATGTCTTTCGGCAATCCCCCATTAGTGGCGAGGTCGCGCAGAATTTGCACCACACGCTCCACCTGATTATTGCCTTGGTTGCGCAAGAAATCGAGGCGCTTATCAATCGAATCGCGCGCCTCTGGGAATAGCTCCCGGAATGCCAAATCCTGAAGCTCCTCTTTCATTCGCCGCATCCCGATACGCTCGGCCAGCGCGGCGTAAATCTCAAGTGTTTCGCGGGCGATACGCTGACGCTTCTCCGGCTTGGTAATATAGTGCAGTGTCTCCATATTGTGGAGGCGATCAGCAAGCTTCACCATCAGTACCCGCAAATCCTGCGCCATCGCGAGCACCAGCTTGCGAAGATTCTCAGCCTGCTTGGTCGATTCCGATTTAATCTCAAGACGGTTCAGCTTGGTGACACCATCTACCAACCCGCGGATTTCAGCGCCAAATAGCGACTCAATCTCATCCAACGTAGCATCTGTATCCTCCACCGTATCGTGTAGAAGCGCGGTGATAATCGAGGCTGTATCGAGCTTATATTGGGTAAGTTTAGACGCAACTTCCAGCGGGTGCGTGAAGTAAAGCTCGCCCGATTCACGCATTTGCGTGGCGTGTTTTTGCATAGAATAATCATAGGCGCGCCTCAGCGCAGCCTCGTCTGCATCCGGGTCATAGGCCCGGATTTTCTCCACAAGTTCGTCTGGTTTAATCATCCCACTACTATAACCTGTGCAGCGCAACATGGCTACTATGTTTAGGTTATTTCACCACTTTCAGTGTCATTTGGTACTCTGTGATGATATTGTTGCGCTCCCTAATCATGGTTTCGAGCTCTTCGTCCGAGATTTTTTTCTGTTGCACCAGCGGTATATAACGCTGGTCAAGAACCTGGTTGAATTTGATGATCTCGAAATCCACATTCAAATACAGTGCGAGCGGGCTGTTCGGGGCGCCGAGCTTCTTCCACTCAAGGTTCAAGCGCTTGCTAAACAGCGTCAGAAGCTGCGGGGTAATCACCCGCACATGCGTTGGATCACCCAGAAAATTATCGTGGCGCGGGTGCGGCACATGAATGATGATTTTGGCGTCCGGCTTTGAAACGCGGTAAAGCTCTTTGATAATCGTGAAAAAAGTGGCTGTATCCGCCCCCATATGCTCCAGCGAGTGGTGCATCACGATTTCATCGATCGTGTTATCCGCCCACGGCCATGGTGCGATATCAAGATCGCAGACCACATCTGGGTTTCCCTCAGGAAATCGATCCACATTCACATAACCGGGTAGGTGATTCACACCGCAACCGAGATTCAGCTTCATAAACATGATCCTATGGGGGTGAATAGCTGAGCCAGTTAAGCCTTGAGCGCACCTTAAAGCAAGAGAATCGTAAAAATACTCATCACACCTCCTTGACACGCTGCTAAGGCATGCCTATATGCCCCCACGCGCTACGGTTCCCCGCCGCAGAAAATAAAGAAAAAACGGCAAGCTTGCGGCGCGGACGTAGCTAAAAATTCATTCGATTTATTTTGGAGGTTACTATGACGTCAATTCGTCCCCTGCATGACCGCTTGATTGCGC
Organism: Rickettsiales bacterium; assembly: GCA_044237845.1. Lineage (GTDB taxonomy): Bacteria > Pseudomonadota > Alphaproteobacteria > Rickettsiales > UBA3002 > QFOX01. The sequence goes on along the minus strand of JBIIEL010000011.1, from coordinate 55,413 downwards.
GTCGTCTCGAAGGAGAAGAAAAAACCGCTGGCGGGATCATTATCCCGGATACGGCGAAGGAAAAGCCGATTCAGGCAGAAGTGATTGCCGTTGGCCCCGGCGCGCGTGATGACGCGGGCCGCATCATCCCCATGGAAGTAAAAGTGGGCGACACCGTCATGTTCACCAAATGGGGCGGCACCGAAGTGAAAATCGACGGCGAAGAGCTGCTCGTACTGAAAGAAAGCGATGTTATCGGTATCGTCGATAAAAGCAGCTCGAAGAAAAAAGCGGCATAACGCCGAAGGCACTATTTAACCAAGGAGATTAAATCATGGCTAAACAAATTCGTTTCGGCACCAGCGCACGCGATCAAATCCTGATCGGCGCGAACATTCTGGCAGATGCTGTAAAAGTAACCCTCGGGCCTAAAGGTCGCAACGTAGTGCTGGAGAAATCCTACGGTGCACCGCGCGTGACCAAAGACGGCGTGTCCGTTGCAAAAGACATCACGCTGAGCAACAAATTCCAGAACATGGGCGCACAAATGCTGCGTGAAGTGGCAAGCAAAACCAACGACCTCGCGGGCGACGGCACCACCACGGCGACCGTACTGGCGCAGGCTATTGTGAGCGAAGGCAGCAAAGCTGTGGCAGCTGGCCTCAACCCGATGGATCTGAAACGCGGCATCGACAAGGCTGTAGAAGCCATCGTTGAGAGCGTGAAGAAAGTATCCAAACCGATTAAGTCTCACGAAGAAATCGCGCAAGTAGGCACCATCTCAGCCAACGGCGATCGCGCCATCGGTGACAAAATCGCCGAAGCGATGGAGAAAGTCGGCAAAGAAGGCGTCATCACTGTGGAAGAAGGCAAAGGCTTCGATTTCGACCTCGAGGTGGTGGAAGGCATGAACTTCGACCGTGGCTACCTGTCGCCATACTTCGTGACCAATGCCGAGAAAATGACCGTTGAGTTGGAGAACCCGCTCATCCTCATTTTCGAGAAGAAACTCTCCTCGCTGCAACCGCTGCTGCCAGTACTTGAGGCGGTGGTTCAATCGCAACGTCCACTGCTCATCATTGCTGAAGATGTGGAAGGTGAAGCACTTGCAACCCTCGTGGTCAACAAGCTGCGCGGCGGCCTGAAAGTGGCTGCAGTAAAGGCTCCTGGCTTCGGCGATCGTCGCAAGGCGATGCTCGAAGACCTCGCGATCCTGACCCAAGGTCAGGTCATCAGCGAAGACCTGGGCATCAAGCTGGAGTCGGTGAACCTCAGCATGCTGGGTAAAGCAAAAAAAGTGACCATCACCAAAGAAGACACCACCCTCGTGGATGGTGCTGGTGACAAAAAATCGATCGAAGCGCGTTGCGCCCAGATCAAGGCTCAGATTGAAGAAACCACGTCGGACTACGACAAAGAAAAACTGCAGGAGCGTCTCGCAAAACTCAGCGGCGGCGTAGCAGTTCTCAAGGTCGGCGGCGCGACGGAAGTAGAAGTAAAAGAGCGCAAAGACCGTGTGGATGATGCGCTCCACGCTACCCGTGCAGCTGTGGAAGAAGGGATTGTTCCCGGCGGCGGCGTAACCCTACTCTACGCAACCCGTGCGCTCGACAAGGTGAAAGCCACCAACGACGATGAACGTGCCGGCATCAACATCATCAAGCGCGCGCTGCAAGCTCCGATCCGTCAGATCGTAGAAAACGCAGGCCTCGATGGTGCGGTGGTGGCGGGCAAGCTGCTCGAGTCGCAGGACACCAACTACGGCTTCGACGCACAAACGCTCGAATATACCGACATGATCAAAGCCGGGATTATCGACCCAACCAAGGTCGTGCGTTGCGCTCTGCAAGACGCAGCCAGCATCGCTGGCCTGATGATCACCACGGAAGCACTCATTGCAGACGAGCCGGAAGAGAAAAAAGCAGCTGCCGGCGGTATGGGCGGCGGCATGGGTGGTATGGGCGGCATGGGCGACATGGACTTCTAGTCCCACGCTCAATTCACCAAAAACCAATATAGGGGCGGGAGCATTCTCCCGCTCCTTTTTTGTTCAAAATCGTCAAAAAACTAAGGTATATAGCCAAAAACAGGCGTTATCCAATGACAGATAGATGCCCCGCTGACCTCCCCCGCAGGGGGCAAATTGTCACAAAACCTTCACAAAACATGTCTCATCAATGTGCTACATTATGAGTGTGGGAGAGTGTCCTCCTACGCCCAATGATGGAAGTTGATGGATAAAACCGTACAGAAAAAAGAGAATGAGAAGCCAACGCTCTCGCCACTCGCCAAGGATAAAACCTATGGCGAGCGAATGTATCATCGTATCTTTGACGTGGGCATTAATTTCTGGCTGAACCTCATTCTGTCGGGCGTATTTACATTCTGGGTACGTCATTACGAAAAACCCATTTGGGGTGAAGGAACGATGCTCGGCAAACTCGGCATCGGCAAAAAGCTTAGCGCCAAAGGCATTAGCAACCTGCGCGAACTCCACCATGCGAAAGTAGAACAAATCGCGGAAGGCGCCTTCATGAAGAGCAGCCTTCTCAACCTTGATTCGCACGAACTGCGTGCCAAGCGCGCAGAATCCGTGGTAAATGTATTCACACTACAAATTCCCGGCCACTTCATTGTGATCCCAAGTGTGACCATCGGCGCGAAATATAAGGCTTCCATCGTACGCTATTTCAACCGCAAGCATTACGGCGACGAAGCGATGCAAAGCCCAGAGCTCATCGCCCGTCATCACGCGATCGAGGCAGAAGAACGTCCAACTTTCCTCGGCGCAGTGATGGGGCGGCTTGGTGGCATGTTCGTCAATATGGGGCTCAGCAGCCTCATCGGCTCGCCCAACAACCTGCTCAATAAAATGGGGGCGAAGAACTTTAAGGGTATTGACCCTGTCGCAGGCCGCATCGGCGAGCATATGGGCAATGTCGCCCGCGATATTTCTCCTCAAGCTATCGAAAAAACCGACCGCTGGTTCATGCGCAACGGCTTTGATAAAGGCACCAGCATCAACGACCTTGGCCGATTTATCTCTCAAGACGTGATGTATACCATCTCGACTTCATCCACGATTTATCCAGTCGTTAATTTTCTGCGTAAGCACATCCCCGGCATGACCTATAAGCCCAAGGTTGAAACGCCACCCGAATTGAAGGGTGCTGCGCGATTGAATGTGCCACAAAACCCGCTCGTACATGCAGCAGATGCTCTGGCCGGAAAGATGGAGCCAAACACGCGCGTTGCGCCTGAGGTAATTATTCCTGCAATTACGCCGGTGGTAAGCCCGGTGGATGCCGCGCCAGATACTGCGCCGCTCCACCTAAGCACGGAAACCCCGAAGGGCCATGTGCACCACATTAAACCGGAAGCGACCATCACGCCGCGTCACGAACACACACACTCCCCCGCAGGAGCATAGAAATATATGAACCACGACGAAACAGTTAAAAACCCACCCCCCGCCAACGTTGACCCCATCAGTGAGCGCGACCTCGCACCCGTGCCGATGGCCGACAAAGCCACCGCCGCCGCGGACTTGGATGTAGTGAATGTCGCCAGAACGCCGGAACCGGAAAAGTTTATTCCGCCTGCTACTGCTCATAAAAAGCCTAGTTCTGCTGGGATAAAACTTTTCAACTTTCTTGCTTATGGCGGCTTTGCCCTAATCGGGAATGAGCTGCTTTCAAACCAGATCACCCAGTATTTTAGAGATAAGCCTAGTCTGCTCGCAAAACTTGACCCTCAAAAGAAAGGTCCTGCTGTTTACCAAAAATTCAAAAATTATTTCAAAGAATCAGGGCTGCCTGAATATGCCAAAGAAGGGCGCATGCTGTATGTATTGCTTGCCACTGTTGGTGGCATGCTTACCGTTATTCCTGTTAAATGGATGGAAGACAGCAAAGGAAAAATTGTCCGCACCTTTGATCGCTGGATTCATGGACAGAAGGAAAGCGAAACGAATCCGAAATTGATTGAGGCGCATAAAGAAATGGATGCCGCGCCTAAACAATCCTGGAGCACGCTCGGAAAAGGACGACTTGTTGTTGTTGCTACGGCTCTATCCGCTGATGCCGTCATGGGTTGGAAACAAGGGATAACCGCGAACTTGGCAAAAGGCACCAAACTGGAGAAATGGGCAAGTCTTGACCATGTTTCAGCACGCATAGCGGAAGCAGTGACCAAGGATAAAGAAAGCCTCATAGAAGCAATCAATGACAAGATTGATCTCAAGCTTCCTGTTGCTGAGGAAGAGCTAAAACGCGCGAAACGCTTTGGGCAGGCCGAGAACCTCACCTGGCTGTTCACGCTCAGTGCTACTTGCGCCTTCTTATTCTATCTTACTTCTAAGCTGTTCGCGAAGAAAGGGCATGAGAAAGTTGAGCAAAAGGTTGATAAAGTCGAAACGCATCTCGCAAGTGGCGATAAATCCTCTGCGGATGCGGCGCCAATGCTCGAAGCAACGGCACATGTCGGCGAAAAGCCGCACGCGCTGGTGAACAACGTTGCCTCGCGTGAAGTGCTCAAGCCCGCCGAACAGCGGATGGTTGAGGCCTAATCGCCATAGACATCGCGTGACGTCACCGATAAACTCGTCATCGCCCGGATCGCATTCGCGATGATAGGGTGATGACGGGTATAGGCATGAGCGACGCTGAACTTCTCTATAACTACTGGTACGTAGCCGCCCCCGCGGGTGCACTGGCGCGCGGGACGATGAAGCCCGTCACGCTGCTCGGCCAACAGGTGCTGTTGCTGCGCGACAATGCGGGCGTCGTCAGCGCACTGAAAGATTTCTGCCCGCATCGCGGTATTCCGCTACGCTTCGGCACATTCGATGGTTGCGAGGTGGAGTGCTGCTATCACGGCTGGCGCTTCAACATGGCCGGCACCTGCACCGCCATACCCTCGCTCGTCGAGGAAAAAACCGATATCAGCAAAATTAAAACCGGGCAGCTCCCTTGCCGCGAGCAAGACGGGCTGATCTGGGTCTATGTCGCCGCCACGGGCAACGCCGAAGCGCCTGCGAGCGAGCCGCCCGCCATGCCCATCGCCCTCAGCGGTGGATTCAAACATGTCGATTCGGTGCTCTTCCCCTGCCCGATCGACCACGCCGTCATCGGGCTGATGGACCCGGCGCATGGCCCCTTTGTGCACCGTGCCTGGTGGTGGCGCAGCGCGCGCTCCATCCACGCCAAGGCCAAGCAGTTCGAGCCGGTCGGCCGCGGCTTTAAAATGGTGGCGCACCGCCCCTCCTCCAACTCGCGCGCCTATAAAATCCTCGGCGGCGAGCGCACGACGGAGATTGAATTCCAGCTCCCCGGCCTGCGGCGGGAGCATATCACCATCGGCCAGCACCACGTGCTGCTGCTGACGGCGCTCACCCCCATCAGCACGACGGAAACGGTGCTACATCAGTTCATGTATACGACCATTCCGCTGCTGAATTTCCTGCAACCACTGCTGGTGCATTTCTTCGGCAAACCGTTCCTGCAGCAGGATCTGCGCGTGGTGAAAATGCAGCAAGAGGGGCTGAAACCCGGCCACCCACCATTGCTGCTGATGGGCGATGCAGATGCACAGGCGCTCTGGTATTTCCGCCTGAAGAAGGAGGCGCTTTCCGCGGCTGCTGAGGCGCGTCCGTTCGAGAATATGCTGAAGCCCAAACTGCTTCAGTGGAAAAGCTGATGGGTCGCTTTTTGCCTATTTTACGCAACCATCTCGGCCTGATTTAAAAACCGCTCGACCCGGCTTCCATTCCTTGCTATATCGCGGCACTTCGAGTGCGGACAGGTGACCGAGTGGTTGAAGGTACCAGTCTCGAAAACTGGCATAGGGGTAACTCTATCGAGGGTTCGAATCCCTCCCTGTCCGCCATAATGTTATATATAACAGCAACTTATGATGCCATTTTTAATTTGCCCAACATAGGGCCCAACATTAAAGTTTATAATGCCGCAATCGCGTGCGAAGCTTATGCAGCATCGACCAAACTAGTCAGATGACATGCGTCACCAAATGTTTCAATTTGCCAGCCAGAAGCCGTAGCACGAGCCTTAACGTAGCTATAGCTTGAATATGCCATGACCGCATTGCGCTCTGCTAGTTTTGTTCTGATTGCCCTGTCTGTTGATTTTTTAGGTTTAGTTGCTTTCAAAGGAGAGGCCGTTGCATAGCCATGCGATGTGGACGATAAAATTCTTTTAATGTCTTCACTGCCCGGCAATTTAGGCTTTCGGTTAAAGGGAGCCACCAAGCATATTGGATTTTCAATTAGTAGGTCTGTGTAAATACTAGGATGATGTCCTGTATCAGAACCATGATGCGCAACTTTAAAAAGTTCGGCTTTTTTATCAATAATCGTTGGTTTCTTACCCTCTACGATCAAGCTCCAGCCTTTATGATCTGAAGCCTCCTCCAAATCAGCACCCAGCAATAACCGCGTGTCTTTATGTTTTAACCACAACACTACAGATGTATAATTGGGCGCTGGTGCGCGAACTCTTTTTACGCCCCCAGTAACGTCTGGAATTTGTGAGATGATTGCCTCAATAGCCTTTTCAAAAATCGTGTTATGTGGGGATAACGACCAGAGGCTATAATCATTTTTATCCACCAATAACTTATCGTTTAGCGCAAAATCCAATTGCTGGCGCGGGCGGCTGCGTATTATTTCGAGTAATTCTTTAAATTCTTTTACTCCAGAATTGCTGTCGGCATTTAGATTTGCCAGCCGACTTACGGCAGAATCCAGCACCATGGTTTGAAATTTGAGGGCATTTTTTGCCGTCATCAAGGCAGCGGAAATAAAGAATGTAGCTGCTGAGCACTTCTCAGCAATCTTGCTGATGCCCTTGATATGGTCATCATGCCAATGCGTCACTACAACAGCTACAACGCCTTTAGCGGCGTCTACACCGATGCTAGCAAGATATTCAAGTGCGACAGGTTCTTTACTATCTTTTGAGATACACGAATCAATAATTATCCATTGGTTGCTACCGCAGTGAAGCAATAGGCATTCGCCGTAGCCAGAACCAAATAAAATAACCTCTAAGTCGTCCATATTAGGGACGCTTGGTGGTATCGCCGGAACTGCTGTTGAGCCATTCATTAAAGGAATCCACCACCACTGATTTTTTTTCCAGATCAGTTTTCTTCCACATTGGGAAGCGCCTGAATATCAAAAAATCATTATTAACAATTTGCCCATGCGTCATTCTTTGTCTGCCAATAACCCAATCAAATAATGCGCCTTCAGCAATTAAGTCTCTGTCACCTTCGGAAACCTCATCAATAGTGAATGTAGCTTCCATATTTAAGCTTTCATTTTCACCATCGACTAGCATAGCCGTGAACTCTTCCCCGTTAATACTTAAGATGTGGCCGTTCCACTTTTTAAGCACCAAGGAATGGCTGGAAGTTTGGAATAGCTGCCTATTAGCCTCAGTTAAAAGAATGATTTGGTGCTCAGAAAAATTTTGCGATTCCGCAGACGTACTATTTTCATTTTCTTCATTTAGAGGATCGAATTTTGTGATCTTCTCGGCTTTTCCATATTGGGCACGTATGGCGTCAGTTCCCAATATTTTTTCTTCATGGCCATTGGTTTGTAAGTTTTGCTGAAAACTATTTCTCATAGTTTATAACACCGCTGATGGTTTTAGCTGCATTGGCCGTTGCGTCTTTCCAAGTTGCGAGAACATCTAATGCACGCTTAGCGTTAATGTTTTTCCCCTTAGTCTGCTCTTCTGGAGAATAAAGCTGATAATGGTCATTCACAGCAATTCTGGTGCCAAATCGAAAATGTGGTGATTGCTCAACCTCGATATTTATTTCACCAACTTGATCGTCATCACGCTGACCAAGGATTTGCAACTTTTTTAATCCAGGCTTAGAGCAAACTTTGTTCCAAATTTCCTTAGGTGCAAGTATGTGGCCGAAATTGTGCCATTCATCTTCATTAGAAAACTCGTAGTGGTAAATCGTATTAATTCCGACTTGAATGATTGGTGTCTCAGCAAGCGAGGTAAATATTCCCGTCGTGATTTCCTGAACGCCATCAAAATAACCTTCCTGCGTGCACGAAAGGGTGTATTTATTTTGCAGAGTTTGAATGCCGCAGAAACTTAATTTGAACTGAGAAATGTCAGGATGAGAAATAAAGCCCTCGGCTTTGAGCGCCGCATCGGCTTCAGCTTCGCTTATCAATCCTTTTCCTGCCAACCAATTTGGATTTATGATCACGGGATTAAATTGGCCAATAAAGACCAGCACCATTTCTTTGGCTTTAGGCTCGCGCATAAATATCCCACAGTTTCGGTAAACTTAGAATAAAACCCTTGATTTGCAAACATATAATCACTCCTTCCTACCAGGAAGCGCATAAAGAGAAAATGTTGTCACAAATATAGCAACATTTGCCTGTTTTATACATACACTTCAAAATATAACAGCTGGAAAAAAGCTGATTATACGTATTGGCCGGATCTACTGTGATGCCTCTTTCAGCAGACTCTCTAGATTAATCTTGAGAGCCATAGCCAATTTTAGGCATACGAGAATAGTTGGCACACGTTTGCCGGTTTCTATAAGGCTGATGGTGCTACGATGCAATCCGGCCGCATCAGCAAGGGCCTGATGACTAAGCCCCTGCTTTTTACGCTCCGCCAGAAGCAAAGCCATAAGGTTTTTGGTTATCTGTTCAGCGCGACGATTCCTCATGGCGACTATAATCACGATGCTTGCAACAGAAAGAAATGTGACTATAGTCAGCAATATATCAGTATTTATATGGAGGTAATGCCAATGAATAAAATAATCAGCTTATGCGCCGTTACACTAACTCTAGTTGGCTGCGCGACACACGACCCAAGGCTAGCTCCGGGCGTACAAAGAAAGGGCGGCGGCCTTTATTCAATTTCTGAAATGGGCAATATGTTTACCGACATCACCGCGCAGGCTGTTAAACAGTGCGAAATGGACGGGAATAAAAAATTAAATATCGTCGGTACCACAACACAAAATAGTTACATTTCGAATGAGACTTATGCTGTGATTCTTTTTCGCTGTGATAAAAAGGGGAAATAGCCATAACCTCGCTTGATAACGATCAGCTACAGGACATGCTGAAGAACGGGATGGAGTGTAGCTGGGTATTTTTTCTCCAAAACCGGTTGAACCCAAGAATAAAGAGGATTTGGGGTTAACTCTGAGGTTTCAAGATAATGGCATGAGTGGCGCATGATTTGACTATATATTTAATATAAAGCTGAGACCTTGCGATATTATTATAATTGGAATTAAAAAAACGATGCCACTTGCGCCATTTCTATTTTTTAACCGAAGTGAGTCATCATTCTTGTTATTTTGAGGCCACCTATTAATCGCTGTCCATTGGTTCCCTTTATTGGAACACAGCCAAGACGCTCGAGCCGTTTAGTAAAGTTCTGATGGTTGAGCACTCGCCGGATACCAACCGCGGAAGCCCACCGCTGATAATACTGATACACCTCTTTAGACTCGACCCGTGAATCAGGCACAAGCTCACCACATTCTTCGATAAATTGCGCTGCCTGATCAGCTTCTGCGCGCCATTCTTTTTTGGCAATTGCGCAGCTAGTAGGTTCAGTAAAGGTTCCACGATACAATACCCAGCAATAGGCGGTTAATGCCATATTCAGAATCCCGGGCAGTTCTTCCGCTAGTTTTTGAGCTAATAACGGATCTGCATCTTTTCCGTTAAAAGAGCGGTTAAATGGCACGACGATAGCGCGACGGAATAATCCATCCGAAAAATCTCGCGTGTGGGGCATATGATTCGTACCGATCCAAACTGTACAAAAGGGCTGCAAATCAAAAGGGGGCTTATGCTTCTCCTCGGCTGTCATACCTTCGCCCGAAACAATCGACTTTAACTCAGCGTCTGCAATTTCTGCACCTTCGGCAATTTCCGTCACAATATTAGCCAACTTTAAATATAGATGTGCTCGCTGAAACCGGTTGTTAAACTGGCTTGGCTGAACGGCACTTACGTTCTCAGCACCCAAAAGCCGACGAATTATTTCGAGTATGACCGATTTGCCGTTTGCGCCGCGCCCAATCAGCATTACGAAGGTTTGAAAGCGTGCATGACTACACAGTGTATAACCAATCGCTTCAAGGATGACTGTAGCTTTCTCTAGGCAGTCTGGGTCACCGGCGAATATTTCCATTAAAAATTGCCAGAATCGTGGCGCGGTGGCATTTGGATCATAGGTGACTGGAATTTGAGTCAGACAGTGATTCTCACGTACAGCTGGGCGCAAACTGAATTGCAAGGTTGCATTGTCGAAATGCAACTCACCGTTAGCAACATTGATTATATCTGCATGAAGATTCCACTTGTGATTCCCATCAAAGAGCTCGCTTTTTATAATGTCTAAAACCGAATCAATAAGGGATCGCGTGGTCTTTTTGCCCATCTGATGCAAACGACGCTGAATTATTTGCTTGAGGAACCGGTCGTGAACTGGTCGCCACACACCTTTCTCTTGCCACATCCAGACGTGTGCGGCTGTAGTAAGTAAGTTTTTCCAACCAACTTCTTTTATTATGGCGCGACCCAATGTCAGTTGGTCATTAGTATCCTCTGGTTCCACCGCTTCGGCAGAATCCAACGCATTTGATACGGCGGCGCTGCCAACAACTTTATGTAAATCATTAAAATCATTCATTTAAAGTCTCCCGGGCTCGCCACCCTTGCACCAATTCTAGCGGCAGCTTTATGGGCCGCTATCAATCCTATATTTGTTGGTTTTTCTGAATCGTCGTCGGCGCAAATAACGATGTCGGCGGATGGCCAATAGAGCCAAATTAAATCGGCTACAGACATTAGATTCCCTGCGCCACCAGCAACAATAGTTGTTGCCCCTTTGCACTCAAAAACGGACGCACCCGTTGCGAAACCTTCGGCTATGTAAACTCGGTCGCCGGTTTTAAATTGAGGGCCAATTACAAAAAATGCGCCCTGCATTTTGCCCCCAGTTAGCCAACGTTTTTCACCTATGCTATTTATATACTGTAAGGTGGATAGCCCGTTGAAAGTGTAAAATGGAATCACTAGGCGGCCTTTCAACTCACGTATGCCATGAGCCTTAATGGCTTTGCGCTGTAAATAGGGGTGCCATCGAGAGGCTTCGCTTGATTGCCCCCAAATCTTGATTGCTTCTTTGCTGGCAGCCTTGTGTTGTGCCGCTGCAATAATTGATGCTCTACGTGCTTCCTCTCTTATTTGAGCAAATACCTTTTTACGCTCGGTTTTACTCAAGTTCCAAATATTATGCAGCGTCCAACGCACCTCGTTGCCTGAGCGCCAGTCATAGCAATAACCACGCGGACGCTCGCCAGCATGACAAATATATGATCCTGTTTTTTCCCCATGAGTATCGCCTCTTACGGCAAACCGGTGGAAACGCCCGTCGGCAATTATAACTTCTGGAATTTTTATAAAACCTTCACCGATGCAAGCCATGCGAAAATCTTGCATCCAGTCTCGATTGCGGGTATGGTTAACTCCAGAATTAGTCGCCAAACTGATTTCCGAAGACCCCGCACCATTTGCGGGGTTTTTCATTTTACGGCTCCTTCTTGTAGTTTTTTAACTGCGGCTCGTACTGCCGCCATGTCAAAGCGCGAACAGCCTGGGGAAATCTTAATAGGTTGCGGGATTTTACCGCTTTTAGCCATGCGCCATACAGTCATGCAGCTGCAATCCAATACAGTGGCGACTACTTTATCTCGCCCGTACTCGATTGCTTCGATATTTAAATTATCGGCAGTGCGCTTTACACGTTTCAAGATTGTTTTAGTGGTCTTCATAGTTACCTCGTGAATGCGTTAGACACGAGGAGAGACTGAGTGATTCTGATGATCTACGGTATGGACAGTTTCGACATTTTTTTATTTATTTTTACCCTGTTTTATCAATCGAGGTTTTACCCGCTCTATTTGTCGTTTCGGATCTACTTTATCTAAAAGCCAAGCGGCGATTTGGTGAAAAGGAGCATCGGCGGCGGTGCTTACGGTAATTCCTGCCTGGGCACAATCAGCTGCAGCAAATAGTGTTTTAGCGTCGTCTACCTGCTTGCTTGTAAATTGATTGCCAATAAACATGCCCCGCTGGGTATTGAGCCAATTCATCATTACGCTTAACGCGTCGAACACCCATCGCCCATAAATGTCAGGAAAGTCGCTTTTTCTCTCAACATTGCGCGTAAAGGTTACTTGATCAGCAGTGCTAACCAATAGCTCCATTGGCGCAATATCCGCACGTATCGTCTCAGGAGAAATTTCAAGATAGAGGTCTTTTGCCTTCTGCAAGTGAATGAGTATCCCATCAATGCGCTTCGTCACCTGCTTCGGTGTAAGGCCTTTGCCTTTAGGGCCTAGGACTGGCCCGCGCACAGATATGTTTTTATGACTAATGAGGCGTTCGACAAGTTCATCAAGATATTGGGGTTGGCGATCAAAACCTGAAATTATCGCGCGAAGTTCTTTTTCTTGCTGCTCTCGTATCATTTTATCTCGTTTGATTTGCCCAGCAGTTTTCATAAGCGTTCTCGTGACGGGGAACTACAAAACTCCGCCCAGTCTTTCATCATGCGGCGACGCTTCTCAAGCAATTCGCCCCTACGATATGATGCTTCTGATTTATCTTTAATGGTATGCGCTAGTGCTTGCTCAGCCACTTCACGTGAATAATTGGTATTTTCAGCGGCCCAATCCCTAAAGGTACTACGGAAACCATGAGGAACAGCGGGAGCTTTTATTTTCTTGTCGATATAACCTACACTGTCACTGTCGTTTTTGATTTTTGCTTCGTGCATTTTGCGCATCAGAACTGTTAAAGCCATGTCGGATAGCATCTTGCCGCTGGCAGCAGGAAACAGAAGATTACTACTGTTGATGCGGGGCAATTTATTTAGCAGTTTCAATGCATGCGTAGTCAACGGAATGACATGTTGCTTACCCATTTTCATGCGATCTTCGGGAATCGTCCAAATTGCCTGCTTTAGATCAATCTCATTCCATGTTGCGCCGCGGGCTTCACCTGAACGGCATGCTGTAAATATCAAAAATTCTAAAGCACGGACGCTTGACCCGTTTCGATTTGCCAAATCTTGCATAAAATCGCCGAGCAGTGAGCGATCAAGAGCTGGATGATTTCTTACTTTGGTCATTTTGCCAGGGTTAGGTAGTAGCATTGCCATATGCCCCCGCCAGCGCGCAGGATTAAGGCCGTCGCGGTATTGCGAGACCGTGGCCCAATCCAAAACTTTTTCGATTCTCCCGCGCAGGCGTTTCGCCGTGACAGTCTTTGTTTTCCAGATTGGGTTAAGAATTTCGAGAATATGCGTATGATGAATATCGTTTACGAGCATTTTGCCGATTAAAGGAAAGGCATATTCTCTGATGGTGCTTTCCCACTGGGCTGCGTGTTTAGCATTTTTCCACTGAGACCTGTTATCTGCCAAATAACGGGTCGCGCACTCTTCAAAATTTATTTGTGAAGCCTGTGCTGCGATTAAAGCGCTCTTAGCGGCCTTTTTAGAAGCAATAGGATCGACGCCACCGTCAATAACCAATCTTGCCTGTCGCGCTTTTTCCCTAGCTTCGGCTAATCCGACATCAGGATATCCACCCAAACCTATATCGCGACGTTTTGCCCCTACCATGGCACGCAAGATCCACGACTTCGCGCCCGCACCCTTTATTTGAAGTTGTAGGCCCGAAACGCCGCCGACGGCATAAAGACCAGGCTTGCTCAATCTCTTCACCGCAAGAGGAGATAATTCTTTTGCTTTCTTAGGCATGATTCAAATACCAACCCATCATAATGCCCAACATAAATATTGTTATTGGGTGTTACAAGCTGAGATGAATAGTGGCAAGTAGAGAATTTCCGAAAAAGTGTCGAAGGCCTTTCTATCTGCGAATCATAGGGGGATGAGCCCCCCTTAACGTTTGAATTTGACCACGTTATTTTACGTTCTAAATTTGGCTTGCAGGATGACTCCCTGTCCGCCATAAATTATCATTTAAATACAATAATTTAAATGGCAATTTTCTGACTCGTATCACCCACCAGATCGCTTGCTCGTGTAGCGTATTTGGCGAGGGATTGCACACCTGCTTCATCCAGCGGAATCACGTCGAGGTCTTTAACGCTGTTCAGTGCCGCCCGTGCCGCTTTGCTATCTTTGCCAAGCGCGGTGAGCAAATTCACCTCAAGCGCTGCCATGAACACGCGCGTATCCACCGCGCGCGGCTTGGGCAGCGAAATCGCATCCGGCACCGAAAGGCCGGGCAGCAGCTTCGGCGAACCGTCCTTATTCACGAGATCGGCCGTGAGATAGCCCTGACAGAGGGTTTTGTTGATTGCCGCCTCAAGCGCATCGGCATACGCCACCGAGCCGCTATAACGCGCTGCCTGTGCAAAACCCGAAAGAATCGCGATCGGATTGAGGTTGAACATACCCGTGCGGATGAGACCGCCTTTGCCATCGCGCCCAAACAGCAGGTCTGGCGCGGTGCCGCCGGAGCCGGTCTCGACCACGAAGCCCTTGTTGGAAATGAGCGAGGAGTCATACGACGCGCGGTTATTGGCGAGTGCAGGGTAAAGATCGGCAATGATGTCGCCCCATAAATTATTGAGCGCGAGCAACGTGCCCTTGGTCGAGGGGTTGGTAAGTGAATCCGCCGCGAGTTGCGCCGGATGCATCACTTTTGCTTCGATTCCTTTTGTGGCAAGCTCATCTTTCTTGCGGTCGATTTCTTCCTGAATCACGCGAGCGAAGGGACCTTCAAACGCCGAAGCCGTATCGAACCCGAACAGCACGCGGGTGATCGGCGTGCCTGCAATTTTTACCTCATCCAGCGCTTGATAAAGCATGCGGCGAGCATAAATACGCGCCCCTTCGAGGTCTTGCGCCGAGACGAGCCACATCGCCTCGCCCTTCGGCACCGACTGGCGGCAGGTCTCTTCTTTCGTTTCCTTATCACGCACGACCAGCGTGCCGCCGCCATTCGCTACCAGCTCAGCGAGTTTCTTTTTCACGCCGGGAAAATGCATGCCGCCATATTCATCGCCCACCGCGTTCGAGAAACGCGCAACGGCAACCGGGTGATCGGTGTGGCGGTAATTGAGGCCTTTTTTCTTCACCTCGGCGAGCACATATTCCATCTGCGCACCATAGGCATCGTCCGGCGAGAGCATGATCTGCGGCGTTTTTTTGCCGGATGCTTCAGCCAGAAACCACGCGAATCCGTCATCCACAATCTTGGTGCCGAACCATTGCTGGTTGGCCTCGAACTTCGCTTTGTAATCCGTGTTATAAATTTCCTGCGCGAATTTATTGAGCGGCCCATCGATACTTTTAAGCACCGTATTCTTAAGGCTCAGCATCACATCCGCTTTCTTTGCCACTGCCTTGTCGAGCGTGTTGCGAATCAACGCCTCGGCCTTGGCCTTATCAACATGGGTGATGGATACTGGCGAGCCTGCGGCAAGATTGAAATATTTGCCGTCCGCCCCCTCGAGTTGATGCTCCTTGCCCTCGGCATCAACAAAAATTACTTCCACATACTGGTCACGCGAAGTTAACGTCACCTGCTGGTTGGCAAGGCGCCCGCCTTCAGTAAGACGTGCAATTTCCACATCCGTATCCGGCTTCCAGTGAGTTTCAAGCGGCTCAATCAGTAGCGAAGACGCCGCCGGCGTGCGCAGAATCGAGGCATCAAACCCATTTGCGCCACGCAGCGGCGCATTGGGTGAATTGCCCAAACCAAGCGCGGTTTTCGGGTCCGCCGCGGTTTTACCCTTCAGATATTCCAACTCATCCGCATCCGGTGTTGCCCCCGGATACTTCACCACCGCCGCTTTAGCGGCCTTTCCCGCTGCGATGGAGTCCGTCACCACCGCGCCGTCCGTCTTCAGACGATTGGAAGCGCTCCAGTCATAGCCCTTGAGATTTAGTGCATCACCCGCCGTGCGCTCCAGAAACGGCGCCACCAACTGGTCGTGCGCATACGCAAACGCGCCATCGCCCTCGTAGATGTGAATTTCTGGCTTCTTATCGCTGCTCATAGCATTCCCTTAAAAACGAACGGATGTGATTCCAAACCCTAGCAGAAAATGGTTACTACTTTCTTAATTTAGCTTCTGTTTTTTCATATTTCTTGCAAGGAAAAATCAGAAGACAGCCGCATGCCACCGCATTATGGTTGCCTCCGTATCCTAACAGGCACGCAGAAACACGATGGAGTCGTTATTTTTTACTATACAATAGCAGTACCCATCGTCGCACTTTACGCGTTCACGCTCTATCGCTTGAAGTTTGACCGCATGAGTATCGCGATTCTACTTGCCGCATGCGCCCTCAGCCTGAGCTGTTTTTTTGACTTCAGCAATTGGCAAACGTTCTCTACAGATTATTTTGCTCAGGCACCTTACGTAGAATATATCGCCAAACATCACGCACTGCCATCAATTGACTCGTCGATTGCTGCCTCACGCCACCCAGCCACCTATTATATTTTGGCCGCAGGATTTCATGAATTTGGTACATGGGTGGGCGACCGCGCAGACCCGTTTGATTATGTGCGCTATCTCTCATTGATATTATTCAGTGCATTCTGGGTATTTGCCGCACTCACTCTCCGTCAATTATTCCCCTCACGTGATGCCAACTATTATCTCTGCCTCACGCTTATGACATTCTGGCCCGTAGGCATGACAAAAACGATGTTTATTGGCTGTGATATTTTTCTGTACCCTGCTGAAATGGCCGTGATTTATTTTATCATCCGCTGGCTACAAGAACGAGAGCCAAAGCATATCATTGGCGCCATCTATAGTGCTGGAGTTGCCATTCTTGCCAAGAATAACGCTCTCCTTTTGGTAGGAGTAACTAGTCTTTTTACCCTATCCATGCTCTGGCAACACCGCCGAAGATTGCAGCGCATCTTCACCTTACGCCTGCTTGTTGCTATCTCGTTCATGGCCGTTTGCTGCTACTCGACCCTTGCGCGCGACCATTTAAAACATGTGACCTCTTCTGTGCCTGGAGTCGCGTACTCCCTATACGACTGGCTGTGGATGTATTTCTACTTCGACCCATACGAATTCACGCGCGATACCATGATCAACCCGTTTGCAGGGCAGAGCATGTTTCACTTCTGGCATTACTACCTGCGCAGTTTGCTGG
Source organism: Rickettsiales bacterium (assembly GCA_044237845.1). Classification (GTDB taxonomy): domain Bacteria; phylum Pseudomonadota; class Alphaproteobacteria; order Rickettsiales; family UBA3002; genus QFOX01. Next base: position 38,179 of record JBIIEL010000011.1, on the reverse strand, counting down.
TGGGAGATTATATTCAGTGGCGGGCACTGGCCGTTTTGTTTGCCTTTGGCATTGTCTGGCAGGCGATGATTATTTATATTTTGTATGGACTATGGCGCGAAAAACGTTTCCCAAAAAACGAGCATTATGTCTGGCATTTTCTTCTCTTTATGGCTGCGGCGCTCACGGGCATGCTGCTCTACCGTTTCCATAACCTACCGCACCCCAACCAAATTGCTGATGGGCGCTATGTGTACCCAATCATCACCATTATCGTGGCGTTTTATGGCAAGACGATGGAGTGGCACCAGAAGGCAGGGCGTATACTGATCTACCAAATCGGTCGCGGCATGGGGTTCGGATTTGTGCTGCTAACCGTGCTTTTGGTGTTCGCCCAGAATTATATTCTCATCAAACCGCAATAAAAATGCAGGCCATTAACGCATCTTTAATCTTTTTATGTTTTACTGAAGCTATGGTACTTCTTTGCACAGTTTCATTTCTGGCCGTTAGCGTGATTCTCGTCCGTAAGATGACGGAACGCAAACCCGCACCCATCAGCGTGCGCGTACGTCGCTAACGCCTATCCCGCCCACTCATCATAACGGCTGATGCCGTCATACGCGTGCCCAAAACGCTCCGGCGTCGCGAGGAACGGTGTTTTTGCATCGCGCATGGTACGTAGCGCCTCTTTCAACCGCTCCGGCAGTTTATTCTCAAGCAAATCCACCATCGCCACGCGGTTAATTTCACCTGCATAGCGGCCATGCGGCAACTGCCAATATTCTACCGCCTCAGGCAGTGCTTCCATCAACATCGCATAGGCCAAAAGCTGCAGCTTCCACCCTTCGCGAATCTCTTTTTCACTCGGAATATCACCGCTTTTATAGTCTGCAATCACGCTGCCAGAGCGCCCCTCTTCCATCCGGTCGATACGCCCCTGCAGATCCATTTCCAAAGATTCCGCTAGCCTCAGGCGCGCAGCGATGGGCACTTCCGAGCGCACCTGAGAAATACCGAGTTCCCGCCGAGCAGCCTCCTCCATATTGACGAAAGCAAGCGCCCGCATCAACCTGCTACGCCAGAACAGCGCAGCAGATGGATGCTCCGAGAAATCCCGCAGCGCTGTAGCGGCAATCGCTTCCAGCTCGTCTTGCTCTGCTGCCCGTGCATGCGTATTCCAGTGAATGGTGAGCGCTTGGATGGCCTTATGCGCCAGACTGCCAAAATCGCTCGCCTCCAACTCAGCGTCGATACTGCCAAGCTCTTTCAACCCCAACACGTAGCACGCATAGATAGAGAAAGGGTCTTCGAACAACGTATCCAGCGCACTGACGGGGAGCATTTTGGGTCGCTCACTGGCACTGGGCTTGGGCGCTATTGGTGGATGCGGCGTAAACGCCTCGGCATGATAGACCGCCTCTGCCCAGCGTTCGTAATGCGGGGCACGAATAGAGGATGACCCAATCCCATGTATAGCTAGCAGTGTCTCCAGCCGCTCAACATAGCGCGAACGGGTCGTGAGTGCGCCTTTATCTCGCGCTGGCCAGGTCATGAACACCTCCCCGCGTGAGGCAAGCATGAGTACGTCATGCGCGGCAAGACTTGCCTGTTCCTCGGACTTAGGCAGGCCAAGTGCTGCTTGCGCCACAAGGTTAAGCCAGGCATTTCCCGGCGTCATGCCCGGCCAAACAGCATCCGTCATCGATGCCAGAATCACCCGATCAAACTGCTCAAGCCGCGCTTCGACCGGCGTGAGCATCACCAGTTGCGGATGCACCGCCAGACCGCCATGACGCAGTGGCGTAGAAAACCGCTCTTCCATCAACGGCACAAATTCTGTGAGTGTCAGGCTGCCGAGAATATCTGCGCTATTCAGGGCGGCAAGCGCTTCTTCCACGGCCTCTGCAGCATCACCCTTCACAGGTGCCCATAGCGCCAATATCTCACGCAGTGACACTACCCATTCCGACGCTGTTTTTTGCCCCCGCGCAAGGCGAGGCAATGCCCGCACCAACTGCTCAAGCGCATGATACGCGTCACTCGCCCGAACCGTGTCGGCCATTTTAGGCAACTGCCCGGTGCGACGCGGCCGCGTACCATACCAATAAGGCTCAAGCGCCGCTAGGAAATGCGGATCCACCCTCACCAGCGAATGATGGAGAAACGCCCGCAAATGCACTAACCGCTCCGGCTCACGCAGCGCCGCGAGCAGCAACAGCCATACACTCGCTGAATCGGTTTCTCGCAACGTGCCCCGCGAGAGGCGGTCAATCGTCACCCCATAGCGTTTCATCTGCGCGGCGACCCTGTCCATCAGCCCCTCGTCTGGCGTAATCAGCGCGGTACGTTTGCCCGGCACTTCCAGCGCCTCACGCAAAATCAACGCAATGGTGCGCGCCTCGCTCTCGGCATGCGCACAGGGCACCAGACGAATATGCGCGTAAGGCGGCAACGGGCGGGTGCGCCATGCATGCATCTGCGCCGCATCTGCACTTGCTTCAAGCCACACGCTATGCGTGATGTTAGCTTCCTCTTTTAAGGGCAGAGAAATCACGTTCTGAGGCGCAACAGCGCAGCGCTCCAAAAATAATCTGAGATGGTAGAGCGGATGCCCGGCCGCGATGCTTTGATACTCGGGTGCTTCCAGTGTGTTGTCCCACCCCGGTAGAATCACCGCGCCGCGCGGAGCAGCAACAATCACCTGCCAAAACGCCGCAGTGGAAGTTTGGCTGGCTGTTGAGCCTACGGCGAACACGGGCATTCCCGGTGGTGAATCACGCCAGAAATCGGTCAGCGCATGAAGTACGGCCACTTCCCGCACAGCAGATATCGTCATGCCCACCGCCGCTTCTACCGCCGGCCAATGCGCTGCCAGAATGCCGAGAAACGCCAACGCCTCCTCCCAATGTTCCGCCATATTGCCCGAAGCAATCTGATGGAGATGCGCGGGCGTAAGCGTCACGCCCGAACGTGCACATTGCTCCTGCAGCGCTATCAGTTCATCCGCCAGCGCCAGCGCATAATCGAGCGTCACCACACCATGACGCTGTTCCAGAAAGCGTTTCACCTGTGCCATCAACATGTAACGATGCTGCCATTCCGGCATCGCGGGCGGAATGTTGGTGAGAAGCCGTGGCGCTGCCTCCCCCAGCAGGCTGAGGACCGCCTGCTCGCTATCTGCCAGCGGTACAATCCGCGGTAAAAACGAAGCCTCGCCCGCCAGCGCGTTTTGAAAGGCGGCGCGCATGGTCACCGCCGCCCGCCTCGTCGGCACAAACACCACGGCCTGCGGCCGCTCCTCACGCGTCAGCGCGCGGAGGATATGCTTCGCAGCAACATCCGCAATCGGCAGTCCGGCAGGTACGGTAAAAAGATGGTGCATCATGCAATCTTCACAAAACTGTCACATTCACAACCGATTTTTTGAGTATGATGTGGCAGATCGTCTCGAAAGGAGCTTTAATATGCCAGAGTTTAACGTTTTTAAATTCACTGCTTTTATACAAAACTTGATAAAAGACCTTGATGCTGCCGATGGGAAGCAGGATGCTATCATTCATAAGGACTTTAAAACCAGACTTCATCTTTTGAATTTAGCCAACAGAGTTCACGACAGTGAGGCGCAAGGAGAATTAAAGTGCCTAGAAAACCCGCCGTCAGATCCACTTGTTCGGCAATATTATGATATCCTCGATGAGGAAACGAGACCCGAAGAGCCTCTTTCTGCAGAAGACGAATTAAAAAGAATCGGCACCATTAAAACGCAAGTTGAGAATTTTTTTAAGGGTGTTTCTGCCATTTATGAAGAGTCACCCAAGTTTGAATTTCAATGTTTCACTGACACAGAAATTAGCCAAAAACTTGTGTTTACAACCAGTTTAAGGACTTTCAAAGACCTATCGGATAAAACCAAAGAAGTCTTACTCGGAAAATAGCTACCGGCTACCCAGCTGGCGCTTGAGTTCTTCCTCGAGGCGCGCGCGGATTTCGGCGCGGTTATCGGCGCGGAGCTTGAAGCGCACCGCGAGCAAGCGATAATCTTCGTCCGAGAGCGGCAACTCGAAAATCACTTCTTCGGACATCACGGAATCAAGCCCGAGCATATCGCGCAACACGTCGCGCACGCGCAGATTGCGGCTGAGCGCCCGGTCAATCAGCATCTGCGCGCTTTTGAGACCAACACGCACACGCTCCGGCTCCGGCGGCAACACCTCGTCGAGCGCGAGGTAATCGCCGTCCCGCGCCACAAGGAACGACGGCAACGCCGATGCCTCCTCCGCCCCGAAATCGGTCGAAAGCGCGGTGCGCTGGATGCGAATTTCTTGCGGTGTTTCATCCTCCAAACGGCGGAAGTCCGGCCGCTGCTTCGGCTGCGAGGGCGGCGTGCCGGGATAGTCCTTAAATAGCGGCACCTCACCCACTTCGGGCGGCATTTTTGGTGGCGGCGCGGCCGTGGCGGTCAACGGCGGATCCATCGCTTCCGGCGTGCCGGCAACCGCCTCGATCGCGACGACATCTTCCACCGGGCGATAGACCGTAACGAACACGCGGTTCTCGCCGCTGGCGTCGTCATGCTCGATTTCGAGGGCTTTCTCGCCGGATTCGCTCACCAGCAGGTTATAACGGAAGCTGCGTGAGCCTCGGCCACCGCCTGCCTGCGTGATATGGCCTTCGACCCAGTCCACCGTTTTGCTATAGCGCGGCGCAGCCCAGTCGCCATCCACCGCCAGATCCGCCTTGCAGCGGATGGTTTTCGCGGTCGAGGGTTCCATGAAAAACCCGAGCGCATCGCGGCCGAACCATTGGTCCTGCTCCAGCTCGCTCAGTGCGCGGGAGAGGCTGAGATACTGCCCCTGCTCATCCTCGGCGACGGTGAGGAAATAATGTTTACCGCGCCCGATTTGCAGTTGAAAATTCTTGAGTACATCCGTGCCGAAACGGTATTGGCGCAGCGCGAGCACATAAGCGATGCTGCCAGCAAGCGGCCGCAGCGGGCAGCTCGGACTGAAGCGGATCGCCTGCCCCACCGTAAGATTGCCAAGGTTCTGGCTCACCCCATGCTTGCGCAGCGGCACCGCAAAGGGCAGCGTGTTCTTCGCACCGCTATCGTTTGCCGCCGCCACCTCGCCGCTTTGCAGCGCTTTTTGAATCTGTGTCCACATGGCTCTAAATTAACACTTATTAAGAAAATTGCAATGGGGGAAACGGCCAAAGGTCGGCTATATTATCCACATTAAATTGAATGATTATATTAGATTATCTACTTTTTCTTCAATAGCCTGCCTTGTTCACGCTTCCAGTCGCGCGTTTTAATGACGTCGCGTTTTTCGTATTTTGTTTTCCCGCGCGCCACCGCAATAGCGACCTTGGCGAAGCCGCGCGTGTTGAAATAGAGCTCCAGCGGAATCAGCGTAGTGCCGCGCACTTTCAACTCCCCCACCAGCTTTTTGATCTGCCGCGCATTGAGCAGCAGCTTGCGCCCGCGGTTTGGCTCGTGGTTGTTGCGATTTCCATGCGTATATTCAAGAATATGCGCGTTCCACAGCCAGATTTCGCCTTCCTTGTGGCTCGCGTAGGAATCCGCGATATTCGCCCGGCCAAGTCGCAGCGATTTCACCTCGGTGCCGACCAGCACAATCCCCGCCTCGAAGACTTCTTCGATGGCATATTCAAACCGCGCCTTACGGTTGACGGCGACTGTTTTTTTCTCGGCCATGCTAGATGAGCTTGAGGCTGGTCATCGCGCTGCGCACCAGCGTCTGCGTCGTGGCAGAGGTCGCAACCAGCGGCAGGCGCAGATCCGCCGTGGCCTTACCCATCAGCGAGGCGGCAAATTTCACCGGCGCCGGGTTCGTCTCTACAAACATCGCGCCGATTAGCGGCACCAGCGGTGCATGCGCTGCACGCGCTTCGTCGTATTTCCCGGCGAGGGTGAGGTTTTGAATCTCCGCCGACAGCTTCGGCGCAAGGTTCGACACCACCGAAATCACGCCGCGCCCTCCCATGGCGTTGAAGCCCACGGCGGTCGTGTCTTCGCCCGAGAGCAGCACCAAACGGTCACCCACGAGATGGCGCAGTGACGCCACGCGCGCGAGGTCGCCGGTCGCGTCCTTCACGCCAGCTATATTCGGAATTTCCGCCAGGCGTGCGAGGGTTTCGTCGCTGATATTCACCACCGAACGGCCAGGAATGTTATAGATAAAAATCGGCAGCGCCGTCGCCGTCGCCACCGCTTTGAAATGCTGATAGAGCCCCTCTTGCGTCGGTTTGTTGTAATACGGCGCGACGACGAGCGCCGCATCCGCACCTAGCTTCTCTGCGAGCTGCGTGTTGGCGATGGTTTTATCCGTCGCGTTGCTGCCCGTGCCCGCCATTACCTTCACGCGGCCTGCGGCAGTTTTCACCGTGCGGCTGATAACATCGCTATATTCCGCGCTGCTGAGCGTCGGTGATTCGCCCGTAGTGCCACACGGCACGAGCCCATGAATCCCCTCGCGCACCTGCCAGTCGACCAGCGCTTCGAGCGCCGCGACATCCAGCGCGTTATTTTTGAATGGGGAAATCAGCGCCGTAAACGCGCCAGAGAATGCAGAAAAATTGGTCATAAATACTCGCTCTAGAAAATAACAAAACAGCCGCGCTAAGCTTATGGTGAACCTGCTTCACAGGCAAGCCATGATTCCGACCATAAAAAAGGCCACCCAACAGTGGCCTTTTTCATGGTCGGAACGACAGGATTTGAACCTGCGACCCCTAGTCCCCCAGACTAGTGCGCTACCGGGCTGCGCTACGCTCCGACTCGCCGGGTGTGATAAATGCTGGCGCGCGAGGCTGCAAGTGTTTTTAAGCCGCCAGCGGCTCGCGCCAGTTATCCTTATAGAAATAAAGCGCGATGAACGAAGCAATGCCGCTGCCCACAAACAGCCACAGAATCGACCCATTATCGCCCGTCGTGCGAATGAGATATTCCGCCATACTGGGGGTGAGGCCACCCAAAATCGCGCAGAAATTATAGGAAAGTGCCATGCCTGTATAACGGATGCGGGTGGGGAAAAGTTCAACCAGAATGGCTGGAATTGGGGCAATATACCAACCCGAGATAAAGGCAAGCATACACTGGCCAATCACCACATTGATAAAAATGCCTGTCTGCATGAGCTGGAACGCCGGATACAACACTAAGCCCATGGCAAGAATCGAAGTCATTAGCACTTTTTTGCGACCAATTTTATCGGCCATCCGCGCCGATGGCCAAATGGGTACAAACATCGCCACCATCGCCAGCGCATTGGCCAGCAACGCCTGATGCTGCGTTAGCCCCAGATGGATTTTGGAATAACCAATCATGTAAATCGCGATGGCATAGAAGGGAATCGTAACGAACAAATACATCGAAAAACCCTCGAACATTTTCACGCGATACTTCGTGAACGCATCGCGCACCGGGCGGGTGGAGAGGTTACCAGAAGCCTTCGCCTCTTCATAGGCCGGACTTTCCTCAACATGCTGGCGAATATAGTAGCCGATAAAACCAATGAATACACCGATGAAGAACAGCAACCGCCAGCCCCAATCATAAAACGCTTCGGTTGACATGCTGGCGGAAACCAGCGTCGCCATCAACGAGCCCATGAGGAAGCCAATCACTAGACTCAACACCGTTGTGCTGCCCATGGTTGCGCGTTTATCCGCCGGCGCATGTTCTACCACATACGACATCGAGCCGCTGAACTCCCCTCCCAGAGAAAGTCCTTGCAGAATACGGATGAGAATCAGCAGAAGCGGTGCGGCGAAACCAATGCTCTCATAGGTTGGCAACAATCCGAGGCCGCCAGTTGCCGCCGCCATGAGTATCATGGAAGCTGAAAGAGCTTTTTTACGGCCATATTTGTCGCCAATGCGGCCAAAAATCACTGCCCCAAGGGGGCGGAACACAAAACCCACCGCGAACGTGAGATAGGTCATAATCAGGCTGATGCTAAGATCGTCGCTGGGAAAGAAAATCTTTGCAAAAACAAAGGAAAGCTGGCCATAAAGCGCGTAATCATACCATTCGAGCCCGTTTCCGAGCATGCCGGAGAGAACAACCTTCTTTTTGCCTCCAAATAACGCCATACAATCCCCTTGTTGGCGGCGACCTTAACCGCATATCCCCAAATTCCAAGAAAAAACCATATTGCACCGCAGGATATGGCCGGAATGGCTCATTTTTCAACAATCACTTATTTAATGTCTATTTTTTATATTTTTCGCCGCATTGTCATCAAGTTGTAACAATTCACGCGTATAGTGAAGCTTGGATAACCCTAAGACGAGTATGTTGTAGTGGCAATTTATCGGTATGATTCTGGCTCTCTGCTGGATGAGGTTCGCCTCATCAAGAACAGTGCTGGCGGCGTGCGCGCCTTGCTGCACGCGCGCACCGATGCCTCGCCCGAGCAGCTGAGCAGCATTCAGCAGCACCTAATACAACAAGGCTTAAAAGCTGTTCCCATTTTTGAAGAGGGCAAGCATTACCTCGAAGTCCGTGGGCTGAAAAATCCGGAGGATTTTAATGCCCTGCTTGCAAGCAATGGATGGGTTCAAGGCGCATCGCAAACAACACAATTGAAAGAAGACGTGCCGACGAAGGGAGAACGGTTACGTTCATCCACCCTCAAGTTGGCGGGCTTTGCTTATAACGCAGGCGATGCTTCTTACCTCTACTACAAAGGCATGCCACTGATCGAAAAATGGCACACCTTCCCCAAAGACGAAAAATTTGGCGGTAAATTTTTTGGTATTCTTGATGTGGTGGCAGGCGTTGGATACGCGCTGGGCAGCCTGTGCCTTACGTTCTTTGGCTCACGCGATCAATCGGTTAACACCATCACTACGGCAACCAAGAAGATTGAGCGCTACACACGCAAAGAGGGCTATGCGCCTGATCAGGATGGAAGCCTAGCCGCCATCAATCATGAGCCAAAGCGCGGCGTTATCGGACGCATCAAACACACGATCGAGCGCTACCCATCTGAAGCATTAAACTCGATCTACGTCTTTGTCGGACTCTTTCTTTCAGCCGCGGCGCTTTACCATGGTACCCGCCCGCTTAAACCTGGCTTGGTTGGCGAAGAACTAAAAAAAGCAAAACAAGCGCGTCTTTGGGATCGTATCGATGTGGGGCTCGGAGTGGTAACTGCCACGTCTGCCATTACAGGCATCGTTGTCAAAGAACACAAGCGCGATGAAGACCAACCCAAACGCCATGGTATTGGCGGCTTTGTGGATTGGATTCGCGAAAAGCCGCTGCGCGCCACGGGCTACGGCTATATGATCGCCACTGGCTTTCACGCCGTTGCCACGTGGGGGAAATGGAAAGATAAATCCGAAGAGAAACGATTCCTGATCGGTCGGGTTATTTTTATTGCCGCCAATGTTGTGTCAGAGCTGCTGCTTGCTGTTTCTTCCAAAGGTCACGGGGTTGGAGTAAAGCCGGATAGCAGCGTCGATACCAGCATCATCGCGGCAACGGCGGAGACGATCGCCAAACAGAATCCGGCGCAACACGAAGCAATGATCCACCAGCTCGCGGGGTATATGTCCTCTCCCGAAGTGCTGGGTGGTAAGGCCGATGCCATTGCCGCAGAGCTTCGCACACAAGTTGCGAGTATGAAGAGTAATCCCTGGGCGGCGCATAAGCTCCCCGCATCCGCACCTGTAATGGTGGCTGAGGCCGCGCCCGAGCAGCCACATGAAGAAAAACCCTCAACAAAAGTGAGCCATGTCGACCACGCATCGCACCAGAAGCATCAGGTATCGCATGCGCATCACGATGTGGAGCATAAAGCAGAATCATCGCACACCGCACAGGGTGATAGCTGGCAAGACCATGCACAGCACACAAAGCAGCACGCACACACCGCGGCAGCATCCGTTTAAAATCATGCGATAATATGGTCGGGGAGACAGGATTCGAACCTGCGACCCTCTGGTCCCAAACCAGATGCGCTACCAGACTGCGCTACTCCCCGACTGCCGGCGGGTGTACGCGTCAAGCGCCGCGAGGTCAAGCATTAAGCATACGGGAAAGCATGTTTGTCACATCAGTCACAGATAATGCTGAAAGATCGCCATCTGGCGCGCGCAGAAACGCGGCGCAGCTTCCCACAGGCGCGTAGAGCGCTTCATTCGTGGGGCCAAAGAGGCCGAGGGTTGGGATGCCGACCGCAGCAGCGATATGCATGAGGCCGGAATCATTGCCCACAAAACCAGCGCAGCGTGATAATGCAGCGGCTACACCGAGCAAATCCATCTCCCCCGCCAGCAGGCGCGTGCGGTTGGCGGGAAGGGCGTCAACCAGTGGTGCCATACGTGCCGCTTCTGCAGGCGCCGAAACCACGAGGTAGGAAAGAGGCGGCTTTCCTTCCTTATGTCGGACACTCTCCAGCGCGTTTATGAGAGCGATAAACGAATCGAGTGGCCATTCTTTTGGTGGCCAGTTGGCCGCCGGCGCCAGCGCCAGAACGGGCGAAGGAAGCGCCGCAAGGAAGGATTCTGCGGCTTTGGCAGTGGCATCACCCCACCACAAGGCGGGCAATGGTGTGCCCGCAAAGCCCGCGCAGCGCGACCATTGATGTGCCATGCTGCCACCTGAGGGCTGTTTCCCTTTGAAGCGAATCCGTTCTTTCGCGCGCAGAAAATACCCCAGCAGCGAGCCGCGCAGATCCACCACCATGTCCCAGCGCGTGCCGACAGTGGCGCGCCAGAGATCCACCCAATGTCCTGCATAGGCGTGTTTGGTAAGGGGTATCAGTGCTTCGAGGGCTGGGAACTCCGCAAATAGCGGCGCGGCAATCGCCCCACAGGCGATGGTAAAACGCGCATGAGGGTATTGCACACGCAGTGCCTCAAGCGTGGCGGTGCTGAGGGTTGCATCGCCAATCCGTGTGGCGGTGATGAATAAAATACGCATGACGCTGTTTTAGGACATGCTAGGCGAAACACAAGCGCCTGGTTTGATGCATGACGAGCATTGATTCTTGACCCGTTGCGCCCGCAGCGCTATAGCGAGCGCTGTTTGATGAGTCGGGGCGTAGCGCAGCCTGGTAGCGCGCTTGCTTCGGGAGCAAGAGGCCGGAGGTTCGAATCCTCTCGCCCCGACCATTAAAAAAGCGCCTTCGTGGCGCTTTTTTAATGGTTTGAGAGTGTGTCCGCCTGCGAAGCAGGTTCATCATTTACTTAATGAGCATCGCGAATTTAGGAAATGACACGAGCGCATTGCGCGAGAAAAATCCTCTCGCCCCGACCATTTTTAAGCTTAGCGCATCAGTTTCTTCGCCAATGTGTCAAAGGCGATCAGTTCATCGAGCAATGCCGGGAGGTCGGTGAGTTTTACCATGTTGGGGCCATCGCTCGGGGCATTGTCCGGGTCCGGATGGGTTTCGATGAACACGCCCGCCACGCTCACAGCCACACTGGCACGGGCGATGGTGGCGACGAATTCACGCTGACCGCCGGAGCTGGTGCCCTGCCCGCCCGGTTGCTGCACGGAATGCGTCGCGTCGATAATCACCGGGTAACCCGTCGCCGCCATGATCGGCAGCGCGCGCATGTCGTTCACCAGCGTGTTGTAGCCGAAGCTCACGCCGCGCTCGGTCAGCATCACGTTGGGGTTGCCGGAATCCGCCACTTTCGCGGCGACGTTCTTCATGTCCCACGGCGCGAGGAACTGGCCTTTTTTGATATTCACCACCCGCCCTGTTTTCGCCGCGGCGATGAGCAAGTCGGTCTGGCGGCACAGAAACGCGGGGATTTGCAGCACGTCGATCACCGGCGCCATCACCGCGCAATGGTCGATCTCGTGCACATCCGTCAGCACGGGACAACCAAACAGCTTCTTGATTTCCTCGAACACGGGCAGCGATTTCTCGAGCCCCATGCCGCGTTTGCCGGTGAGGCTGGTGCGGTTGGCTTTGTCGTAACTCGTCTTATAGACCAGCCCGATATTCTTCGCCTTGGCGATTTCCGCCAGCGTGCCCGCCACATCCACCGCGTGGTCGCGCGATTCCATCTGGCACGGCCCAGCAATCAGCGCGAGCGGCAGGTCGTTGCCGAAGGTGACGTTCCCGGCTTTGATGTGGTGATGTTTCATAGACCGGGCTTATCTCAAAAGATTTATGAGTAGCAAGCGATTAATCTTCTTTTTTCTTTGGCACTAGCGTCATAGCAGTCTTTTCTGAAGCAATTAGATCATCAACGATCTTAATGGATGAATCATAATCCCGCTGCGGGAACAAAGAATGACCAGGCTCAATAAAAGCAAAATCTTTTCCCAACTGTATTCCTTCATAATTCTTTGAGTTTACCAATTTCTGCGGAGAGGCTTCACGATCATTGTATCCCCTGCATTCGCACAACTCTAAAAAATGCGGCTTCAATGTTTTATTAAATTCTTTTATTTTTTCATTATGTTCTTTTTCTCTCTCAAAAAATTTTCTTTTAGCCTCCTCCAACATAGGTTTTATTCTCTTTCCGAGATCCGGATCAGAAAGCTTTGAGGGTGCTTTTTCTACGAATTCACGAATATTTTTTAGGGCCTCAGCCAACTCTTGTAAGGGCACAATGGATTCTTCTACGATAGGATGAACGGCAACGATTTTTTCAATAAATTCCGCTTCACGCCTGTTATATTCTTCAACAATCTGCGTGTTGTAATTATATAAATTACTCTTCAGACTAAGAGCCTTACCGCTTTTTTGATCTAAAAGTTTTGTTACCCTTGCAGCATATTCTTCTGCATTTTCTTTGGTTAATTGGGCAATGGTTTTTTCAACATCCGTTTTTTCCCTATCCGTTGCTCTTGCAACAGATTCTTCCATACCCTTCAGACTATCAAGAAGAGCTCCCCTATCAAGGCTTTTATTATAACCAAATTTTGTTGCAATTTCTGGGGTAATTGGCGGCATATATCTCTCCTATAATGTAACACTAAAAAGAGCCTATAGAGAGGATTATATTAATACAAATGAAGATTTTGTGACAATTGGAAACCTAGAGCAAATAACCACTCTATGATGCTGATTTATAAAAATGTTTTTGGAATAGATAAAGAACCTTGGCGATGATTCCACCAAACAACGCACCGCCCACTGCGCAGGCCAGCGCTTTTGCGAGCCACGCGAGAAACGCCGAATCCGGGAAGAAATGCTGAATCGCCCCCAGCCCGTGATGCAGCGCAGGCACGCCATGCGCGATGATTTCGCCGCCTACCCACAGCATCGCAAGCGTGCCGATGAGCCCCAGCAATTTCAGGAAATGCGGCATGCCTTTCACCAGAGCACGCCCCAGTGCACTCAGCACTGCAAGGCGGCTGTGCTTTGCGAGATAAAGGCCGATATCGTCCATCTTCACCACCAGCCCGACAAAACCATAGACCGCGACAGTAATGGCAATCGCCACGCTGTAAAGCACCAGCGCCTTATGCAGCAGCGGTTGCGTGGCCACGGTGGCATAGGTAATCGCGATAATCTCGGCGGAGAGGATAAAATCCGTCCGCACCGCGCTGTCGACGCGCATTTCTTCCAGCGCTTCTGGCGTGATAAATTCCGCCGCGGTTGGGTTGTCTTCTTCGCTATGCACCAGCATGCTATGGATCTTTTCATAGCCCTCAAAACAGAGATACGCGCCGCCTACCATAAGGATGGGCGCCACTGCCCATGGTGCAAAATAACCCAGCACAAGCGCTGCGGGGCCGAGAAAAATTACCTTGTTGAACAGCGAACGTTTGGCAATGCTGTAGATAATCAACAGCTCGCGCGAGGGGTCGAGCCCGACGACATATTTCGGCGTCACCGCCGCGTCGTCGATCACCACGCCAGAAACTTTGCTGCTGGTTTTCGCCACCTGCGCGGGGATATCGTCGAGCGTAGCTGCGGTCATTTTTACCAGCGCCGCCACGTCATCCAGCAATGCGAGCAAGCCTGTCGCCATGTGCGTTTATGCCGCTCCCGCTTCTTTATCCATGCTGCGCGCGCGGTCTTTGGCTGCCTTCACAAAGCTTGCAAAAATCGGGTGCGCGGCGAATGGGCGCGACTTAAATTCCGGATGGAACTGCACCGCGATGAAGAACGGATGCCCCTTGATTTCCACGATTTCCGGCAGTTTTCCGTCTGGCGATAGGCCAGAGAAAACCACCCCATGCTCGGCCAGCGCCTCACGATAGGCAAGGTTCACCTCGTAACGGTGGCGGTGACGCTCGGTAATTCTGGCATCACCATATACTTTATGCGCGAGGCTTCCGGATGTAATCACGCAAGGGTAAGCGCCGAGGCGCATCGTTCCCCCCATATCGTCGCTGCTGCTGCGCTTCTCGAGCTGGTTGCCCTTGGCCCATTCTTTCATGATGCCCACAACCTGACCGCGTGGGTCTTTCGTTGCGGCAGCACTGAATTCGCTGCTGGTCGCGTCTTTCACGCCGAGCAGATTGCGCACCATTTCAATCACCGCGATTTGCATGCCATAACAAATGCCGAAATAGGGCACTTTATTCTCGCGCGCGAATTTTACCGCTGCAATTTTACCCTTCACGCCCTCCTCGCCAAAACCACCGGGAACGAGAATCGCGTCCACATGGCTAAGCTTTTGCTCCGCATCTGCTGACTCAAACACGCGGGCATTCACCCACTCCACATTCACGCGCACATTATGCTCGATGCCTGCATGATCGAGCGCCTCGGTGAGCGACTTATAACTGTCACCAATGCTGGTATATTTGCCGACCACCGCGATGTTCACCTCACCGCGAGGCGATTCGAATCGGGTCACAATCCGCTCCCACTCTTTGAGGGAAAGCTCGGACTTCGATTTCATTTTGAAATGCTCGAGCACCCGTGCATCAAGTCCTTCGAGATGCAGATTCTTCGGCACTTTGTAGATGCTCGTCGCATCCAGCGCGCTGATGACACACTCCTCACGCACGTTACAGAACTGCGCGATTTTCTTTTTCTCGTTCACCGGAATTTCACGATCCGCGCGGCAGAGAATCACATCCGGCTGAATACCGATGGAGCGCAACTCCTTCACGGAGTGCTGAGTGGGCTTGGTTTTCAACTCCTTCGCTGCGGCGATGTAAGGCACCAACGTTACATGCATATAGAGCACACGGTCGCGCCCAAGCTCATAACCAAGCTGTCGGATCGCCTCAAAAAATGGCAGCCCTTCAATATCACCCACCGTGCCGCCGATTTCGCAGAGCACGAAATCTTCCTTATCGGCATCGCTAGTCACAAATTCTTTGATGAGGTTGGTGACGTGAGGAATGACCTGCACCGTGCCGCCAAGATAGTCGCCCTTGCGCTCTTTCGAAAGCAATGTGGAATAGATGCGCCCGGCGGTGATATTATCCGTCTTTTTAGCGTCAACACCCGTAAAACGCTCGTAATGGCCGAGGTCGAGGTCGGTCTCCGCGCCGTCTTCGGTCACGAACACTTCGCCGTGCTGGGTGGGGTTCATCGTTCCCGGGTCAACGTTGAGATAGGGGTCGAGCTTACGCAGGCGCACCTTGAAGCCGCGACCTTGCAGCAATGCCGCCAGCGATGACGCCGAGAGCCCCTTGCCCAGCGATGACACCACGCCACCCGTAATAAAAATAAACCGCGTCGGCATGTGGTACTCGCTCCTTATTCGTTGCTGTCGTCGCTAGTTTCGCTAACCGGTTTTTTTTCTTTTACTTTCGGCTTTTCCGCCGCTTCTTTTTTCACCACTTCACCGGCGTTTGGCACGGCGGGTGGAGTTTCTTTTTTGGCTATTTCTTTTGCGTCGATTTTCTTCGTATCACCCGCAACGGCCGGCGCTTCGGTCGTTGCTTGCTCTTTCTCGAGCGTATCAATCAACGAAGAGTTGTGATGCTGCGAGGCGAGGATCGAAAGAATCAGCGAGTTGGCGATAAACAGCGCCGCAAGAATCGCCGTCGTGCGCGTCATCAGGTTCGCTGCCGAGCGGCCCGAAAGCAGGTTCGAGCCGGAGCCGGAACCGAGACCAAACCCGTCCGAATCCGAGCGTTGAATCAGCACCATGCCAATCAGCGCGGCAGCAATAATCACATGTATCACGAGTAAAATCTGTTCCATCTGTTTTCCTAATATAGGCCGCAGGCTGCGGCGATAATACTACGCATGCTGGTGATATCGAGGCTTGCGCCGCCGATCAATGCCCCGGAAACCTCGGCTAACCCAAGTATTTCTTTAGCATTCCCCGCATTCACGGAGCCTCCATACAGCACCGCCGTTTCACTGCCAAGCACTGATTTAATATGGCTGTGGGCAGCGCTGATTTCGGGCAGCGTTGGCGTTTTTCCGGTGCCGATGGCCCATACCGGCTCATAGGCGACAAGGAACCTTGGCGAAGCAAGTGTGCGCAGCCGCGAAAGCTGCGCGCTTAACATTTCCGTCGTTTTTTTGTCATTATAAGCCGCTTCAGATTCCCCCACGCAGAGGATCGGCACCAGCCCTTCGGCCTGTGCGGCAGCAGCCTGCGCAGCGACCATTTCATCCGTTTCGCCCATCGCGCGCCGTTCGGAGTGGCCGAGAATCACATAACGCACCCCAAGCTCCGCCAGCATCGGCGGGCTGATTTCGCCCGTGAAGGCCCCCTCTCGCGCGCTGTGGCAATGCTGAGCGCCCACCCGCACGCGCGAATTGTGCGGCAATCCGTTCAGCGCCGACTGCAAATAGACTGCGGGAGGACAATAAACCAGCTTCACCCCGGAAGGCACCGTCATCAGCGCGGCGCTGAGCGAAAATGCGAAGTCACGTACACGCGACGCATTGCCGTTCATTTTCCAGTTGGCAACCAGCCATGTCGTGTTGGGTTTCATGGCTTCACAGATAGACCGTCCACTGACATCTCGTCAACCCTTTGACAAAGGAGATTACTCGACGTACATCTGCCATCCAGAAACCACTGGTACACTTAATAAACAGTGTCACCCAAGGACGAGATACAACTATGATGACTTCCATGCGCAGCTTTGCTTCGGGCTTTGTGTCCAAAATCCTCTTATTATTCCTTGTGATCTCATTTGCGGTCTGGGGCATCAGTGATATTTTCCGTAGCAGCGGCAGTACCAACTATGCTGCCACGGTTGATAATGAAATCATCAGCATTGGTGAATTTCAGAGACAGCGCGCCGCTATTGCTCAACAAATAGAAGCCCTTGGAAAAACCCCAATAGACACCCGCATGCTGAGCACCGCTGTACTGCAACAGCTGGTTCAGCAAAAACTTGTCATGCTGATGATGCAAAAATTTGGGCTCTATGTGAATGATGAACTACTGACTAAAACACTGCGTAGTGAGCCAGCCTTTCAAAATGCGGATGGCAGCTTCAACAGCAAAGCTTTCCGCGCGATGCTTGATGCTCAAAATACTACCGAAACAGAAGCATTGAAACAGATCAAAAACGAGACTGCTTCTCAATTTTTACGTGCCAGCATGAATATGGAGGATGTCACACCTCCTGCGCCCGTGCGCAGCCTTATTCACGCCAGCGCCGTCGAAACGCGTGATGCGTGGATTGTGACGATTAGTCCATTGCCCGCCCCCGCAACCTTAGATGACTCCACGCTCAAGGATTTCTACGAGAAAAATAAATCTGTTCTCTATATGCAACCAGAATCACGAACGATTGAATATGTGGCGCTGAAAGCAGCACAACTTGATGCGTTGGTAGAGAAGTCTATCACCGACGAAATGCTAGCCGGGGCCGCCAAAAGTCAGCCCAAAGTTTCCGCTACAGAAATCAAGAAACGCCTCATGAGCGAACAGCGCGACAACGTGCTGCGCGAACTTCAGGGCACGATTGATGATGCGCTCGCAGGAGGCCTAAAACTGGCGGAAGCGGTTACAAAGGCAGGTATCGAAACGACACCACACACGCTGAAAGACGCGCTTAACACCCTCGCTAAGACTAGCACGGATGATGTCACCAAAACAGTGGCAGAACAAGGATTCCAGATGGCGCAGGGCGAAACCTCTGGCTTGGTTATAAGCGCCCAGGGCACACCGGTAATTGTGCATGTTGCGACTATCAACCCCGCAAAAGCACAAGAGTATGAAAGCGTGGCTGACGATGTGCGCGAGCATGTAGTCGAGCAGCTTCGCCGTGATGCTACCAAGGCGCGTGTACAGGAGATTAAAACTGCGCTCAACCAACTCGCTAGCAGCGAGCCAAAAGAGTGGCAATCTGTGCTCG
Source organism: Rickettsiales bacterium (assembly GCA_044237845.1). GTDB lineage: Bacteria > Pseudomonadota > Alphaproteobacteria > Rickettsiales > UBA3002 > QFOX01. Next base: position 19,965 of record JBIIEL010000011.1, on the reverse strand, counting down.
ATCGTTTCAACCTCACTGCCTTGCGTGTGACCAATCTCAAGCGACCAACCGAGGGCAAAGCGATGGAGAACAACATTCCCGCATCGCTGCGCGAGGCGGTGTTCGAGCACCAGCGTGGCGGCGTGGCGGGCCCACTCGCGCTTGAATCCGGCGGGCAGATGCTGGCGATTGTGACCAACATTAACCATCCACCGCTTGATGCCGAGGAGGAAAAAGAAAGCCCTGCGCGTGACATACGTTTTAAAGAACTCGCCACCACCTTGAATCAGTCCGTACAAGCGCGTGCCTTCACGGTCTTTGCCGAGCAATTTAAGGTGAAGGTGAATAACCAGCTTTTCGCCGCACCGACCGAACAGGCACCGTGAGTACACTCTCCTTCAGCCCCTCGCGCGAGGAATTCCGGCGCGCCCATCAGGCGGGCAAACCGCAGATTATTTTCACGCGCCGCGTGTCGGACCTCGAAACACCCGTTTCCGCCATGCTGAAATTGCAGCACGAGACGGGGCCTTCTTTCCTGCTCGAATCCGTCGAGGGCGGCGAAACGCGTGGCCGTTACTCTATCATCGGCCTCCACCCGGATATGATGTGGCGCTGCTTCGGCAACCGCTCGGAAATCTCGACCACCTCGCCCTTCGCGCATGAGAGTTTCGAGCCAAGCTGGGACGACAGCATGAGCGCCCTGCGTAATCTCGTGCGCAGTCACCGTATGGATTTGCCCGAGGGTGTGCCACCGATGGCTTCCGGCCTCATCGGCTATATGGGCTATGACATGGTGCGGCTTATGGAACGCCTACCGAGCAGCAAGCCTGACCCGATTGCAATCCCCGACGCCTGCTTCATTCGCCCGCGCACACAGCTGATTTTCGACGGGGTGGATGGTGTGGTCTACATCATCGCCAGCGTGTGGGACACCAGCGCTGATGCCGACCAGTGTTACGACACCGCCATCGCTCGTATCGAGCAGATCGCACGCACGCTGCAAGGCCCGCTCGACCAACGCAATTACTATAAAGACGTGCCTGCCACAAAACGCAACTTTACGCCCAATATGACGGAAGAAGAACACGCCACCATGGTCGCCCGCGCGCAGGAATATATCGCCGCGGGGGATATTTTTCAGGTCGTGCTCGGCCAACGCTTCGAGAGCGATTTCGAGCTGCCTCCCTTCGCACTGTATCGCAGCTTGCGGCATATGAACCCCTCGCCGTTTTTATTCTATCTCAATTTTGGCGACTATTCGTTGGTCGGTTCCAGCCCAGAGATTCTGGTGCGCCTGCGCGACAACACCGTTACCATCCGCCCCATTGCAGGCACGCGTCGCCGTGGCCGCAACCGCGCGGAGGACGCCGCACTCGCCGCCGAACTCCTCGCCGACCCGAAGGAATGCGCCGAACATCTCATGCTGCTCGACCTCGGGCGCAACGATGTGGGGCGCGTCGCCGCTGCGGGCGAAGTGCGCGTTACTGAGCAAATGAAGATCGAGCATTACTCGCATGTCATGCATATCGTCAGCAATGTCGAAGGCACGCTGGATACGAAACACGACGCGGTGGATGCACTCATCGCGGGCTTCCCGGCAGGCACGGTTTCTGGCGCACCCAAAATCCGTGCAATGGAAATCATCGATGAGCTCGAACCTATCCGCCGCAGTTATTATGGTGGCTGCGTCGGTTATTTCTCTGCCAACGGCACGATGGATACCTGCATCACCCTACGCACCGCACTCGTGAAGGACGGTAAAGTCTATGCGCAGGCGGGCGGTGGTATCGTGGCTGATTCTAACGCCTCGGATGAATATCAGGAGTCGCTCAACAAGGCCAAAGCCGTCATGCGCGCGGCAGAGGAAGCCATTAAATTCGCCTAGTGCATTTTCTAAAAACAAGACTCACCAACGATTTGCTGCGGCGCAGCGACGAATTTCCTTTGGTTCCTGCTGTTTTTATAGTATTATTAAATTATAAATTATGTTCAACCATTCACAGCGCGGCTTCTTTTCCCGCCATTTTATTCTCCTCGGATTCATTGCCCTGGCCTTAAGCGCCTGCGCCGCCAACGACACCGATAAATCCGCCGCTAAACAGGACACGCCAATTCTGGAGTCTGGCCTCGCAGATGTTTTTGACGCAGCCACGGGCCCGCTCGAAGACCTCAACCTCAAACGCAAGAAAATCCCAGAAATTCTCGCCAAAGTCGTGGAAGACCCCTATCATGTACCCGCGAAACTAACTTGTAAAACGGTGCGCAGCGAGCTGGCCGCGCTAGAACCACTCATTGGTCCCGATATTAAAGCCAAAGGGGTTCAAGTTGCTTCTAACGACAGCTTCATCCCTGATATACCCGATCTGGACAGTATTGAGATGCCAAACGTACAAAAACTCGCGCATGACAAACTGATGTCCGAAATCCGTAGTCAGACCAATATTCTGCCTTTCCGAAGTATTATCCGCCGCATTACGGGCGCAGAGAAGCATAAGAAAAATTATGAGGAAGCCTATTACGCTGGCAAACTTCGCCGCGCTTACTTGAAAGGTCTGGCGCAAAGCAAGTTTGGCAACCGTTGCCTAAAAGAGCCGCTGCCAGCCCAGACCAAAGCCAAGAAGTAAGCACACAGGCGCGAAATAGCATTCAGCATTGCTTCTTAGCATAAAGTGGCTAGTAACAATGCATGGCAAAAAACATCCTGCTCATCGATAATTACGATAGCTTCACCTATAATCTGGTGCATTACCTGCAATCGCTCGGCGCCAAGGTCGAAGTGTTGCGTAACGACGCGCTGAGTGTGAGCGATGTTCTTGCAAAAAAACTCAATGGTATCGTCATTTCTCCGGGGCCTGCCACGCCGGATGATGCAGGGATTTGCCTTGAACTCATCAAACAAAACGCGGGGCAAATTCCATTACTCGGCGTTTGCCTTGGCCACCAATCTATCGGACAGGTCTATGGCGGCAAAGTGGTGCGCGCCTCACAGGTGATGCATGGTAAAACCAGCCAAATTCTCCATCGCGGCGAAGGCATTTTTGCAGACATTCCCTCGCCATTTACCGCCACGCGCTACCATTCGCTGATTGTAGAGCGTGCCTCACTGCCGGGCTGCCTAACCGTCACCGCTGAAACAGCGGATGGTACCATTATGGGGCTTCAGCATAAAAAATTGCCGGTATTCGGCGTGCAATTTCATCCGGAAAGCATTGCTTCCGAGCACGGGCACGACCTCCTACGCAACTTCCTGAGCGTGCTATGACTCCACGTCAAAACATAGAAAAATCTATCGGCGATTTGCTGGATGGGAAGCTGACTGGAAATGCCGCAGCGACCTTCCTGACAGGGATCGACATGGGCGCACTCACCTCGCATATGCTCGCTGGCGCGGTGGATGCAGTCATGGCGCGTGCCTTACCTTTCCCTGAGTTTCCCGATGCTATTGACTGCTGCGGCACGGGTGGTGACGGGCGCGACACCTATAACATCTCCACTGCCGTTGCCTTCGTGCTTGCCGCGCGTGGGGTGCAAGTCGCTAAGCATGGCAACCGCGCAGTCAGCTCGCAAAGCGGCTCGGCAGATGTGCTCGAAGCCCTTGGCATGAACCCTAACATCACTCGTGAAAAAGAAGCCGAGCTGTTGAACAAAATTGGCATCAGCTTTCTCTATGCGCCCAATTTCCACCTTGGTTTCGCGCGCCTTGCTGGCATTCGCAAAACCATTGGTCGTCGCACGATTCTCAACCTGCTTGGACCTCTGTGTAATCCAGCGCGGGTGAAGCGCCAGCTCATTGGCGTATTCGCACCAGAATATTGCTCCCTTGTCGCTGAAACGGCACAAATGCTTGGTCATACACGGGTGATGGTCGTGCATGGGGAAGACGGCACCGACGAACTTTCCATCACCGGCAACACCCATGTGGCAGAGCTGGAAGACGGCACCATTCACTATTCCACCATACGCCCGCAGGATGCGGGACTCGCCATCAGCCCCGGGCGCGCACTTGTCGGTGGCACGGCACAGCAGAATGCCCGCGCCCTGCGCGATGTGCTCAGCGGTCTGGAGAGCCCCTATCTCGACGTGGTATTACTGAACGCCGCTGCCGCGCTGATGGTTGCGGATAAAGCCCATACACTGGAAGAAGGCGTAATGATGGCGCGTGCCAGCATTGCCCGTGGCGATGCCAAACGCAAGCTGGAGGAACTCATCGCCCTGAGCCATGACGATGACTGATGTTCTGGCAGAAATTTGCGCTAAAAAACGCGAGCATATTGCCACACAGAAACGCAATGTGAGCGAGGTAATACTGCATGAGCGTGCGTTGCACGTTACCCCACCACGCGGCTTTCATAGCGCTCTCAAAAAACGCATCACGAATAGCAGTGTGGGGCTGATTGCGGAGGTCAAAAAAGCTTCGCCCAGCCGCGGCCTCATCCGCGCGGATTTTGATCCTGCCACGATTGCTAAAGCTTACGAAAAAGGCGGTGCAACCTGCCTTTCCGTGCTGACCGATGCGCCGTATTTTCAGGGCGCAGATGCGTATCTCATCGCCGCACGCGCGGCGGTAACGCTTCCGGTACTGCGGAAAGATTTCATGCTCGACCCCTATCAAATTCTGGAAGCACGTAGCCTAGGCGCAGATGCAATTTTGCTGATTATGGCCGCTCTCAGCGATGAAACTGCGCGTGAACTCGCCATCCTCGCCTGCGATTTAGGAATGGATGCACTGATTGAGGTGCATGATGAAACCGAGCTAGAACGGGCGCTCGCCCATGTACCATCGAAGCTCATCGGCATCAATAATCGCAGCCTGAAAACACTGGAGGTGAACCTCGCAACCAGCGAGTCACTGCGCACCCGCATACCTGAAGACTATACGGTTGTGTGCGAGAGCGGCATCGCCACAGCGGCAGACGTCGCCCGCATGCGCGCGGCGGATATGCATTGTTTCCTCGTCGGCGAATCGCTGATGCGTGAAGAAAACATTGAAGCCGCCACGCGCGCATTACTCAGCTAATTGCGCTTCCGTCTCCAGCAGCGCATTCGCCGTCCATGGCCGATTACCTTGCCAATCGGCACTGCTTTCGATGCGCAGTGCACCACTCTTTTCAACCCAGATTGCGAGCACATTGCTGTTTTTCAGCCGTTCTTTGTCGAGCAGTAGCGCATCATTCGCGCAGTGCAACCCATTCATACCGCTTAACACCAGTGCGGATTTTTCGCAGTCTTCCGCCACTGCACTCGCATCCGCCGGGAAGCTGACGACAGCCCCCTTCACCGTCACCACACAGCCAAGCTCATCGCAACGCCATTCGGGCGCTGCGGCCTCGGGTAATTCGCGGTAGCCAAGCCCATTCGCCCATAAATCGACGATCATGGAACCCTCTCGCCCGCGCGCCAGCGCATATCCCTCCTCGGTACGCAGCGCAATCTGCTTCAATTCGCTACCGATCAGCATATCGGGCTGTTTCACCAAGGCGAGCGTCGCCACCCCTGCCAGCATGAACACCACCCCCCAACGTCGCACCTGCGTCTGCCACAGGCATAGCCACAGCAGACCCAGTGCGAACAGCCCCATGCCATAACCGGGAATCGATGGCACAAACATCTGCGCATGCGGCAAGGACGAAACATAATACGCAATGCCGAGCAGAGCGTGGATGCCTTTATCGAGCAGCCACAGCGCTGCGCCATGTAACCCCAGCGGCAGCAAAATAAAATAAAGCGCAACCACAGGCATCAGAAACAGACTGACGAGCGGCGTCGCCAACATGTTCGCCGCCACCCCATAAAGTGACAGGTTATTGAACATAGCAACAGCAAATGGCGCCGTCGCCGCCTCCGCCACCACGCTGACCGCGAGCATGGTGAAAAAAAGGCGCAGCGCGCGACTCAGCCGCATTTCTCCAGCCTGCGGCGTGAGGAGTGTGGTTTCAACCAGCGTCACGATGGCCAGCGTCGCCGCGAACGAGAGAATAAACCCGGGGTCGATAAGAATCGCCGGGTCATAGACCAGCATCAGCAGCGCGGTGATGGAAAGCGAACGCATCGGATCAACATGGCGACGCAGGATGACCGCAGAAAGCAGCAGCGCAATCATGACATAGGCGCGGACAGCTGAGGTGGGCAGACCCGTCACGAACAGATAGGCCGTCACCAGTAGCAGCGTAAGGAAAGCCGCTGTTGTTTTAACTTCTGGCCGTAGGCGCAGACGACGTGGCAGCAGCAGCGCGAGCAGCCGCAGGCCGATAAAAATCACGCCTGAGATAATCACCATATGCTCGCCGGAAATAGCCACAATATGGTAGAGGTTACTGGCGCGCAGGGCATCAAAATCTTCCTCGCTGATGGCACGCGCCTCGCCGGTAATCAGCCCGGCGGCGATGCCGCCTGTTGTGCTTCCCAGCTGGTTCAGAATCTCCTGTGTAATCTCCACCCGCCAATTGCGGAACTCCGTCATCAGGCTTGGCGAAGGCTCATGCGCGACGACTTTCCACGGCGGCAGGCCATAACCCACAGCACCAATCTCGCGGAAATAGAAATAACGGGCGAAGTCGAACCCGTGGGGCAGCACGGGGCCCATCGGCGGCCGCAGCCCAGCCATCATATCCACCTTATCGCCGATCTCCGGCAACACTAGCTGCGTTCCCGCCTTGAGGCGCACACTCACCCGCACCTGATGCGGCGTACGCTCCGCCGGATAGTCGCTAATGCTAACGTCCTTCAATGTCAGTCGTACGCCATGTTCGGTTTGCACCACGTCGCTCACTGTGCCCGTCACCGGGCGTGGCTCCAACGCCTCGGCAAGCACGGTCTGCTGAAGCCGATGCGTATAGTGCTGCGCCCAGGCCGCCCCCGCCGCAACGAGCAGCATCAAAAGCCACAGCACACGGGTACGTCTCGCCCATCGCGCCATAGGGAAACTGACCAGCGCCGGAATCAGAAAAACAAGCGGCGCCGGCTCCTGAGGCAGGCCGAGATAAAGCCCGCACCCAGCCCCAAATGCCACCGGAAGCCAGAGAAAGCACCGCCGCCCCTCTGCCGCCCACCATTGTTCTATCGCCTCTATCGCACGTGACATCTCGGTTCCCACTGCTATAAGTGTGCACCCTAGCAGCCCACAAAATAATTTCTAGAGTTGTAAAACTCATTTATACGTGGCGAGTGCTAGGAGTGCACGAGCGCAGGGAGGAGGTGTAGCAGCGCTACATGACCGACTGAGCAACGAACACGACACCGCAATCGCCCGTAGAAATGAGTTTTGACCATGACTGTTGTCACCCGTTTTGCTCCCTCTCCCACCGGCATGCTGCATATCGGCGGCGCACGCACGGCGCTGTTTAACTATCTGTTTGCGCGCCACCATGGCGGCCAGTTCAAGCTGCGGATCGAGGATACGGATGAAGCCCGCAACTCCGACGCCGCCTATCAGGCAATTGTCGATGGTCTGAAATGGCTCGGCCTCACGCATGATGGCGAGATTGTTTATCAGCGCCTGAACGCTTCGCGTCATCGCGAAATTGCGGAAGAATTGGTGAAGCGCGGCGCGGCCTATCACTGCTACACCACGCAGGAAGAACTCGCCGAGCAACGCGCCGCAGCCGAAGCCAAGGGCGAGATTTTTAAATACGACCGCCGTTGGCGGCCGACTGCGTCGACAGGCGAACTTAAGATTCCCGATGGCGTGAAACCCTCCATCAGAATCATGGCCCCGCTTGAAGGCGAGATCATCGTGCACGACGCGGTTCAGGGCGATGTACGCTTCGGCCCCGATGCGCTCGATGACATGGTGATCCTGCGTTCGGATGGCAACCCGACCTACAACCTCGCCGTGGTGGTGGATGACCACGACATGGGTGTCACGCACGTGATTCGTGGTGATGACCATCTCAACAATGCTGGCCGCCAGACGTTCATCTATCAGGCGATGGGCTGGCAGATTCCCGTCTTCGCGCATATACCCCTCATCCACGGGCCGGACGGCGCAAAGCTCAGCAAGCGCCACGGCGCGACCAGCACAACCGAATACGCCACTATGGGCTACCTGCCAGAAGCGATGCGTAACTACCTCGCCCGCCTGGGTTGGAGCCATGGCGACAGCGAGATTTTCAGCGATGCCGAGGCGATTCAGTGGTTCGGGCTCGACCATGTGGGACAGTCACCCAGCCGTCTTGATTTCGCCAAGTTGAACCATGTGAATGCGCATTATCTACGTGCACGGCCAGCAGCAGAACTCGCCGCCTTGATTGGGGTCGATGCCACGCTCGCCCCTGCAATCGAGAGCATAAAATCCAAAGCCCACACGCTGCCAGAGCTGAAGGAACAAATTCAGTTCTACCTCACCGCCCCCAACGCCTATGACGACAAAGCCAAAGCCGCGCTCGACAAAGGCCGCGCAACGCTTGCGGATGCCGTGAAGCTGCTTGCGGAGGACAGCGCCCTCGCATGGGAAGCAGAGGCGATTAAAGCCAAAATTGCCGCTATCGCCGAGCAACTGGGCAAAAAACTGGGCGAGGTGATGCCCCCGATGCGCGCCGCCCTCGTCGGCGCCATGAGCGGGCCGGATGTCCCGGTAGCGATGGCCATTTTGGGGCGCGAAGAAGTGCTGAAACGCTTCACCACCGCGCTTGCCGCTTGATTTCACAACAGATAGGCGTATCCTGAAACTATGACCATCCTTCCTCTAGTCATCGCGCCAGACGAGCGCCTGAACCTTCCCTCCAAACCGGTGGAGAAGGTGGACGATACCATCCGCAAACTGCTGGATGATATGCTCGACACGATGTACGCGAACCAGGGCATCGGCCTCGCGGCGGTGCAGGTGGGCGTGCATCTGCGCGTTATCGTGGTGGATATTGCCGTGCGCGATGGCGGGCGCGACCCGATCAAATTCATCAACCCGGAAATCATTCGCACGTCGGATGAAAAACGCGTCTTCCAGGAAGGCTGCCTCTCCTTCCCTGACCAATATTCCGATGTGGAGCGCCCCGATACCGTCACCGTGCGCTATCTCGATGAGAACGGCGTCGAGAAAACGATGGAGGCGGACGACATTCTCGCCACCTGTTTGCAGCACGAGATCGACCACACGGACGGCGTGGTCTTCGTCGACCATATCTCGCACATGAAGCGTGACATGATTCTGCGTAAGCTCAAAAAAGCTAGGCGCCTAGGCCTTCTCAGCCCACTGCCAGAGGGCACCCCACTTTAGAAATGACAGTCGCAAACGGCACTGCTAAACCGTCTGCATGCGCTTTCTCTCCACACTTATTTTGCTCGCTTTGTTGCCGCTAGCCACGCTCGCGGAGAGTCGATTGCATGCGCCGCTCGTCGCGGTAGGTGATGGCTCCGTCCTCACCCGCCAAAAGCTAACACAGGCTGCGCCCACCTCTCTGCCCGAAGAAACGACGATACCAGAGAAAACAACTTCTCCTCCACGCCCGGAAAGACCTGCGAGTCCACCACGGCCAGAAAGCCCCCCGCGTCCAGCATCGCCGCCCTCGCCAGAATCGCCTGAGCGCCCCACTAAATTATGGCCGCGCGATACGATTCCTATTTTTGTGACGGCTTGCTCGCATCTCAATGCCGATAAAATGCCGCCCTGCCGCTGCATTATCAACGGGCTGATGACACAGATGATGCACGATGAATTTTTACGGCTGAGCCAGGCGCATCTCATCGAGACCGACACGCGTTATATCACCCTGCGCGAAAACTGCGTCGCTCAGGCGAAACACTCCAAGCCATAGGTTCGCCATGCGCGTTATTTTTATGGGCACTCCTGCCTTTGCCGTTCCGGCGCTGAAGGCCTTGCTTGGCTCGGCACATGAGGTTGTCGCGGTCTATAGCCAGCCACCCCGCCCCGCCGGACGTGGGCTGAAGCTTAGTCCCTCGCCCGTCCATCAACTGGCGGAGGCGCATGGCATTGCTGTCTTCACTCCCGTCAGCCTGAAATCAGCGGAGGCACAGGCAGAACTCGCCGCACATAGTGCCGATATCGCCGTGGTCGCGGCCTATGGATTGCTGCTGCCGCAAGCAGTGCTTGATGCGCCGCGGCTGGGTTGCATCAACATCCACCCGTCCGACCTGCCGCGCTGGCGTGGTGCGGCACCCATTCAACGCACACTCATGGCAGGCGACCGCGAAACCGCCTGCTGCATCATGCAGCTTGAGCTCGGACTCGATACCGGTCCCATTCTGCTGCGCACGCCCTATACCATTCCACCGGAGATGGACGCGGGCGGATTGCACGATACGATGGCCGCGCTCGGTGCCGAACAAGTGCTCACCGTGCTCGCGCAGCTGGAAAGCGGCAGTGCGAAACCCCAAACGCAATCGCACGAGGGCATTACCTACGCCAAGAAAATCACCAAAACCGACCGGGTTCTTGACTGGAACCGGCCAGCGACGGAGCTGCTCGCCCAGATTCGTGGCCTCAGCCCTGCACCGGCCGCGATGACGGACATCAACGGCGAAACGGTGAAAATTTTCCGTGCGGCAGTCGACGTCGGCGACAATGACAAACTCAGCGGAATGGCGCTCGACAATCAATTACGCATCAATGCCGGAAACGGCACCGCTTTACGGTTGCAGGAACTGCAGCGGCCGGGTAAGAATCGGCAGGCTGCGGAGCAGTTTTTACAGGGAAATGCCCTTTTAGCGGGCAGTTTTGTAAAAAATGCGCCCCTCGGTTGATTTCCTCTTTAATGATTGCCTTATTTGTGGTATAAAAGTCGCTGTTGAATAGAAAATTCACACCATAAAACGAGGCATTCCACATGTATTCACAATGGCTGATGACTATGAATGATGACGTCGTTATTTACAAACAACTGGATGAATTGAAAGAACAACATCGCCAGTTGGATATTGAAATTCAATCCCTTGCAGGCGCTCAGGACGAAATGGCCATCGCCCGCCTGAAAAAGCGCAAACTGCAGCTGCGCGACCAGATCCAGACCCTCGAATTCGAGATCTACCCCGATCAACCGGCGTAGCCGACGCATTACTACGTACCAATAACATCAACCCCGCCCATTCGGCGGGGTTTTTTGTTACGCCGCAAGCCCCTTCGCCATAAACTGACCTAAACGGCGGGCGAAGGCGCTGCTGTCGGTCACGGGTTCGCCCTCCGCAATCAGCGCTTGATCATACAGTAACCACAGTGCGTCTTCCGTATCCGCATTCATGCCGCCTGCCGCCACCCGCGCGGCGAGCGACTGTATCACCGCATGGCTCGGGTTGATCTCAACGATTTTGGCGGCGCGCTTAGGCAGTTGCTTATGCTCGGTCAGAAACCGCTCCATCCGCATGTCCATATCGCCCTCGCCGACGCTCAGGCAGATCGGTGTTTCTGAAAGCTTACGCGTGGTGCGCACCGTTTTCACCGCATCGCCATAGAGTGTCTTCATCGCCGCCATCAGCGCCTCGATACTGTCGCTTTTTTCAGCTTCAACCGCTTCTTCTTTCGTTTCGCCCTCGACCGCAAACTTCTCGAGATCGGCGCCCGCCTTGATGACCGAGCGGAATGGCACATCGCCATATTTCAGCGTCACGTTCGTCCAGAAATCATCGACATGGTCGGTGAGCAGCAGCACATCGATGCCGCGTTTGGTGAAACCTTCGAGCTGCGGGCTGGATTTGAGCGCAGCAATCGAATCGCCGCTCAGGTAGTAAACCGCCTCCTGCCCCTCGCGCATATTGGCTTTATATTCCGCGATCGTCATCAGCTTCTCCCGCGAGGAACGGGTGTAAAATGCACAGCATTCAAGGATTTTATCGCGCGGCGCCATGCTCTCGCACAAGCCTTCTTTCAGCACGCCACCGAAATTCTCCCAAAACACGGCGTAGTCCGTCATGTCCTTCTCGGCGCGTTTCTTCAGTTCGCTGAGCACGCGCCCAGTCACCGATTCTCGGATCGTATCGAGCACCGGCGATTTTTGCAGCGTCTCGCGGCTGATATTGAGCGGCAGATCTGCCGAATCCACCACCCCACGCAGGAAGCGCAGATAGTGCGGAATCAGCTCCACACCTTCATCCGTGATATAGACGCGTTTTACATAGAGCTTCACGCGGCGCTTGCGCTCCGGGTGGAACAGGTCGAGCGGTTTGATGCCCGGAATGAACAGCAGGTTGGTGTATTCCACCTTCCCCTCCGCCTTATTATGCAGCACCGCCCACGGCTTCTCCGGGCTGTGCGCCACATGGCGATAGAATTCCTGATACTGCTCCTCCGTCAGCGAGGCTTTCGGCTTCGTCCAGATCGCCGAGGCCTCGTTCAGCGTATGCGTGACACCCTCCGCATCAGTGAGCGTAATCGGGAAATCGATATGGTCCGAATAGGTGCTCGCAATATGGCCAAGGCGGTGGCGGTCGAGATATTCCTTTGCCTCCTCCTTCAGGTGCAGTGTGATGGAGGTGCCCCGCGCCCGCGCTTCAGCAGGTGCAACCGTATAGCCGCCCTGCCCGTCGGATTCCCACATCCAGCTTGCGTCTTCGCCCGCCTTGCGACTGGTGACCGTCACCTTATCCGCGACCATGAACGAGGAGTAGAACCCCACACCAAACTGGCCGATGAGGTTTACGGCGTTCGCATTATCCTCGCTCATTTTGCTCAAAAATTCCGAGGTGCCGGACTTCGCAATTGTGCCCAAATTCGCGATCATGTCCTCACGGTTCATGCCGATGCCCGTATCGGTAATCGTCAGGGTTTTTGCTTTTTCATCGAGGGTGAGGTGAATCGAAAGCTCTGGCTGATCCTTGAGCAGCGCACTATCCGTTACCGCGGCGAAACGCAGTTTATCGCACGCGTCCGACGCATTGCTGATCAACTCGCGCAGAAAAATATCACGATTGGTATAAAGCGCGTGAATCATCAGATGCAGCACCCGTGCGGTTTCTGCAGCAAAAGTTTTGGTTTCAACGTCGTTGGTCATGGTACCCTCGTGATGTATGGGATGCTGATATAGGGCGGCAGAAGCGTCCTGCAACCCCTAGGCTTTATACGCCCGAAAGCGCAGCAGATGGTCGGCCAACACGCAGGCCATCATCGCCTCGCCCACTGGCACGGCGCGGATGCCCACGCAGGGGTCATGCCTACCTTTGGTAACGATTTCCGTATTCTCGCCCGAGGCCGTAATTGTTTCCACCGGGGTGAGGATCGAACTGGTTGGTTTCACTGCAAAGCGCACGACGACCGGCTGGCCACTGCTGATGCCGCCGAGGATGCCGCCTGCGTGATTGGAGAGGAAATCTATTTTACTATTCGCACCGGCACGGAGCCTATCCGCATTCTGCTCACCGCGCAGTGCTGCGGCGGCGAAACCATCGCCAATTTCCACGGCTTTGACAGCATTGATGCTCATCATCGCGCGGGCGAGGTCGGAATCGAGCTTGTCGTAAATTGGCTCGCCGAGGCCGGCGGGCACGCCTTCAGCCACCACTTCAATCACCGCGCCGAGGGAGGAGCCAGACTTGCGCACCTCATCCAGCGTTTTCTCCCAGCGTGCGGCAGCCTTCGCATCTGGCGACCAGAAGGGGTTATTTTCAATTTCACCTAGCTGAAAATTCGCGCGGTCGATTGCGTCATCCCCCACCTGCACCAGGTAACCCTTCACCGAAATGCCCACTGCTGCAAGCAGCTTGCGCGCAACGGCACCTGCCGCGACACGCATCGCGGTTTCGCGTGCACTGCTGCGCCCGCCGCCGCGATAGTCGCGAATGCCGTATTTCGCCTGATAGGTATAATCCGCGTGGCCAGGGCGGAAGCTGTCTTTAATCTGCTCGTAGTCTTTCGACTTCTGGTCTTCGTTGTAAATAATCAGCGAGATGGGGGTGCCAGTGGTTTTGCCTTCGAACACGCCGCTCAGAATTTTTACGGTGTCCGATTCTTTACGCTGGGTGGTGAATTTGCTCTGCGCTGGCTTGCGCTTGTCGAGCCATGGCTGAATATCGGCTTCCGAGAGCGGAATCAGCGACGGGCAGCCGTCAATCACGCAGCCAATGGCCTCGCCATGGCTTTCGCCCCACGTGGTGAATTTGAAAATCGTACCGAAAGAATTGCTAGCCATGCGGCATTGGTAGCGCGAACGCTACACCAATGCAATATCTGGCGCATCGATCGCTTTCATGCCGACGACATGGTAGCCGGAATCGACATGCAGGTTCTCACCCGTGGTGCCAGAGCCAAGGTCAGAAAGCAGGAACAGGCCAGCACCGCCCACGTCTTCGATCGTGGTGTTGCGCTTGAGCGGGCTGTTGAGCTCGTTCCATTTGAGGATATAGCGGAAATCACTGATACCCATGGCCGCGAGCGTTTTAATCGGCCCTGCTGAAATGCTATTCACGCGAATATTCTGCCCGCCCAGATCCACCGCGAGGTATTTTACCGAGGTTTCAAGCGCTGCTTTGGCAATACCCATGACGTTGTAATTCGGCGTCACGCGTTCCGCGCCGAGATAGCTGAGCGTCAGCATCGACCCACCGTTTTTCATCAACGCGGCGGCACGTTTGGCGACTGCGGTGAACGAATACACGCTGATGTTCATGGTCATCAGGAAGTTCGGCAGCGAAGTGTCCACATAGCGGCCTTCGAGCTCTTTCTTGTCGGAGAAACCGATAGCATGAACAATAAAGTCAAGGCTACCCCACTCTTTCTCGAGCGTTGCGAACACTGCGTCGACACTGGCCATGTCCGACACATCGCACGGCAGGATGAGCTTACCGCCCACCGATTCCGCGAGTGGACGCACCCGGCGCTCCAGCGCTTCCCCCTGATAGGTGAAAGCGATCTCAGCACCTTGTGCCGCCAAATACTGAGTGATCCCCCAGGCGATGGACTTATCGTTGGCGACGCCCATAATCAGGCCACGTTTGCCTTTCATTAAGGTTCCGGTCGGAATGGTGTGTTCAGTTTCCATTTCGCTATTCGCCATGGGGGTACTCACTTAGTTAGAGGGTCAGGTTACTGCGAGACTATCTGCCACGAACCATCCAGCTGGCGGCACGCCGTGCCGTAACCGGATTCGGTTTTGCCGCCCACGTTGATTTTTTGGCTGAATTCGCGGCAATAGGTGCCATCCGCAGCCTTATACGGCTTAGCCGGAGTAAACGAGCCGGAGTTGCCCGATTCTGGGTTGTTCCACGGCAGCGACTGGCCAGCTTGCGCGGTTTCGAGCGCACGCTGCTGTGCGGTGTTGTAGTAGGTCATGTCCGCACGGTCGAGCGAGGCACCAACAGAGTTGCCAACCGCCGCTCCAGCCAACGCACCAAGCGCTGTCGTCAACAGACGACCATCACCCTTACCAAACTGCGCGCCGGCTACACCGCCTGCAATCGCGCCGATACCGGTTCCCACATCGGACTTACTGAATCCGCCACCACCAGTAATACCGCCTTGCTGGGCGTTGTAAGCGTTCTGGCGCCCGTCGCACGCGGCGAGCAGCAACGACGATGCAGCAATCGCAAGAACAGAGCGGGTAACATATTTCATATATCTCTCCAAAGAGTCAGAAGGGTTAAGGCGTTAGGCGTTATATTCCACAGGAATTGGCTTTCGACAAGAAAATCCGCATCCTCTGTTGATTGCTTCACTAGCATATATTGCTGACGCTAAACTGATGACACGCGCTTCAACCGCAGCATCACCACCACAAACAGAACACCTCCGATAATGGCGAGCAGCCCGCCTAGGCCAAAAATACCCAAAGCAACCTTTATGTCCGGTGATAGATTCTCGAACCCTCCCGCGGTTTTCCGTAAAATACCGTATCCTCCACAATAGGCAAGACCGCCTATATGCATCAACTGCCCCACACCGTAGACAATCGGTTGTAAGAAAGCCATGCGAGTCGTGGCAACGGGTTGATAACCAAAACGCGGTAGCACGCTATAGGCCAGTCCCATTAGCGCGAGGGTGATGCCCACGATCATGCCGTGGTAATGCGCCGGAATGGTCACGTTCTGCCCCTGAATCATCAGCCCCAGCGCGCCACCGGCAAAAAACAGCAGCAGCGACATAATCAGCGTTGAGGTATAGGCATTGCACGGCAGCTTCTCTGCGCTCAAACGACCCACCACCAAAAACGCTAGCAGCGAAGCACCAAGGCCGCCGATTTCAATCATGATCCGCGTCTGATAATAGGTAAACTCGCCCGTTTCCGGCGCGTGGATGGCGAATCCGGCAAAGCTCGCCGCCGCACCGAGCAGCGCGAGTAAATAAGCCATCAGCACCCAGCGACGTGAGGGCAGTGCCACCGACATCGCCTCAAGCAGCGCCAGCCATGCCACCATCACAATCAGCGTAAAGGCGAATTGCAGAATATGCCCACCTGCCCAGAACAGCATTTCGTAATGGTCGAAAAGCCCAAGACCCTCGGGCAGATGCGCTGCGCTCATCGCAAACCCGAGGAGTGCGAGCAGCACCACCAGCGCCGCGGTCAACCATCCATATTCCTGCAGGCTGAGCGCCCGCAGCCGTGCCGCAGAAAGATGTGTCAGCACCGGCGGCAGCATCGTCACCAGCAAGCCGGAAACCAACAGCCCTAGCGACAGCAGGAATGTTTTATTATTGAGCACTGGCACATAGTTGCTTTTGATTACTTCCCAGTGCGGATCAAGCGGGGATGCCGCCATCAGCAATGTGGCGAGCGCAGTAACCCCAAACCCCGCTTTCAGCCACATACCCCATGCAGCGCGATGTTGTTCCATCATCAGGCTCAGCCCCATACCGAGCATCGCGAGAAACCAGATATAGACCGAGAGATTAACATGCACGACAAGTGCGACGTCGAACAGTTGCTGCATCACCCCCAGCCCTTTGAGCTGAGGCGTGCGGCCAATCACGGGGATGAGCGAATAAAGGCCCGCCGCAGCGAGCGCGGTCACGCCAAGCCATAGCCAGCGTTCCGCCAATGAGCGATGTGTTTTCATGTGGGCACCATAGCGCACGCCGTTGCAGCTTCAAGTGTTATCGTTTATCAGACGCGGCATGAACCGCTTTGCACCCATGCCTGCCCATCTCCCCGCCATCCGTCGCTGGCTGTCGTTATCAATTGCGCTGGTGATTATCATGGTGGCGCTCGGCGGCGTCACGCGCCTCACCGAATCCGGCCTTTCCATTGTCGAGTGGAAGCTGCTCTCCGGCACCCTCCCGCCGATGAGCGAGCAGGCATGGCAAACGGAGTTCGATTCCTATAAAGCAACGCCACAATTCCAAAAGGTCAATTCCAGCTTCACCGTGGCTGATTTCGAGCGGATTTACTGGCTGGAATATCTGCACCGCCTACTGGGACGCATCATCGGCCTCGTCATCGTTGGTGGCACGTTCTATTTCATCGCCCGCCGCGCCTTTCCCCCTGCCCTCACCCGGCGGATGCTGGCGGTTTCGCTGCTTGTCGGCGCCCAAGGCACTGTGGGGTGGGTGATGGTCGCGAGCGGGCTTGTCGACCAACCACGCGTCGCCCCCATTAAGCTCGCACTCCACCTCACTCTCGCTTTCAGCCTGTATGGCGCGCTGCTCTGGACGCGTTGGCAAGTGCTGGGGCACGAGAAATTTCCCGTTTCAAACCGCCTAATTCTCGCCGCAAAGGCCTTGCTCGCACTGCTTATTTTACAAATCATTTTCGGTGCGCTGGTAGCGGGTTTGCGCGCCGGGCTGAGCTATAACACCTACCCGCTGATGGACGGTCAACTGATCCCGGACGGCCTCTATCTGCTCGACCCGTGGTGGCGCAACCATGTGGATTCGGTGCTCACCGTGCAGTTTCAGCACCGCGTTGGCGCGCTGGTGGTGGGCGCGGCTGTACTGCTGTTTGCCAAGAAGCTTGCGACGCATGAAGCCCTAAAACCTGCAGCGAAACTTTTGTTGATGGGGGTTTTTCTGCAATTCGCGCTGGGAGTCGCCACTTTGCTTTCTGGCGTCCATATTGCGCTCGCCAGCGCCCACCAGCTGGTCGCGCTGTGGCTGACAGGCATTATGTTGCGCATTCTGTATCGCATGCGCCGCATTGCATGACCTAGATCAAGTGGGCGGCATCAAAAATCGTTAAATCTGCTTGTTGTTGGAAAACGTAAATGCAATAGTGCCAAGAACTTGAGGTGAAAATGCCATCCACCGTTCCATACGACGCTATTTTTGAGCAGTCGCTGAAAGAAATCCGCGCCGAAGGCCGCTACCGCGTCTTTACGGAGCTGGAGCGTATGGCCGGTCATTTCCCCCGCGCCCGCTCGACCCGCACCGGCGAAGAAGTCATCGTCTGGTGCGCGAACGATTATCTCGGCATGGGGCAGCACCCTGCCGTTGTCGGCGCGATGAAAAACGCGCTCGATAGCATGGGCGCAGGCGCGGGCGGCACGCGTAACATCTCCGGCAACCACCATAAAATTACCACGCTTGAGGCGACCGTTGCCGATCTGCACCAGAAAGAGGCTGGGCTGGTATTCACCTCCGGTTATATCGCCAACGAAGCCGCGCTCAGCACACTGGGTGCCATGCTGCCGGATTGCGTGATGTTCTCCGACTCCGACAACCACGCGTCGATGATCCACGGCATCCGCCAGAGCAACGCCGAGAAGAAAATTTTCCGCCACAACGACGTCGATCACCTCGCGAAATTACTGGCCGGAACCGACATCCGCCGCCCCAAAATCATCGCGTTTGAGTCCGTGTATTCAATGGACGGCGACATCGGCAAAATCAAAGAAATCTGTGCACTCGCGCGGCAGTATAACGCCCTCACCTATCTCGACGAAGTGCATGCCGTGGGCATGTATGGCCCACGTGGCGCCGGCATTGCCGAGCGCGAGGGGCTGATGGACGAAGTCGACATCATCCAGGGCACGCTCGCCAAAGCTTACGGCGTCATCGGCGGCTATATCGCCTCGCGCCGGGTGATTGTGGACATGATCCGCAGCGTGGCACCGGGCTTTATTTTCACCACCTCACAACCGCCAGCGATTGCGGCGGGCGCGAATGCGAGCATCCGTTACCTCATGGAATCCGGCGCCGAGCGCGCGCAGCATCAGGCCAATGCCAAACAGCTGAAATCCATGCTGGCCGAGGCGGGCATTCCTGTGCTGGCGAACGAAACCCATATCGTGCCGGTGATGATTGGCGACCCCGTGCTCTGCAAGCAGGCGTCGGATATTCTACTCGAAGAATACCAGATGTATGTGCAGCCGATCAACTACCCCACCGTCCGCAAAGGGACGGAACGCCTGCGCATCACGCCGACGCCGTTCCATAGTCCAGCGATGATGGAAGGCCTGCGCGACGCGCTGGTAGAAATTTTCGCTCGCCTTGGCATCCACTACCCGGCGGATGTGGCGTTAGCTTCCGGCCTGCGGCTGGTTGCATAGTCCTCAATCTCAAAGATAATTTGCCTCTACAAATGTCATCCGCTAACACCGTGGCATATGAGTGATGACACACATTATCTGGGGCACCGCGCACGGCTGCGCGAGCGCTTTCTCGATGTCGGCGGCGAGGCCATTCCGGACTACGAATTGCTGGAGCTGATTCTCTTTTCCGCCCGGCCACGAGGCGATGTAAAACCGCTGGCCAAGCGCCTGCTCAAGGAATTCGGCACCTTCGCGAAGGTGATGTATGCGGATGAATCAGCGCTACGTGCGGTTGACGAAGTGGGCGACGCTGCCATCGCTGCGCTCAAAACCATCCGCGTGTCGGCGCAGCGCCTCATCAAATCCGAAATTACGGATCAGCCGATTATCCAGTCCTGGTCGGCACTGATGGATTATTGCAAGCTCGCCATGGGCAACAACAAGGTAGAGGAATTCCGCGTGCTATTCCTCAACCATCGCCACGCGCTGATTACCGATGAAGTCATGCAGCGCGGCACCATCAACCACACACCGGTCTACCCACGCGAGATCGTAAAACGCGCGCTGGAACTTTCAGCAGCGGCGGTGATTCTGCTCCATAACCACCCCAGTGGCGACCCGACACCGTCGAAGGCGGATATCGACGTT
>JBIIEL010000010.1:0-59211 GCA_044237845.1 Rickettsiales bacterium | reverse complement strand
GCGACCAACGCTTTTTCCAGCGAGGGGGAGGAGCCCTTTTAGAATTTTTCCACCTTTAAGATAGTGGTTCACTTCAACCACATTCACGCCTGCGCCCACGCCTTTCAAGACGTTATCCATCACGGACGCGCGCTTTTCTTTGTTCTCTTCTATTTTGGTTGCTGCGGCCCCAAGCTGATCTTGTAACTGCACCATTTTCTGGATTGATTGGAGGGCTGTCACTTGCTCTGCAGGCGGCATGGTAGCAGGAATGGCACCGCACTGCTGAAGTTGTAGCAGCAGGTCTGCCTGTGCTTGCGGCGTGGTGGCTGGAGTGCGCAGTGCAGGTGCCATCTCATCCTTAATGGCTAGAATATTGACGCCTTGCGCCTGCAAGCCGGTTGCTACACCGTTCATTTCTTGTATGGCGCTGGCGACCTCTGGTGGCAACGCATTCTGGTTTTCTATGCCGGGTAAAAGTGCATTATTAGTCACTTCCCCCGCTTTGCGTCCGCCGAAAAAGCCAACGAGGCCTGCCACTGGCGCAAGCATTTTAAACCGTCCGGGCAGGTAGCGTGCTGCGGCCATGGCAGAGTATTTTGCTCCCGCCCAACCGCCGCCAATTTGTGAAGCATTTTCCGTAAAGCCGTGGAGATCTTGATCGACGAAGAGGGCATAGACACCCTGTACGGCATCCCACCCGTAGAGCATTTTGGTGCTGTGCACCGTACTGTTCTGCAGTGCGCTCATGCCCGTGGACGCTGCCGCGCCTAGGCCTTTTCCGAATAGCGCGCCACCACGATTGAAGATGTCGTATTTACCAAAGAAAGAGGAGGATTCAGCAAACGCCTTGCCGCCTGTGCCGAACATGGCTTCGCGCGAAGCAGCGTTTGCGGCAGCGGCAGTTGCTTTGGCGTCGGCAACGGCAGCTTTCTCAAACAATTTTTGGGCGGCTTCTGGGTTGGGGGCGTGCGTACCTGAGCCAAATCTCTTCGGCAGAGTTCCGTTCTCAGTTTTAATGGCTTTGTCCATCAGCGCGTTGGATTCTGCGTGGAATTTGGCAGCGTTTTTAGAGGGCGCGCTTTTATCGCCTACTATCTTGCTCATGGTGCCACGCGCAACGCCGTGCGCGATATCTGCGCCTACAATAAGGCCAGCAACACCAGCAGCAGGATTTTTCTTGATTTTATCAACCGTTTTTTCAGCGGCGTCTTTCACTATATCAAGGACATTATTTGCCGTTCCTTTGGGTGGATTTTCCAGCTCGTTGTTCTTCGCCTCATCCGGTGTGGTCGGCGCGTTTTCCATATCCATCGTCGGCGCAGGATTATTTCGATCCGGCTGCTCGATGTTGATTATCTGCTTATCCTGACCTTTGATGCTGCCTTCTTCACGCGTGAGGAAGGTGAGGTCTTTGGTCTCTACAGAGCCGTATTCCGGCAGCTTGGCCATTTCGCTTTCGATGCGCTTCTGGTCTTCGTCGCGGAATTCGTCTTTATAGATGGTACTCCAGCTTTCAGGTATGTTTTTCAGGCCAATGTCCATTCCTTTTTTATTGAAGCCCAGTACGTCGCCGTCGTAATCAATCCAGCCGCATACGGTGGTGACAGCAAAGGTGAGTATGGCCTGAAGGCCGTTTAAAAAATCAAACCCATGGTCGCTTTCGGACGCGACCTGCGCGGCGCTGGCATAGGCGGTGCCGATGGACTTCGCTTGTTCTTCGGTTAGCTTCACGCCGCCGAACTGGTCGAAAATTTTACCAGCGGTGTTGATGACCCCATCGATGGTATTGGGGATTGCCATGACGCCATCTTTTAGGACGGCGGCACCATCGACTATGCTTTTTCCCGGATAATCAATCTGCGCTTTTTCCTGCGCCTCACCCACCAGCTTTTTTACTTTATCGGTGATGCCTGCGACTGCGCCGACACCTTTTGCCATCGCTTGATCGAACATACTGCGTTCTTCAACGCCCAGATTGCCGACTTTGCTGTAGACCATCATAATTGCCGCGACTTGGTCGGCGACGGCTTTATATTCGGCGGAGAGTTCCGGGGTGCCAGCAGGGGCAGCAATGCGCTTGCCGTCCTTATCGATGCTATAGAGCGCCCCGTCCGCATCGCGGTAGGCGTAGCGCATCACATCGAGTGCGAGGGTTTGGGCGGTTGGTGTTGTTGTTTCGACCATTGTTAGTCTCCTTGATAATTTCACCCTACCAGAGAAAGGTTACAGTTTTATGACAGTCGTGCATTTTTTCTGTGACAGTTGTGTGACGGAGCGGTGCACAGGCATTTTCTAAGGAAATCTTGCTATTTTTGGTGGGGAAGCCTATATTAGGCACGTCTCGCAAGAGACTATGGTGATAAACGCGACGTGGAATAGACGGATTGGACCCGGGGGCAGAGCCCGGCGGCTCCACCGAAGTTCGTAGTTAGCTTTGAATACAAAGCATTACGAGGACTTCGCCCGGCGTAGCTTTAGCGAAGACGGGCTTGTGCTGAGTCCACCTTCGCTCTGATGAGCTACGGCGGACGCTCGAAATTCTTAGTTTTGCCTTGCAAAACAACGAATTTCGGCGGGGCCGAATTAGCATCGACAACCGCAATAAAGACATCGTCTTTGCCGGGGGTGATCTCCCCTGATCGGATCACAATCTAAGTGCAAACGACAACGTAGCACTCGTTGCAGCTAACGACAACAACGTCGTAGCAGCCCGTCTCGCCGCTTAGTGTGGCCTGACAGGTTCTAGCCTGTAAACGCGGTTTTGGGGGATGTACCGGGCAACAGAAACATCCCTCACTTCGCGGAGCGAAGTGGTTTTTTTGTGCTTCGCGCCTAATGGGGGCATCGCCCGTTAAACATGACATTGAGTCATGTTTAACTCCCTCCCTTCGGGCTCGCGCCATAAAGCGCTACGCGGAGCGAAACGACAAAATGCGGCGCAATGGTTATATTCTGTAGTTATATTTCAGTGGCGCTTCGTGCAAAAACAGAGTAGAAACGACGTATGACCCAAGAAACCATAGACTATCCAGGCATGATCGACTCCGCGATGCGCGGGGTGGTGCGTGATGCGCTTATCCATGTCGATAAGTTCGGTCTGCCGGGCGAGCATCATTTCTTTATTTCGTTCCAGACCAACTATCCGGGCGTGAGCATTTCGCCGCAGCTGAAGAGCCGCTACCCTGAGGAAATCACCATCGTGGTGCAGCACCAGTTCTGGGATTTGAAAATTACCGACAAGCAATTTTCCATCATGCTCAGCTTCAACAACATCCCCGAAAAACTGGTGGTGCCGTTCGACGCGCTGACGGCATTTGCCGACCCGTCGATTAAATTCGGCCTGCAGTTTCATGGCAAGCGCATTGCGAGCATGACGGCAGCGAAAGAAGAGCCGGTTTCCTGCCCCGCCACGGGCAAAAACGGGAATGAAAAACCGCCGATGGCCGCGTTCGAAGAAGACGCGCCGACGGAAGAAAACGCCGCCGCGAATGACGAAAAAGTCATCAGCCTCGAGGCTTTTAGAAAGCGCTAGACGCTTTGCGCTATTCCCAGACGTTCTAGGTTTACGGCGGGCTTCATCACTTTGAAGATTGCTTTTTTGAGGGCGGTAGCAGCAGCTTCAGCACAACCGTCTTCCTGCATATGGTGGTTGATGGCTTTTTCAGTGCCAGCAAACACCACATAGTCGCTCAGGTCGATTGTCCGATGTGGATGAGCCATCAGTGCCAGTGATTTGACCGTTGGAATGAGCGCCTCTGCCTCTTGGCTGAGATAGCGGGTCAGGTCGGCATATTTATCATCGTCGGCACGGTGTGGGAGCGAAAGCTGCTCGCAGTACGTATCCAGAATGGTCTGCGCCTGCTCGGGCGTGACATAGGCGAGGTCGGGGAACGTCAATCCGCTTCTGCGGGTGATACCATTTTTCTGTGCTGCCCACGCCTCGCGCCCTGGTTGAAGAGTTGCTAGAACCGAGCCATGGAATGCGTGTTCGAGCTCGACAGGGGATAAGTCTCTTGAGTGATTATCAGTCTTTTTTTTCGGGAAACGTGCAAAGCGATCCTGAAACTCCGTGGCGTTTTCCAACGTCGTGATATCAGCCGCAGAGAGAGGTGCATTGCTGTAAGCCACGTTCCACAAGGCAGTGACAATCGGTGCAAGGTTTGACGCTTTCTTTGTTATCGACTGGAGGGCTTCGCCAATTTTTTCGTCGCTGATCGTATCGTCCTTATAAAGCCTGCATGCACTACGTGCCAGATGCACTAGAATAGCATCCGCTTCGATGGGTGTGATCTGGGTTAGGTCATACCGGTTGTTCGTATGGGTATGTTTCTTACTCATAGGTCACCTCTTGGTTGATCGTGGGCTGCTCTCTAACGCCCATTATACGCAAATGGTATTAAAGATTTATGAAGATTTTGTGACAATCCGCCGTTATTTGGCTGGTTTTGTGACTTTTAGCACCAGCTCGATCACCGGAAAACCCGCGACGTTATAGCCGCCGACATGTTTTTCGAGCTCGACCACAAACCCAGCGCAGGAGAGGATCTCGACCCATTCTTCCTGCGAGCGCTGGCTGCCGAGATTGTCTTTATAGAACAGATCATCCATCGCGAGGATGGTTTTGGCGTAGGGGTTATTGGGGTTTTGGCGGTCTTCCTTGGTTTTTCCCATGTAATCTTCGGTAATCAGCACCACCCCGCCCGGCTTCATGACGCGGTAGAGTTCTTCGAGGAAATCGGTTAGCTCCGGTGAATCCGGCTGCGGGTCACGCGTGGGCGTTTTTTCGATATGGCTGAGCACGTTGTTGAGGGTGACAACGGCGATGGATGTGTTGGCGTAAGGCATGCTGTTACCGCCATATTCGCGCACGACGGGTTTGTTGTGATCTGCCAGTTTTGGGTCGCGGAAATCGAACGTTTCATGACCTTGGGTCGCCAACTCCTGCTTCATATCCAGCCCGGAAATGTTGCGGTTCAAGATTTCGTCTTTGCCAGAAGCGAGCAGTTGATACGGGAAAAACCCAGAGCGGGTACCGATATCCACCAGCGGTCCTTCCGGTGCACCACGCATCAGCGGGGCAAGCATATTTACCAAATGCCGTGCGCGCACCGCTTCTCTGGTGATGTAGGTTTCAAGGTCGTCTGGCAGCGCCCGCTGCATCTTGATTTCATTACCCACCCAGGCGGGCATGTGCATGTCTTTTAGGTCGAATGATGCGTAGCTTTGAGGGTTTGAGGCATCCTTGCGCATTTGTTCGAGCATAGCAGCGTGGGATTCTTCGAGCGTTTGCGCCAGCGTCTGTTGTTCGGCCGAAAGTGCTTTGCCACCATTCAGGTTGCGCGTGATGCGTAGTTTCGCAGCCTCGACAATGTCGTGGGAGAGCTCGGCATCGTTGCGCGGTCGTTCTAACTGCTCTGGCTTAAGGGTTCTCATTGCGCTACTATAGCCGCCGCAACCTCTGAGAAGTGTGAAGATTTGATGACAATTCTCCCCGAACTGCTGAAATTGGCGGCCAGAGCGGCTGAGATGGGCGAAGTGCCCATTGCAGCCGCCGTGCTGGCGGGGGATGGGACGGTGCTCGCCACCGCGCATAATGCGGTGGAGGCGAAGGGCGATGCAACGGCGCACGGCGAAATGCTCGCCATTCAGGCGGCCTGTAAGGCGCGGGGGAGCAAGTATCTGCAGGATTGCACGCTGGTGGTGACGCTCGAGCCCTGCGCCATGTGCGCGCAGGCCGCGAGCCTCGCCAAGGTGAAGAAGGTGATTTTCGGCGCGTTCGACCCCAAAGGCGGCGGGGTGGAACATGGCGCGCGGGTATTCAGCCAGCCGACCTGCCACCACGCGCCCGAGGTCATCGGTGGCGTGCAGGCGGAAGAATGCGGGGCGTTGCTGGTTGATTTCTTCAAGGCGCGGCGCTAGGTATTTCCCTCACGCGCCCTGCTGTACGCGGCGACAACAGAATAAAGGACACCCCATGGCAAATCATCAGTTCGTCTATGTTATCAAAGGCCTCACCAAAACCTATCCGGGCGGGAAAACCGTGCTGAAGGATATCTGGCTGAGCTTTTTGCCCGGCGCGAAGATCGGCATTGTCGGCCATAACGGCGCGGGTAAATCGACCCTGCTCAAAATCATGGCGGGGATGGATACGGAATTCAACGGCGAGGCATTCGCCGCTGAGGGGCTGAAAGTGGGCTTCCTCCAACAGGAGCCAAAACTCGACGAGACGCGAAGCGTTCTTGAGAATGTGATGGACGGCCTCAAGGAAAAACAGGCGCTGCTCGACCGCTATAACGAAATCATGGCCGATTATTCGGACGCGGTGGCGGATGAGGCGGCGAAGCTGCAGGACGCCATCGACCACGCGGGCGCGTGGGATTTGGAGCGCGAGGCCGAAGTGGCGATGGACGCGCTGCGCTGCCCGGATGGCGCGGCGAACGTGGCCAAGCTTTCGGGTGGTGAGAAACGCCGCGTGGCGCTGGCCGCGCTGCTGCTGAGTAAGCCCGACATGCTGCTGCTCGATGAACCGACCAACCATTTGGATGCGGAATCCGTCGCGTGGCTTGAGAATTATCTGCGCAACTACCCCGGCACGGTGGTGATGGTGACCCACGACCGCTACTTCCTCGATAATATTACGGGTTGGACGCTGGAGCTTGATCGCGGCGAGGGGCGGCCCTATGAGGGCAACTACTCCGGCTGGCTGGAGCAGAAGGCGCGCCTGCTGAAGCAGGAAGCGAAAGAAGAATCCGCCCGCGCGAAAGCGATGGAAGAGGAACTGGAATGGGTGCGTAGCTCGCCCAAAGCGCGTCAGGCGAAAAGCAAGGCGCGGATTAAGGCCTATGAAACCATGGTGGCGGAGCAGAGCGAGAAACGCGCGAGCACCGCGCAGATTATTATTCCGGCAGGCCCGCGCCTTGGCCAGCAAGTCATCGAGGCGAACGGCCTCAAGAAAGGCTTCGGCGACCGGTTGCTGATCGATAATCTCAGCTTCAGCCTGCCTCCGGGTGGTATTGTGGGGATCATCGGCCCCAACGGTGCGGGAAAAACCACGCTGTTCCGCATGATTACCGACAACGAAAAGGCGGATGCGGGGACGTTCACTGTGGGTTCCACCGTGAAGCTCGGCTATATCGACCAGTCGCGCGATTCGCTGAACGACAAGTCCACCGTGTGGGAGGAAATCTCCGGCGGGGCGGATGTGATCGAGCTCGGTAAGGCGAGCATGAAAAGCCGCGCTTATTGCTCGGCGTTCAACTTCAAGGGCCCCGACCAGCAGAAAAAAGTCGGCAGTCTCTCAGGCGGGGAGCGCAACCGCGTGCATCTCGCGAAGATGCTCAAAACCGGCGCGAACGTGCTGCTGCTCGATGAGCCGACCAACGACCTTGATGTGGAGACACTGCGCGCGCTCGAGGAAGCACTGCTCGACTTCGCGGGCTGCGCGGTGGTTATCTCGCACGACCGCTGGTTCCTTGACCGCGTGGCGACGCATATCCTCGCCTTTGAGGGCGATTCCCACGTGGAATGGTTCGAGGGCAACTACGCCGACTACGAGGAAGACAAGAAACGTCGCCTCGGCGAAGCATCCGTACAGCCCAAGCGGATACGGTATAAGAGTTTGCTCGCGGCGTAGGCGTTACGACGTGAGTGTTTCGAGCGCGGTGGCGACGGCGGCCAGTGGAATGTCGCGCATGGTTGCAACGCCGAAATCTTCCGGAGCGAGAGCGATCACGCGGCTGCTGCGCGGTAGGAATTTACTGCGCACACTGGCCGAGCGGAACAGCGTGACCAGCGGCGCGCCGCCTGCGGCAAGTAAATGACATCCGCCGCTATCGTTGGCAACGGCGGCGATGAGCCGCTTCCCGAGTGCGATGGTAAGGTAGGGCGATGCGCAAGCGTGGGCTTGCATCGTCAGCGGAAAGAGCGCCTGCGGCAAGGCTTCGCGGATCGTGCTCGCATAGGGCTTTTCCTGCGGCCCCAGAAATATCACCGGCGTATAGCCCTGGCGGCTGACCGATTGGGCAAGCGCAATGAACTGCGCGAGTGGCCAGCATTTATCGGGGTGGCCCGCACCGACAACGAAGCCGATATAGCGCGCGCCCTCCGGCAGCAGG
The DNA here is from genome assembly GCA_044237845.1 of Rickettsiales bacterium. Lineage (GTDB taxonomy): Bacteria > Pseudomonadota > Alphaproteobacteria > Rickettsiales > UBA3002 > QFOX01. The sequence goes on along the minus strand of JBIIEL010000010.1, from coordinate 51,115 downwards.
GCGGCGGCAGTGGCATCCCATTCCTGCGCAAGCGTCAGCGGCGGCACGATCAGTGGCTCGCCGGTGCCGCAACTGCCGAGCTGCATCAACTGCTCGAAGACGTGCGGCGACAAAGGCTTCGGCGGTTTGACATTCGACAGTAGCCCGCCCGCAGCAGCGCTGATGAAGCGGCGATGGCGAATGCGTTTGAGCCAGCATGTGCGGCGTGCTTTACGTTGCGTGTCGATGATAAGATCGAACTGGCGGTCGCGCAGTATCGCGGGGCGGCGCAGGAAATCGCTCGCGGATATTCGGCGGTTGGGTAGGATGATCAGTTCATCGATATGCTGCCGGGCAAGCTCGGCGAGTGCTGTTTCGTAAACGCTGGAGGCGCCGCAGAGCCAGGTGAGCCTTACGCCAGCAACGGCTTGTTTGAGCGCCGCGGCGAAGGGCAATTTCAGGATGCCGTCGCCAATGACTTCGCCATCAGTATAGACGAGGATGCTGCGTATGGGGGTGGTTATGCGTGGCACGCGCGCGTTACGACTGCGCGGCGACTTGCGACTTGAGCGCGTCGATCAGCCCGTCGATGCCTTTTTGGTCGATGATGCTGCTAAACTCCGAACGCTGGGTGGCAAGCAGGCTCACGCCCTCGACGATGATATCGTTGATTTTGCCGCCGCTCACGCGGTAGTCCACCAGTACTTTCTGGCCGTTCGTGTCGTTGATTTCCATGCTCACGAGGTCAACCGGACCATCGCTACGCGCACCTTTTATGGCGTAGGTCTGCCCCGAGTAACGCGCGAGACGCCCGGCGTAGTTCTTGAGGATGAACGGTTTGTAGGCAGCAACATAGGCGCTGCGTTGCTCTGGCGTGGCGGTGCGCCAGTGTTTGCCCATCGCGAACTTGGCGACGAAATTGATGTCCACCTTGTTGGCAAAAATCGCTTCGATCTTCCGGGTGCGGGCGGCTTTATCGCCATCCGCCTGCACAATGTTCAGCACCTGTTTTGCTAAGCCATCGACAAAGTTCTTCGATGCGGCAGCATCCGCATGCGCCACTTGCGCAAGGGTAAGGCATAGCAGGGCAGCACACGCGTTCGCAAAAAAGCGGGTCATGTATTTCTCCAACTTATTCGAAAGAATTGTCGCTGCCACCGTTGCGGATTAACCGTGCGCGGCGCTGTTCATACATGCTGCGGAAGCTGGTGTAGGGGTCGAGCGAACCGTTATACGCATCGTCGATCGCATCCGACCAGCGCTCACGCGTGACAAGAGCCTGTGACATACCGAGCATCATTTCTTCGTCCGAATCGAGGTAGTAATGCGCCGGGTTGGTGAAATAATCTGCCACGCGACCGGTGGTGTCACGCAGGTTCGATGGCCCGAGGATCGGCAGTACGATGTAAGGACCGGAGCCGATGCCCCACGCGCCCAGCGTCTGGCCGAAATCTTCGCTGCGGCGGGCAAGGCCTGCTTCGCTTGCCACATCGTTGATGCCGCCGAGGCCAACGGTGGTGTTAATGATAAAGCGCCAGAAGGTGGTCATACCCTGGGTGACGTCGCCCTGCAGGAAGGAGTTCACCATGTTGACGGGCTCGTAGAGGTTGTCCGACACGTTGCCGATATGGGTGCGCACGACTTGCGGCGTGATATAGCGGTAGCCCAGCGCGACGGGGCGTATGACATAGGTGTCAGCGACGCGGTTGAAGCCGAATACGGCGCGGTTGAAGGGCTCCAGCGGGTCGCCATCGCCCGCGTGGGCGGGGGCAGCAACGCCGGCCATGGCCAAGGCAGCGGCAAGGGTGGGGAGGATTTTCTTTACAACCATACGCGACATAACAGTTTCCCTACAAAAGCGGTCTCGAAGCGACTCACCTAGAGCCTTTCTATAACAAAATCTAGCAGCAAAGAATAAATTTATCGTTAAAGCCCACGCCGTTTTTTCTATGAGTAACCGACAGTGGCTTAACAGAAAAAGGCCAGATTCTGCCTTGAAATATGTGCCGTTCTGGTGTTTGGGGGCGGAACGTAGCGAAAACGATATTTTTTAGCTGTTGCTGTTTTGCCACACGGCTGTGTGGCAGACAGGTTTGCTTAATTATCCGCGCCACGAAGGATACGAATGACTACGCGTCGATTCAAATTTTGGTTTCCGGGGAGCGGATTGCCCGCGGCATCGTAATTGGCTGCTTTGGGTTTGGTATCCGCAAGGCCGATGACACGAATTTTATTCGCTGGGAATTTTTGTGCGATGAAATAGCGGGCAACATTCGCTGCTCGTGCGGAGGACAGCTCCCAGTTCGAAGGGAATTGAGCAGAAGCGACGGCCGTATTGTCTGTATGACCCTCGACTTCGATTAATACGTCTTCCTTCGCGAGTGGGGCGATCTGATCGCTGACGACGGTAAGCATTGGCAATGCAGTAGACACGAATTTAGCCGAGTCCTTCTCGAAGAAAGCGCTACTGGCAATTTCGATTTCCATTCCGCCGGGCGTCTCTTGCGGCGCCATGAATTGATCATACCCCTTGATGCCAATGCCTTTTGTGATTTGTTTTTTAGCTTCCTCAAGCGGGTCAATCTGTGGGGTTTCCGCATCATAAAACCCTGAGTCACGTAACGATTTTGCGATATTCGCCATGGTTTGCGACGTGGTGGAGGTAAGCGCATACATGATGAGGAAGAAGCACATCATGAGCACGCACATATCGGCGAAAGTAATGAGCCAGCCCTCGTCTTCCGGCTCGTGCTTCGGGCGACGATTGAGTGGCGTGGTGTCCATCAGCCAGCCTGTGCAGGTGGAGGCGAGGTCGGCGGCACCGTCGGCAACGACGCATTGCCACGCAGCTGGCGATCAATGTCGAAATGGTCTTTCGGCTCAAGGAAGGAGTTGAGGCGATCCTGCATGAAGCGGGGTGATTTTTTATCCGCCAGTAGCGCGAGGCCTTCCACCACCATGAGGTTGCGGAAACGCTCGGTCTCTTCTTTCTGCATCAGCTTGTTCGCTGCCGGAATAAACAGCATCCGCGCGGCGAATACACCATAGAGCGTGGCAACCAGCGCGAGCGACATGCCAGAACCAACGACTGCGGGAAGGTCTTTCGCCCCGCCGCCAAGTTGGTTGAGAATTGCGATCAGGCCGACCAGCGTTCCGATCATCCCGAAGCTCGGTGCGCTGGCGCCCATATTGCGCAGCACCTGCACAGCAGCGGTTTTATGCTCGAAGCTCGACTCTACTGCGGTAATCATCATCGCTTTCAGTTCGGCAGGCGGGTGATTGCTCACCACCAGCTCCATGCAATAGCGAATGATCGGGTCGCTCGTCGGCACAGTTTTGATCTCATTCTCAAGTGCAATGACGCCGCGCTGCTGCACCAAATACGACCATTTGATGAGGCGCATGATCTCCGTATTCAGTCCTTCGCGTGTCGAAGTGGGTTTTTTCACCATCCACCAAATGGCTTTGAAGGCGGTGAACACGTCGCGGCTGTGATAGCCCATGAACGCTGCGGCGATCGAGCCGCCGCCCACGATGAGCAGCGCGTGGAGGTCGAGATAAATGAGTGGGTTGCCCGTGGCCGTGCCGACGGCGAAGAAAATCAGTGCCAGACCGAAGATGACCCCAAGCAGCGATGAAAGCGACATGTAGTAACCCGTTTGAGTGACCCGTTGTATTTTGTATCCGCTCCGATATTATACGCGCCATGAGCCAGACACAAGTACCCATCATCGGTTTCACCCTCGATTACGAGGAAGCAGGCGGATATTCGAAATATCCGTGGTATGCGCTGCGCGATAATTACTGCGGCAGTATCGCCCGCCATGGCGGCGCACCGCTAGGATTGCCGCACGAAGTGGCCTATGTGGAGCATTACCTCGACCTCATGCGTGGCCTGATTATCACAGGCGGCAATTTTGATGTGCCGCCCGAGATGTATGGCGACAGCACCGTGCATGCCAAGGTGACCACCAAACCGCGCCGCAGCCAGTTCGAATGGGCGATCACCAAGGGCGCGCTTGCGCGCGGTATGCCCATCCTCGGCATTTGCGGCGGGCAGCAATTGCTCAACGTCATCCTTGGCGGCACGTTGATCCAGCATATCCCCGATAGTATCAAGAATCCGCTGGCGCACGAGCAGCCGAACCCGCGCCACGAAGTGGGGCATGAGGTGGCGATTCTGGCGAACACCAAGCTCTATGAAATTATTGGCAAAGCCTCGGCGCAGGTGAACAGCGCGCACCATCAGGCGGTGGCGAAAGTGGCGGAGGGCGTGGTCATCAACGCCCGCGCGCCAGATGGCGTGATCGAGGGGATTGAATACCCCGCGCATCCGTTTTGTATCGGCGTGCAGTGGCACCCGGAGTTTGAAGTCACCAAGGCGGATAATGCGATTCTCACCGCGTTTGTTGCGGCGGCGAAGGCGTACGCCCGTTGAATTTTGTCGATTGCGGCGTCGTTCGGCGGACTCGGCGGCGCTTATGTACTCGCTTGTACACCGCGCGCCGCCTCGCCTTGAACTCCTAGCACTCGCCTAAAATTGAACGGGCTTTCTCTATTCTCGTTGCGGGGAATGCATTGACGTGGCAATCCCATGGTATGGAACCAGAACGCATTGCGAAGTTTTTATCGGCGGCGGGGGTGTGTTCGCGGCGGGATGCCGAGAAACTCGTCGAGCAGGGGCGCGTGGAGGTGAACGGCGAAACGCTCACCACGCCTGCGGTGCTGGTGAGTGATGGTGATGAAATTAAAGTGGATGGTAAGAAGATAAAGTCTAGCCTCACACGCAGTGTGCGTTTGTGGGTGTATCATAAGCCCGCCGGGCTGGTGACGACGCATAAGGACGAGCGCGGGCGGGCGACGGTGTTTGAACATTTGCCGCGCGATTTGCCGCGGGTGATTTCTGTCGGGCGGCTGGATTTGGATAGTGAAGGCCTGCTGCTGCTGACGACGAGCGGCGCACTGGCGCGGGCGCTCGAGCTGCCGAAGAATGCGGTGTCGCGCATCTATCGCGTGCGGGTGCGCGGCACGCCGATGGAGACGCATTTGCAGCAGCTCGAGCGCGGCGTGAAGGTGGATGGCGTGGTCTATCAGCCAATCGACGTGGAAATGGACAAGGCACAATCCGGCGGGCGCAATTGCTGGCTAACACTGACGCTGCGCGAAGGCAAAAACCGCGAAATCCGCCGCATCTTTGAGCATTTTGACCTGCCCGTCAGCCGCCTCATCCGCATCGGCTACGGCGAGTTTGAACTGCAGGACTTGCCCGTTGGCGAACTCGCCGAAGTACCCGCCGCGATGGTGGCGGGGTTGATGAACCAGCTGGGAGTAGCATGATGCGTATTATTGCCGGACAGTATAAAGGCCGCAAACTGGCGACACCGACGAGCGACGCGATTCGCCCGACCTCGGATCGCACGCGCGAATCCGTGTTCAATCTGCTGATGCACGGGGCGTATGCGGGCGAAGCGATTATCGGCCAGCATGTGGTGGATCTCTGCTGCGGCACGGGGGCGATGGGGCTCGAGGCGCTGTCGCGCGGGGCGCGCATCGCGACGTTTGTCGATCAGGATAAACGCGCGCTGGAACTGGCGCGGGATAACGTGACCCATTGCGGCGCGAACAACGCCGCATTTTTTGTGCAGGCGGATGCGACGCGCCTGCCCACCGCGCGTGAGGCGGCAACGCTCGTGCTGTTCGACCCACCGTATGACCAGGCGATTCTGCCGCAGGCCTTCGCGAGTTTAAACGCCGGGGGCTGGCTCACCGCCGGCACGCTGCTCGTGTGCGAGCAGGCGCATTACACCCCCGCCGCCACACTGGACGGCGCCGAAGTCATCGACGAGCGCAAATACGGCAAGACAAAGATTATTGTGTATCAGGTGGTTTAGGGCTATAGGTCGATCGACTATTCGTCACGTCATCACTCGGAGAAACACCATGGTTACCATCACACTCATCGCTCTTTTCTTGATGCTCGCGCCGTTCACGTTCTTCATTGTGAGCACGTCTGAAGTCGCAGTGGTACAGCGTTTTGGCAGGTTCATCCGCATCGCGCAGCCGGGGCTGAATGTCAAAATTCCGATCGTCGATATGATCGCCGGGCGCGTGAGTTTGCGCCTCAACCAGATCACGCTGACGATGGAAACGAAAACCAAGGACAACGTATTCGTCACCATTCCGATCTCGGTGCAAAACCGCGTGCATGCCGACAAAGTGTTCGATGCGTTTTACAAACTCGCCAACCCCGTTGCGCAGATCAAGTCGTATGTGGAGCAGGTGATCCTCGGCCATGTGCCGAGCATGACGCTCGATGAAGTCTTTGCCACGCAGTCGGGCATCGCGGCAGCGGTGAAGAAGGAGCTTGATGTCGATATGGCCGCGTTTGGTTATGAGATCGTCAACGTGCTCGTCACCGATATTATTCCCGATTCAAAAGTGAAGGCCGCGATGAACGACATCAACGCTGCGCAGCGCGATCAGGTGGCTGCCACCGCGCGCGGAGAAGCGGAGAAAATCATCGTCGTGAAAAAGGCGGAGGCCGAGGCGGAGAGCAAAGCGCTGCAAGGGCAGGGCACCGCGAACCAGCGCCGCGCGATTATCGAGGGCTTGCAGAATTCCATCGGTGAATTTCAGAAAGTGGTCAGCGGCACCTCGGCCAGCGAGGTGATGCAGCTGGTGCTCGTGACGCAGTATTTCGATACGCTGCGCGCGATTGGTGAGCTCAACAAAACCAACACGCTGTTCCTCTCGCACTCGCCCGGTACGGTGAAAGACGTGTCGCAGCAGATTCTGGAATCCATGGTAGGTGCAGGTAAGGTGGGGAACTAGTTTCTGGTGTCGCTCAAGCGGCGCACTAAATCCCACGGCCTTTGCCGTGCTGCGCCGTTTGCATAGCGTTCTGCACAAATTTTCCTGCGAGGTTCATGCCCATCTGGTTGAGGCGCTTGATGGTCTCTTTCGAGTTCTCATAGACCGCGAGCTGACCGGTGACATAATGCAGATGCGCGGTCTCGAGCGATTTTTTCTCCTTGTCGAGATTGCTCTGAATCAGCCCCAGCGTTTCGAAAATTTTCTGCTTCTCACTCGCGGTGATTTGCTTTTTGGCGAGCGCGTCCTGCAACCGTTCGCGCATCGCGTCATGCTCCACATGCATCACTTCTTCCATCGCCTGCGATGCAGAAATTTTCCCCGCGGCGAGCTGTTTTACAATGTCCTGCACCAGCCCTAAATCTTCCACCGCGCTGTCGATCGCATCCGTGCGCGATTGGTAGTTGCGATCCGCCATCGGCGCAAAAAGCGCGGCGAAGAACACCGTATAATCGCGGTAGAGCGCGGCGAGCTCGCTGCGTACTCCGGCAGGCGGCAGCTTGCTTTGCGTGGCGCCCGCTTCGCCTTTTTTTACTAAAGAACTGCCGGCGGATTTTTCTGTCGCGCGGTTGATTTTGCCGACGGGCTTGTCCTGAATCAGCCGCAACTGGCCGATATCGTAGGCAAGATGCTCGACAGAGAGGCGCGAGTTTTTGGCGTAGATGTCGGCCTCGCCGGAGGTGAAGTCGCGCACGGCGTCGTGAAAATGCTCGATGCGCGGGCGCATGTCGCCCTCGTGCAGGCGGATGCGCCACTCGGTCTCAAGTGGCACAATCTGGGCGTATTTGCCCGACATCAGCTCGACGATTGCGACTTGTTCTTTGCCGTTAAAGCCCATAGGTTCCCTTCCGATGACCCACGCTACCACACAAAATCGAATGCCTCAAGGCGCAGCCTTGGCAGCCTTGTATGTGCATTGGCCGTTTTGCAAAAAGAAATGCCCCTATTGCGATTTCAACTCCCATGTGCGCGAGGGGGTTAACCACGCGGCGTGGCGGGCGGCGCTGCTGCGCGAGCTGGGCTATTGGCACGCACGCGCGCCGGAGATGGGCATCAGCAGTATTTTCTTTGGTGGCGGCACCCCGTCGCTGATGGAGGCGGAGACCGTCGCGGCGGTGATTGAAGAGGTGAGAAGGCTGTGGCCTGCCGCGGCAGATTCTGAAATCACGCTGGAGGCCAATCCGACCTCGGTGGAGGCAGAGAAATTCCGCGCCTTTGCGGATGCCGGGGTGAACCGCGTCTCGCTCGGCGTCCAGTCGCTGCGGGCGGAGTCGCTGGCGTTTCTTGGGCGCGAGCACAGTGCGCGTGAGGCGTTAAAAGCGGTGGAGTTGGCGGCAGAAATTTTCCCGCGCTATTCGTTTGATCTCATCTATGCCCTGCCGAACCAGAGTACGGCGGTGTGGGAGGCGGAACTGCGCGATGCGCTCACCCATGCGCGCGGGCATCTCTCGCTCTATCAGCTGACGATCGAGCAGAACACGGCGTTTCACCATGCGTATCATGTCGGCAAAGCGTTTGCGTTGCCGGACGAGCATCTCGCGGCGGATTTGTTCGAGCTGACGAACACCATCATGCGCGAGGCGGGGATGCCCGCTTACGAGATTTCGAACTACGCCGCGCGCGGACAGGAGAGCCGCCACAACCTCAGCTACTGGCGCGGCGATGCGTATTTCGGCGTGGGGCCGGGGGCGCATGGGCGCGTGGATGTGATAACTGCATCCACCGCCCGCCCCTCACCCAAAATTTGCGAGCAAATTTTGGCCTCTCCCCAAGGAGAGGCAGCTCCGTTGAACCTCCTCACGAAAAACCCAGCCATGGGTACTCGCATCGCCACGCACACGCTCAAATCGCCGGAGCGGTGGCTCGAGGCAGTGACGCGCCAAGGGCATGGCGTGGAGGAAGAGGTCACTCTCACGGTCGCCGAACGGGCGGAGGAGAAGCTGCTGATGAGTTTGCGCCTGGTTGAAGAAGGGCTGCAGTTTAATCGGCTGCACGCGGATGAACGCGATTACCTCGACACGCTCTGGCGCGATGGCCGCGTGGAACGGCTCGTGGCGCAGGGGATGGTGACAGAGGACACACGCAGCATCCGCGCCACGGCGCAAGGGCAGTTGGTGCTCAACCGGGTGATTGAGGAGTTGCTCGCCTAAACCACGCTCGCCTGCACCGCTTCTTTGGCGGCGAGGGCGCGGTTGCGGTGCGCGTTATAGAGCGTGCCCGCGAGGATGAGGATGGCCCCGGCAGCGGTCGCGGTATCGAGCTTTTGCGTGTAGACAAAATAGCCCAGAATGGTCGAGAAAACGAGGCTGACAAAGTTGATTGGGATCAGCACCATATAGGGTACTTTTGCAATCGCCTTCGCGACATAGACCTGCTGCAGATACGCAATCACGCCGATGAGGGTGAGCCAGAACCAGCCATCGAGACCCGGATTCGTCCAGTGCGTTAGCCCCAGCGGCAGGGCGAGCAGCGTCACCATCGCCAGCATGTAAAACGCAATATGCTGCGAGGATTCGGTGCTGCAGAGCAGGCGTATCACGATGCCGCAGAGCGAGAAGCCAAGCCCCGCACCGAGCACATAGAGCACGCCGGGCGACAGCGGAATCATCCCCGGACGGGTGATGATGAGCACGCCGACAATGCCCGCCGCGAGCGCAATCCATGTATGGGTGTGGCCGCGCTCCTTCAGGATGAAGATGGCGGCGATGGTCGCGAAAATCGGGGTGATGAAATTCAGCGCCGTATGCATCGGCAGGGTGAAGTTCTCGCCGAGAAAACCCAGCGAAAAACACGACAGGGTGAAGGCGCCATATTCGAGCAGGCCGCGCGCGCTATAGGCTTTGAGGCGTGTGGTTTTCAGGCCCGTGAGGCCTTGCTTGAACGCCCAGGGCAGCATGCAGATCGTTGCGATGGCGCTGTAACAGAGCATGATTTGAAACGCGTGAATAGGCGTGGGCGCGGTGATCGCCTCGCCACCACCGAAGAAGCCCAGATGCTGACCCGCGGCAATGCGCAGTTCTGCCAAATCCGGCGCGCTGAGGAACGGCACGATGGAGAAAATAATCACGTTGCCGAGCAGTACGCCGACAAACATGAGGATGGCAATGGTGGTATCGCGACTGGTATGCATGGGTTTTTCTCCTGTAATTCCTCGCGGGAATTACCATGCATAGACGATTTTTTTGAAATCTAAAACGAAAATTGTTCGCTGGTGATGCGCTCTTCGAGGTTATGCTCCGGATCGAACAACAGCGCGAGGGAGATGGAACGGTCTTCGAACACAGAAACGCTGGTCACGTCGCGCACCTCGGTAAAGTCCGCCACCGCGGAGACGGGGCGCTTATCGGCCTCGAGCACCTCGAACGTGATACTGGATTCATGGTTGAGCAGCGCACCACGCCAACGCCGTGGGCGGAACGGCGCAATCGGCGTCAGCGATAGCAGGCTGGCGTTGAGCGGGATGATGGGCCCCCCGGCGGAGAAGTTATAGGCGGTGGAGCCCGCGGCGGTGGCAACGAGAATGCCATCCGCGATCAGCTCGCTCACCCGCACCACATGGTCGATCGACACACGCAGCTTGGCGGCCTGGCGGCTCTCGCGGAAGAGGGAAACTTCGTTGATGGCCAGCTCCTGACGCTCGCGCCCATCCGCGGTGCGGGTATACATGACGAGCGGGTGCAGCGTGGAGCGGCGTGCGCTGGCGATGCGTTCGTAGAGATCCGTCGGGTGGTAGCTGTTCATGAGGAAGCCAACCGAGCCGCAGTTCATGCCGTAGATCGGGATGTTGCGATGCATGTATTTGTGTAGCACCTGCAGCATGAAGCCATCGCCGCCCAGCGCCACAATCACGTCCGGTTTGGTGCGTTTGCCGCTGATGTCGATGAACGGGTATTTGGCGGAAAGCTCCGCATAGGCGGCTTGCGCTTTGGGCGAGTCGTCAGCGAGGCAGGCGATGCGTTGGGTGGATTGCATGGGATGACTATAACAGTGAATAGTGAATAGTGAATAGTGAATAGTGAGGTTACTCGACGACGACTACGCGCATATATTCGCTCTGCACCAGTGGGCGGGTGGGTTTGACAAGCAGCGCATTGCCTTCGGTCTTGAGCAAGGTGCCCACCGCAATGCCGCCGGGGATGAGCCCGCCCTCTTCCGTCGTGACGACGGCCTCGCCGGGCTGGATCGTTGCCGCATCCCCACCGAAGAAGGTGAGTCGGAGCGTGTCATCCCCCGCGCCGCCACCGGCGGCGATGGCGCGGATGCGGGAGGTGGCAGTGATGACCGGCACGCGCGACGCGGAATCCGTCAGCAGCAGTACGCGTGAGCTGGTGTCGCCCACTTCGATGATACGACCAACGAGCCCGAACGCATCGATCACGGGCTGCAGCATTTTGACGCCCGCCGCATCGCCGACATTGAGGGTAATGCTCGCGCCATAACTGCTCGGGCTTTGGCCGGTAACGCGCGCGGTGAGGTAGCGGACATCGGCCACTGGTTGATAGGCGGCAAGGACACGCAGCGCGTCATTCTCAGCCTTCAGCGACTGCGCAACGGATTGCCAGTGACGCAGCGTTTCGTTCTCGGCGCGGAGTTTTTTATTTTCTTCGAACGCGGCAAACAACGCATCTTTCTGGGTGAACAGCGCGCGTAGGTCGCCCACTGGTGCACTGACCGCACTGCTTGCCGGCGTCGTGATGTCGCGCAGATGCTGACGCAGGTTCGTCACCAGCGGATGATTGAGCCGCGCAAGCACCAACAACGCCAGTGCGAGCAGCACGAGTAGCGCTGTCACCGCTCCGCCGCGCGACAGGTTGCGGGCGGAAGAAGATGCATAATGCGTGGCGTATCGTTCCGGGCGGCTCATGCGGCGAGCATAGCAGTGAATGGCGAAGAGTGAAGGGGGAATTGTGAAGCGTGTTTGCGGTGCCGCGGGGAAAGCCCTCTCCCTCATGGGGGGAGAGGGTTTAGTTTCTCAAAATCCAACTAAAAATCCACGCATTTGCCGTTCAGTTCCCAGTCGCCATAGCGCGTGGGTTCGAGGCGGGGTTTTTTTGGCGGGGCGGGTTCGCCCGCCTGTGCGCTGGCATCTTCCGCCGCGTGGGCGTGATCGTCGGGCTCGGCAGGTGAGGGGGTGGCGTTTGGTGTGTTCATTGCGTTATTGTAGCGCAAGGTGGGTGTGTTGCAAGGGTTGCGTAATCGACGCGATGCTGTCATGAGCAAAGGATGAAACCAACCATACAGATTCTTTCTGCTCGCGCGCAGGCGGCGGCGCTGCTTGAGGCGGTGCTTGGCGCGCGGCGGACGGTGGATGAAGCGCTCGCCAACGCTCCGCTGGTGGGGGCGGAGCCTGACCAGAAATTCGCGCGCGCGCTGGTGCTCACCACGCTGCGGCATCTCGGCCAGATCGATACGCTGCTCCTGCGCTATCTCGACAAGCCTTTGCCCGAAAAACGCCGCACGGTGATGCAGGCGCGGCGCCTCGGCGCGGTGCAGTTACTGCTGATGGAAACGCCGCCACACGCCGCGATTAACGAAACCGTGGCGCTGCTGAAACAGGGCAAGGACGCGGGACTCGCGGGGTTGGTGAATGCGGTGCTGCAGAAAATCGCGCGTGACATGCCGCCACTTCCGGCGACGAAATATAACGTGCCGGACACGGTGCGCAAACGCTGGGGTAAACGCTATGGCAACGCGGCGGTGGATGCGATCGCCGCCGTGGCAGCGACGCGCCCACCGCTCGACATTAGTCTCCAGTCTCCAGTCTTCAGTCTTCAGTTGGAAGGGTTGGGCGCGACGCGCCTCGATGCGCAGACGCTGCGGCTACCGCCGGAGCATCCGCCGGTGGAGGCGCTGCCGGGCTATGCCGACGGCGCGTTTTTTGTGCAGGACGTGGCAGCGAGCTACCCCGCGCGGCTGCTCGGTGATGTGCGCGGTTTGCGCGTGCTCGACCTCTGCGCCGCGCCCGGCGGCAAAACCGCGCAGCTCGCGCTTGGCGGTGCGCAGGTGACGGCGCTCGACCGCTCGCCCGCACGGCTCGCAACGCTGGCGGAGAACATGGCGCGCCTGAAATTATCGGTCGAAGTTGTCGCCGCGGATGCGCTGACATGGGAGCCGACAGCGCCGTTCGATGCCGTGCTGCTCGACGCGCCGTGCTCGGCAACGGGCACTTGGCGGCGGCATTCGGAAGTCATCCATCTTGCGAGTGAGGGGGATATTCAGGAGCTCGCTGAATTGCAACGTGCGCTGCTCACCCGCGCCTGGGGCTGGGTGAAACCGGGCGGAAAACTGGTCTATTGCGTCTGCTCGCTGGAGCGCGAGGAGGGCGAAGATCAGGCGGCGTGGTTCGCATCCGAGAACGCCGATGCACAGCTGCTGCCCGCAACGGTGGCGACGGAAATCATCGCCCCCGCCATCAGTACCGAAGGCTATGTCCGCACCCGCCCCGACCTGATGGACGGCGGCATGGACGGGTTCTTCGCGGTGTGTTGGGAGAAGGGTTAGCGCGCAGGCTGCAAGGCTTCTTGCCGTAGTTGATCGAGCCGTGTGACAAGACTTTTCGGTGGGTTCTTCAGTGCTATTGCAGAATTGTCCGTGACCTTCGAGAAAGAAATGCCATCTGAAGAGGGTGGAGTTTGCAGTACAGATTGCTGCGCTTTCGTGATAAGTCCGCGCAGCCTATCGAGTGTGGCTGCGAACTGCATTCCATTCGAACTCTCCGGGTCAGGGGCGAGGAGTGCCAAGCGGTCGAGCTGTTCGAGAAGTTGTTCGCTACAGCGGTTCAGTTCGCGTTGCCCGGAAGATTCATGCACGCCCTCTTTTCCATCTCGGTGCGACAGTTGATCGACGAGATTCAGTCGTCCATTTTCTTCATCGAGCAGGATGTTGCGAAACGACAGATCGGGCAAAAATCCTAGAGCACCAAGCTGGTAGGTGTGTTTCAGCACGGAGAGGAAGGGGTTGCCCTTGCCGTTGAGAGAGAGAATGGTTTCCATCTTCGCTGTGATGTCTTGAATTTCTACTTCGTCGCTATCGCAATGATGACGGCGATATTCATTCTCAAGCGCGCGTAGCGAGTTACCCGACTGTTTGAGGTGAATAGTCATCCCCGGATGTCCTTCGACCTCCATCAGCGGCTGGCCGACATTGATGCCGCGCAATAGTTGCTTCACTGGCACAAGCGAACTGCTGTGCAACAAGCGGCTATGCAAGCTTGTCTCATGCGTAATGCGTAGAATATAGCCTTCAAGCTCTGGTATCGGGTATGGAAAAAAATAGGCGCTCGCCTGCGAGCCGCTTCCAGCGCTAATGTAGTTAGCCGCCGCGATGAGGACATCCGCGGAGCTGGTTCCATCAGGAGCTGGTACAATAGTATTCATAGCCACAGCATAGCACGAGATAGTTAAGGATTTATGACCAAGGTCACGATTTTCCGTTGAGGTCGGGCGCAGGCGCTGCTAGGCTTGCGGCATGACCCATCCCATCCGCATTGCGCCGTCGATTTTATCTGCCGATTTCGCCCGTTTGGGGCAGGAGGTGGCGGATGTGAGCGCGGCAGGCGCGGACCTCATTCATGTTGATGTGATGGACGGGCATTTCGTGCCGAACCTGACCATCGGCCCCGCAGTGGTAAAGGCGTTGCGCCCGCACACGACACTGCCGCTCGATGTACATCTCATGGTTTCCTGTCTCGAACTGATTCCGGAATTTGCGGCGGCGGGGGCGGATATCATTACCGTGCATGCGGAGGCGACGCCGCATCTCGACCGCGCGGTGGCGCAGATTAAAAGTCTCGGCAAAAAAGCGGGTGTTTCCATTTGCCCGGCGACGCATGAAAGCGCGCTGGACTATGTGCTGAGTGACGTGGATTTGATTCTGGTGATGACGGTGAACCCGGGTTTCGGCGGGCAGTCGTTCCTTTCGAGCCAACTGCCGAAGATTCGGGCGCTGCGTGACAGCATCACGAAGACGGGGCGGAATATTATGCTGCAAGTGGATGGCGGCGTGAACGCGACGACAGCGCGCGAAGTGGTGGCCGCAGGCGCGGATGTGCTGGTCGCAGGCTCGGCCGTGTTCACGGGCATGGCGGGCGATTACGCGAAGAATATAAAAGCGCTGAGAGGGTAATGATGAACCCCATCCTGCAAAAAATTCATGACGACCACAGCATCGCGATTGATGGTTTTTTCCGTGACGCCTCGGCGACGCTGGAGGCACTCGCAGAGCGCTGCACAGAAGCCTTCACGAACGGCAATAAACTGATGTTCTGCGGCAATGGCGGCAGCACTTGCGATGCCATGCATATCGCGGGCGAATTTGTCGGCCGGTTTGTGAAAGACCGCCGCGCGCTGCCTGCCATCGCACTCACGGCGGATAGCGGCATCATCACCGCGGTCGGCAATGATTACAGCTTCGACGATATCTTCTCGCGGCAGGTGGAAGCCCTCGGAAAAGCGGGCGATGTGCTGATTACCATGTCGACTTCCGGCCGTAGCCCTAACATATTACGTGCCCTACTAGCGGCGAAGGCGGCGGGCATCACCACCGTGTTATTCACAGGTGAAAAGGCCAAAGGCGCGACGCCACCGGCGGACTTTATCCTTATGGTTCCTAGTGTTATCACGGCGCATGTGCAGGAGGGGCATCTGGTTTTCCTGCATGCGCTGGCGAGTTTGGTGGAAGCCAAATTATTTGCGGCATCTTAACGATTTATTCATTCTTGCCGTGTATATTTAAAATTGTAGGGGATATCGCGTCCCTAAGAAAAGATCAGGAGTAAACCATGCTACATGAAATCAAACTCGCCGAAATGCTTGCCACCCGCCTCTGCCACGATCTGACGGGGCCGATCGGCGCAGTGAATAACGGCGCAGAGTTTTTGGACGACGAAGGCTTCGACATGCAGAACGAAGCCGTACAACTAATTCTCTCCAGCGCACACGAGGCGGTGAACCGCTTGCAGTTTTACCGTCAGGCCTATGGCAAAGTGGGCGAGACGGGCGAGGCATGCCTCGCGGAAAAGAAAAAACTGGCGACGGATTTTTTCTCTGGCACCAAAGTGAAACTCGACTGGCCGGAAAGCCATACGGACGCGAGCGGCGTTCCGGTGAGCCAGAAAATGGCACGCATGCTGCTGAACCTGATGGTGATTGCGGGCGCGAGCCTCATCCGCGGTGGCACGCTTTCGGTGCGTGTGACCTCGCCAGTCGAAGGCGAGAAACATCTGCAACTGACGGCGGCGGGTGAGACGATTAAGCTCGATGCCGAGACGGCGGAGATTCTCAAAACCGGTGGCGACAGCGTTCAGCTCACGCCGAAAACCTCGCAGCCGTTTCTCACCATGAAACTCGCGCAGGAAGTGGGCGCGACGATCGCCTACAGCATCGAGGGCAACAGCCTCGACATCCGCGTGGTGCAGAAGCAGATGGCGCTCGCGAGTGTGGGTTAGGGTGAGCGGAGGAATCGCCCGCAGGTGCTTGCGCAGGCGGCAGCGAAGACGAAATAATCCATAATCCCTGCCGATACGCCCTTTACCCGCGCCGGTTCTGCCGCTAAGTTCGCGGCATGGATGATCTCATCAGTGAATTTATTGCCGGGACGAACGACTCGCTGGCGGTGACGCGCGCGGGGCTTGAAGCACGGCAGCGCGGCGAAGCCGACGCGGACGTGACGGCGCGCATCGCGCGGCTGATGCATACGATCAAGGGCACGTCGAGCTTTCTCGGTTTCACGCGGCTGGAGGCGCTTGCCATCGCCACCGAAAAACGCGGTGGACAGGCGAGCGACGCCGCGTTATCGGGCATTCTCGCGCGGGTGCAGCTGCTTATCGATGCCATCGCCGCCGAGGGGCGCGAACCCGCAGGCGATGACGGTGATGTGACGGCGGCGCTCAAACACGCGATGGTGGAAGAAGCAATAGCGATTCATCTCCCCACCGAATCGCAAGAGCGATTTGACTCAGTATTGCTTTCGAGAGCGTACTCCCCCGCAGAGGGGGAGTTAAAGACTGTGCAGGTGGCAACGGAAACGCGCAGCTTCACGCTGCCGCCGATGGAGGAAACGCCGATTCAGGAACAGATTCTCCCGCCCGCGAAGGCAGAGGCGGAGGTTGAAATTCTTACGCCGCCTGCGCCGCCGCTGCGCGAACGCACGCGCATCCGACCGCCCGCGCTGCGCCAGGCGCGCAGCCCCGCCGTCGTTGATATGCTGCGCGTGGCGAGCGAGCTGGTGACGACACGCAACCAACTGCTCACGGTGATGCGTGCTACCAAAAACGCCGCACTCGATGCGCCGGTGCGTCGCCTGAGCGCGATGATCGCGCGCATGAAAAAACAACTCGACCCGACACTCATCGAACGCCATTCCATCGCCCGCGTGCTGGTGATGCGCAACGGCACACAACGCTTCGCCATCGCCGAGCAGGACGTGCTCGAGCTGGTGACGATTGGTGAGGACTCGCCCTACAAGGTGCAGATGGTGGGCGATGCGTGGCTGCTGCGCCTTCGTGAGCGCCTGTTGCCGCTGATGGCACTTTCGGACCTGCTGCAGCGGGGCGACGCCAAACCGCGCACGCAGATGCAGGGCACGGTGGCGGTGATGCGCGTGGGCGGTGTGGATTTCGGCCTCGTGCTCGAAGCAATGGAGGAAACGGAGGAGGTGGTGGTAACGCCGCTTTCCGCCGTGGTTGGCGCGCTGCCGCTCTATCGCGGGATGAGCCTGCTGGGCGATGGCGCGGTGCTGCTGGTGCTTGATGCGGGCGGCGTGGGCGAACGGTTCGGCGCGCGCGGGGGTGCCTATCGCCCGAGCGACGACCGCGACGAAACGGCGGTGGAATATCTGCTGCTTGTCGCCGGCGCAGGAGCGAAGAAAGCCGTGCAGCTGGCGCAGGTGTTGCGGCTGGAATCCTTCACCGAGGCGGAGGTGAAGGCAGGTCATGCGGAGTATCGCGGCGCGCAGGTGAAACTGCTGCAACTGCCGGGCACGCAGCGTGAAAATACGGGCCGCGTGAGCACGGTGATGCTGCGGCATGACGGCGCCGTTTTTGGCCTCGTCGTTGAAGCAATCGGCGATCTTGCACACGGCATCGCCATGGAAAAACGCAGCGCGCGCGAGCCGTATTATCTCGGCAGCGCCATGCTCGCCGGAGCAACGGCGGATGTGGTGGATGTCGCGTATCTCGCCCGCACCGCTGCGCTGGAGGCTGCATGAGCAACCAGCAACTGACTGTCATTGACGACCATGCACGCGCCCAACCGATGGTCGCCATGCGCGTCGGCGCGCAATTATTTGGCATCCCCGTGCCCGCGGTGCGCGACGTGACGCGCCTGCCGGAGTTGACGCCGATTCCGCTCGCACCACCGGTGATTGCCGGACTGTGGAATGCGAACGGTACGCTGGTGACGGTGCTCGACATGCGTGCACGGTTGGGGTTGCCGCCGCGCGAGGCCGAGGGCGCGGAGCCGATGCTGGTGATGGTCGAACATCAGCAGGAGCGGTTTGGCCTCATCGTCGACCGGCTGATGGAAGTGATGTGGCTCGCCCCGGAGCGCGCCGAGCCGGTGCCCACGACCATGAACCCGCACTGGCGCGACATCGCCGCGAATATCTATACGATGGGGGAGGAACTGCTCGTCATCCTCCACCTCGCGCATACGCTGGAGCATGCGGTGGCAAAGGCCGTGGCATAAAAAAGAGGGGCGGTTTCCCGCCCCTCCGTTTTTTGTGTCGTAAGACCTATGCTTCCGCAGTGGCCTTACGCTTGGCCTCCTTTGATGGAAGCGCCCCCATTCCCGGCTCCGGATCCTTCAGCACATAGCCGCGACCCCAGACGGTTTCGATATAGTTCTCGCCGCCGGATGCGTCCTGCAGTTTTTTGCGCAGTTTGCACACGAACACGTCGATGATTTTCAGTTCCGGTTCATCCACCCCGCTATAGAGATGGTTCAGGAACATTTCCTTGGTGAGGGTGGAACCCTTACGCAGCGAAAGCAGTTCGAGAATGCCGTATTCCTTGCTGGTCAGGTGCAGCGGTTTGTTCTCCACCTCCACCGTGCGCGCGTCGAGGTTCACCATCAGCTTGCCAGTGCGGATGATTGACTCCGAATGGCCCTTGCTGCGGCGGACGATGGCTTGAATACGCGCCACCAGCTCGCCCTTGTTGAACGGCTTGGTGAGGTAATCGTCCGCACCGTACCCCAGACCTTTGATTTTCTGATCCGGGCCCGAGAGGCCGGAGAGAATGAGGATCGGCGTGTTGATTTTGGCAGCGCGGAAACGGCGCAGTACTTCATAGCCGTCGATATCCGGCAGCATGAGGTCGAGGATGATGATATCGTAATCGTACAGCTTACCGATCTCTAAGCCTTGCTCGCCCAGCTCGGTCGTGTCGCACACGATGCCTTCGGAGGCGAGGGAAAGCTCAATGGCTTTGGCGGTGGATGGATCGTCTTCGACTAACAGTACGCGCATGGTGCCTCCAGGTAAAATCGTGGTTTAGATGTTTTTCCAGGCTACTTGTTAATTTTTCCGCAGAAATGCTAGGAAATCCAAGGGAAATTATTAACGCGTTACGTCTATCTATACTATTTTTGCACCCAAAACTCAACTACAATTTTAACTATTAGTGATTTTTTAAGGATTGGAAGGAGGCAAATGTCATCAAACCTTCACAAACGAGGGCGTGGGTTTGGGGTATAGTGGGAGGATGACAGAGAAAACGCAGAAAACTCCGGCCGAGAAGCTCGCCCTCATTCGCGCGGCGTTGGAACCGTTTGAGAGCCTCAGCGCAGCGGAAAAAGACGTGGCCGCGGCGGCAATTCTTAAGCATTGCGATCATTTGAACAAGGGAGATAACCGTCTTCTCGAATCTACCCATTTTCTTGATTTTAAAAGTAAAGTCGATGGCGTGGTGGCGGCCTTTGCCGAACAGGGATTGACCGAAGAAGCCTATGTGAGGGCGGCATTAGAATCGCCGTCCCTCTTTTATCAATCTTCGGCGACGATTATAGATAACATCCGTGGTGTGGTGAAGGCGTTTAAGAAGCATGGGCTGACGGAAGAAGCCTATGTGAAGGCAGCACTCAAGCCCCCAGTACTTTTTGATCGATCGTCTGCGAAGATTATTGATAACGTTCGCGGCATGGTGAAGGAGTTTTCGGCACTGACCGAAAAAGTCCGTGTGAAGACGAGCTTAGGCATCGCGCGGACAAAAACGGTTCCCGTATTGACAGAAAAAGCCTATGTGGAGGCAGCACTCAAGAAGCCGGGACTCTTTGTCCAATCCCCAGAAAAAATGGTGGATAACATCCGTGGTGTGGTAAAGGAGTTTGAGGCGCAAGGGCTGACAGAAGTGAAATACGTGAAGGCTGCGCTTAGGCAGCCACAGCTCTTTACTCACGTATCGACGAGGATTGCGAAGAACATTCGCGATGTGGTGAAGGAGTTTAAGGATTAAGGATTGACGGAAGAAGCCTATGTGAAGGCATCGCTAGCGCAACCATCGCTCTTTTACCAACCGGCGGCGAGGATTGCGAAGAACATTCGCGATATGGTGAAAGAGTTTGCAGCAGATGGGCTGACAGAAGAACGCTATCTGCAGGCTGCGTTAAAACGGCCGACGCTCTTTTACCAATCCCCGACGACGATTGCAGCGCATATTAGGCATTATTTTCGGCTGGCCGATAATCGCTTGTTAAAGATCGAATTAAAGAAAGAAGATTCACCAGATGCCCTTACGATGCATGCTCAGCTGCTTACGTCACTATTGGGCAACCCTGTTTTACTCACGCTTGCCACAAAAAATATTGAACAGCGCGAAGCGTTAGCGTTGTTGAATGAGGAACAGCTCTCTCTGTATTCTATCCACCATGTTAACAAATCTACCATCACCAGCAAGCTTGCGGCCTATGTCGATGCGCTTGACCATAAACTGCCGGATGTAACGCCCACGGCGGATATTGCTGCCGAGGTGCCGCGCACGATGATTGATGCGGGTTCTGTAGCCGCTGGCGAGATGCTGCTCGTCAGCCTCGCCAAACGGGGTGCGCTTGATGAAAATCTTACCTTAAAAGTAATGAGCAAAGTTGGCCGCGCGGCGTGATAGAAGCTGGCAACCGACGCGCGGTTCTGCTATCATCGCCCCATGAACTCTACGCGTGTGCATTTGGCTCAGGAAATCGACCGCATCCCCGGCGTGGCGCTCTCGGGCCGTGTGACGGGGGTGAAGGGGCTGCTGGTCGAATGCTCCGGCATCGAGCAGGTGCTCTCCGTCGGCGCGCGGGTTATTGTGCAGGGGTCACTCAATCCCGGGCACGAAGTATTGTGTGAAGTGGTGGGGTTTCGCGAGGCGGTGGCGCTGCTCATGCCGTTTGATTCGGTGGAGGGCATTGGCCTCGGCGCGAAGGTGACGGTGGTAACCAATGCCTCTACCATTGAGCCGAGCATTGGCTGGCTGGGGCGGATTATCGACCCGATGGGCAACCCGATTGATGGCAAAGGCCCGCTGGTACGCGGCGGGGTGCCTTATCCGCTGCGCACGAACCCACCGGCGGCAACGACCCGCGCCCGCGTGGCCGGGAAAATGGATATGGGCGTGCGCGCCATCAATACGTTTCTGACGACCTGCCGTGGCCAGCGCCTTGGTATCTTTGCGGGATCGGGGGTGGGGAAATCCATCCTGATGTCGATGCTCGCGCGGTATTCTCAGGCGGATGTGAACGTCATCGGCCTCATCGGCGAGCGGGGACGCGAGGTGCAGGAATTCATCGAGGATGATTTGGGGCCGGAGGGGCTCAAGCGCTCGGTGCTGGTGGTGGCGACCTCGGCGGATTCGGCGCTGCTCAGACGGCAGGCGGCTTATACGACGCTGGCGATTGCCGAATATTTCCGCGACCAGAAAAACCAGGTGCTGTGCCTGATGGATTCGGTAACGCGCTTCGCGATGGCGCAGCGGGAGATTGGGCTCTCGGCGGGTGAGCCACCAACGACCAAGGGCTATACGCCAACGGTGTTTGCAGAGCTGCCCAAACTGCTCGAACGCGCGGGGCCGGGTGTGCCGGGCAGCGGCTCCATCACCGGCATGTTCACCGTGCTGGTGGAGGGTGACGACACCAACGAACCCATCGCGGATGCGGTGCGCGGGATTCTCGACGGCCATATCGTGCTCGACCGCGAGATCGCGCAGCGCGGGCGCTACCCGGCGATCAATATTCTGAAGTCTGTGTCGCGGATGCTGCCGGATTGTAATAACGAGTTCGAGAACCAGCTCGTCATCACCGCGCGGCGCTTCATGGCGACTTATGAGAACATGGCGGAGCTGATTCGCCTCGGTGCCTATCGCCGTGGCACCGACCCGGATGTCGACCGCGCGATGCATTTCTACCCGCAGCTTGAAACGTTTATTACCCAGCGCGAACATGAAGCGGCGACGCTCGCCGAGGGGTATGAGCAGCTAGGCAAAGTGCTGGGCCTTGAAGCACCGAAAGATAGTGCATGAAATCCATCGTCACCTTACTCCGCGTGAAACAGCGCGAGATGGATGTGCTCAAGCGCCAGCAGGTGGTGATCGAGAATCAGCGGCTGGATATTCTCACGCGTATCGACCGCCTGAGTGACCAGTTGCTGCATGAAATGCAAACCGCCGAGGCCATGCCCGAGATGTCACATTTCTTTGGCGATTTTGCGACCACCATCAAGAAGCGGCAGGAGCAATTGCGGGTGCAGCTGAAGAAGCTTGAAGTGGAGCTCGATAAAATCGCAGTGCAGATTCTCGACCGCTTCAGCGAGATGAAGAAATACGAACTCGCTCTTGAGAACTGGAAAAAACGCCGCGCTGCTGAAATGGCGCGCCGCGAGCAACAGGCTATGGACGAAGTCGCCATTCGGGGGTATGTTCGCCGTGATGCACAATAAATTCCTGATACTCGCAGCCCTTATGCTGCTTTCGGCCTGCGAATCGCAGAGCGGTATCCAGTCGCGCTACACGGCGCGTGAAAGCCAGTGCCATAATCTCGCCCGTTCGCGCTTAAAGGAAATTGGTAACACATCAACCGATGGGAACTATATTGCAGGCAGCACTTTCAGCGAATGTATGACACAAGGTGGTTGGAAAGTGGCTACGCCGAAAGCACCACCGGCGACGCCAGCGCATGCCGCGCCAGCAACCCCTGTGGCAGCAACGTCTGCTCCGTCAGCGCCTGCGCCTGTTACGCCAGCAGTGCCCGCGCCGACAGGGCCGGTGCCATCTACTGCACCTAGGGTGACAGCAACGCCTGCGCCACACGCACCGGTGGATCCGAGTTGGACGACGTATCAGCCCGCACGGCCAAATGGCATTGCGTCGCCAGAGTATGGACGTGGTGCGGGTCGGAATTTTTAGTCTTTAGTGGCTTCGTGTTGATCGGCGCACTTCACTCTTACGGAAACATCAGCCCGTGTTGCCACTGGCCACTCGGCGTGCGGCGGTAGATTTCGCGCTCGTGCAGGCGGGCGTTGTCGTTCTGCCAGAACTCGATAGATTCAGGCGTGAGCCGCCAGCCCGACCAGTGCGATGGGCGGGGCACCTCGCCGCCAGCGAATTTTTTCTCCATCTCGGCGAGACGGTTTTCTAATTCCGCGCGGCTGGCAAGCGGCGAGGATTGCAGTGATGCCCAGGCACCGAGCTGCCGCGCGCGCGGGCGCGAGGCGAAATAGGCGTCCGCTTCAGCCTCGGAAACGGCCGCGATGCTGCCCTCGACACGCACCTGACGGGCGAGCGGAATCCAGTAGAAGCAGAGCGCAGCATGCGGGTTCTCAGCCAGCTCCTGCCCTTTGCGGCTGTTGAGGTTGGTATAAAACACGAAGCCGTTTTCGCCATATTCCTTGAGCAGCACAATGCGTGCGGAGGGGCGGCCGTCGCGCGTGGCGGTGGCGAGCGTCATCGCGGTGACGTCCTCGACGCCAGGGTGGGCGCGGGCATCGTCGTACCAGCGGGTGAAATGAGCAAGAGCGTTGTGCATGGCGATTGTATCCTTTTCTGATGCGGCTATAGTTACACCATGCGACCAGACATCGTCAATCTGCGGCAGTTTTATTCCTCGCGCCTTGGGCGGCGGGTGAAGCTGCATTTGCGCCGCGTGGCGCGGCGGCACTGGCCGATGACGACCGGCGGTGTGACGCTTGGCGTGGGCTACGCCGTTCCCCTCGAACGCGCGATGGCGCGCGCGCGGGGCGAAAGCGAGCTGGTGCTGGTGCTGATGCCAGCGGAGCAGGGCGGTCTCTATTGGCCCGCGGATGGGCAGAATCGTAGCGTGATTGGTGACGTGATGCGTCCGCCCTTTGCGCCAAACAGCATCGCGCGGATGGTGATGATGCATGTGCTTGAACATGCATCGCGGCCGGATGAATTGCTGCGCATCAGCTGGCAGATGCTTGCGCCCGGCGGGCGGCTGCTGATGGTGGTGCCTAACCGCCGTGGCCTGTGGGCGCGGCTTGGCCATACGCCCTTTGCGACCGGCACGCCGTACCGCTTGAACGAGCTGAAAACATTGCTGCGGGATGCGGATTTTACCCTGCGCGAAGTGAGCAGCGCGTGCTATGCGCCGCCGTCCACACATCCGTTCTGGCTGGCGAGCTGGTGGTTGCTCGAATGGCTCGGCGCGATGTTTTTACCGCGCAGTGGCGGGGTGTTCATCATCGAAGCAGAGAAGCAGATTTACGCCGCCGTGGGCAACCGCGCCGCGACGCCCGTTGCCGCGAACGCCTGGCAGGGCGTGCCGGTTTAGTTACCTAGTGCCTCGCGCACCACGGATGGCGTCAGCAGTTGTGGCAGTACGCGCGGGTCGCCCTGCGGCGGATAGTACACGTAGAGCGGCACCCCGTTGCGACCAAACCGCGTGAGATAGGCAGTGATCTCGGGGGCGCTCGATGTCCAGTCCGCCACCATGATCGTGATGTTTTTCTCGCGGAAGAATTGCTGCATGGATGCGGGTGCGAAGGCCACGCGTGCATTCACTTTGCAAGTGAGGCACCAGGCGGCGGTGACATCAACCAGCACGGGTTTTCCTTCGGCCACCATCGCTTCCAGCGCGGCGGGAGAATAGGCAACCTGGTTCGCGTCCATCGCTTTGGCGCTCTGCGGTGTGGTGAGCTGCAGCAGCACCCAGCCGAGCCAGAGCGCAGTCGCGAGCATCGGGATGGCAAGCAGATGTTTGAAGCGCGTCATCCACGCGCCGGGCTTGGGTAGCAGGCGGCGCGCCGCTGGCCAGAGGCTGATGAGCAGGAACGGTGCCGCCATGCCGAAGCCGAGCGCGGCGAAGACAAGTAGCGCAAGCGGGGCGGCAAGGGTGAGCGTGGCGCCGAGCGCGGTGGCCATGAAGGGGGCGGTGCAGGGTGTGGCGACGAGTACGGCAAGCGCGCCGGTGAGAAAGGAGCCGCGCGGGTGCGAATCATCGACCGAAGTGGCGCGTGCACCGAACAGCACCGGCAGCGAAAACAGGCCGAGCAGATTCGCCGCAACGAGCAGCATGACGACAAGCAGGAAAGCAACGAACGCGGGTTGCTGCAACTGGAAGCCCCAGCCGATGGCCGCGCCCGAGGCTTTGAGCGCAAGCATGCCGCCGGCGATGACGAGGAAACTTGTGACGACACCGGCGGTATAGGCGAGGCCATGCGCGGCGGCGGCGGCGCGCGAAGCCTCGGCTTTTTTGGCGAGGGTGAGTGCTTTCAGCGCCAGAATCGGCAACACGCAGGGCATGATGTTGAGGAGCAATCCTCCGACAAAGGCAAGCGCGAGCGCGAGGAGGAGCGGCGTTTTTTCGATGGGCGCAGGCGCAGGTTCCACCGTCGTGACCGCTGCTACGGCGCCCGGTTGCACGGTGAGCTGGTAATGTTCTTTCGCCGTGCCGCGCGTGATTTCCAGCACGCCGTTGAGGCTGGTGGGTGCCTCGCTGTAACTTGCTTTAAAGCGCAGGCGTAGCTGATGCGCGGTCGGTTCTATCGCAACGGGCTGCGTGGCGCTGTTGGTGATGATGCCATCCGTTGCCGGGAAAAAATAAGCGGCGGTGACGGGTGGTTTTGCCGACGCAAACAGTGACGCGCTGGTGACGCTAAGGCGTAGATCCTCGGCCTCGGCAGCGAAGTGTGCGTCGGCATCCATCAATGGTTGAGGCGCGTTGAGCAGCGCGGCTTCAAGTGTCTTTGCCGCTTCTGGCGCGCTGACGGGAAGCTCGGCGGTGAGCGTCGCGGATTCCGGCACGCAGAGATCCGCACAGGCTGCCCATTTCGCGGTGACGCTGACGGTGCCATGCGCACCCGACTTGGTAACGGTGAGCGGCACGGGCAGTGTCACGCGCTCGGTATAGCCGTAACTGGTGAGGCCGCTCAGGGTGAAATGCACGGGCGCGGGCCACATGATTTCACCGGCGGTGATGCCCGCAGGCAGCGCCCATGCATAGCTGGTGGCGAGGCCGGAATCGCCCGGATTCTGCCAGTAAATATGCCAGCCTTTGGGGATGGTGAAGGTGACGCCCGCCCAGATGATGTCATCTGCCGCCAGCGTGGGCGCGTGGATGTTGAGCTCGGTTTTGACGATGGGCGAGGGCGGGACTTCGGCCTGTGCGGCGGCGGCGACAACAATCAGTGTTAGAAGTGCGATGCTCCGTGCCAGAAAACTCATGCCGCCTGTTCCTTTTTGAGATGGCTGAGAAGCGCCTCGAATGCGCGGGCGCGGTGGCTGATGGCGTGTTTCGCCTCGGCCTCCATTTCGCCGAAGGTTTGCGTGTGGCCGCTCGCGGTGAAAATGGGGTCGTAGCCAAAACCGTTGCTACCACGCGCGGGGAAAGTGAGAGTACCGTGCACTTCGCCGCGCACGGTGATAGCGCTGCCATCCGGCTGCGCGAGGGTGAGTGCGCAGACGAAATAGGCCGCCGCGCCATTTGGCTCCACGCGCTGGTTTTTCAGCTCACGCGCGACGCGGGCCATGGCGACGGAGAAGTCTTTGCTCGGCCCCGCCCAGCGTGCGGAATAGATGCCCGGCGCATCATCCAGCGCGGGGACGACGAGCCCCGAATCATCCGCCAGTGCAAGCATGCCGGAGGCTTTCGCGGCGGCGATCGCTTTGAGTGCGGCGTTTTCCTCGAATGTCTGGCCGGTCTCTTCCGGCTCCGGCAAATTCAGGCTCGCCGCCGAATGCACGGTGAAGCCGAGCGGCGCGAGCAGCACGCGGATCTCGCGCACCTTGCCTTCGTTATGACTGGCAACGACGAGGGAAGGAGAGTCGTGAGTCGTGAGTCGTGAGTCGTGAGCGGTCATGTGGTCTCGTTTCCAGAGCGTCATTGCAACAATGGAAAGGGTTATAGCGCATAGCAGGCAAGGAGCAATAGGCTGTATTTTTGCCCAAAAAGCAGATTTTACAAAAAAAATGCAAAATATTAATGAAAAATTAACCGGGGGGGGGGGGTAATATAAAGCTGTTAGCAAGCAACATTTATGAAGAACGTAAGGAGCAAGATTATGCCAACAGAATTCGAAAAATTGAAGGCAGACTTGGAGCAGACTTTCGCAGCCACACATAAAATTGTTATCGATAACAGGGATAAGTTCAACTCTGGTAAACCCTATTTGAACAAAGACTTTGAACAAGGAATGAAGAAGTCTTTCGAGCTTATGGATAAAGCACTTGTGCTTGCGAATGCAGACCCAAAACTTCAAGGTGAGTTTATCAGATTAGTAGGGAATTCTGGTCTGGTGAAATCACTGAATGTGGCGCTTGCTTCTGACACAGGGGCTGCAGCCGACTCTGGCGTGTGGGCAACTTTCGAAACCGATATGCTGAATGGCGCGGCCGCAAAAGCCAGTTCAGCGGTTGGCGGAAGACGAAGCGAAGATCCGCAATCTAAAAAGCTGTATGATGTGGCGAAAGATGTGCTAGATGACTATGCCACCAGAGGCGCAAGTTTTGATGAAGCAGTTGCTTCGTATGGTCTCATGAAAAGCCTTTATGAGAATAGAAACAGCAAAACTCTTTCTACCGCAGTGACGAAGGCGGCAGAGAATCTGGTCAAGCTAGATGCAAAACATGATGTCGAGTTTGATAAGAAACTCTACGAACAACAGCTAGAAGAAAAAACCGGGTTTGAATGGCTTGAGCATAAACTGACATCCACCATGGGGAGTAGAAGTCAGGATTATGATAAAACCCATTCTTCTGGACGCACCAGTACTGGTGGCATGCATAAATAGCCACCTAGCCTAATGGCTTTCCTATTGGCTCGGCAGCATGGATACTCATGCTGCATCCATCTACAACATCACCGCGTTACGCTGATGTTCGACCAGCTTCTTGACACCCGCTTTGCCGAGTACGAGCAACTCCGCGAGTTGTGTTTCGCTGAAGGTGCTTTCTTCGCCGGACATTTGTAGTTCGACGATGTTGCCATCCGCGGTCATGATGATGTTGGCATCGACCTCGGCGCTGGAGTCTTCATTGTAGTCGAGGTCGAGCATTGCTTCGCCGCGCACAATGCCGCAGGAGATGGCGGCGACCGGCGACAGCAGCGGCGAGGATTTGAGCTCGCCCTTTTTGATGAGCGTGTTGATGGCTGCCGCAAGCGCCACAAAACCGCCGGTGATGGCCGCGGTGCGGGTGCCGCCGTCGGCCTCGATCACGTCGCAATCGATGACGATCTGGCGTTCGCCGAGTTTTTCGAGATCAATGCTCGCGCGCAGTGCGCGGCCAATGAGGCGCTGGATTTCCTGTGTGCGGCCGGATTGTTTACCTTTTGCCGCCTCGCGCGGGTTGCGGGAATTGGTGGCGCGCGGCAGCATGCCATATTCCGCCGTTACCCAGCCGGAGCCGGTGTTGCGCAGGAAATGCGGCACGCCGGGCTCGACACTCGCGGTACACAGCACTTTGGTATGGCCGAACTCGACAAGGCAGGAGCCTTCCGCATGGCGCGACGCCCCGGCGGTGAGGGTAACAGGGCGAAGGTCGGTGTTTTTACGGTCGAACGAGCGGGTCATGGAATACTCCTATGCGTGCGGTGAAAATGGCGCGCTGCGTTGTCGTTTGCGTACTCGCTTCGGTCATGTAGCGCTGCTACACTCCTCGGCACGCGTGCGCAAACTCCTAGCACCGCATCCATTTTGACCGCACTGGTGATCGGGGATTACTTAAGCCCTCTTGGGGGTCACTGCAACTTTCTTCGCATCCGTACTTGAAAAACGGGGCAGGGGCAGTACATATACGCAGCAATAGGAGTATCCCATGGAAGAAGCTGCCATCCCCGCGAATGAACCGGAACAGGACGTTGATCCGGAAGCCATCGCCCGTGCCTTGCAGGCCGTGCTCGAGGAAAAAGAGAAAGAGATTGCCGGGTTGAAAGACCAGGCGCTACGCGCGCTGGCCGAGGTGGAAAATAACCGCCGTCGCAGCGAGCGCGAACTGGCTGATATGAGCAAATATGCGGTCACGGGATTCGCGCGTGATTTGGTGAGCGTGCTCGAGAATCTGCAACGCGCGCTCGACAGCATTCCCGAAGCGCTGATGGCAGAGCAACCCGCCGTCGCGAATCTGCATAAGGGCGTGGAGATGACGCTGACCGAACTGCTAGGCGTGTTCGCACGGCAGGGCATCACTCGCATCGACCCGCTGGGGCAGAAGTTCGACCATAACCTGCATCAGGCCGTGGCGCAGATTGAAACGCCGGATGCGGACGCCGGCACCGTGGTGCAGGTGCTGCAAGCGGGCTACACGATTCATGACCGCCTGCTGCGTCCCGCGATGGTCGGCGTCGCCGCCGGAGTTGCCAAGAAGCTGGATGCGAGCGCGTAGTTTTTGCTTGAAGGGGGTATCATCCCCTCCGCGGCTTCGCCGCTGACCCCCTCCGGTTGACTCGCAAGCTCGTCCTTTCCGCTTCGCTCCAAGACGCGGCTCGCGCCATAAAGCGCTACGCACGATAATTACAACCTGTATAGGATGTAAATCCCTCTTCCCCGGGCGGGGGGATGGTGCTAGGCTAACGCCATGAAAATGCTTCGACAGTTGCTTGCCACCGACATTCCCTTCGCGCGGGACGACGCACACCGCTTGCTGCCGGTGATGGTGGCGTGCCTGATTGCCTTCGCGGCGCTGCTGTTTTCGGTCGCGATTTCGATTAGTCACACGCTCGACGGTCAGTCGCGCGCGGCGTTGGGTTCGCTGCAGGTGGAGGTGCCGCGCAGCAAAGCGGCGGATGCCACGTTGATGGGCTCCATCACCGCGGAAATTAAACGCACTAGCGGCGTGCGCGAGGCAAAAATTATCACGACCGAGGAAATGAATACGCTGCTCAAGCCGTGGCTGGGCGAGGATATCGCGCTCGAGGAGCTTTCCGTACCAGTGATGATCGACGTGATTACGGAAGTCGATGCTGGCAAAACCACAGTGGATGTGGATGGTCTGCGCCGCGCGCTTCGTAAGTTCGACAGCAACATCCGCGTGGATGACCGCGGCCCGTGGGCGGTGCAGGTGACACAGGCAACCAGCCTGGTGCAGGCACTGATGATTTTTATCGCACTGCTGCTGGTCACCTGTGTGATTGCGATGATTGTGCTGCTCGCCAAAACCAGCCTGCGCCTGCATTTCAAAACGGTGAGCCTACTGCATATGTTCGGTGCGACGGATGAATATATTCTCCGCCAGTTTCAGTATAACAGTGCGTGGCTGGCGGCGCGTGGCGGTGCCGCAGGCGCGCTCGCTGCGGCGCTGATTTTTACGGTGATGGCCATGCTCTCCGTGCAGTGGCATAGCCCGCTGGTGCCCGAGATTTCGCTCAGCATCGGCCATGGGGTGATGCTGGTGATTCTGCCGATTTTCACTGCGCTGGTAGCGCTCGTCGCCACGCGGCTTACGGTGCAATCCATGCTCGAGCATATGCATTGATATGCTCGTAATCCTCGACCGCGATGGGGTGATAAATGTCGACAACCCACGCGGTATTTTGCGGGTGGAGGAATTCCAGTTCCTGCCGCGGGCGGTGGAGGGGATTGCACTGCTGAAGCGCGCGGGGTGCGACGTGGCCGTGTGCACGAACCAGTCGGCGATCAGCAAGGGTGATATGACAATGGAAACGCTCGAGGCGATTCATGCGCATATGCAGGCGCAGCTTGCGGCCGCGGGTGCGCGCATCGACCGGATATATTTCGCGCCCGACCACCCGGACGCGGTGAGCACCCGGCGCAAACCCGCGCCGGGCATGCTGCTCGAGGCGCTCGCCGATTTTGCGGCCGAGGCAAAAAGCACGCCGATGGTGGGGGACATGCTGCGCGATATGGAAGCGGCGCTCGCGGTGGGTTGCCCGCGCATTCTCACCCGCACCGGCAAAGGCGCGGCGCTCGAGGCAAAGGGCATTCCGCCCCATCTCGCGCCGATTACCGTGTGCGATGATTTATTTGCCGCCGCCCAGCATATTCTCCGTGGAGAAGGCTTATGATACGGCGATTTTTTCTGATGGTGGCGGGGGGGGTGATGCTGTGCCTCGCCGCGTTCGCGCTGTTTGTGGTGATGCTGCCGCCCGCGCAAATGCCCGAGGAAACGACCGATGCGATTATTGTGCTCACCGGTGGAAACAGCCGCGTGGAGCAGGGGCTGATCGCGCTGGCGGAGGGCAAAGCGCCGGTGCTGTTTATCAGCGGCGTGGGCAGCAATGTGACATTGCAGGAGATGATTGCGGCGCATTCAACGCGTGAGGTGCAGGCGGAAATTTCGCGGCGCAAACCGCGCATCGTGCTTGATCACCTTGCCAACAGCACGCAGAGCAACGCGGCGGAGGCAGCGGCCTTCGTGGCGAAATACCATATCCGCTCCATTCGTCTTGTTACCGCGCATTACCATATGCCACGCAGCCTGATGGAGTTTCACGCAGCGATGCCAGAGGTGCAGATTGTTCCTCAGCCGGTGGTGCCGGAAGGGTTCGAGGGCAATGGCTGGTGGCGCGACGCCACTGCGCGGCGGATTATGCTGAACGAATTCACCAAAACCATCGGCGCATGGTTAAGGCAGTTGGTGCTTTAACGCTACTGCCGGGTGCGGTGGAGCTGGCCGTCGCGCAGGTGGATGGTGGGGTATTCGAAGGCTTCCATCAGCGAGGCGTCGTGTGTGGCGAACACAATGGTGGTGCCGACTTTGTTGAGCGAGCGGAACAGATGCATGAGCTTCATGGAAAGCTCGTGGTCGAGGTTGCCGGTCGGTTCATCCGCCAGAATGAGCAGTGGTTTGTTGATGACGGCGCGGGCAATGGCAACGCGCTGCTTCTGCCCGCCGGAAAGCATGGGCGGACGCACATCAGCGAAGCCATCGAGCCCGATCCAGCCGATGAGTTCTTTTACCTTGGCGTGAATTTCCTCCGGCGACTCGCCGATGATCTTGAGCGGCAGCGCCACATTTTCTGCCACGGTGAGGTGGTTGAGCAACTGGAAATCCTGAAACACAGTACCGATTTTTCGGCGCACCAGTGGTAGTTCATCGCGCGGTAGATCCGTCACATCCGAACCGAACAGGTGAATACTGCCTGAAGTTTGCTTGAGCGACAGCGCGATCAACCCCAGCAGCGAGGACTTGCCCGCTCCGCTCGCACCCGAGACAAAGGTGAACGACCCCGCCTCAAGATGCAGGTTGATATTCCGCAGCACCGGTTTCCCAGCGACATATTCCAGTGTGATGTTGTTGCAGCGAATCATGGTGCGTCACCTATTGTGCAAGCCGTTGCATTTTTTATATAGCGCGCCGCCGCCAAGCGCAATATAGTTAGCACATGATTTTGAATTGTCCGCAATGTGTCGCACGGTTTCTGGTGTCGGATGCGCTGATTCCCGCCGAAGGGCGCACAGTGCGCTGCGGCGCGTGCAGCCATCAGTGGTTTGTGGAGCGCTCGCCCACGGCGGTTGATTTGCCGCCACCGCCTGCTGCGGAACTGCCTCCTGCGCTTGATCCGGCAATTGAAGCTGCGCTTTCCGCCCCTGCTGCGCCCGCCAAACATGCTAATGTTCCGGCACTAGCTGAGAAAAAAATTCCACTACGCCCATTCATGATAGCAGCGCCTATTCTTGCACTGCTGTGGTTCACGTTCGCGTTTATGAGCCACGCTTCGCGCTGGACTGATGCGCCGGTGATCGGCGGCATGTATCGCTTGTTCGGCGCGACCAGCACCAAGGGCCTCGCCTTTGCCGAACTAAAAATGGAACGCGAGGAAGAAGAAAGCAAAACGCGGTTTATTCTCTCGGGCAAAATCGTCAATCATGCGACGGTGGAGCGCACCGTGCCCATCGTGCGTGTGCTGCTGAAAGACAAGGACGGCGGTGAGGTATGGGCGCGCAAATACCCAGTCAACATTGCGCTCAAGCCCGGTGAGGATTATCCGTTCCGCATTGTGAATGTGGAAACCAGCTTCGGCGAAAAAGTGGAGACAGTGGTGATTGACCTCGGCAACAGCATGGAACTGATGCTGCGATGACCGAGAAGCGCACGCAGGAAAAACGCAGCATTCCCGTGTTGTTCACGGCGGCGGAGATCCGCGAGCGGGTGGAAGCTATCGCGGGGGAGATCGCGGCGAAAATCAGCGGGGAGTTTTTAATCGTCTCGCTGCTGCGCGGCTCGTTCATGTTCACGGCGGACTTGGTGCGCGAGCTCTGCGCCATCGGCGTGCATCCGCAGATCGATTTCATGACGCTCTCAAGCTATGGCGAGGGCACCACATCGAGCGGAAAAGTAGTGGTGGGGCGCGACATTACGGATGATGTGCAGGGCCGCCAGGTGCTGATCGTGGATGATATTTTAGAAACCGGGCGCACGCTCCATTTCGCGCTCGAGTTGCTGAAAGAGCGCGGCGCAGCGGATGTAAAAGTGGCGATGCTGCTTGAGAAACCCGGCAAGCTGCAAGTGGACGTGAAAGCCGATTTCGTGGGCTTCACCATTCCCGATAAATTCGTCGTTGGCTACGGCCTCGACTACGCGAATCATTATCGTGAGCTGCCGTTCATTGGCTATTTGGACGTGCATTAGGGAGTAACCCGTTTCCCGTAATTGTCATCCCCACGAAAGCGGGGATCCAGCTTCTTAAGAGAATATTGCGGCGCAGACGCGCCGCGCTGGATTCCCGCTTTCGCGGGAATGACAAAACTAAACCCATTCCGGAATTTCTTCCGGTGCCATCAGCTCTGCATAGGTCTGGCGACGGCGGATGACGGAAAACTGGTCGCCATGCGCCATCACTTCCGGCAGCAGCAGGCGAGAATTGTAGCTGTTGCTCATGCTCGCGCCATAGGCTCCCGCGGAACGTAGCGCGACGAGGTCACCCTCCGCTGGCAATGGCAGAGAAATGTTGTTGGCGAACGCATCGCTCGATTCACACACCGGGCCGACGAGAGAGACCGGCGTGGCCGGAGCAGTGGTTTTTTTGACAGGCACTGTCTCGTGCAACGCGTCATAAAGCGCCGGGCGCATGAGGTCGTTCATCCCGGCATCGATAATCACGTAGGTGTTCGCGGCGCGTTTGACATAAAGCACTTTGCTGACCAGCACGCCCGCATTGGCGGTGATGAGGCGGCCTGGTTCGACGATGATCTCACAGCCGAAATCGGCGAAAAGTTCGGCGACCATCGCGCCATACTCGAGCGGCAGTGGTGGGTGGGTGGCATCCGCTTCGTAGGGCACGCCGAGGCCGCCGCCAAGGTCGATGCTGCGCAGGGTGATGCCGCTCGCGCGCAGATCGGTCACGAGTGTTTTGATGCGTAAATACGCCGCGCGAAACGGCGCGAGCGAGGTCAGCTGCGAGCCGATATGCACCGACACGCCGCGCAGATGAATATGCGGCAGCGAGTGCGCAAGCGCAAAAATCGCCGGTGCCATTTCCATGGCGATGCCGAATTTGTTCTCGGCTTTGCCGGTGGAGATTTTGGCGTGGGTTTCGGCATCCACATCCGGGTTCACGCGCAGCGCCACGGGTGCACGGAGGTTGAGCGCACGCGCGACTTCGTTGAGCGCCAGCAGCTCGCGGTCGGATTCCACATTGAACTGGTGGATGCCCGCGGTGAGTGCGAACGCCATTTCCTCACGCGTTTTGCCGACGCCGGAGAAGACGATTTTCTCCGCCGGAATGCCCGCAGCGAGTGCGCGGCGCAGTTCGCCCTCGCTCACCACATCTGCACCGAGGCCGGCCGCACCAAGCGTGCTGAGCACGGCGAGGTTGCTGTTTGCCTTCACCGCAAAACAGACGAGTGGCTTAACGGCGGCGAGGGCGGTTTGAAACACCTCCGCATGCCGCAGCAGCGTCGCACGCGAGTAGCAGTAAAACGGCGTGCCGATTGCTTCTGCAATCGCCGCAATCGCAACATCCTCCGCGTGGAGTTGTTCGTTTTTATAGGTGAAATGGTCCATTAGTTTTCCGTAGGCGTGTTGACGGTGGCAAGTGGCGCGACAGCAGGTGCCGCATCCTCCAACCGCTCGCGTTTTTTGCGTAGGCGCTCTTCATAGGCGGGAATATCCTTCGGCGCGATGAGCGGGCGCTGAATGCCGCAGGCGCTGAGGGTAAGCAGGGCGAGTGCGAAGAGAGACGCGTGTTTCATAACCATGCTTTCTTCGCGGCGGCGATGGCTTCGCGCACGCGGGAAGGGGCGGTGCCGCCGAAGCTGGTGCGGCGGGCGAGGCAGGCATCCAGTGCGATGGCGCTAAAAATCTCCACAGTGATGGCGGGGTGAACTTGCTGCATTTCCACGAGCGATAAATCTTCGAGCCCGCAGCGTTTTTCCTCCGCGCGTTTGACGAGCTGCCCAGTGAGGTGATGCGCTTCGCGGAACGGCACGTTGGCATGGGTGACGAGCCAATCTGCTAAATCCGTTGCATTCAAAAAGCCCCGGCTGCAAGCCGCGCGCATGGCGTCGGCGTTGGCGGTCATGTCGGCGATCATGCCCGTCATCGCGGAAAGGCAGAGCAGCGTTTCATCCACCGCGAAGAAGAACGGGCGTTTGTCCTCCTGCATGTCTTTGTTGTAGGCAAGCGGCAGCGATTTCAGCGTGGTGAAGAGCGCGACGAGTGCGCCGATGACGCCGCCGCTTTTGCCGCGCACCAGCTCCGCCGCATCCGGGTTGCGCTTCTGCGGCATGATGGAGGAACCGCTGGTGAAGGCCTCGCTCAGGCGCACAAAGCCGATGAGCGGCGATGTCCAGAACACCAGTTCTTCCGCAAGGCGCGTGAGATGCATGGCGATGATGGAAAGCGCACTCATCAGCTCGAGCAGGTAATCGCGCGACGCAACCGCGTCGAGCGAATTGCGCATGGGTGCGCTGAAGCCAAGCGCAGCAGCGGTCATCGCGCGGTCGATGGGGTAGGTGGTGCCGGCAAGCGCTGCCGCACCGAGCGGGCATTCGTTGAGGCGCGCCGCGGCATCCGCGAGGCGGGCGCGGTCGCGCGCGAACATTTCGCCATAGGCCAGCAGGTGATGCGCGAAACTGATGGGCTGCGCGGGCTGCAGATGGGTGAGGCCGGGCATCACCGTTTCGGTATGGCGCTCGGCCTGTGCGAGCAGCGCGGCTTGCAGGGCTTGTAGCGCGGTGCTGATTTCACCCGCGACGCGGCGCGCATAAAGTCGCATGTCGGTGGCGACCTGATCATTCCGCGAGCGGGCGGTGTGCAGCTTGCCCGCCGTTGCGCCGATGATCTCGGCGAGGCGGGATTCGATGTTCATGTGGATGTCTTCGAGCGCGGCGGAGAATTGCAGCGCGCCGGATTCAATTTCGGCTTTCACCTGCGCGAGGCCGCGGGCGATTTCGCGCGCTTCTTCCTCGGTGATGATTTTGCAGGCGGCGAGCATGTCCGCATGCGCGACGGAGCCTTCGATATCCTCGGCATACAGACGCTGGTCGATGGCGATGGAGGGGTTGATGGCGGCGAACGCCTCCGCGGGCCCAAGGCTATAATGCCCGCCCCACATCGCATTCGCTGCTGGTTTTTTGCTGCTCATGCGGAGGTTATAGCGGATTTATTTCCCCTCGCCACTAGGAAGTGGTGAGGGCTTTCCCAGCGTCACCACCCCACTTTTTTCAAAAAAATGCGAGATATTAATGAAAAATTAACCAGGGGGGGGTAATATGAAGCTGTTAGCAAGCAACATTTACGCAAAACGTAAGGAGCAGGGTTATGCCTTCACCAGAAATTAATTTGAGCACGGATAAAGAGGGAGCGTTTATCTCTCTCTCTATCACTGAAGAGAGAGTACTTTCTGATGGATTTATAAAAACGACCTACACTAGGTCAGGAAAAAATA
Source organism: Rickettsiales bacterium (assembly GCA_044237845.1). GTDB lineage: Bacteria > Pseudomonadota > Alphaproteobacteria > Rickettsiales > UBA3002 > QFOX01. The sequence goes on along the minus strand of JBIIEL010000010.1, from coordinate 13,997 downwards.
TTCAGATGGATGTCAGGGATGTTGGAGAACAAAAACCCAGTCTTCTTGAGAAAGACATGGGATATGATGTGTACAGGAAGGCTGCAGAAGCGTTAATAGATGAGAGTAAAAAAGACCTTGTTGTCAATGGCCAGCCTGTATCGCACGATCAAATGAAATTCACATTGATTAAATCAGCGGAGAAAGATGGCTTTGAATTTTCGAGTTTGAGAGGATTTGAAAATATCAGCAAGGCAATGAAAAACCCCAAATTCGTAGAGGCGCTAAATGCTGCGTATCAAGATAAGTCCATCTCCCAATCGGAGGCGAAGTTACTCACTGATGTGTCGCGCGATGGTGCGATAGACAAGAATGAGATTCAGCAATTAAACAGTTTTCTCAAAGTGAAAGAACAAGAGAAGGCTACGAATCGACGCTAAGTATTATAGGTCTGCACGGTCGAGGTTATAGCACAAACCCAGCCATCACATACGTCGGCGTGACCCCGGCGATGCGGCAGATTTCACGGGCGTTTGCTTCGCTGAGGTCGGCGCCGTAGCGGTGGCCGAGCACGCCGCCGGTGATGAGCAAACTGTCGAGCCCGGCATCGTTCGCGCCTTTGATGTCGGTGGCCGGGTTATCCCCCACGCAGAGAATGCGGCCATGGCCGAGCATGGCTTTGCACGCGGCGTAGACTTCTGGGAACGGCTTGCCGACATAAGCAACGCGGCCACCCATTTTGCTGTATTCGGCGGCGACCGCCCCGGCGCAGAGCCATTGCGTGCCGTCCTGCTTCACCACTTCCATATCCGGGTTCACGCAGAGCATCGGCAGCGGCAGGAGCCCCGCGAGCACTGGGATGATTTCCTCGTGCGGTTGGCCATCCACCTCGTAGCCGGTGCAGAGGATGAAATCGGCGCTGTGCGCATGCTCCACCGGCACATAATGCGCGAGGCCGCTGAGGATATCTTCGTCCTTCGATGGCCCTAAGTAGTAATAGCCGCGTGTGGCCGCGGTGTCGCGCGCGAGCATGTCATACGCGACTTGGCCGGAGGTGATGATATCGAGGTAATGCGCGGGCGGGATGGTAAGGCGGTTCAGATTCTCGCGCGCTTTGGCGGCGACGCGCGGGGCGTTGCTGAGGAACAGCACCGGTTTGTGCAGTTCATGCAAGACCCGCAGGGTCTCGGCCACGCCGGGGTAGAGCGCCGAGCCGTCATGGATCACGCCCCAGAGGTCGACGATCAGAGCGTCGTAATCGGCGAGTTTTTCGGTGAGGATGCTGGTCATGGGGCGTCTATAATCGAGTGCGGGCGGGTTTGTATAGCGTTTTGATGGCTTGTCAGCCCCGCGCAAATGCGCTATTTGCGAAGGCTATGAAAGCACTTGTCAAATCTCAAGCAGCCGAAGGCATCTGGCTGATGGACGTACCGGAGCCCAGCTACGGCGCGAATGATGTCCTCATCAAGGTTCTCAAAACCGGCATCTGCGGTACGGATGTGCACATCTATAATTGGGATGCGTGGGCGCAGAAAACGATCAAGGTGCCGATGACGGCGGGGCATGAATTTGTCGGCCGCGTGGTGGCGGTGGGCAGCAATGTCGAGAGCGTGAAGGAAGGCGATATCGTCAGCGCCGAGGGGCATATTGTGTGCGGCACCTGCCGTAACTGTATGGCCGGGCGGCGGCATTATTGCCCGAACACACTGGGCGTGGGTGTGAACCGCAACGGTGCGTTTGCTGAGCTTGTGGCCGTGCCTGCGGTGAATGTGTGGCACTGCTCGGACAAAATTCCGCTCGAGCAATATGCGATTTTCGACCCGCTGGGCAACGCCGCGCACACCGCGCTGACGTTTGATTTGGTAGGCGAGGATGTGCTCGTCGCCGGTGCCGGCCCCATCGGCATGATGGCGGTGAAAATGGCGCGTCATGTGGGCGCACGCCATGTGGTGGTGACGGATGTGAATGAGTATCGCCTTGGCCTCGCCAAGCAGATGGGCGCGAGCGCGACCGTGAACGTGGCGAAGGAAAATCTGAAAGACGTGATGAACGGGCTCGGCATGACCGAAGGGTTCGATGTCGGCTTAGAAATGTCCGGCAACCCGGCGGCGCTGAACCAGATGATCGGCAGCATGGCCAATGGCGGAAAGATCGCGATGCTCGGCATTCAGCCCGCACAAACCGGCATCGACTGGGACGCGGTGGTGTTCAAAAGCCTCACGCTCAAAGGCATCTATGGCCGCCTGATGTTCGAGACCTGGTATAAACTGCAATCGATGATCGAGAGCGGCATGGATGTCGCCCCGGTCATCACCCACCGCTTCCACTACACCGACTTCCAGAAAGGCTTCGACGCCATGCGCTCGGGCAGCTCCGGCAAGGTGGTGCTGGATTGGAGTGAGTAAATGCGGGACATTTTTGGCTGCAAATGACGGGTTTTGCGCTTCCGGTGCTCACGTATAAAACATACGCTGCGCGCCGGTTCTTAAAACCCATCATTTTCGCTCAAAAATCTCTCCGCATTCTTTAGAGTAAAAGAAAGGACCGAATATGACGACTGCAACGGCACGTAAGGAAGCACCGATGAACACACTCAACGCCAGTATTGAGGCGGATCTCGCCGCGATGAAAGCAGCGGGCACGCTGAAGAAATTCCGTCATATCGCAGGGCCAATGGACACCGAGGTGGACATGACCGAGACCGGGCATGCGCTGGTGCTGTCGAGCAATAACTATCTCGGCCTCAGCAACGACCCGCGCGTGATCGAGGCGGGCGTGGCCGCGCTGAAACAGTACGGTGCGGGCACCGCGAGCGTGCGATTCATTTGCGGTACGTTCACCGTGCATGAGGAAATTGAAAACGCGATTGCGCAGATGCACGGCACCGAAGCTGCGCTCACCTATGTGAGCTGCTGGGCGGCCAACACCGGGCTGATGCCGACGATTGCCGGGGCGGAGGACGTGCTGATTTCCGACGCGCTGAATCATGCCTCGCTCATCGATGGCTGCCGTATGAGCAAGGCCAAGCGCCATGTCTACGCGCATAACGATATGGCGGCGCTGGAAGAGAAGCTGAAAGAAAGCCAAGGCGCGCGCCGCATTTTTGTCGTGACGGATGGCGTGTTCAGCATGGAAGGCACGATTGTAAAACTGCCGGAAGTGGTGGCGCTGGCGCGTAAATATGGCGCGGCGATTATTCTCGATGATTCCCACGGCGTGGGCGTGATGGGCAGAACCGGGCGCGGCACGGCGGAGCATTTTGGGCTGGAGCACGAGATTGATATTTACACCGGCACGCTGGGCAAAGCCCTCGGCGGCGCGGCGGGTGGTTATGTGGCGGCGAGCAAGCAGGTGATTGAATATTTGAACCAGGCCTCGCGCCCGCAGCTGTTTAGCAACGCGTTGCCGGCGACGATTGCGGCGAGCGCGAAAAAAGCGATCGAGATTTTAGCCGCCGAGCCGGAGCGCATTACGCGCCTGCACGCCAACGTGAAACGCATGCGCGACGGGCTGAAAGCGTGTGGCTTCAAACCGCTCGAAGGCCCGAGCGCGATCGTGCCGATCATCGTCGGCGAAACCTCGTTCGCGATCAAAATGAGCCAGGCGCTGCTGGAGGAGGGGATTTTCATCACCGGCTTCGGCTTCCCCGTGGTGCCAGAAGGCAAGGCGCGCTTGCGCATTCAAATCTGCGCGACGCTGACCGATGCACAGATCGACCGCGCCCTCGCGACGTTTGAACGGGTGGGCAAAAAGCTGGGTGTGATCTAATGCGCGCCGTGCGCATGCGCCGCTTCGGCGTGATGCGTATGATGGTGCTGCAGCGAATCCGCATGCACTTTTGTGTCGGGTTTGCTTTCCGGTAGCTCGCGTTTTTTCTCGGACGTTTTTTCCTCCGGTTGTTCTTTTACATCGGGCGCGGTGTGTGCGGGCGCATGGGCAATGTAACTCTCTTTCGCTTTCTCACGATATCCAAGCGCACCATGCTTTAATTTGTTCAATGCATGGTCTGCATAATGCTCAAAAGCAGTATCGGTAGCGCCTTCATAGGCTACGTCACTAAATAACGATTGCATGGCATGTGATTGTAGTTCCGAGGCCGCTTTTGACTCATGATTATAGATGAAGCTTGCTGCATGAGCTCGCGCCTCATCTACCAGGAAATTTTCAGTATATGCAGTCTCGCCATGACGAGCCGCTTCTTTCTTATCTAGAACTTTCTTATCAAACAGGTTGCACGCATGTTGGCACTCATGAACCAATACGCTTGTTTGGCGCGCTGCTGGGCGTGCCGTGTTTACATAAACGGTTTTACTATCTGCATCATAATATCCACCAGCGTCTTCCGCATTATGAGATGCAGGAAGCGGTGCAATTGATACCCCGTGAGAGCGGGCTTTATTAACGACCTCTGCTCCTCTGCCATCTTTTGGGATGCTGATATTGGATGTCGCGATTATTTCTTTCTCCGCAACCTGCGGTGCTGCTTCCTTCTTCGTGCCGAGGATAGGCGCGAGTACGCGGCTGAGCACGTACACGCCCCACGCCACCATGGCCGAGGTAATGGCCTCGGACATGAAATAATAAGGGACGGTGGAGTGCAGCGGGTCGGGCTTGGTTGCTATTTTTCCCGCTTCGACGGGAGTTAGCATTTCCCCCAGATGTGTTTGGTTGAGCTCGGAGAGCGTTTTTTCTGCTTCACCATTTTTGGTGAGCTTCGCGAAGAATTTTCCAATGCCGCGTGATGCAGCCACAATGGGGCGGTCGACAAACAGGCTTTCATTCGTGGCTTTCGCGAGGGGGCTTTTCTTGTCCCACAGCAGCCAGTACCCAGCGTAGAACGGCACCAGCGCCAGAATGCGGCTGCCGAGGATGGATTTCCAGTTCTGCTTCGGCGCGTTCTCGATATCCTGATGCGATTGGCGGATGCTGGGGTCGGTGTCCACCGCATCGCCGTAAATCTGTCGGTCGTATTTTTTGACCATTTCGAGCTTTTTGTCTTCCAGCCATTTCATCGGCAGCATGACGGCAAAACCGCCAGCGAGGAAAAAGGTTTTGGTGGCGAGCATTTTTGCGGTCTCAGGATTCACGAACTTTACATTCCGCTCCGCCCAGCCACGGAAATTATTCATCATTTTCTGTCCACCATGGGTGCGCTCAACCCACGCTACCGCAACAACTGAAAGCAGTGCGTTGGCGACATAACCCAGCCAATTATAGGTCACCCGGTCGAACTTTTTCTCACCTGCCGTGCGTATATGTCCCTTAGGATTCACATGCGCCATAGCAGGCGCATTCGCGACCGGGTTCGGTGCAAAAATATCCTCTGCCGACGAGGCGGCGGGCTGTAACATAGGGTTTTCCATCCTCTTCACTATACCAAACCCGGGCCACGAGTTTTGTGACAATTGTGTGAAGATTGGGGTCTGCGCCCCAAGCGCAAATTTTTATAAGTTGCTGTATTATAATAATTATGACTTCGGCAGGATGACTTCGGCCTTCAGGCCGGATTCGCCCTCGGCGGCGGCGAGGACAATAGTGCCAGACAGCCGCGCGACGCTCTCGGCGACAATAGCGAGGCCCAGCCCGGTGCCCTCGATGCGCGAAGTGCCGACGCGGTAGAAGCGCTCGAACACCAGCGCACGCTCGGCTTCGGGAATGCCAGGCCCCGTATCGCTGACGCTGTAGCGCATGTCGGTCTCCGATCCGGCGAGGGTGACCGTGACCGCGCCACCGGCGGGCGTGTATTTGATCGCGTTCTCAAGAATATTGCCGGTGATGAGGCGCAGCAGCGTTTCATCGGCCATCACGGTGCTGTCATCCGTGCTTTCAAAACTAAGCGCGATGTTTTTCTGTGTCGCGAGCGGCGAGAGTTCTTCGAGCAGGGTGATAATCATCGCCCGCCAGGAAAGTGGCACGCGCACGATTGCCTGATGGCTGACGCGTGTGGAAGTGAGTAGCTGACTGACAAGCTGCGACGCGCGATCCATCGCGGCGGAAAGATCGGTGAGCAGCGCGTTACGTGCTTTCTCATCGGTCGTGTGGGTGAGCAATTGCAATTGCAGTTTAAGTGCGGCGAGTGGCGTGCGCAGATGGTGTGCGGCGTGTTCAGCAAAGCGTTTCTCGGCGGTGAAGGAGTGGCGTAGCTTGGTGAGAAGCTGGTTGATGGATTGCCCGAGTGGTACCAGATCGCGCGGCATGTCGCTCAGTGTGAGCGCCGAGAGGTCGTCTGGCGAACGGAAACGAATCTGCTCCATCAGCGCGCGGATGGTGCCAAGCCCCGTGCCAATACCATACCAGATGAGCGCACCGACGAGCGGAATCAACAGCAAGAGCGGGGTCGCCAGTTCGATGAGAATCTGCTCCACCAACGAGCGGCGCAGGATGATTTTCTCGCCCGCCTCAATCACGAAATCCGTCTCTGGAATCGGCTGGCTGTAAATGCGCCAACGGTCTTTCTTATAGGTGACGTTGGAAAAACCACGCGGTTGTAGTGGCACTTGCGTGCCCAGCGCGCCATCCGACAGTATGATGAGGCGGCGGTTTTTCCAGATGCGGAACATGCGATCATCCGCGTATTCGCTGGCGATTCGGCTCACTTTGCTGGTGTCGTTGAAGCTGAACTCGATTTTACGAATGCGGCGGAAGGCGCTGATTTCGGTGTTCTTAAGTTCTTCTTCCACCGCAAGCCACATCATGTTCGCACTGCTGATGAGCTGCGCATCGTAGGCGCTTTCAATCTGCCGCGTGGCGCTTTTGAACGCCATCATGCCGATGAGTACGATGGTGACCAGAATCGTCGGTGCGACGCGGGAGAAAAGCGTTCGGGTGAGGGACTGGTTTCTCATGTCCCGATCCGGTAGCCGACGCCGCGTACGGTTTGAATGACTTCCGACCCGAGCTTCTTGCGCAGGTTATAGATGGTCACTTCCACCGTGTTGCTCTCTGCCGCGTCGTCTGCACTGTAGAGCGCATATTCGATATCCGCCTTGGTGACGAATTTTCCGGCGCGCTCCATCAATAGCTTGAGGGTGCGGAATTCCTTGGCAGTGAGCAGTACCGGTGTGCCGTCCTTCGTGAGGGTAGAGTCTGCAGGGTTAAGCGCGAGGTTGCCCGAGCGGAGCAAGGTCTCCGCCCTCCCAGCACTGCGGCGCACGAGGGCACGAATGCGGGCGAGCAGTTCGTCGAGGTCGAACGGTTTGACGAGATAATCATCCGCCCCGGCATCTAGCCCCTCGACTTTTTGTTGTGGCAAATCACGCGCTGTGAGCAGCAGAATCGGAATCATATTCTTGCGGCGGCGCGCATCGCGAATGACATCAAGCCCCGAGAATTTCGGCAGGTTGACATCCACCACCGCTGCGGCATAAGGCGAGTCACTTAGCGCGAACATTGCCGCCTCGCCATCCGTTACCCAGTCGACACCATAGGCGTAATGCTCCAGCGCTTTTTTGAGCGAGGCGCCGAGCATTTCATCGTCTTCTACGAGGAGGAGTCGCATACAGACCTTCTATTCTAGAATGGGCTATAAAAAAAGCCCACTTTTGCAAGCGGGCTTTTGATGAAGGGTGGAGAGCCTTAGCCCTCCACCGATTCGGAAGAAGAAACTAGTGTTTAGCTTCTTCTTTTTTTACTTCTGCTTTTGCGTCTTTAGCAGCGTCTTTAGCTTCTTCTTTTTTAGCTTCAACAGCTGGTGCTGCTTTGTGCTCAACAGCGGTTTCAACAGCTGCTTTTGCGTCTTTTGCAGCAGCAGGTGCAGCAGCGTGGTCAGCAGCGAATGCCGAGGTAGCAGCGAGAACGGTTGCAACAGCGAGAACGGTACGAATTGCCATGATAAACTCCTTTTGTTTGGTTAGTTGGCATCTCCGTGTATACGGAAACATGCTGATGCGAAACTGAAGATAAAAAAATTTTCGCGATGTGGATAAACAATGTTGCGATTATTAACTTTGGTTTATCTCGACGACCACGTCTCCTCGGGACGGTACCGAAAGTAGGTCCGTACAGAACTGATAAGTAGTTTTTGCAGCAGCATCAATATTCTCAGAAAGAAAGCATTGTACGATTTCGCCCTGCTGTATTTCATAGCTGAGGTGATGTGCTTCACAGAAACGGATGATAGTATCCCTGTAGCGTGCGCGTTGGCCCAGAAGCGGGAAGTCTAACATGATTCTGCGCGACTCTTCGTCTGTATACGAGCACTGTAGCCATTTCTCGCTGTCAGAGACATCTGTAATAATCAGCCAACCTGACGTGCCCATCTTTTCCAGCGCAACCGCAATTTCTTTCGCACTGAGCTGCACGGTCTCTCTGTAGTCAGGAGCCTGCTTAGGCTTTGTACTCATTTTTATCAGCGTGGCCTTTATCATACTCAAGAAGTTAGGCATGACTCACTCCATTCGTGGTGCACAAGCTTTTCTCGGCGCTAAATAGAACTAGCGCTTATAGCGCGAGCCATTGAGATAACCAGCCGAGCGTGGATGCGCATTGGCAGAGACGCCCATATCCGTCACGAAGCCACAGCGCAGATTGCTGGTCGGCGAGACGGTAGCGCAAAGGTTGCGGATGAAACCATCCCGCGCGAAGGGGCCAACGCGCAGGGAAACACGGTCGTTGCCATGCATTTGCTGCTGGATCGACGAGGTGACGCGAAGGCGCACGACCGGGAAATCCGGATGGGTATTGCGGTAGTTCTCCCAGAAGGCAAATGCCTCTTGTGCATTGTTGAACTGGCCAATTTGCGCCCAGAGAGTTTTCTGACCCAGCGTCGAGCTTGGTAGCAGCGATACAGCTTGTGGCACCGCATGTGGCGAGGTTTTAAGCAGTGGTGGTTGGGTTGGCGTGGTGGGCTGCGGGTGCGACTCGGTCAGCGGTACACGCTTGGCTTCCTCGACCTTTACGGTCCCTTTTACGGGCGGCAGAACCACGGTGGTATCGATCGGCTCCAGCGGTTTAATAGCAGGTGTTGTGATCGTTGGTTGTGCGACGACTATTTCGGGTTTTTGTACGACAGGAGCGGCAAGGCTGCGGTCGATGAAATCACGGTCGCGCGCGGTGAGTGGAGGAGGTGGCGGCAACAACGGCAGGGTGGGCGCATCGACGTAGGTTTGTGGCGTGAGGGTGATCGCGTTGCTCGCAAGCTTAGGCGTTTCTATGGCAGGTGTCAGCGTTACCACTTCCGGCGCAGTGGGCATCGGAATAACGGGTGCGGTAGGAGCCTCTACTTTAACGGTTGGTACGCTGCCCAGGTTTTCCGGCGCAGCGAGGCTAACAACAGGAGCTTCTTCGGTCTTCAGCGTGACAGGTTTTTTCTCACCATCGAATGGATTTACACGCGACCAAAACGAAGGTTTGTTAGTAATAACTTCTGGCTTTGCAAGTGTAGGCGCAGAGATTGTCGGCGCTTCTACTTTAAGGGTTGGGCTTTCCAGAACGGGCGCCTCTACTTTTAGCGGGGCAACCGTGACAGGGCGTGTTGCGGCGTCTGCTAATGTGGAGGTTGATGGCAGATTGCTTATTGTCGCCGTAACGGGGGTGACGGCATCCGCCACAACGGTTGATGGCGCGGCCATCACGGTTTCGACCACATAGCATTCGTCGCCACTGCTAGAGAGTTTGGAGCAGATGGATTGTGCCGTCGCGCGTGAATCAACGGGACCCGCCTGGGTGCGATACACGGTGAGGTTATCTGGCGGTAGTTTTACTTCTTTCACGCCGAGGGTGAGGGCGCTGAGGGTGCTGCCATGCGCAGATTTTACGTCTGAAAGGCGCTTCTGCGCTTCCGTCATTGTTTCAAACGAACCAAATTGTACCATGACTGCAGGAGCCGCAATTGCAGCCAGCGGTGTCGACAACAGGAGAGCAGCAACAAAACGACGGTAATTCACGGAATCCTCAATGGCTTGCGGGTGATTCTTAGTCTTTTTAAATAGTTTGAGTGATGTCTTAAGTGAAGCCACCCAGAGGTGCAAGCGCTTTTTGCCATTTACTCCATCCTAGCGGCTTATTTCCTTTGCATGGTAGCGGTGCATCCCCTAAATAAGGGCATCTCTAGTAACCCGTTTTGGCTTCAAATCTACTTGCGATGGAGCCTACCCTCGAGAAATCATGCACTTAATATGTGCACTGGATTTCTCTCGGTATCCATCGCTTCGCGCTTTTTTGCCAAAAACGGGTTACTAGAGACGCCCTGTGGGCAAAATCCCTCTCTAAACAAGGAAACCGTATGAATCCGCTCGCCGCTACCGCTAAAGCCTGGCCGTTTGCTGAGGCACAAGCTCTGCTCACCCGCCTTGAGAATATGAAAAAGCGCCCCGGCTATGTGGATAAGGGCTATGTGCTGTTCGAAACGGGCTATGGCCCCTCCGGCCTGCCACATATTGGCACGTTCGGCGAGGTCGCGCGCACGACCATGGTGATGCATGCGTTTAAGCAGCTTTCGGATATCCCAACGAAGCTGATCTGCTTCAGCGACGACAAAGACGGCCTGCGCAAAGTGCCGGATAATCTGCCGAACGCGGAGATGATCGCGGCGAATCTCGGCAAACCACTCACCTCCGTGCCTGACCCGTTCGGCACGCATGAGAGTTTCGGCCACCACATGAATGCGCGCCTGCGCGCGTTTCTCGATACGTTTGGGTTCGACTACGAGTTCAAATCCTCCACCGCGACCTATGCCAGCGGTGAGTTCGACACGGCGCTCCTCAACATCCTCAAGAACTACGATCAGGTGATGAAGGTGATGCTGCCGACGCTGGGCGAAGAACGCGCAGAGACCTACTCGCCGTTCCTGCCAGTCTCGCCAGTGAGTGGCAAAGTGCTGCTCGCCAAAGTGGTGAAGACGGATGTCGAAAAAGGCACGATCACTTACATGGAAGAAGACGGCTCGGAGATGACGGTGCCGGTGACGGGCGGTCACTGCAAGCTGCAATGGAAGCCGGATATGGGCATGCGCTGGGCGGCGCTCGGCGTGGATTACGAGATGTATGGCAAGGATCACCTCGCCAGCGCGCCGCTTTATGATGCGATCTGCAAAATTGCCGGGGGTATTCCGCCCGCGCAGATGATGTTCGAGCTGTTCCTCGACGAACAGGGGCAGAAGATTTCAAAGTCCAAAGGTAACGGCATTACTATCGACGAATGGCTGACATACGCGCCTGCGGAGTCGCTCGCGCTCTATATGTTCACCAAACCGCGTACGGCGAAGAAACTCTATTTCGATGTGATCCCGCAGCAGGTGGATGATTATCTCACGCATCTGGAGAAATATCCGGCGGCGGATGAGGCTGCGCGCATGGAAAACCCGGTCTGGCATATCCATAGTGGGAACGTGCCCGCGCCGGAGAGCAACATCAAATTCAGCATGCTGCTGAACCTTGTGTCGGCCTGTAATGCAGAGGATAAATCGGTGCTGTGGGGTTTCCTCAAGCGTGAATTACCGAACGCCACACCCGCAGGGTGTCCGATGCTCGATAAGCTCTGCGGCTATGCGGTGCGTTACTACCATGATTTTGTGAAGCCGACCAAGAAATACCGCGCGCCGACGGAGCTGGAACGCACGGCGCTGGCTGAATTGCGCGAGTATCTCACCACGCTGGCGGAGGGCAGCGCGGCGGATGATATCATGACCCGCATCTACGACCTCGGCCTGAAATATTACAGCAAGGAAACCATGCGTGAATGGTTCAAGGCGATGTATGAAACGCTGCTCGGCAGCGCGCAGGGGCCGCGCATGGGCAGCTTCATTGCGCTCTTCGGCGCGAAGGAAACCATCGGCCTCATCGACGCCGCGCTGAAGCAGGAAGTGGCGGCGTAATGGATGTTGTCGAGCGCAGTGATCTTGAGGAGAAGATCGAGAAGACCGATCGCTATTGCGCCGAGCAGAATGTTGCCGTAGCGATTGAGAGCGCAAAACTCGCGCATGCGCTGCTCGATGAAATTATTACCGAGATAAAGCCAGGTAAGCGCGAAAGTGAGATCAAACAATTCGCGCTCGACCTGTTTGCTGCGCGTGGCATTGAACGGACATGGCACCCGCCCTATGTGCGGTTTGGTGACCATACCTTGCTTACGTTCCAGCAGCGGGCGACAGATGATTATATGCTGGAACAAACCGATATCGCTTTTGTCGATATTGGTATTGTGCATGGTGGAATCGAGGGGGATGCAGGGCGCACCGTTACCTTTGGCAATCAGGCGGAATATTCGCGCCTTGCTATCGCGAGTAAAACTATTTTCGATACGGCCACCGATTTTTGGCAAAATGAGAATCCTTCCGGTATCGCGCTCTATGAATTTATCTATGCGCAGGCGGCGGTGCATGGCCTCGTTTGGAATCTCGATCCGGCGGGGCATCTCATCGGCGCATTCCCGCACCGGGGATGGAAGCGCGGCATCAATCATTTTCCGAAAGAAGTTGCGAGCGGCAAATGGATTTTAGAAATCCAGTTGCGCCATCCAGAGCTCTCCGTTGGAGCGTTTTTTGAAGATTTGCTCTATACACGCGAATCGTCTAGGTAGCACCCATGACCCTTACCCATCCCTCCCCGAATTTTGATACGCGTGGCGGCCAGCATGTGGATACGCTGGTGATGCATTATACCGATATGCTGACTGCGGCGGATGCGGTGGCGCAGTTGCAAAACCTGGAGGCGAAGGTCTCCGCGCATTACGTGGTGAGCGAGGCGGGCGAGGTGTTCAGCCTGGTGGCGGAGGAGAACCGCGCCTGGCATGCGGGCGAATCGCACTGGCGCGGCCACGCGAACCTCAACGCGCGCTCCATCGGCATCGAGCTGGCCAACACCGGTCACAGCCATGGCTATGTGCTGTTTCCTGCGGTGCAGATGGAAGCGGTGGCAAAACTGTCGCTCGAAATTCTGGCGCGGCATAACATCCCCGCGCGCAATGTGGTGGGTCATTCCGACATCGCGTTTTTGCGCAAGCAAGACCCGGGGCATCTATTCGACTGGCCGATGCTGGCGCGCGCCGGGGTGGGCATGTTCCCGTTCGATGCGCGGCCGATGGTCGGCTCCGCCCAAAAGCGCGGCGACACCGGCAGCAAAGTCATCCGCCTGCAAACGGCGCTCAGTAACTGGGGCTATGGCCTTAAGCTCGATGGCGACTATGGTGTGAAAACCGAAAAATGCGTGATTGCCTTCCAGCGCCATTACCGCCCGAGCATTATCGACGGCGTGTGGGATGATGAGTGTGCGGGGTTGCTCGCGGCGCTACACGGCATGGTTTAGGCAAACGAAGCGAAGCCCGATAAAACGCATCGATTTTTTACGTGGGCTGTGCTAGGTAGTCGCAATCATGGAAAAAGGATCGACCTATGCAATCACTCAAAAAACTCATGCTCTATGTGGCCGTGCCGCTTGCGGTAGTGGTCGCGTTGATGAATGGATGTAACGTGGGACAATATCAGGAACCGGCCTTTACCGTGAGCGACAAGCTGGATGGGATTGAGCTGCGCGACTATGCCCCCGCACTCGCCGCCGAGGTGCAGGTGAAAGGCGAACGCAAAGAAGCCATCAACCAGGGCTTCCGCCTGATTGCGGATTTTATTTTCGGTAACAACACCGCGCAAACCAAGGTGGCCATGACCACGCCGGTGATTCAGCAGGCAACCAGCGAAAAAATCGCGATGACGACGCCGGTGATCCAGCAAGGCGAGGGCGGTGCATGGGTGGTGCAGTTCATTATGCCGAAGGAATATACGGCGGAAACGCTGCCGAAGCCAAACAACAAGGAAGTGAAAATCAAATCGATTCCCGCACGCCAAATGGCGGTGATCCGCTTCTCCGGCAGCACGAAGGACGACCACAAAATTGCCGAGAAAACCGTGGAGCTTCAGGCCTATCTCGTGACGAAAAAGCTGAAGGCCAAAGGCGCCCCGGTGCTCGCGTTCTATGACCCGCCATGGACGCTGCCCTTCCTGCGCCGCAACGAGGTGATGCTGGAAATCAGGAAGTAGAGTCGAGCGGCTAGAGTCGAGAGTCGAGTGAAGGTGAAGCCCTTCCGTT
>JBIIEL010000008.1:0-63556 GCA_044237845.1 Rickettsiales bacterium | reverse complement strand
TTTGCACTGGCCCAGCCTGCGAGACCTTCGCAAGCCCCTCAAAAATCTGTGCGCGTGTTAGCCCCATACCTTCAAGTAATTTTGCGAGTGGCCCAGGCGCAGCTTTAGGCAGTTTATTCACCATGCCATCGCCATTCAAGCCTTTCCCTTGAATGGAAAGCCCTGTCCCAACATTCTGCTCAATCCGAGCGCCCATAAAAATAGGCATAGAGCCAGAGCCACCCTGCGCCTGCTGCGACTGGCGATACAGGTAGCTGGTATCAATATTTGGGCCCTGTGGTAGGTCAGCCATCATTTTCTCCTACCCTCACTATAGCACAAGAATTATGACAGTTGTGTGACAATTTGTATGTTTTTGCATTTTTTTGAGGTTGGCATCACCACGCACTCGGTAGCTCCCCCCTTGAGGGGGGAGCTACCGAGTGCGTGGTATCTTCGATGCGTAACGACAGGCGCAAAAAGTCAGTTCATCCGCCCCATCTGGTACGGGCTATCGAGCGAGAAGGCAGGCACTTCTACCTCAAAATGCTCACCGCTGGCTGGCACCACCATCTCATATTCCCCCAACATCAGGCCAGAGGCAGTGTGCAGCGCCGCGCCACTGGTGTAGCGGTACGCCTCGCCGGGATTGAGTAACGGTTGCTCACCAATTACTCCCGCGCCACGCACTTCCTGCGTCAGCCCCTGCGCATCGGTGATTTTCCAATGACGGTTGAGCAACTGCACCGGCTCCGCGCCATAATTCTCGAGCTGAATTGTATATGCCCACACATAGTGGCTATCGCTCGGCTCCGAATGCTCGGCCATGAACTGCGGCGTGGCGGTGATTTTGATGTGGCGCGTGGTTTTGGTGAACATGGCTTACCTTTCCTGACCGCTTCTTGATGAGCGACGCATCACTATAATACGATCACGCGCCGATGCAAGCTTAGGTAACTTAGGCGGCGGCTCTATACGCAACCAACGTCGTGCCTGCAATATGCATCAAATCAAGCGTGCGGCTGTATTCGTTAAGGGCGCGGAAGACCCCTGCTGCAACGCGCGGCCCCTTATAATCATGCCAGAGTATCATCCCGCCGGGCTTTATCATTTTAAGCGCCTTTTCCGTATCACTCACCACATAAGAATAGGCGTGCGAGCCGTCGATAAAAATCAAGTCGAAGCGGCGATGGTGTGGAGCATCATCGAATGCCTTGCTGTCTCCAAAAAGCTGCGTCACTTTTTTTGCCACAGGCGTGTCGCTGTAATAAAATGAGGTAAATTGCGATTCTTTAAGCGCTGCCGCGCGCGAGGCTGCATCATCACCTGCCCCACCGACATAGGCTGCCAATTGCTCCGGGGCGAGGGTGATCGTAAAAATCTCCGATTCTTCCGGAGAGTTCACCCCCATTATATAGGTCGTGCGCCCACTGCATGTGCCAAACTCAAAAATACGCCGCGACTTCTTGGCAAGCACTGCCAGTATCCACGCTTCCGTGTCGCTCGTACTACCAAGAAAACCATCGTTACCAATGATGCTCGCAAGCGTCTCAAGGCTAGAACCAAACGCTGTTTTTTCAAAAACAGGATCAAGCGCCGAAAGCGGCACACGCTTTACCGGCCACGCACCAAATACGCTGCGTTGACGACGCTTTGCGCTCCATTTCAGCGCGTGCCACGTCAGAGCTATCGTGGCGAGCGAGAGAACAAGGATAATCATCGATGTCATCATAAAATGCCATATGCCAATAAGGGGTGGATACTTAATCGCGCTTCGTAAAAAAGGATGTACCAACCAAAACCATCCCCCTGCAATGAGAGAGATGGCGGGAGTGACGGGACTCGAACCCGCGGCCTCCTGCGTGACAGGCAGGCGCTCTAACCAACTGAGCTACACCCCCGCAAATCCTTGCGGATACTTATACTTCTTCGGCGTCAGCCATCCGAAGCCCAAAGGGCGAAGGATGGTGGGCGATCACGGACTCGAACCGCGGACCCTCTCGGTGTAAACGAGATGCTCTAACCAACTGAGCTAATCGCCCCCTTTGCGTGGATGGCCGTCACTGCCACGACGCCTCAGGAGGTGCGTGTCATAACCAGAAACGAACTGGGTTGCAAGCGCTAAGTAACGCGATTTTTTCTACACAAAGAAAAACGGCGTGGCTCTTGCGAACCACGCCGTTTATTTCGACGTCGCGACCCTGAGGCCGCGAGGCGCGAACTTACGCCGACTTGCGCTTGTTCACGGTGTCTTTCAGGGCTTTGCCTGGTTTGAACTTCGGCTGAACCGAAGCTGCGATTTTGATAACAGCGCCGGTGCGTGGGTTGCGGCCTTCGGTCGCTTTACGCTTTACGCTGGTGAAGGTGCCGAAACCAACAAGGCGAACTTCTTTGCCTTTGCTGAGCGACTTGCTCACGGTTTCGATGAATGCATCTACAGTTTCAGCTGCTTTTGCTTTGGTGAGTTCGCATTTGTCTGCGATTTCTGCGATCAGTTCGTTCTTGTTCATAGTAAACTCCATAAGGGTTAGATAAGCTTAAAAAGTCGTACCAAGTGCTGGATTCCCTCCGCCTGCCGAGTCGACGACACAGCGAATTTTTATTCGCCACTAATACGTCTACCACAGGTTTTGCTAGGGTTTCCCTTGTCACTAGCACGAGGAGGTTAAGCACCATTCGAAGATGCTGTAAACAAGAAAAGTCAAAAAAAATGGCGGAAAACTGGACTTTTTCACAGGTATTTTTTACTTGCAATTTTCGTTTAGGGTGCTGCAAAAATGCGGCGGACAAAAATTATCGCGCACAACAATACCGAAAAACACTAGGATTTGAGCCGCTTCTTTGGCATTGCGCCCATCAGCCTATCACTCACAAAAACAGGCATCGCCGCCATGATGCGTAGCGGAAGATAGAGCGCGAGCGGGAAGGCAATCCGCCGCTTTTTTTGTGCCAATCTGTGGATAATTACCCCTGCCGCGCGCTCAACATTCATACAAAACGGCATTGGGAAGTCGTTTTTCTCCGTCAGCGGCGTCGTAATCCAACCCGGACAAATCACACTGACATCGATGTGGTGCGCACGCAATTCACCGCGCAGCGCATCGCCATAGACACGCACCGCCGCCTTGCTCGTGCTATAGGCGGGCGCGCTCGGCAGCGCTACGATGCCCGCCAGTGACGACAGAATCGCGATATGCCCGCGCCCGCGCGCGATCATGCGCGGCAGCAGCGGGTGAATCGTGTGGATGACGCCGCCGAGATTCACCGCGAACACTTCCTCCGCGCGCTGGTAATTCTCTTCCACCGAGTTGCTGAACCCCGCCGAGATGCCCGCATTCGCAATCACCAGATCGACCGGACACTTCGTGTCGATTTCTTCTATAAATTGCTTCAGCCGCAGGCTGTCTCTGACATCAATCGATGCCGTATGCACCACCGCACCCTTCGCACGGCACTGCGCGGCAACCTCATTCAGCCGCGCCTCATTCCGCGCGAGGAGAATCAGCGTGCGCCCCTCCCCCGCATACGCAATCGCCAGCGCTGCACCAATGCCGCTCGATGCGCCGGTGATGAGGATGGTTTTTGGCAACGCCATATTACACTTTAAACGGTGGGCAGTTCAGCCCTTTTGGACTCGCCGTGAAAATCTCGAACCCTGTCGCCGTGACACCAATCGAATGTTCAAACTGTGCGCTCAGGGATTTGTCGCGCGTGGTCACCGTCCAGCCATCCGCCTTGTTGAGAATGGTGCCCGCCTTGCCCACATTAATCATCGGCTCGACCGTGAAGAACATGCCTTCTTCAATCACCACGCCCTCGCCGGGGTTGCCGAAATGCAGAATGCTCGGCGCGGTGTGAAAAATTTTGCCAAGCCCGTGACCGCAATATTCACGCACCACGGAGTAACCAAAACTCTCCGCATAGGTCTGGATCGCGTGGCCGATATCCCCGGTGGTGATACCGGGACGCACAATCTCAATCCCCTTCATCATCGCGGCATAGGTCACTTCCGTCAGGCGGCGTGCTTTGGTCGGCACATCGCCAATCCAAAAGGTGCGGCTGGTGTCGCCGTGCCAACCGTCCACAATCGTTGTCACGTCGATATTCACGATGTCGCCGTTCTGCAGCTTCCGCGCATCCGGAATGCCGTGGCACACGACATGGTTGACCGAGGTGCAGACGGATTTGGGAAAGCCGCGATAGCCCAGCGGCGCCGGGATTGCGCCCGCACCCACAATGCGCTGATGCACATAATCATTGATCGCATCCGTCGTCATGCCCACTTGCACAATGCCCGTCAGCTCGTCGAGAATCTCCGCCGCCAGCCGCCCGGCCTTATGCATCGCCGCGAAATCCTCCGCCGTGTGGCGGGGGATGGGGTTCGTGTCATACATATCTTCGTAATCATCCGTCATGCCCCCTGCATGGCAGATTGTGCGGGGGCTTGCAAGCGGCGGTGATGCGCTTTATAAACACGTCATGCAAAAAACCGTCACCGCAGCACTGCTTATCATCGGCAACGAAATCCTTTCCGGTCGCACGGTAGATAAAAACCTGTCGCATCTCGCGCTGAAGCTGAATGAAATCGGCGTGCAGCTGCGCGAGGCGCGCGTGGTGCCGGATGTGGAGGACACCATCGTCGCCGCTGTCAACGCCCTGCGCGCGACGTATGATTATGTCTTCACTACCGGCGGCATCGGGCCGACGCATGACGATATTACCAGTGCGGCGATCGCCAAAGCGTTCGGCGTAAAAATCCACCGCCACCCGCATGCAGAGAAATTGCTGCGCGCGCATTACACGGCGGAGCAGATCAACGAAGCGCGCCTCAAGATGGCGGATGTGCCCGAAGGCGGCGTGCTGCTCGACAACCCTGTCAGCTCTGCGCCGGGCTTCCGCGTCGGCAACGTGTTCGTGATGGCGGGCGTACCGCGCATCATGCAGGCGATGCTCAATGCGATTCTGGCGGAGCTGCGCGGCGGCGCGCCGGTGCTCACGCTTTCCGTCACCACCAATTTGCCCGAAGGCGACATCGCCTCTACGCTGACCGAAATTCAGCACCGCTACCCGGATATCGAAATCGGCAGCTACCCGATGTATTCGCGCGGCGAGTTCTCGACCAGTCTCGTCCTCCGCTCGCCGGATGGGGCGCGCAACGAGGCCGCCGCCGCCGAGATTCACACCATGATCGCCGCCGCAGGCGGAAAGATTGTCACGCCCGTACTTGTATAGCTTGTAACCCGCACGCAGTATGCTATGCGAAGTAGAAGGCTCTCGTAGCGGAATTGGTAGACGCGCCAGACTTAAAATCCGTGTTGGCTAACAGCACTGTTTTTAATCGGGCGTGAATTATGGTTGAATTATTGATGGTTAGCAAAGACGACAAAATGAGGTAAAACTGAAAAATGGAGGCGAAACATCACCGGAACATCACCAGATAGAAATTGGTGTTTATAGGAATGTGTAGTAATCCATAAAATTAAGCTCGCGTGGCGGAATTGGTAGACGCAACGGACTTAGGATATTGAGTGCTCTGGTGGAAATGCCAGAAGTAGAACTGCTCAAATTCGGGGAACGCTCTCAGGTAATGCTGGTGCCAATCCCGAGCCAAGCCTTGAGGAAACTCAAGGAAGGTGTAGAGACTAGACGGGCAGCACCTAAAACCGCAAGGTCATGGTGAAGGTATAGTCCAGACCCCAAACATCCTAACGGGTGGCGGCTAAAGCCGTGGTAGGTAAGAAAATCCGTCGGGGGTTTCCCCATACCGGTTCGATTCCGGTCGCGAGCACCACTACTTAACCCGCCTTCTCGCCTGCGCGGCGGCGACGGCGAGAGCGTCCGCGCGGTCGTTATGGGTGTCGCCGCTATGCCCCTTCACCCATTGCCAGGTGATGCGATGGGGCTTCGCGGCCGCGTCCAGCGCTTGCCAGAGATCGACATTCTTCACCGGTTTTTTATCCGCCGTTTTCCAGCCTTTTTTCTGCCAACCCGGCATCCACTCCGTGAAGCCTTGCAGCACATATTTACTATCGGTGCAGAGCGTCACCAGGCACGGTTCCTTGAGCTGTTTCAGCCCCATGATAGTCGCCATCAGCTCCATGCGGTTATTGGTCGTGTCCGCCTCGCCGCCGCTGATTTCGCGCGTGCGTTCACCATAGATCAGAATCGCTGCCCAGCCGCCTGGGCCGGGGTTTCCTGAGCATGCACCGTCGGTATAGAGTGTAACTTTTTTCATGCGATTTTCCATCCACCGTTACGATAAAATTCCAGCCGCCGCTGATACTCGCGCGGGTCGTGCGGCGTGACAAGTGCGCCATCGCTACGGTTCAGCCAGTCGCGCGCGCGGGTGAGCAGGAAGCGCATCGCCGCGCCGCGTAGCAGCACGGGCATCGCGGCTTTTTCTTCCGCCGTCAGAGGCCGATGCTGTTGATAGGAAGCAAGCATCGCCGCTGCTTTTTCCGCCGCAAAGTTTCCGTCTGCCGTGAAGCACCACGCGGTGAGGGTGATGGCGAGGTCATAGGCCAGTGCGTCGTTACAGGCGTAGTAAAAATCGATGATGCCGCTCACCGCATCGCCCATGAAAAACACATTATCAGGAAATAAATCCGCGTGGATGATGCCGCACGGAAGTGCCGCTGGCCAATGCGTCGCGAGGTAATCCATCTCCTCCGCCACCAGCGCCTCGAGCCCCGGCGCAATGCTATCGAGCCGCCCTTGCAGCCCCACATAAAGCCCCTGCCAGCCCCTTAAACCCAGCCCATTCTCACGGTTTCCCGTGAAATCCTGCCCCGCGAGGTGTAGCTTCGCCAGCGCCGCACCGACCGAAGATGCTTGGGCTTGCGTCGGCACCGAAACATCCTTGCCTTCCAGCACACTCACAATCGCCGCTGCTTTTCCACCCGCCTCGCTGATGAACCCGCCATCGCACCGGGCGACAGGGCGTGGACAGGCGATTCCCCGCGCGGCGAGATGCTCCATCAGCCCCAGAAAAAACGGCAAATCCTGAGGGTTAGTGCTCTTCTCATACAGCGTAAGAATATAGGTTCCCTGCGCGGTTTTCAGGCGGTAATTACTGTTCGACACACCCTGCGCGATGCCCTCCGCCGCGACATACGCCCCCAGCGCATAATGGTCATCCACCAACGCGCGCAATTCGTCTTCCGAAAGATGGGTATACACAGCCATAGGCCGCTTCTAGCAGCGGTTTTTCCTGCTGTCACTTTTTTGCGCAAAACCGGTTTTTTTGCTGGCATCCTGCCGCGCGCTGGATTATCTTTTGCGACGTGCAGGCAAGCAATCTGCATGACCAGACACCCATGAAAAACCCCAAGGAGAGCGCAATGTTCCGCCGTAGAGAAGATGGTACCGAAGAATTTGTAACCGACGCGAATGACGGCGTATCGCCGACCACCGCGACTGCGCCTACCGCGCCCACCGCACCGTCGATGCCGAACGCATCTACCGCAGCCAGCTTCCGCCCAGCACCACCCGCCGCCGCGATGGCTGCAGCCGCACCGCGCGCCGCAACGCCTGTTACCCCAGCAGCGAACGACAGCGCACGCACCACCAGCACCGCAGCAACACCAAGCACCCCGGCACCACGCCCAGCCACCAATGGCAAGCGCATACTCACCGTGGGTCCAGACATTCAAATGAAAGGCGAAATCACGAGTTGTGATCGCGTCGTGATCGAAGGCATGGTCGACGCTACCATGCGCGACGTGCACACCGTGGAGCTCGCCAGCACCGGCGCGCTGAAAGGCACTGCCGAGGTAGAAGACGCCGAGATTTCTGGCACGTTCGAGGGCGACCTCACCGTGCGCGGAAAGCTCACCATCCACACCTCGGGTCGTGTGCGCGGCAACGTGACCTACGGCGAAATTGAAATCCAACGCGGCGGCCAGATCTCTGGCAACGTGCGCAACGCGGCAGATGCAAAAACTGCCAGCATGCCAAACAAGGCCAAGGCTGCGTAACGCATTCTGCTGAGAAATAAAGGCCGCGCATCTTCGGGGGCGCGGCCTTTTTTATGCCTTCGCTTTGAACCCACAGAGATCGCGCACCACGCATGTCGCGCACTCGGGTTTGCGCGCCTTGCACACATAGCGCCCGTGCAGAATCAGCCAGTGATGAGCATTCTGCTTCCACTGCGTGGGGATGCAT
This sequence comes from Rickettsiales bacterium, assembly GCA_044237845.1. Classification (GTDB taxonomy): domain Bacteria; phylum Pseudomonadota; class Alphaproteobacteria; order Rickettsiales; family UBA3002; genus QFOX01. The sequence goes on along the minus strand of JBIIEL010000008.1, from coordinate 55,414 downwards.
TTTTCGAGCGCCAGCTCGGTGGCTATCGGCGTAGTGGCGTTGCAAAGCCCTAACCGATTGGCGACACGAAACACATGCGTATCCACCGCAATGGTTGGCTCACCCAGCACGCAATTCAGCCAGACATTCGCTGTCTTGCGCCCCACTCCCGGCAAGGTTTCAAGCGCCTCACGCGTCGTTGGCACCTGCCCACCATATTCCGCCATCAAGCGCGTGCTGAGCGCGATGATATTCTTCGCCTTGCTGTTAAACAACCCGATGGTTTTGATGTAGCGCTTGACCCCCGCCTCACCGAGCGCGAGCATTTTCTGCGGCGTATCCGCCTTCGTAAACAGCGGCGGCGTCGCCTTGTTCACGCTCACATCCGTCGCCTGTGCGGAAAGCACAATCGCCACCAGCAGCGTGAAAGGGTTCGGCGCAATAAGCTCCGACACCGGATGCGGGTTCGCCGCCGCGAACCGCGCAAAAATCGCGTTGATCGCTTGGGTCTTGAGTGGGGTTGCTGTGCTGCTCATCGTTCCCTATTGTATCCTTATGCTGCGCGATGCACAACGCTCGAAACACCACGCATAATTTCATCTGGTTCACCACCGCAAAATCCGCTATATGTTGCTATGAAATACAACTGAGGTTCCCATGACCACGACATCTGCCACCCGTTACGACCCCGTCGCCGTTGCCCTGCATTGGACAATCGCCATCGCCATCATCATCATGATTCCGTTCGGCTTGCTGCTCGAGGATATTCCCAAAGAGCTGCAAGGCACGGCATATGGCCTGCATAAATCCATTGGCATCACCATTCTCGTGCTCAGCGTTTTCCGTCTCGTCTGGCGTCTGCTCAACCCGCCACCAGCGCTGCCCGAAGGCATGAAACCGCTGGAGCGCACCCTCGCCAAAGCGGGGCACTGGGCGTTTTACGTGCTGATGCTGGGAATGCCGATGACCGGATGGTTGCTCGTCTCCGCCGCGCAGAAATACCCGACGATTCTCTTCTGGATGGCGGAAGTGCCCTACCTGCCACTGCCCGCAGATATGGTCAACAAAGACACCGCTGAGATGTTCGGCGAGGTGCATGAACTGCTCGCTTATGGTACGCTTGCACTGCTGGTGCTACATGTCGGTGCTGCGCTAAAACATCATCTCGTGTATAAGGACAACGTGCTCACCCGCATGCTGCCACTCTGGGCACAAAAGCGTTAGAGCGTTCTCTTGGGGTCACCTGCAGAAACGTTGCTGGTAGTAGCGGGCCTTTTATTGCCAGATTTATCGATGACATCTGCCACAGCCAAGGCATCACCTTTGAGCACGGCCTGGAATTTTCCATCTGCCAGCATCGCGTCGAACTCATCGCGCTTCTGAATTGCGGCTGTTATTTGCTCCTTGCTTACGGTGATATGCCCCTGACCATCCGCACTGCCAATAGCCTTCAGCATCGCCTCAAACCGCGCCGCCATTTCAGGATTACTCTTCTCACGTATCTGGATTTTCTTCGCAACTTCTTCTGCAGTGAGGCCCGCACGCCCATCCAGAGAGCGCATCGTATTGATCATTTTACGATAGGCGACAAACTCATCTTTGGTGATTGCTCCGTCATGGTTCTTATCAATCTCGCTATAAATTCCCTCACGCCGCGCCGTTTGCTCTTTCAACGCACGCTCTTTCGCTGCGGCATCGCGTGCAGCCTGCTCTCTCGCCGCGATGTCGGCTTTCTGCCGTTCCTCCTCGGCGCATAAGCGGTCTTGCTCACGCTGCGCTGCGAGTTTTTCTGCTTTTATTCCTTCCTCTTTGACAAACCTTGCATAGGCCACTTCTACTTTAGCCTCGCGCGCGCGATCACGTTGTACAGGCTTCGTTTTAGCAACCATTTCTTTCTCATGCGTAGCATCATCGCCTTTCTTCCAATCAACAGAGGCAACGATGACATCTTGCGCCTGAATCGGCTGACCGTTGGGCATCTCAACACGAATTCTCGCTGACTCTTTTCCATTCACCCAAACACTGAAGCTACCATCCCGATTGATAACATAAGAGGCATTGCCCGCGGTTTTAGGAACCAGCACCCGGAAATCATCCGGTTCAGCCACAAGCACCTTCAAATTTAGCCGCCCCTGATACGCAACGTCCTCAAGCAACAATGAGCCACGTGCGGGAACCTTGATTCTGCTGTCGCTACTCATCAGGCTATTGCCAAGCGATGTGTTTTTTGCCAGATCGTAGGTGCGCGTGACGCCATGATAAATCAGCGCCTCCGCCTCGTCGCGCTTCATATGATAAACGCGATAAAGGCGCTCATCGTCGTTCACGGTCTCGGACTGCATCTGAATCGCAGTACGGCGATTGGGGTTTGCCTCTTTCTTCGTCGCCACAAGGAGCTCACTATCGCCCTTTGCCTCCGTCTTCACATGTTCCGGGGAGAACAGATGCGGATGTTTCTTCATGAATTCAGGGTATTTCTGCTTGGCGATGGCTTCCATATATTTTCGTGTATTTTCTGCACGCTGTTCCGCAAGCCACGGGTTGTGCGCTATCTCACGAATATTGCCTTTGGCATCTTTAATACGGTCTATCTTTTCGTGCGCCGTATAGGAAGCATGGCCCACCAACGTTATTTTTGGTAAAGGCGCACCAGTCTTCGAGGCCGCTGATACCACTTTGTCTACCAACGCTTCGAGATATTTACCTGCATCATCGACCTTAGACTTCGAAGCATTTGTGCCTGCCGTTATCACATCCACCTGATCGACCTCGTGGAAGATATTACCGATTTCTATCATCTCGGTTTTTCTGCCCACAAAATCGATGGAAGCAATCAGATGGCTTTCCTGATCTGCCCGGAAGGTTGAATATACGTCCTGCTGCTTGTTCTGTTTAACAAAAGAAAGCGTTGAAGAAATTCTCGTACGTTCGGCTTCTGTGCTCTGATCAATATGAATTGCTTCTGGGTGCTTCTTAGAAGTGCGGGCATAGTCTTTATCAGCATCCGCATCGTCGTCGTGAGGCTTCTTGGGGATGGGCTTGTAGCGCCTGCGCGGACGATGATGGTCATGGTCGGCATAATGATGCGAGCGATGCCGGTCATGATGTCCATGTCCGTAACCATGCCCGTGATATCCACTATGTACGCGACGCGTCATTCCTACTGAGTCTCCTTACAAAACCACCCGCGATGGGCATTTCTCCAGCTTTAATACTACCAGAGAATTGTTAAGGTTTTATGAAGGTCAGAAGGATTTTAGGAAATTAGCCACGGCCATGGCGACACGTAGGCACGTTCTTTGAAACAAGCTAACTCGCTAATTTATAGCGCTATTTCATTCCGAGCGCTTGGCGCGCGCGCTGTTTGCCCTCTTCCACCGCGGGTTGCGAATACGGGTCAACCCCCAGTATCGCCGCCACCAGCAGCGTCTCAAGCATCGTCCGCGCCATCAGCTCGGCGATGGCCTGCACCCCAAGCTCCGCCTTCAGAACGCGGATGGGCAGGTTTTTACTACGCAGCGTAGCACAGGTTGCCTCAGCGGAGGCATGCATAATATCCTGCATCGTATGCTGGCTTAAATAGGCGATCTCGGGAATCGGCGCATCGGCGAGCGGCACCGGCGCGCCCAACCCCTCCGGCAGAATCAGCGTAAAAATTTTGTCGTGCGCACCATCCAAATAAAGCTGCAACTGGCTATGTTGGTCAATCGCCCCGATCGAGGTAATCGGCGTTGGCCCCTGCCCGCTTTTGCCAAGGCTCTCCGCCCAGAGCTGCTTATACCACTGTGTGTAGGGGCGCAGGCGGTCGCTATAGCCCATCACCACATGCATCGGCTGCTCGACGATGCTCGCGGCGAAGCGGCTGGAGGCCTCGAAGAGCAACGCATCGCGTGTGGTCAGCGCCACATCCCAGTGCTGAGAGACTCCCTGCATCAGTCGCGCAATATCAATCCCCGCGAATGCCAGAGGCAATAACCCCACCGTCGAGAACACCGAGAAGCGCCCCCCCAGCGCAGGCGGGTGATCGAGCGTTTGCCAGCCGTAATGCGTGGCAAGCGAGCGCAATGGACGCGTGCCGGGGCTGGTGATCACCACCACCCGCTCCTTAAGCGCGACGCCTGCCGCTTCATAATGCGCCATCAGCGCAAGGCTGGTGGCGAGTGTCTCCACCGTCTCGCCGGATCTACTGATAATCGCCCACGCCGTACGGTCGGGCGGGCATTGGGTAAACACGTCCTGCACGGTTTGGGAGTCACAATTCTCGAGAAACCGCACCCGCACCGGACGTGGAGCAAAGGCACAAAGCGCCTGCGCACCCAAACTCGCGCCACCCGTGCCGATCACCACCAGCGTATCGGCCATGGGGGTGAGTGCTGTGACGACTTGGGTGATTTCCGTACAAATCTCGGGGTTTGCACTCTGCATCATCGGCTGCTGGGCAACGAGTTTCTGCGTAGCCGCCCAAAATGCTTCCTGCGCGGAAAAATTCTTCTTAACCTGCTGTAATACAACAGTTGAACAACCCTGCGCCAACGCCGTCTGGTCGATATACCAACGGCCACGCAGGTCGCCGTCAGAAGCGTTAGATGGTTGCTGGCCTTGGGGTGCGAGGGTCATACCCCACGTTGCTACTGCGTGGCTGCCATTCTGTCCAGCCCCACAATAAATCTGCCGAATAGTCATCAAACTGTCACAATTCTATGCTACAAAGGAAGGATGGAAGATACTGAACAGCATCAAGCACGGCTCAAACTACCGGTCAGCAGCCAGGTCAGCACGGTATTTAATGGTATCGGCAATGGCATGATGATCGGTACGTTACCGTTTGTCTTCGCCGAGCTTTACAACAATATCCAAGGCAAAAAACTCTCCTCCGCTGCGTCGAAAGGCATGCTGTTTACATTGGTGGCGAGCTGTGGCCTCGGTGCGGCCTACGGTTTCTATGAAACGCGCCAGAATAAAAAATACGACGAGGCACTCAACAACGACTTAGATAGCCTGCATCAGGCACTGGCCGATCAGAAAGCAACGACAAAACGCTGGACAGAAAAGCATGCTGAGAAAGAAAAGCATGCTGAGAAAGAAAAGCACCCCACCGCGCATCACGCAGATCGCGACCATTCTCGCTAATTGCTATGGCTTCGCGGCTGGGGCAGCAACCTTCGGCGAAGAACTACGCATCGCCGCGAGTTCCTGAGTCACATCCCGCGCTTTTTTGGGGTCCATTTGCGCAAGTACTGGCGCTACTTTCCGCTCCGACATTTTGTCGATCACTTCTAGCAGAATTGGCATATCCAGCTCGTTGAAAATCCCCGCCGCCTGATTCGGCTTCATGTTCTCGTAGATTTTCACCAGGCTCGCGATCTGGGCATTTTGCTTCTCGTCATAGGCTGTCACCAGTTTGGAGAGCTGCGCATCGAGCGTTTTCATTTCCTGAATACGGTCATCGATCCGCTTCTGCGTTGCTTCCAGCACCTTGGTTTTGATTTCGAGTTCCTTCTCGCGCTTATCGAGCTCATCGCGACGTTTTGAGAGATTCTCAAGCAGGTCGATTTCGTTCTTCGAGAAACGTGTCGAGGCATCACCCTGCATTTTCAGCGCTTCAATTTCTTTGACGGTAGATTTACCCGTGCCAAAGGTTTTTGGTTCTTCCGGTGGCTTTTCAGCGGCGCCATGTTCGCCCTCTTCTTTCTTACCTTCTTCGTGACCACCTTCTTCTTTCTTCGCGTCTGCGGGTGCTGCCTCGTCTTTTTTGGCTTCACCGTGCGCAGACTCTTCTTTCTTTACATCTGCCGGAGCGGCACCTTCTTTTGTCGGCTCTTTTTTCTCAGGATTTGCTTTTGCGGCATCGTCTTTCTTTGCATCCGCCGGAGCAGCAGCATCTTTCTTTGCCGCATCCTGAGCTGCCGCTTCTTTAGCAGGCTCTGATTTCGGGGCGTCTTCTTTCTTCGCAGCCTCCGCGCCAGAAGCCTCGGCATCACGCGCCGTGTAAAGCTCACGAAGGCTCTGGCTACCAATATAAAGTTCATTGACCTTGATAACGAGCAGCAAGCTAAGCATCACCATTGTGAGTGGCAACAAGCGTAAGCGGCGCGTGGTGGGGTGAGACTCGGTCTCGTCTTCGTGATCAAGATGCATGTTTATTCGCCCGCCTTTTGTTTTCCGCCCAAGGCGCTCATAATTTCCTGCTCCGCCCGTGAGCGCATGCGCCCACCACCCAACGAAGATACCGGCCGCTGTTCAGGTTCATCCGGTAAGATGAAAGCCGCCGCAGGCGAACGGGAAGCTGCCGCTGCAGGTGGCGCGGGCGTCTCGCTCCGCGCCGTACGGCCCGGAGGTGGTGCAGTGGGATCAAGCTTTCCGGCGAGCTTCTGGCCTTTCTCAATCATGTAATCAAGGTCGTCCGCCAGAAAGTTCGCTTTGTCGATTTTATGTTGCATATTATCGCTGATACGATCTGCCGCCGCGTGGATATCGGCAATGCTTTGTGTAGCGCGCTGGGTCGATTCATCGAACTCACGAATAATCCGCGCCAGTTCCGAACGGCCATCTTGCAGCACTTTAATACGTGTATTGAGTCGGCGACAATAGAACATCGTTGCGACTAAAAGCACCGCCATCAGCCCATCCAGCACGAGTGAAAAAATGGTGTTTTGCATATGTCCCTAACCGATTAATCAATCGCACCTTGCTCGCGCAAGATCTCACGAAAATCACTGATATTCTCATTAATTGCAATGGCAATTTTCTCGCCGATGCGGCCGACCTGCGCCGTGGTAAGCGGTACCCCGCCACAACGCACACGCACAGGGTCATCGGGTGTTACATCGAGCAGAATGGTCGAGCCAATCTTGAGATCAACCACTTCACCAAGCGAAATACGTCGCTCGTCAAGTACGGCCTCGACATCGATCATCGTCTGACCAACCTCGCGGCCAAGATGGCGCTCCCACACTGAATCCTGCCCATATTTCTCGCCCATGAAGGTTTGCAGCAGCAAGTCACGAATCGGCTCGAGCGTTGCATGTGGCAACACAATCTCGATCATTCCGCCGCGCTCTTCCATATCCACCCGTAGGCGAATCAGCAGGATCGCGCTGTTTGGTCGTGCAATTTGTGCAAAACGTGGATTGCCCTCTAAGCGGTCGAACGAGAAAGTGACGGGGCTGAGCGGGTCGAACGACGCACTCAAATCAGTCAGCAGCATATCCGCCATCTTTTTGACAATGTCTTGTTCAATCGTGGTGTAGGGACGCCCCTCGATACGTGGAGGCTTACCCGCACGGCGGCCACCGAGAAGAATATCCACTGTCGAATAAATCTGCGAGGAATCGATGGTGATAATCCCGAAATTCTCCCACTCCACTGCGCGGAAAATCACCAGCATCGCGGGTAGTGGAATGGAGTTGAGGTAATCGTCAAACCGCATCGAGACCATGGTGTCGATCGAGACATCCACGTTGTCAGAAGTAAAGTTACGGAAAGACGACGAAAGCACGCGCACCAGACGGTCGAATACCACCTCAAGCATCGGCAGCTTCTCATAGGCCATCATCGAGCGGTCGAGAATCGCGTAAATGCCGGAGCTCCGATCCGGGCCAGAGGCTCCTCCATCAAAACCGAGAAGCAGGTCAATTTCGTCCTGATTGAGAACGCGGGCGGGCTCTTCAGTCGCCACAGCGGGCGCACTACCGCCGCCCCCTTCCATTGCGGCGAACTGAGCAGCCATCAGCTTTTCTTCTTCTGATAGTTCTTCCATCGATCTGCTCCACCAACCATGTGTGATGCTTAGCTTAAAGGACGATAAGCCACCATGCACACCATGTACTGCAAATACCTTGCCAGAGCACCAATCCCAAGACGCCTGATGCGTTAAAGCCGCATTCTAAGCCCCACCATACCACGATTATCACCCAGGTGGTTTGGCTATTGTACGATAATTTCACCAAAAAGTATATCTTTGACTAAACCATCCTCGATCGTACTGTTTAACCGCGTCATTAACTCAGTCCGCAGCCGGTAAATACCTTTAGAACCCTGAATATCTGCCGGACGAAGTTCGCGTAGATAGGTGTTAAACGTATCTACGATGCGTGGCTTATTGGCATCCATGACCGCGACCGCTTCCTTGTCTTTCAACTCCAGCGTCACCGACATTTTGAGGAAACTGACCTTTCCAGTTGCAGAATTCAGGTTCACTAGGAATTGTGGAAGCTCATAATAGGTAGGCCCTGCTACCACAGGTGCCGCACCATGTTCGCCTTCCGCAGCTTCTCCATGACCATCGCCCTCAGCAGCAGCCTCTGCGTGCTCCCCGTCTTCGGTTTTTGCAGCGCCACCACCAATGACCCCAGCGGCAAATAATCCACCAACAATGGCAAGTAATAACACCACCGCACCACCGATAATCACCAGCTTTTTTTTGCCTTTTTTGGGCGCGCCTTCGCCTTCTGCGGCCTCACCCTCGGATTTCTCAGTGGCCGATGCTTCCGCCTCAGAGGGGGCTTCATCTTCCTTCTTTTTCGCTTTTGCCATTGGTTTTCCTATACATAGTAAGGGGTTATTTAACCTACTGCATTCCCAATAACAACTTGTTGAGCGAGAAGCAAGTATATCCCGCTACCGATAGTTGTTTACATCACTTGGCATGGTTCCTGCTTATATCCTGTCGAAGCACCTTTAGCGTGCCGTTCTACAAGAAATATCTAGGAGCTTAGGTTATGGATACCAGTATATATATCGCCCTCTCGCGCCAATTGCTTCAGTTCGACGATATGGCGATGACCTCAAACAATATCGCAAACATCAATACCCCAGGCTACAATGCTCAGCGCATGGTCTTTAATCAGTATCTGGTGGATAATGGCCATACAGGTAAGAAAGACGCCTATGCCGACGCGCCAACCAGCTACCGTGACACCTCAAATGGCGCAACAAAAACGACCAATAACCCGCTCGACCTCGCTATCAGCGGCAATGCCTACTTTCAGGTGGAAACGCCGCTCGGCACACGCTTCACCAAAGCCGGGAATTTTCAGCTCGATGCCAACGGCATGATGGTCAACAGCGATGGCTATCCGGTACTTGGCGCAGACGGCGCTCCTGTCAGCCTTCCGCCGTCGACCAAGAAAATCGAGATCAATGGTGCAGGACAAATTTTGGCGGATGGCAATGGCGTTGGCCAAGTAGGCGTTATGGCGTTCGAGAACGAACAATCCATGAAGCGCCTTGGCAACTCGCTCTATAGCTCCGAGGAAGAGCCACAAGTGTCGCAAACAGCCCGCGTGGTGCAGGGCGCAATCGAGTCGTCGAACGTCAATGGCGTTACCGAACTGGTACGTGTGATGCAGCTCTCGCGCAGCGTTGGCAACACGTCGAAATTCATTGAGACTATGTATGACCTCGAGCGCAAAAGCTCAACCACACTCGCCCAGAAAAAACAAGCTTAACGGATTAACAGACTAAAGGAGTAACCTATGCGCGCCCTCATGATTGCCGGAACCGGTCTTGCCGCCCAGCAGCTTCACGTCGACACCATCGCACAGAACCTCGCGAACATGACCACTACGGGCTATAAAATGATGCGTCCTGAGTTTCAGGATTTGATGTATCAGGATCTGCGTCGCCCCGGTAACAACTCCACCGACCAGGGCACGATTGCCCCCGTCGGCATTCAAGTTGGTCTCGGCGTAAAAACCGGCGCGATTTCGCGCAACACCGGCCAAGGCTCCATGGTACCGACCGAGAACGCGCTGGATCTTGCTGTACAGGGCAAAGGCTATTTTCAAGTCACCCTGCCGGACGGCTCAATTGCCTACACCCGCGACGGCTCGCTCAAACTCTCCGACACGGGCGTGATCGTCACCAGCAGCGGCTTCACCATTCAACCATCAATCAGCATCCCCAACAATGCGGTGGGTGTCAGCATTAACGCCTCGGGCGTGGTGCAGGCAAGCGTGCAAGGTCAACCCGTGCCTCAGCAACTTGGCCAACTGCAACTGGCGACCTTCGTTAATCCGGCGGGCCTACAAGCTACTGGTGATAACCTCTTTCTGGAAACTGCGGCGTCGGGCCCGGCACTCCAATCGAATCCCGGCCTTGATGGCACCGGCAATCTGTTGCAAGGCTTCCTTGAATCCTCGAACGTCGATTCCGTTACCGAGATCACCAGCCTGATCAGTGCGCAGCGTGCATATGAGATGAACACCAAAGTCCTCACTGCAGTGGATCAAATGCTGCAATCGCTGAACCAAACGGCATAGGGCTATCATGAATCGCATCGCCACATATACACTGCTCGGTAGCGCACTGTTTAGCTTCCCTGCCTTTGCCGCATGGCAGACACCTGTCGTCCCCACACAGGCGATAGCTCAGCAGCAGGCCGCAGCACCTGCCCTCACCGCCACCATCCGAGACCCATTCTATAAAATTACGACCAAGGACGTAGGCAATGCGGTGGCCGAACAATTACAAATTCAGGCCGTAGTGCCCAAGGCCGAAGTTCTGATGGCGCCCGGCACTCCCAGCCAAATGTACCAATCCGATCGCGCAGTGAAAGTCGTCATTCACGCTCTGCAGGTCGATAGCAAAGCAAAGCGCTGGCAGGCAGAAGCGCATTTTGTTTCTGGTAATAAAACCGAGAGCGTCGTTCCTGTCGCCGGTACCTATGGCACATTGATCGATGTGCCGGTGCTCAGCCGCCAACTCAACAAAAGCGACATCATCGAAGAAAAAGACATCCAGATCGTTCCAGTTGCCGAGCGCCTGCTGCGAAAAGATACCGTGACCGACCCCAAAACGCTCGTCGGCCTGTCCCCACGCATGGGCATCTCGCCAAACAGGCCCATCCATGGCAACGAAGTTAGCCTGCCCAATGTGATTAAAAAGGGCGACCTGATCGAGATGACATTTAATACCCCTCACATCCATATTAAAGCCACAGGGGTGGCACTGGAAGACGGCGCCACTGGCCAGACCATCCGCGTAAAGAACCAGAAGTCCGAGCGCGCCATCAGTGCCCGCGTCGTGGCGGCCGGTCGGGTAGAAGTCAACAACAGCGCATCGCTATAACGGGAGGCATCATGAAACGGTTGAGCATTTTACTACTGGCAGCGACATCGCTTGCGGTCACGGGCTGCGGCAACACTGCACGCAAACTCAGCCAGATTGGCGACCCGCCACCTGTCTCAAAACTGGAAAACCCACAACTGCGCCCGGATTATACCCCCCTGTCATGGCCGCTGCCTGACCCAGAAGGCGCCGTTACGCACACCGCGAACTCGTTATGGCAGCCTGGCGCACGCGGCTTCTTCCGCGACCAGCGCGCCACCCGCGTTGGCGACATTCTGCGCGTCAATGTATCCATCACCGACACCGCACAATTCGATAACACCAACAATATGGAGCGCAAATCGACGGATGAGGCAGGCGTCAACTCCCTATTCGGACTCGAGACCAGAATTGGTAAGCTGATTCCCATTCCCGGCGTCTCGACTGATCCGGCGAAACTCATCGATACCTCCAGCGAGACTCAAACTAAATCGACGGGTCGTATTAACCGCCGCGAGACCATTAACACGCAGGTCGCGGCACTGGTGACGCAGCAATTGCCCAATGGTAACCTCGTGATCGAGGGCACGCAGGAAGTGCTGGTGAACTACGAAATCCGTGAAGTATCGGTGCGCGGCGTCATCCGTCCGCAGGATATTCTCTCGGATAACTCCATCAACTCGAACCAGATCGCACAAGCGCGGATTATCTACAGCGGCCGCGGTCAGTTGAGTGAAATCACCCAACCGCGCTGGGGCAGCCAGGCGGTGGAGATTCTCTCACCGTTCTAGGCGGACGCCTCACCACAAACAAAAACCCCGAGAGAAATATCTCTCGGGGTTTTTTGTTGGGTTCATTGAGAAAAACCCTAGCTCATCCCAAAACCAGCGCCCTGACCTTGCGACACAGCCGCACCGGTAGCATTGATACCATGATAAGGCGTATCCGCCGGGTTCCAATCAAACGCTGTGGGCTTAACTGTAGCATTAGTACATAGTTCTTGCTTTAGCGCATTGCCGCCAAGCTTGATAGGCTCTACCGCATGCTCAGGCTCAGATTTACCAAAGAAATTTCCAACTGCATTGGTAACGTACCCCAAAGCACCACCGCCATCTGAAGATTTCTCACCGCCGCTGGCACCATGTCCACTCAGCCCTTCACCGATGCGCATAACCAGAGCACCTGTCTTCTCACCAATAGCGGCAACGATGTTCTCAAAGATCGTAAAGATGCCTTCAAATGGACGACCTGCTGCCATAAAAAATCTCCTATTTCACCTATAGTATACCATAAATCCCTAAGAAATCGTTAACGGAATTGTTACAGTTTTATGACAATGGCGGCAGCGGCGGTAAAATTCTCCATATTATTGTATTAAATCAAAAGAATAATAAATATTCTTATGTCTCAAAAAAAATACTAATTCGCTGCCTGGAAGATAAAACACGGGGTGTTATTGGCAATCAGCTTCTCGCAGGCATCGCGCGCCTGATTGACAGAAAGATGCGTCACCCGCGCACGATACACTGGTGCACCTCCCACCTCCGGCCCGATGATCTCCATTGCACCACCTGCGAGCGGCGTTTTAGCAAGTTGCGTTGCCTGTGTAACGGATTTCACCGCCAGCTCATGGCTCGAGAACGCCCCAACCTGAATACCCCAGGCATTTTCGGCTGATGTCGCTGCAGAGGCGGCCGCAAATGGTGATGTATTCGGCGCGGCATGCGGCGTTCCGCCATCCGCACGATGCTCAGGAATACTCGACACGTGTGGGCCACGCGGAATCTGTGGCGTCACCGTCATCGTTGATTCTGCAGGCTTCTTTGCTGGCACAATACGGATATAGCTTTGCGGCGGTTCCTTACGTTCCGGCACTGCAGTCACGAGTGGTGCGGCAACATGTCCGCCCGCTGCTGCAGGCGCAACCTCAACAACACCTTCCGCGGCATCTTCTGACGTCCCTACGGCGCTGTCATCGAGTGTTGTGGGCTCCATGACGTCGCTATTTTCTTCATCCATAGTTGGCGCGGCGGCGCCCGCTTTTGTTTTTCCACCTTTGGCTGTCGGCAAGTTCTCACTATAAATATTCCCGCGCGCTGCGCCACGTTCTGCAATTTTCTGATAGCTCGCATCCAGCAGCGCGATCATGCGGTCGTCGCGCCAACGGCCACTTGTGCCGCCAAGAACCACGCCAACCAGTGGCCGCCCACCGCGCTTGACGGAGGTGACAAGGTTAAATCCCGAAGCGCGCACATAGCCGGTTTTAATCCCATCCGTGCCCGAATAACGCAGCATCACGCGGTTATGCGTATAATAAGTCGCACCATTCCAGCTAAACTGACGCGTCGCGAAATAGGGATAATATTTTGGGAAATCACGTTTCAGCGCTATGCCAAGCTTCGCCATATCACGCGCGGTGGTGTGCTGGTCTTCGTCTGGCAACCCGTTCGGATTTTTAAACACCGTATTGCGCATACCCAGCGCCCGTGCTTTTGCGGTCATCCGTTCTGCGAATGCGTCTACATCGCCCGAGAGTTTTTCTGCAACCACGACAGAGACATCGTTCGCCGAACGTACCACCAGTGCTTTAATCGCAACCTCGACCGGAATCTCATCGCCTTCTGAGAGATGCAGGTTAGTCTGCGGCATTCCCGCCGCGTAGTCCGATACGTCCATTCGCGTATTAAGGCTGATTTGTTTTTTCTCCAGCGCCTCAAACAGCAGATAGAGCGTCATCATTTTGGTGAGAGATGCGGGATAACGCCGCGCATCAGCATTCACAGAATGATAAATTTCACCGGTCATCGGATTCATGATAAGTGCCGCATAGCGGGGGTCTTCGGTACCACTACGGGTAGGCGCCGCCTGCTTTTTAGTGACCATGCGCGAATGGCTGATGCGCGCCTTGGCGCGCGTTTTCTTTTTCTTCGCCGCTGCATCTGCTACATCCGGCGCCACCAGCGCCAGAACACAAAAAACCATGACCAAACACTTTAAAACGCGCTGCATGCGGGGAAGAATCCTTGAACAAATCTCTCTATGATAGTTGTCATAGTTCGCAACGCTCCCGCAAGCGTTACTTCTGCAACAGGTGTGTTGCAGATAGGAGTGCGCGCTTGCCTATGGCAAAAAAGTCAACGGGCACATGCGCCATGCCGAGCGCGGCATAGAATGCTTGCGCATCACGGTTCTCGCGCAGCACGGTGAGTGAAATCCATTCGCCACCCTCGTCGAGATTCTGCGCAGCGAGCGTCGCGAACAAGCGTTTGCCAAGGCCGTGATGGCGGTATTTTTCATCCACCACAAAATCCGCGAGGTGATACCCATACGCCGCGGTCAGTACGTCGTAACCGCGATAATACAGCACCACCGCGATCACCGTTTCCGCGTCGCACGCTACCAGCGCGCGCAGCGGCTCCGCAAGCGCCAGCGCCGCCGCGAGCGGCGCGGTCTCCACCACGTTGGGATTATTCTCCACACGGTTGAGCTGCGTCAGCAGCGCGGCGATGGCGGTGGCGTCGTCGGCATGTGCGGCGCGGATGGTGGCGGGTGTGGACAAGCGGTCTTTCCTTGCGAGCGGGTGGATATGCTATAGAGTGTACGCCTCTTCATGGAGTAATGTAAAGCCGATGCAACCCGCACCTGCCATCGATACCGAATCACTGCCGCCCTATGTCGCCGGACTGAACCCCGAGCAACAACAGGCCGTCGTCACCACCGAGGGCCCGCTGCTCGTTCTTGCTGGCGCGGGCACGGGAAAAACGCGCGTGCTCACCACTCGCATTGCCCATCTCATCCACACCAAGCGCGCCTTTCCGGGGCAGATTCTCTCCGTCACCTTCACCAACAAAGCCGCCGCCGAAATGCGCGGGCGCGTGGCGCAGCTGCTGTTCGGTGAGAACGCGACAGCGCAGGACGCCTCATCGCTCTGGCTCGGCACCTTCCACTCCATCAGCGTGAAGATGCTTCGCCGTGAGGCGGAGGCGGTGGGGCTGACACCGCAATTCACGATTCTCGATGACGACGATCAGCAGCGATTGCTCAAAGCACTGCTTGCGGATAACAATCTCGACCACACCAAATTCCCCACCCGCGCGGTGCAGAACGTGATTCAGGGCTGGAAAGACCGCGCGCTGACGCCGGATAAAATTCCCGAAGCGCCAGGAAATTATACGCTCATGCAAGTCGCCGCGAAGCTTTACCCCCTCTATCAGGCGCGCCTCAAAGCGCTCAACTGCACGGATTTCGGCGATCTGCTGCTGCACATGCTGGTCATCTTCCGATCATATCCCGATAAGCTCGAATACTATGTGAACCGGTTCAAATATATCCTCGTCGACGAGTATCAGGATACCAACGTCGCGCAATATATGTGGCTGCGCTTACTCGCCATGGGCCACAAGAGCCTCTGCTGCGTCGGCGATGACGACCAGTCCATCTATGGCTGGCGCGGTGCGGAAGTCGGCAATATTCTCAAGTTCGAGGTGGATTATCCCGGCGCAAAAATCATCCGCCTTGAGCGCAACTATCGTTCTACGCCTGCCATCCTCGCTGCAGCATCCGGCCTCATTGCCAACAACGAAAGCCGCCTCGGCAAAACGCTATGGACGGAGGCAAGCGAAGACACTCCGGTGCGCATCAAATCCGTGTGGGATGATAACGAGGAAGCCCGCTTCGTAGGCGAGGAAATCGAATCCTTCCAGCGCCAGAAAATTGCCCTCAAAGACATGGCGGTGCTGGTGCGCGCTGGCTACCAGACACGCGCCTTCGAGGAACGGTTCCTCACCCTCGGTGTAGCCTACAAAGTCGTCGGCGGCTTACGCTTCTATGAGCGTAGGGAAGTGCGCGACGTGATTGCCTATCTTCGCGTCATCAACCAGCCCCATGATGATCTGGCATTCGAACGTATCGTCAATACGCCCAAGCGCAATATCGGCAAGGTAACGATGACGCAACTGCATAGCTGCGCGCGCAACCGCAACACGTCGCTTTACGGGGCGGCGGAACATATGCTCAGCACCGGAGAGTTGAGGGGAAAAGCAGCCGTACCGCTACAGAAACTGCTGGAGCACTTCACCCACTGGCGTGGATTGCTGCAGGTATCGACCATCGCAACAAGCACCGAACGCGGCATTGAGATCGCCGAGGGCGTCGAAATCCTGCCTGCACTGATTGAGCTATCGCCGGCGGACAAGGCGCACCAGCCACCGTCGCTTTCCGAGTTAACCGACCTTATACTCGAAGAATCCGGCTACCGCGCGATGTGGCAGGCGGATAGCTCGCCGGAAGCCGCTGGTCGCCTCGACAATCTGCGCGAGCTGATCCGCGCGTTGGCCGACTTTCCAAACCTTGGCGAGTTCCTCGATCATGTCGGCCTTGTCACCGACAATGCCGAAAAGGAAAAGGACGACATGATCAGCATCATGAGTCTGCATGCCGCCAAGGGGCTCGAGTTCGATGCCGTCTTTCTGACCGGGTGGGAGGAAACTATTTTTCCTTCAAAGCGCACGCTGGATGAACTCGGCGCCGCCGGGCTCGAGGAAGAGCGCCGCCTCGCCTATGTTGGCATCACCCGCGCGCGCCGCCACCTTACCATCAGCCATGCCGCTAACCGCCGCATCTATAACCAGTGGCAATCGCAAACGCCGTCGCGTTTTTTGGCCGAGATTCCGCCGAACACCGTCGAATTCCTCGATGGCGGGCCTTATGCCAGCCGCGCCAATGGCCCCGCCCTCTTCCAGCGCGAGGTGGAATCCATCCTCAGCAAGCGCGTAGAACCCGCAGCCACAAAACCCGCACGCAACGATGGCCTCAGCAAAGGCGCGCGGGTGTTCCACCAGAAATTCGGCAACGGCGTGATCCTGAACATCGAGGGCGACCATCTCGAGATCGCCTTCAAACATGCGGGTATCAAGAAAATCCTCGCCGAGTATGTCGAAGCCGTCGGTTGATTCTTGCAATCCGCGCGGAGTCGCTTAACTTAGGCGCATGGAACCTTCGCTCTTACTTATCATCCTCACCGCCATTTGCGTGTGCGCCCTGCTGGCGCATCGGCTAAAAGTTGCGCCGCCAATTGCGTTTTTGCTGGGCGGCCTCGCGCTCGCACTGGTGCCGGATATGCCGAAGGTGCATATCGATCCAGAATATATGCTGCTGATCTTCCTGCCGCCGATCCTCATGGAGGCCGCCTTTTTCACCAGCTTCCGCGACTTCCGCGACAATCTGCAGCAAATTCTGCTGCTTGCCATTGGTCTCGTCATGATGACGTCCATCGCCGTCGCGGTGACGACGGTGGCGTTGGTGCCCGGCGCCACATGGGCACTCGGCTTCGTACTCGGAGCGATTGTTTCACCACCGGATGCCGCCGCAGCAACTGCTGCGCTACGCAACATCATCATCCCCAAGCGTGTTAAAAGTATTCTCGAGGGTGAGAGCCTGGTGAACGACGCGACCGGCATCGTGCTCTATAAATTCGCTCTGGCGGCCATGGTGGTGGGCGGTTTTTCCGTGGCAGATGCCAGCCTCTCCTTCCTTTTCAAAGCCGCAGGCGGGCTGGCGGTGGGTGTGGTGGTTGCGTTCATTTTCATCCGCATGTTCCGCTATCTGGTCGATCCGTCCGTTGAAATTCTCTCCACCTTCATTCCGCCCTATGCCGCTTATATCATCGCGGAATCCTTCCATATGTCGGGCGTACTTGGCGTGGTCAGCGCTGGCCTCATGATCGGCTGGCATGCGCCGAGCCTGTTCACACCGCGCATGCGCCTTTCGGCCGAGGCCATCTGGCATATGGTAGTGTTCTTCCTAAACTCGCTCGCATTCCTGCTCATTGGCCTGCAACTACCGGAGCTGGTCATGCGCCTGGATGTGCTCAACAACCCCTCGCTCATCACCATGGCGCTGGCCGTTTGTGTGGCCAGTGTGGCGATGCGCTTCATCTGGGTTTTCCTCATGGCCTATGGCCTGCGCCGTTTCATGCCTTCACATCTGCGCCTGAAATATTACCCGGCATGGCAAAACGTCTTCGTGGTCGCGTGGACGGGCATGCGCGGCGTGGTCACGCTGGCACTGGCCTTTGCCTTACCACTCACCTTACCCAGTGGCGAGGCATTCCCCCAGCGCGACCTGATTATCTTCCTCAGCACCAGCGTCATTATCTTTACGCTCATTTTGCAGGGGCTCACCTTGCCTTGGCTCACGCGCACGCTGCGTCTTTCGTTCGAACCACGACGGATGAAAGAGGAATGGCACGCGCGCGTCGCCGGAGCGAAACAGGCCCTCGCCCGCCTCGAAGAATTGGAGCGCATGGAGGACATTCATACCCCTGCCTTGCTGCGCATCCGTGAACATTACACCGAGCGGCTGGAATCGCTGGGCGATGGCCCAAACACGCCCCTCAGCCCTAATAATGCGCCGACGCTGATGAGCCATCCGCTATTGCAGGCGGAAAATCGTCTATGGGCAGAGGTGCTACGCCGCGAGCGCGAGACGCTCGTCGGCCTGCGCCGCAACTATGCGATTGGCGACGACGTAATGAATGACATCCTCCGCGAGCTCGATTTGCTGGCCAGCCGCTTCCATTACGACGCCGCGCTGCTACCAGAATCGCTTACCAACGCAGAGCTGTCGGCAGATCAGAAGCGCTCACTCTGGTATCACCCGCGCCTGCGGAAAATGATGGGGATTTAAATAGCCCGCGTAGCGTTTGCCAGCCAGGCTTTCTCATCGCTTGTGAGATGCGGCGCATGTGCTTCCTGCACCCGACGATGATACTGGTTGAGCCAGTTATGCTCGTCATTCGTCAGCAATGTCGCGTCAATCAGGCGGATATCAATCGGCACAAGTGTCAGAGTCTCAAACGCCAGCATCGGCCGGTGAGCAGTGCTTTTGGCTTCCACCACCGCCACCAGATTCTCGATGCGGATGCCATATTCCCCCGCCGCGTAGTAACCCGGCTCGTTCGAAAGAATCATCCCTGGCTTGAGCGCAATGCCGCCGCCACGCTTGCTGATGCGCTGCGGCCCCTCATGCACCGAGAGATAGGCGCCCACGCCGTGGCCGGTGCCGTGGTCGTAATCGAGCCCCACCTCCCACAAATATTGCCGCGCCAGTACATCGAGCTGGCTGCCGTTCGTGCCTGCCGGAAACTGCGCCCGCGCAAGTGCGATATGGCCTTTGAGCACGCGGGTGAAATGCGCTTTCATCGCGGGCGTGGGCACACCCACCGCCAGCGTGCGCGTGACATCGGTCGTGCCATCCGGATATTGCCCGCCGGAATCGAGCAGGAATAATTCGCCCATGTTGGTGCGGCGATTGCTTTTTTCATCCGCGCGGTAATGGATAATTGCACCATGCGCACCTGCGCCCGCAATGGTCGCGAAACTCGCGCCGCGATATTCCGGCGCGCGCGCGCGGAACTGCTCCAAAGTCGCCACGACTTCCAGCTCATCTGGGAATTTGCTGCGCGAGGTGCGTGCGTCGAACCAACTGAGAAAGCGGACCAGCGCCAGCCCGTCACGCAGATGCGCAGCGCGGATGCCATTCAGCTCCACCGTATTTTTGATGGCTTTGGGTAGCTCTGCCGGGTCATCCACCGCAAGGATTTCTGCCCCAGCCGCCTCGGCCAGCATGCACCAGCCATAGGGGGTAGCCGCCACATCCATCATCAGTTTTGTGCCTTTGCCAAGGGCGGGTACACGCCCGGCCACTGCCTCGGCGACATCCACCACCGTCACCTGATGCGCCACAAAATAGGCCGTCACCTCAGCACTCCAATCACGAGGATAGGTATAAAGCACCGCCGCCCCGTCACGCGTAAGCAGCAGATAGGAAAGCAGCAGCGGATTAAACGGAATATCTCCTCCGCGAATATTGAGCAGCCAGTTGACGGCATCCGGCTGGGTGAGTAGCAGCGCATCCGCCTTGTGTTTTTCCATCGCGGCACGCATATCCATGCGCTTCTCGGCAAAACTTTTCCCGGCATATTCCACCGGGTGAAGCGCCACCGAAGCCGCAGGCAAAGGCGGACGATCCTGCCACAGACCATCCACCAGATTCTGGTTCAGCAGCACCCAGGTGATGGGTTTGCCCCGCGTCGCTTTCTGCCACTGTTCAACCTGCGCGGCGTTGATGAGCCACGGGTCGAGACCGATACGCAGCGCTGCATCCGGCAGCGCGGAAAGCCATTCGGTGACACTCACCTCACCACTATTCACGATACGGATGCGGGCTGTATCCACTTCGTTCGCCGCCTGCAGCGTATAACGCCCATCCACAAACAGCGTATGCGCAAGCGCCTCGCTCGGTTTGGCGGCAAAAATACCAAGCCCTGCTGAGCCGGTGAACCCGCTCACATAGGGCAGCCGCGCTGCGCTGGCGTGGATATACTCGCTCTGGAACGCATCGACCATCGGCACAAGGTAAAGGTCAACCTGCGCTGCTGCGATGGCCTGCTCAAGCCTGGTTAACCGCTCGGAATAGATGTTTGTCATGTTGCGTCTGCCTGTTACTCGCGGTATTGTAGCCATAAAGCGGTGCGCCATACAAGGCGGATTGCTAGGGAGAGCACATGCGATTTCGAATCATCACGATAGCCGCCATCTTCACAGCCTGCACTGCCGTCGCTGCGACTGCACCTACTCTCGCGCCTGAGGCAAAACCTTCCAAACCCAAATTCAACCCGGCGATTGTCTATTACCTCTCCAGCGCGCCGGAGGAAGGTAAGCAGCCCAAAACTGATGGCGCATTTATCGACGCCGCACGCATCGGCATCGACAAAGCTGCGACCGAATTCAAAACACCCATTGCCGAGCACCGCGTCATGGCGACCGAGGACATCACCGCCGCCATCAAGCGCGTGGCAGATTCTGGCGCGAGTCCCATCATCGCGCTCGGCTCGCAGAATGTGCTGCCTGTGCTCAGCCTGGCGGAGCGCTACCCCAACACGCAATTCACGGTGATCGACGGCCTCGTGCCACCGCTCTTTCCCAACGTGCAGTCGATCCTGTTCAAGGATAACGAGGGCGCATTTCTCGTTGGGTTAATCGCGGCGCGCACCGCAAAATCCGGCAAGCTCGGCTTCATTGGGGGGCTCGATAGCCCGCTGATTCGTAACTTTGCCACTGGCTTCACACAGGGTGCGCATCACGCCAACCCGGCGGCAAAAGTCACCGTATCGATGATTGGCACCACGGCGGATGCGTGGAACAACCCCGCCAAAGCCCGTGAGCTGGCTCTCGCGCAATATGAAAGCGGGGTGGAGGTGATTCTCGCCGCCGCGGGTGGCTCCAGCCTTGGTGCGCTCAAAGCCGCCAATGAAAGCGGCCAATATGCGATTGGCATCGACACCAACCAGAACGGCCTCTTCCCCGGGCGCGTGCTCACCTCGCTCGTCAAGCGGGTGGATATTGCCGTGTACGATACGCTCAAACGCGCGCGCGACGGCTCGTGGAGCCCGGGTATCAAATATCTCGGCATCAAGGAAGGTGCGCTGGATTACGCCGTCGACCAAAATAACAGCAGCCTGATTTCCGAGAAGCTGATCGAAGAAGTCGCCACCGCCAAAGAGCGCATCATCAACGGGCTGATTGTGGTGGATACGTACTCGCCGAAATAGGCTTATACATACAACCCACTGCCCACTATCAGCGGCGTGCTTTTTGCACCACTGGGTAAGACTTTTGTCCCAGCAGGGCTATTCTTAAGCGCTGCATTGCGCGCCTCCATATCCAATCCCATCTCAGCAAATTCCTCCGGTTTCGGGCGCTCTACTTTTCCCGCGCGGAGTTTGTCTAGGAATTCAGCTGTTTCCCTGTAGTCTGCATGAAAATTTGGAATACGATCTTCAAAATTGGGGACATCCGGTTGACCGGGCTTACACCCATCCCCCTGCTCTTTGTGCTCATCTGCCCCTAATGCTATAAGTAACTGAACGACAGATAGAGGACAGTATTTTGCAGCCCAGTGCAATACAGCATCTTCGGTATACCCACTAGAAGTGGCATTTACATCTGCTCCTGCATTAAGGAGCGCAATAATACCTTCAACAGGAAAATCTACAGACTGATTCTTCTCTCGCTGCGCACGTCTGTAGGTCGTCGGGAAAACTGCACGCAAAAGTGGAGTATCAAACTCAACACCATCTCTCGCATTTACATCCGCCCCCGCCGCAAGCGCAGCCTTGATGCCCTTTACATCACCACGGTCGATTGCATCGAACAGGCATTTTACAAGCGCAGCATTGCGCGCCTCCATATTCAAACCCAACTCAGCAAATTCCTCTGGTTTCGGGCGCTCTTCTTTTCCCGCGCGCAGTTGATTGAGGAATTCGCGGTTTTTTCGCCAATCTGTATTCGGATAAATTCTATCTAAACTTTCATTGTCAAGGCTTTCAACGTAGCCAGGTAGACCATCGCTATCATTGTCCTTATTCTCATCGGCTCCGCAGGAAAGCAGCATCCGCACCACATCATGGGGATGACTAATTGCTGCGGAGTGCAGCACGGAAAAACCTTCCGAATTAGTTAAAGAAGACATATTGACATCCGCCCCGGCATTGAGAAGCAGAACCAGCGCCTGCTTCACCAATTCACCATCTGAGAAGCCATGCCGAAAAAGTTGAAATAGCGGCGTCGTATTTAACTTCTCGACATAGATGTTCACATTGGCGCCAGCGGCAATCGCCAATTTCATGCCATCCAAATCAAGCGTACCGATCGCATTGAGCAAACCTTGATCGGCTTGAGGTAAGTGTTCTATGTAATCCATAGAGACAACCTTAGCAGACTATAGCTTTAGTTTTATGACAATTTGATGAAGATTTAGTTTTTGAACCACACCGCCACATCGCGCGCGGCGTAGGTGAGAATCGCATCCGCCCCGGCGCGTTTCATGGCAAGTAGCGTCTCAAGCGTCGCCGCTTGTTCGTCGAGCATTCCGGCAGCCACCGCCGCTTTCAGCATCGCGTATTCGCCGCTAACATGGTAGGCGAACACCGGCACTTCGCTCATTTCTTTCACGCGGGTGATGATGTCGAGATAGAGCAGCGCGGGCTTCACCATCACCATATCCGCGCCCTCGGCGATATCGAGCGCCACTTCGCGCACCGCCTCGATGCTATTGGCAGGGTTCATATGATAGGTCCGTTTGTCCGCCTTGCCGAGATTGCTTTTGCTGCCCACCGCCGCGCGGAACGGCCCATAAAACGCCGAGGCATATTTCGCCGAATAGGCCAGCATGGCGAGGTTTTCGTGCCCTTCTGCATCGAGCGCATCACGAATCGCACCGATGCGCCCGTCCATCATGTCGCTCGGCGCGACGATATCGCAGCCTGCATTGGCCAGCGTCACTGCCTGTTTGCACAGCACGGCAATGGTAGCGTCGTTGCTCACATCGCCATCCGCGCCGAGCACGCCATCATGCCCATGCGTGGTGTAGGGGTCGAGCGCCACATCTGCGATAATCCCGATCTCCGGCACTGCGGCCTTCACCGCACGAATCGCGCGGCAGACGAGGTTTTCCGGGTTCAGCGCCTCGGCACCATCGGCAGTTTTTTTCTCCGCAGGGGTGACGGGGAACAGCGCAATCGCCGGAATGCCGAGCGCCGCCGCTTCACGCGCCGCCTCCACGAGTGTGTCGATGCTCAGGCGATTCACACCCGGCAGGCCATCCACCGGCGTCACCAGCCCAGCACCTTCCTGCACAAACAGCGGCCAGATCAAATCCTCCACGCGCAGATGCGTCTCCGCCACCAGCGCACGCAGCCACGGCGCACGACGCAAACGCCGCGGACGAATGGGAAGGTTCAGTGAAATATCGTTCATGCGCGCGGTTTTACCAAGCCGCCGCGCAAATGTCATCCGCGATATCACGAGACAGGTGACAAAGCCTCTACCCACCGCTAAACCTCTCACAAACGGAGCAAACCATGACCAAACCGCGTGTATTATCGGGGGTGCGCACTACGGGCGGCCCACACTTAGGCAATTATCTCGGCGCTATCCGCAACTGGGTGCCGATGCAGGATACGCATGAATGTTTCTTCATGTTGGCGGATTTACACGCGATTGCTACGCCGCAGGATCCTAAAACGCTTGCAGCACAAACACGCGAGACTGCCGCCGCCTACATCGCCTGCGGCATCGACCCGAAGAAATCCGTCATCTTCCCACAATCGGCGGTGAGCATGCACAGCGAACTCGCGTGGGTGCTCTCCTGCTACACACCGATGGGTTGGTTGAACCGGATGACGCAGTTTAAGGATAAGGCGGAACTAACAAAAGCCGGCTTGGAAGATCAGATAGGAATTATTCTGCAGGAAATTAAAAAATTTGAAGCAGGAGAAACAGAAAAAAGCCGATTGATAGATGCTTGTAATTTTTTTGCAAAAGTTGCTGAAGCAAATTTAAAAAACACTTCGAAGGCTCAACTCGGCCTCTACGCCTACCCCGTGCTGATGGCGGCGGATATCCTCGGCTATCACGCCACGCATGTGCCCGTTGGCGCGGATCAGAAACAACATCTCGAACTCGCGCGCGACATCGCAGGCGCCTTCAACCGCGCGGTGGGGGAGGAATTTTTCCCGCTGCCCGAACCCATTATCCTGCCCACCGCCGCGCGCATTATGAGCCTCACCGACGGCACCAAGAAAATGAGCAAGTCCGACCCGTCGGATTATTCGCGCATCACCCTGACGGACGATGCGGACGCCATCGCCAACAAAATCAAAAAAGCGCAGACGGATTCGGAACCGTCGCTGACGTTCGACGAGGCAAACCGCCCATCCGTCGCCAACCTCCTCACCATCTACGCCGCGCTGGAGGGCAGCACAGCGCAGCAAGTCGCCGAACAATTCTCAACCCTCAAAACCGGGCAGTTCAAAGCACAACTGGCGGAACTCGCTGTGGCAAAACTCGCCCCCATCACCGCCCGCATGCGCGAGCTGATGGACGACACCGCCATGCTCGACAGCATTTTGCGTGAGGGCGCCGAAAAAGCCCGCGCCGTCGCCGCGCCCATCATGGCCGAGACCATGAAACGCGTCGGGTTTTTGCAAGTGTAAATAGCGCTACCCACCCGCCGCAAAGCTTGCTAACCTTGGCGTATGTTCTTCGGTATCATCTTCAGCCTCATCGGCCTTGCGCTGGCACTGGTCTTCCTCCCATTCCGCTTGTTTGGCGGGCTGCTCTCGCTGGTGCTGTTTCCGGTAAAAATCATCCTCAAACTGCTCACCCGCAATCTCTATGTGCTGTCGGTGGTGGTGATTGCGGTGCTCATTTACCTCGCGGTGAAAGACAGCAAGCCCAACCTGCCGCAGCTCACACCTGCCACACCACAAGCGTCATCCCGTGGCGCCATCCCCATCATTCAACCCGTGCAGAAAACCGAAGACGGCGACAGCAGCTTCGCCACCGATCTTTATGCCACGATGACGCCGGAAGAGCGCATAGCCTATAGCAGCAACTATTACTGGGCGATGAGCAACCTTGCCGATGGCAAAGTGCACACGTGGAGCGCCGGGAACATCAACGGCTCGCTGCGCGCGAACGACAGCTTTGCTAACAATAGCGGCGTGCGTTGCCGCCATTTTAACGAGGTGCTGAAAGTCCACACCGTTCAGCAAACCATCAGCGGCACGGCGTGCGAACAAGGCGGCGGCGCATGGTGCAAGCTCAAACCGAATGCCACGCCTAGCTGCGGCCTTGGCGGCTATTCTCCCGGGCTGATGGACATCATCCGCAGGGCATTTTAGTGCTTGCCAAGCGGCGCGGAAGCACCCATCTTCAGCACATGCAAACTGCTCCTTCCATTGCTGTACTTCTGCCCTGCTATAATGAAGCAGTAACCATCGCGCAGGTGGTGGCCGATTTCAAACGCGCCCTGCCGGAGGCCGCCATCTACGTGTTCGACAATAACTCAAGCGATGGCACCGCAGAAATCGCGCGCGACGCAGGTGCACTGGTGACGCGCGTGCCCCTTCAGGGCAAGGGCAATGTGGTGCGTCGCATGTTCGCCGATATCGACGCGGATGTGTATGTCATGGCGGACGGCGATACCACCTACGATGCCTCCCGCGCGCGTGAATTGGTTATGCCCATTCTTTCTGGTGAGGTGGATACGGTCATCGCCACGCGTGATGGCACACGCAGCGCATTCCCGGCAGGGCATATTTTCGGCAACAAGCTTTTTAACTTCATTGTTTGGCGTATTTTTGGACGCGGCCTCAAAGATATTTTCTCCGGCTACCGCGCATTCTCACGACGCTTTGCAAAATCCTTTCCGGCGCATAGCGAACGTTTTGATATCGAAACTGAGATGAGCATTTTCATTCTTGAACAACGCATTCCGGTGATCGAGATCCCGATGCATTACGGCGCACGACCCGCCGGCTCCACCAGCAAGCTACGCACCTACCGCGATGGCTGGCGAATTTTGCTCACGATTCTCAGGCTCTTCAAGGAATCGCGGCCACTCGCATTTTTCTCGTGTGTAGCGCTGGCCTTTGCTTCCGCCAGTCTGTTTCTTGCGATTCCGGTGATCGCAGAATGGCGCGCAACAGGGCTCGTCAACCGTCAACCTACGGCGATTTTATGCACTGGTCTCGCACTAATTTCGGCGCTCACCTTTGTGGCTGGAATGGTTCTGGATAGTGTGGCGCGCGCCTACCGTGAGACACGCCATCTGCGCTATTTAGCTGTACCCCCACGGCGTTAGTTAGTTTCGTCAGATTTAAGGCACGAGAGAAATCCGCCTTGCGAGTTGCTAAAAGAGAATAAACACAGATTTTTCTATGAATTCTAAGCTTATCCTCGTGACAGAGTATCGGACGCTCGCGCGACAATGGCATCAAACATCGCCTGGTTCAGCCGTCCCGTCTGCACATTATAGCGCGAGGTATGGTAGCTCGATAGCAGCGCACCCGACCACACAGGGCTAGAGAGATGATACTCGCTGCCGTGGCCGAACGGAAAATCTTTCACCTTCAGCTTCAGCGTGCGCAACACTGCGTGGTGCGAGGTGGAACCCAACGAGAGAATCAGCTTCAGGTTAGGCATCGCAGCAAGCTCGCGCACCAGAAATTGATTGCAGGTTCTTTCTTCTTCCGGCGTCGGCTTATTGGCGGGAGGCACACAGCGCACCGCGTTGGTGATGCGCACGTTTTTCAGTGTAAACCCATCATCCGCGCGTGCGCCATAGCTACCTGTCGCGAACCCATGCTTAGCGAGCGCTTCATAGAGCACCACGCCCGCATAATCCCCGGTGAACGGCCTGCCTGTGGCATTCGCCCCCTTAAGCCCCGGCGCGAGTCCAACGACCAGTATCTCAGCATCGAGTGTCCCGAAAGAAGGCACTGCGCCATTGTAAAACGTGGGATGCGCCGCTGCATTCGCTGCGCGAAATGCAACAAGGCGAGGACAGAGTGTACAATCAGTGGGTGGTGGAGTGAACATCGGATTGTTATGGCGCAGCCTCACCGCAAGCGCAAGTGGCAGCATAACTCCTCAAATAGACGCATGTCGCTTGCCATCTGTGCCACAAGGCGCTTAGCTCACATAATGAACCAGAAACTTGACCGCCTGTATGAATTTTTCCGCTTTTGCTGCGTGGGCAGCATTGGGTTTCTGACCGATTACGGAATCATGGAGCTGCTTGTGTATCACGGCGTAGAGATACATATTGCGCGCGTGCTCTCTATCACGGTCGCCATGCAGGCGATGTATGTGCTCCATGGGCGCGTGACCTATCGCAATCACGACCGCAGCGGTTTTAGAACATGGCTTACATTTATCACAACCAACCTGCTTGGTGTATCTATCAATTACCTCCTGTTTGTTGGCGCGCTCGAACTACTTACATATGATTCCGCGTGGATGAACCGCTTCGGCGCGCTTGTCATTGGCACCACAGTGGCGCTGTTTTTTAATTACGTCATGAACCGAAGATTTGCATTTTCATCGGAGAACCCGCGTCATGATTGAGCGTCTCAAACGCATGCCACTCACCTGGCTCACAACAATTCTTGTCCTATTGCCAATGGTGATTAATGCTGTGCGCGCATGGTTCTCACTGCCGCTGGAATATGGAACAACTATTGGTCCTGGTGACCCAGATACATGGATGCGTCTCACGCTGGTGCGTGACTGGCTATCGGGTGGTGATTGGTACAGCCACGCGATTACCCACAGCGATGCACCGTTTGGCACCACCGTTAGTCCATGGACTCGGCCACTCGACATGGTGATTGCCTTCTTCACACAACTGCAGCCACACAGTATCGATCTCTCAGCGCGCTTAATAAACACCGCGCTTATCCTACCGATTTTCTGGATGGGATTGCTGCTCGCTGGAATCTACCGCCTCGTGCACACACTCTGCCCACTTCCTTCTGCGTTGCCCATGGCGGGGGTTCTGGTCTGCCTTTCGATTGTCATGAAAAACTATTTCGGCACGGGCAATGCCGATCACCACGCTATGCTCGCAACGCTGTTTGTTTGGGCACTGATCGGCATTATCAAACCAACTCCAAGCAAGAGGGAAACGCTCGCAAGCGGGTTGTTGCTATCGCTGATGCTCTGGGTCAGCCCGGAAGCGTTGGTGCTGATTGCTGTGGTGTTCGGCTGGTATGGGCTGATGTGGCTCACAGGCGCGTCAGCGAGTGCAAAACCGCTGCCCCTACTTGCCACCACCATTGCCATGAGCAGCACCCTTGCGCTGATGATTGAGCAGCCATCAACTGAATGGCTTACTCCCGTTTATGATTCGCTGTCGATTGTCTATGTGGTGATACTCTCCCTCGTTGCCGCGATTATATGGCCGCTTTACGCCATCAATCCACGCACAGTAAAAATGCGCCTGTTGCTTGCGAGCGGCGGCTTCCTCTATGCGTTCCTGCTCATGCACTACTGCTATCCCCTGATGCTACGCGGCCCTATGGCAGAGGTCGATCCGTTTATCCTCACCACATTCCTACCCCAAATTACTGAGGTCCAGCCTCTATTCAACGCCTCTCTCTACTACTGCATTGCGGTGCTGATTTCACCGCTCGCCGCACTTACTATGCTGGCGCTTGCCCGACAACACCCCTCCCCCATAATCACCCGGCATCATTGTCTACAACTCGGATATTTTCTCCTCGCCGTACTGCCGCTGTATTTATATCAGCAGCGTTTCTCGTATTATCTCTATCCTTTGGTGGCAGCAACACTGGCGCCATTCCTCGCGGCGTTGATGTCGCCGGAACATCCATTGGTTGCCAAACACTGGCCAGCGCTCTGGCTTGCGGATCGTACACCCGATGCACAGGCAATACGGCGTTTGCCGATCTTAATCGCCATACTCGGACTGCCACTGCTATGTGTTTTGGTGGTGCCCGATAATCACACCGTACAATCGAAAAAAGTCTCTGCATGCGAGCGCACTGCGAAGCAGTTGATTCAAAGCGGGAAGCTGAATGATCTGGTGGGCACGATGCCTCTAAACTTTCTTCTGCCAACCAATCTCGGTGGAGATATGTTGTTTTTTACTCCCCACCATATCGTTGCCTCCAACTACCATCGCGAAGGCGAGGGTCTCCGCTATGTCTGGGAGGCCCGCGATGTTACCAACGCTACTGCACTCCGCAAATATCTCGCCATCCGCAATATCAAAGCCCTGCTGATTTGCCCGGATGCAAAGATCAAAGAAGAAAGTGTGCTGCAAGGCTTACAACGAGGCGACGCACCTCCTGCATGGCTGGAAGCGGTGCCGTATACCCTCCCCCCCAAAAAAGACACCTCACAAAAAGAGGATGAGAAGGAAAAAGTGGCCGGCGCTAACCCAACATTATTTCTGGTGCGCTAGAGAGTGGTTTGCTTTTCGGCGTTTTCGTTGTAATAGGTGCCTCCACGATTCACTGGCTGGGTACTCCGCATGTCAAAACGCGTCTCTGTTGTTCTTCTGCTCACACTAATCGCAGGCATCAGCTGCATCACCATGTATCAGGCGAGCCTCTCGCATCGCATGGCCGCCGAGGCTTCAGCCAACAATCGTCTCAAGGAAACCGCCATCACTCTCAACCGCATGATCGATCACGAACTGCGCCAACGCTACACCGATGTGCAAAGCTTCGCGCAGAATCGTGCAGCTTACACCCCTGTCAATTGGCATAAGCCGAGAGAGAAAAATCCACTAGTGGCCTCCATGAACTACTACGTGAGCAATGGCAGCGGCTATACCCTCTCGATGCTGGTCGCGATGGATGGAAGCGTGCTTGCCACCAACAACCGCTCCAGCACCGGCGAAGAAATCGATACACAATCAATATACGAGCAGAATTTTGCCGAAGCGCTCTGGTTCACTGATGCACGGGACGGCAAGTTCCTCGAAGGTCAAAACGGCCTCACCGGCACCACCATTATCGGGCCTTACAACGACAAAACCCTCGCTGCACTCATCGGCGATGACGGGCTCACACTCGCGTTCTCCACCCGCGTTACGAACGATGCCGGGCAACTCATCGGCATTTGGGTCAACTTCGTACCCTTCACAGTAATTGAGAACCGTATTTTTGCCTTCCACGACATGCTGCGTATGAATGGCCTATCGCGTACGGCCATCACACTGCTCGACACCAAAGGCGTGGTGTTGGTTGATTTCGATCCACTCGTCGAAGGTGGTTATAAGCGCAATTATGCCGTCATCGGCAAGCTCAACATGCTGGAAGCTGGGGTTGCCTCCGTTGCGGCCGCCATCACCCATAAAAACGATGGTGTTACGCCTGCTGGCTCCAGCACAAACCCCGTACTGATTGATGGCTACAGCTACAGCCGCGGCGATGGTAACTACCCTGGCCTCGGCTGGACGGTGCTGGTGCGCGCCAATAGTGGAGAATTATTCGCCCTGAACAACACCGAGCGCGCATTACGCAAAACAGGGCTGATTCTGGTAGGCTCTGTATTCCTACTCTCGCTGTTGCTGGCTCCCCTGCTCACGCGAAAAAGCAGGGTGATCACGAGCGCACTCGTCCCCAGCCCCGACATTCAGCCCGTAGAGAAAGCTGAGAAAAAGCCTGAGAAAAAATCCAGCAAGCGCGGCGCAGCACTGGCGGAAACACTCGCGCCTGAAATGCAATCCGTCGTCGGCGATGTCGTCACCGCCGCTACCGAAATCCGCCGCGAGATGGAGCGCCTGCTTCCCCTCGCGCAGGAAACCAAACGCCGCTCCGGCCTCATCAACGGCACGGTGTCGCATGCGGCAATGGCTACCAGCCAGATTGAAAGCGCCATGAGTGAACTCACTGCGGCGACAGAAGCCATGGGTACTCAGCTGGAGCACGCGAAACAACCAGCGATCCCGCTGACCACGCTGTCGGAGGCGATGCAATCGCTCATGAGCACGACGGAACATCTCAACGACGTCACACCGTTCCTCACCAGCCTCGCCAACCAGATGCATCTGCTCGCCATGAACGCGAGCATCGAGGCGGCGCGCGCAGGTGAATCTGGCGAGGGGCTGGCCACCATGGCGAACGAACTCAAAACCCTCGCGGCTGAGGCCACCGCCACGACCGAGACCATCGCCAAGCAGCTCGCCGACGCGCGCGGCATCAGCACCGACACGCTCGACACGATGCGCAGCGCCATCACCACGCTGCAAACCAGTGGCGAAAAAACCAGCGCCGTCAGCAGCGCGGTTGAAAAACAACGCAGCGCCGCGAGCGCCCTCGCCCGCACCCACGCCAACACCGGCAGCCTCATCCGCGAAGTGACGGATGTCGTCGGCAGCGTGGAACAAGGCGCGGAGGAAACCAGCGCCGCCATCAAGCAGCTGCAAACCAACGCCGCCACGCTACACCGCCATATCGCCCTGCTGAACGAGAAGGTCGAGGGCTGGATTGCGCAGCTCCGCGCGGCGTAGTTGACCAATCGACTGCGTTGACGCTAAACGGGTAGCATGAACAGCGCAAACAACACCCTCCTCCCCTCCGGCCTGATGGACGTGCTGCCCCCGCTCGCCGCAGCAGAGTTCGACCTCATCGGCCATTTCCTGCGTAGCTTTCAGGGGTTCGGCTATCAGCCCGTCATCCCGCCACTCGCGGAATATGCGGAGACCCTGCTCGCTGGCCAAGGCGCGGCGACGGAGCATCATGTACTGCGCATGACCGACCCGCTGAACACGCGCCAGCTTGCGCTGCGGGCGGATATCACCGGGCAGGTCGCACGCATTGCGGGTGGCACGCTCGGCACTGCACCGCGCCCACTGCGCTTATGCTATGCGGGGTATACACTCCGCGCCGCGCCGGAAGCGCTTGAGACGCGCCGCCAACACACGCAGGTCGGCATCGAGCGTTTTGGCGATATGTCCACCCCTGCCATCGCCGAAGTGCTGGCGATTTCGGTGCATGCCCTCACCCGCGTCGGCGTGGCGGATCTCACGCTCGACCTCACCTATCCGGCGGCGATGGGTGCGCTGCTGGCCGAATTCCCTGAAGCCGCACGCGCAGCGATTCATGACGCCGTGCGCCTAAAGGACAGCGCACAACTGCGCAGCCTCGGCGCGACGGTAATGGCGGATGTGCTGGATGCTTCCGGTGCCGCAGCCAGTGTGCTGCCACGCCTCGCGGCGATTGCTCACCCGGTGGTGGCCAAAGCAGTTACCGAGCTCAGCGCCCTCACCACCGCGCTGGCTGCGCAGCAAGTGCCCGCACGCCTCAGTATCGACATGCTCGACCTCGCGGGTTATGGCTATTACAGTGGCATCGGCTATGCGCTCTATTGGAACGCGGCGCAGCTCGAAGTCGGGCGTGGCGGCTGCTACCGCACCGCTGCGGGCGAGGACGCAGCGGGCTTCACGCTCTATATCAACGACCTGCTCGACCAGCTCGGCAGCCGCGATGCCCGCCCGCTCAAATCCATCCCCTACGGCACCCCCGCCGCCACCGCCGCACGGCTGCAGGCCGAGGGCTTTGTCACCGTATATGGGGAGTAGCGCGCGGAAATCACTTGCCGCGAGTTGAGTCTGTCACTTTCTTCGCCGCCAGCACGATTGCATTTTCTTCTGCTGGGCTAAAATTCGGAGCTTTATCGAAAAAGCCATTCTCTTCAATCGCATGCTTTATCAAATCACAAACTTTAAGAACACCAGTGCACTCTTCTGCTGTAACCTTGTTTTTATCGAATACCCCAGAATCAATCATATCACGAATAGCGAGCGCTACTTTCTCAGATTTCACAGAGATATCTACTTCTTTGCCATCTTGTGTTCCTCGATACCTGATTTTAGCATTGCTCACACTATAGGGCACCATCTCCGGTTCTTTAGCTTCTTCACCGTCGCCATAACCGTCATTCGACAGCTCAGCACTGGAGTATTGCGCGCGCTGTTCCTGAACCCCTTGCTCTTTGTGGAGAGTAACTTCGATAGATGATAGCTCTTTTTTGGTTTTTTCATCTAGAAGCTTAAATTTGTAATTTCTGGTCTTTGACTCTCCGCCGATTCCTGCTCTTTCGTCACTTTTCCGATCAATGTCAAAACTCAGTTTTGGAAGACTTGGCAGCACCAAAGGAATGGTCACTCCGTGCCAAGCAACATCATCAAAGTTAGATCTTGACTCTGAGTCTGCGAATAAAGGCGCGAACTCTCCAAAATGTGGCGGCTCTCCCCTATTATCGGATAAGGATCCTCTCTTCTTAACATCAAAAGAGTCTTCTTTATTCTTAGACATAAAATGCTCCTGTATATTTCCGTAAAGTGGCTCACATAAGTCATCATACCCCCCCCGGTTAATTTTTCGTTAATATTTTACGATTTTTACCATTTTTTTGAAAAAAGATTGGGCGGTGGGGTAAAAAAAGCGCGGGTTTGTGCGCTAACCTCTCCACACACTCCGTCATTGCGAGGCCTCCTTGAAAGGCCGTGGCAATCCATCTTCCTTACCTGTGGCCAAGATGGATTGCTTCGCTAGCGCTCGCAATGACGGAGTGTGTAGCGGCGTCGAAAGCAATCGACATAAACGCCGAAAACACTTGTTTTTCTCCCCCACTCTGCCAAAAAGCGTGCGGTTTATGATTAACTGTCACCCCGGCTTCATGCCGGGGTCTGCGCCTAAAGAAATACTCTTTTTTAAGGCGCGGATACCGGCATCCGCCGGTATGACACTCAGGAATGGGTGCGCAGTATGAAAAGCGTCGTGGTGGTCGGCTCGCAATGGGGCGATGAGGGTAAAGGCAAAGTGGTGGATTGGCTGAGCGAGCGCGCGGATGTGATCGTGCGC
Source organism: Rickettsiales bacterium (assembly GCA_044237845.1). Taxonomy (GTDB): domain Bacteria; phylum Pseudomonadota; class Alphaproteobacteria; order Rickettsiales; family UBA3002; genus QFOX01. The sequence goes on along the minus strand of JBIIEL010000008.1, from coordinate 21,141 downwards.
TTCCAGGGCGGCCATAATGCCGGGCACACGTTGGTGATCGACGGCGTGACCTATAAACTCAGCCTGTTGCCCTCCGGCGTGGTGCGCAAGGGCAAAACCAGCATCATCGGCAACGGCGTCGTCATCGACCCGTGGGCGCTGCTAAGCGAAATCGACAAGGTGCAAAAACAAGGCGTGGAAGTGACGCCAGACACCCTAAAAATCGCGGAAAACGCCTGCCTCATTCTGCCGATCCACCAGAAGCTCGATGCGGCATCGGAAACCCTGCGCGGCACCAACAAAATCGGCACCACCGGGCGCGGCATCGGCCCCGCCTATGAAGACAAAGTCGGCCGCCGCGCCATCCGCGTGTGCGACTTGGCAGACCCCGCCACCCTCAAAACCAAACTCGCGGATATGCTCGCGCATCACAACCCCATCCTCGCCGCTTCGGGCAGCGAGCTGGTCGCACTCGACACGCTGTTTAACGATCTGTGCGAGGTTGCCAAGCGCATCCTGCCGCACGCAACCCCAGTCTGGCGCCTGCTCGATCAGTTCCGCCGCGAAGGCAAGCGCATCCTGTTCGAGGGCGCGCAAGGCATCATGCTCGATGTGGATTACGGCACCTATCCGTTCGTCACGTCGAGCAACACGCTTTCGGCCGCCGCTTCGCTCGGTTCCGGCTCAGGCATGGGCACGATCGGCTATGTGCTCGGCATCACCAAAGCCTACACCACGCGCGTGGGCAGCGGCCCCTTCCCCAGCGAGCTGACGGATGCAACGGGCGAAAAAATCGGCGCGCGCGGGCATGAGTTCGGCACCGTCACCGGCCGCAAACGCCGCTGCGGCTGGTTCGATGCGGTGCTGGTGAAACAAGCTGTCACGGTCGGTGGCATCACCGGCATTGCGCTCACCAAGCTCGACGTGCTCGATGGGTTCGAGACGCTGAATATCTGCACCGGCTACACGATCGACGGCAAAAACTACGACTACCTGCCTGCCTCGACGGAGCTGCAGGCGCGCGCGAAACCGGTCTATGAAACCATCGAGGGCTGGAGCGAATCGACCCGTGGTGCGCGCAGCTGGGCACAACTTCCGGCGACAGCGATCAAATATATCCGCCGTATCGAGGAACTGATCGGCTGCCCGGTCGCGCTGCTTTCCACCAGCCCCGACCGCGAAGACACCATCCTCGTGCGCGATCCGTTTTTAGGCGCTTAACTGATCGCTGCGACAATTCTATCCGTTGCCGCTTTTTTGATTTCCGGTGGAATATTGGCAATCAAGCTGCCTAGGGCTGCACCACCTGCAATGCCCGCACCCGCGCGGCTAGGCGCATCTTCCGGCAGCGAAACATTATTCAACGCCGCATTGTGACGCTCAACCGCCTGCTGCTCGCGGTATTTTGTGATATTGAGATTCATGAGCGCATGGGTCGATTCCGCCGAAGCCTTCACCGAATCGCATTTTTGTTCGTACGCTTTCTTCAAATCATCCCCCAATGGAGTTTTTGCGATCGCCTCCGGCAGCTCAGGCATGGGGGCGGGTTCTTTTGCCTCACAACCAGCCACCAGACTGAAAATTGCATGGGTGGGTTTAATCACCGCCTTGGTCACCAGACTTTTCACACGCGGCCAAATGGCGGGCAAAATCCAGTTCGTGCGATCCTCAATTTTGGTTTCCATCTCGTATTTCGCGCAATCCAAGTTTGCATTGCGACAGGCATTTACAAAACCTTCAAACATGACGTGATTCCTTTATGCTGTTATTATTAAGCCCACTTTAGCATTTTTTGATGCTCTTGTTTGTGAAGCTTTTATGACAATTTGGCGCTCACGCTTCGCCTGCCCACAAAACGATTGATTGATATACACTTATTAACCTTTGTGCGGTTGAGAATGGCACGAAGTTTGCCTATAGTATGGGGAACACTACCCAACAGTACAGAAAACAGGCCTCACACAGGAACTTATGGCACAGGCGGCAAAGATCGACGATGTGGACATTCCCCTCATTGAGGAGCATGTCGAGACTGGCCTGACTGCGCTACTGGCGGGCTATAAGCCGAGCTATATCCCCGGCGGCGCCGTCGAGAACGAGCTGGATGGGCATTATAGGATCGATCCTTCTCGCCCACTGGATCTTTTCAGCCATACCTATGCACAAGCCTTTGAGGCGGAAGACCTCACCAACCCTGAGCGCAACATGTATGCGATGGTATGCGACCCTGAGCTTCCTTACCGTAGCCAGGCAATCTCTGATACCGCCGGGCTCATAAATCCCCATATGGTCTCCGCGGTGGCCGCAGGCACAGTCAGATGTTCACACCTGAATGCAGCACGTTATGTTATCTTCTATGAACGCCCTCAAGGCGCCCCCCTTGCTGATCTTATTTCGACTGGCGGACGCATTCATGAGAGTAAAATCATTCCCCTAGTTCTGGAACCTGCATGCCGCGCCCTACTCGCGCTGCAAGAGCGCAAAGTACATCACGGCAATATTCATGCGGGTGCGTTCTTCATCGGCGAATCGTCGATGTTGGGAGAATGTTTCTCTGCCCCTGCTGGAACGCTCGCGCATTATTTGTATGAGCCCGTGGAACGCATTATGGCAGACCCGCTTGGCCGCGGCGAAGCGAATGAGAAAACAGACATGTATGCGCTTGGCATCCTTGTCTACGAGGCGCTTTTTGGGCTGGAGCGCATCAAAACGTTGCCGAAGAATGAATATATTGAACGCGTACTACGTCAGGGCACATACACGATCTTTACCACCGGCCGCGACCTACCGGAGGGACTTCAGGACTTCTTTCGAGGCGTACTGAACGACAGTGTCACAGAACGCTGGGGCCTAAGTCATCTGGCCAAGTTCGTCTCCGGCAAGAGCTTCAATATGATTGCGCCTTCACCACCGAAGGATGCAGCACGTCCATTTTTGCTAGGCGGCCAGAATATTTTCAGCCGCCGCCTATTGGCTAATCTTTTACATCGCAACTGGCGTGAAACCGTGCGTGAGATCCGCTCTATGAAGCTGGATCGTTGGTGCGAGACTAGCCTGCACCGCCCCGAACTGGCAGAACGTGTTGAACGGGCCCTTCGCACAAGCGTCACCGCCACCAATAATGAGCGGCAGGCAGGGGAAATGATGATGCGCATTTTTGCCATCCTTGATCCCACTGGCCCCATTCGCACGCAGCATGTTTCTACACGACCAGATGGTATTCCAATAATGTTTGCTGCACTTATCAACGATAAAGGCGCAGAGCGACGCGAACTGATCAGCATGATTTATAGCGACATCTGTGCCTACTGGGTCGATCAGCTTGAGACGAATAAGACCCCAGAAATGTCCCAACTTGTATGGCGACTAAAAAATTCAAAAGCGTTATTGGATAATCATTCACTTGGATTTGGCATTGAACGCGTGCTCTACGATTTAAATCCATCCCTATGCTGCCAATCCCCCTTACTCAAACCGTATCATGTCACCACTGTTGCAGATCTCCTCTGCACGATGGATGCCATTGCCAGAACCGTCGCGCCAGATACCAACTTGGTAGATAACCATATCGCTGCGTTCGTCGCCTCCAAGATGGATATGGGAAAACGCATCCGGCTGGATGATCTCACCAGAATCCCCGTACTAGCTCAGAATCAAGAACTGATTATGATTCGGCTTTTAGCAAAAGCACAGATGAAACACCCGAAGTTAAAGCTTGTTGGATTGTGTGCGTGGTCCGGAATGCGCATTGAGAAAATGATTGATGAAATTCACAACCGCATCATTCGAAAAAGTCAAAAACTGCAACTAAAAAAACTAGCCTCCGGCGGCATACTGCGTGACATTCTGGCTGTCATCGTCAATAGCACCATTGCCACGCGCGACACCAATGGCTTTGCCCATGCCGTAGCGCTTCATGGCATCAATCTCAAGCGCATTGAATATCTCGAAAACCCTCTCATATTGAAATATAAGGCGCGCAAAATAGGCGGAAAGGCCGCCGTAGCGATCAGCTTCACTGCGCTTGTGGTTATGGGGTATAATGCCATCATCAATCTCTCCGGAATATAGGAATCAAGATGTCTGATGCCGTAACAATGGAAGAAGAAGAGCTCGCTGCCTCCGCGGATCGCGAGTTAAAAAAGAGCATGAAGAAAAAGCGCGGCAAGATGAGCGCAAAGAACAAGATACTGCTCATTGTTGTAAGTCTACTGATGATGAGCTTTCTCCGCACGGGCTTCATCTTTGTCATCATCGGCTTGCTACCCAGCATTGTTGCTTACTACATCGACGTCTCTGTCGAACGCTATACATTCCGTACCATATTCGCCACCAACCTCTGCGGCATGCTGCCATATATTGAACGTATGCTGCAACAAGGCCCCTCAAGCACCGTTTTACAATCTGTCATGGGCAACGCCAATAACTGGTTCATCATCTATGGCTCTGCACTCATTGGCTGGCTGCTGATCGAGATATGCCCGTTAGTTGCTGAAGCCATGATAAAAGGCTTCCACCAAACACAAATAGCACGGATCAATCACGTGCAGAAAAAAGTAGAAAGTGAATGGGGCAGTGAAGTAACTGAGTTCAGTAAAATAAAAGATGAGGACGACTAGGATTATTCTCCTGTAATCCACCCACCGCCCAGCACGCGGTCGCCGGCATACACCACACAGGCCTGCCCCGGCGCAATTCCCTCATACGCATCCGCCAGCGCGATCGTTGCGCGCGCAGCATCCGCCGGGTGAAACGCCGCCGCGACTGGCGGCTGTGCGGAGCGTACCTTCACGCGGATATTCTCCCGAGCGCCAGCGCTATCCAGCCAGTTCAGCTCCTTGATGGTAAACTCAGTGCGCCGCAGCGCCTCACGCGGGCCCACAATCACCCTGCGGGTAGGGGCATCGAGCTTCACCACATAGAGCGGCTCACTCGACCCGCTGACGAGGCCTTTGCGCTGACCAACGGTGTAGTGAATAATGCCCGTATGCGCACCGAGCACGCGCCCATCCACATGCACAATCTCTCCCGGCTCCGCCGCGCCCGGGCGAAGATTTTCAATCACCTTGGCGTAGCCGCCCGTCGGCACGAAGCAGATATCCTGACTGTCCGGCTTCTCCGCCACGGCGAGGTTAAATTTCTCCGCCAGCGCGCGTGTTTCTTCCTTGCGCAATCCGCCGAGGGGGAAGCGCAGGAAATCAAGCTGCTCCTGCTTCGTCGCGAACAGAAAATAACTCTGGTCTTTGTCCGGGTCGGCACCGCGATGCAGCTCCGCACGGCCACCCGCATTCACCACGCGCTGCACATAATGCCCGGTTGCCATGCAATCCGCGCCGAGGTCGCGCGCGGTGGCGAGCAGGTCTTTGAACTTCACGCTCTGGTTACAGCGCACGCAGGGAATCGGCGTCGCACCGGCGAGATAGGTCTCGACAAAATCATCCATCACCGATTCTTTGAATTTGCTTTCGTAGTTGAGCACATAATGCGGAATGCCGAGTGAATCGGCCACACGCCGTGCATCATGAATATCCTGCCCGGCGCAGCACGCGCCTTTCTTACCCACCATCGCGCCATGGTCATACAGCTGCAGCGTGATGCCGATCACCTCATAGCCTTGGGAATGCAACAGCGCTGCGACAACGGACGAATCGACCCCACCACTCATGGCAACCACCACGCGGGTATCTTTCTCCGGTTTATCAAATGCCAAGCTGTTCATGGGGGTGGGTATAGCGAATCCGCCACGAAATAGCAATGTTACTGCCGCTGGAACCCGCATGGCACAGAACGTACCGCAGAGGGGGACTTTTGGGGCGCAGTAGCATTTAGTGCATTCACTACTAATGCTAATTCCTCGTCTGAAGGCTGATACGAACCAGCTTTTTTAGTAACATAGTTCAGAATGGTCTCTTGATTCCCTTCTGCCTCCAACTGCAGATAGGATGGGTCTTGTGCAAGATTGCTTGCAAATACAAGTGCCGTGTCGGTTGCTTTGTTGGCAGCCATGAACTTCAGAATCTCTGTACCACGGTCACCCGACGTTAGAATGGCCTTACCGACGGATGCAATCTCGTTTCTCAAATGGGCTAGCATCGAAGTCTCCTCTTAAATGTGAAATGACTCCTACTATAGCACCAACAAATGGCCTTGTTTGTGACAGTTTTGTGAAGATTTAGCCATTATTCGCCGCAACACACAACGAAACATCAACCGCTTACTTCTCCACGCTGCCTTTCACACGCGCGGCGAGGCTGGCGCTGACGAACATATCGAGATCGCCGTCGAGCACGCCCTGCGTGTCGCTGGTCTCGGCATTGGTGCGCAGGTCTTTTACCATCTGATAGGGGTGCAGCACATAGCTACGGATCTGGTTGCCCCAGCTATTGTCGCTCTTCTGCGCGTTGAGGGTATCCGCCGCTTCGCCGCGCTTGCGCAGTTCCAGCTCATAGAGCCGCGCACGCAGCATGTTATACGCCTCGGCGCGGTTCTGATGCTGGCTGCGCCCGGCCTGACATTTCACCACAATACCGGAGGGCACGTGGGTAATGCGCACGGCGGATTCGGTCTTGTTCACATGTTGACCGCCCGCACCGCCGGAACGCATTGTTTCGATGTTCAGGTCTTTCTCGTTGATGTCGATGCTGATTGACTCGTCAATCACCGGATAGACCCACGCGCTGGCGAAGCTGGTGTGGCGGCGCGCGTTGGAGTCAAATGGCGAGATACGCACAAGACGATGCACGCCGGATTCGGTCTTCGCCCAGCCATAGGCGTTGTGGCCGCTCAAGCGAATCGTCGCTGATTTAATCCCCGCCTCGTCACCCGCCTGTTCGTCGATGATTTCGGTTTTAAATCCGCGCCGTTCGCCCCAGCGCAGATACATACGAAACAGCATGAACGCCCAGTCCTGGCTCTCCGTGCCGCCCGCGCCCGGGTGAATCTCGATGAAGCAGTCATTGCCGTCCGCCTCGCCAGAGAGCAGCGCTTCCAGTTCCATCGTGCCGATTTCTTTGACGAGCGCCTCAAGCGTCGCCTGTGCTTCGGCCATCATGGCTGCGTCGCCCTCACCCTCGGCCAGTTCGTGCAGTTCCAACCCGTCCTTGAAGCGCGCGGTGATGCGGTCAAAACTGGTGATGAGGTTCTGTACCCGCGTGCGCTCACGCAGAATTTTCTGTGCCTCTGCCTGATTGCTCCACAGCTCCGGGTCTTCCGCCCGTGCGTTCAGTTCCACCAACTGTTTCACCAACTGGTCGTAGTCAAAGACACCTCGCAAGGAGTGCGTGTGAGGAATCGAACTGATCTTTTAATGCTATGATTTCTGCGCGCATAATTCTCTCTAATACAACCCACCCGTACCAGATACCGGGCCACCCACCGATGGGTTAAATCCCTGTGGGTCAACCGGGCGCTGATACGGTGCATATTCGCCTGCTTCCGGCGGTGTAAACCCGGCTTCCGGTACAGGTGTTTCTTCCTCTGGCTCGGCGTGATGCAGAACGGGCTTGGTTTCTTTATTTTTCAGCTCTTCCTGAATTTCGTTGAACGGCTTGAAAATAGGCCCACCGGTCAGGAATGACTCACGCAGGATGGATTTCGGCACGCCGTCATCTTCCTCGCCATCGTAAATCGGTGCGCCGGTGCCGCGATTGATCGCCACTTCACGGATGCCGGGCGGTGAACGGAAATCACGCACAGGCATATCGTTAGCCGCTTGCTCCATGAACTTGATGAAGCCCTGAATCGCAACCCTTCCGCCCGTTTCCTTATCGCCGAGCGATTTCGGCGTATCGAACCCGATATAGGTGCCAACCACCACATCCGGCGTGTAGCCGATGAACCAGGTATCGCGCGATTCATTGGTTGTACCTGTTTTCCCGGCTATGGGGCGCTTTAGCACTTTCGCCGCCGTGCCAGTGCCGCGCTCCACCGCCCCACGCAAAATGGACGTAACCTGATATGCCACGCGCGGGTCGAGCACGCGCTCGCGTTCGTCGGCAATGGTAGGGGGCACATCGGTGATGGATTGGGGGATATCCGCAATCGTGCCCACCGCGCTTGGTGGTGTGGTGCAGGACTCGCACGCGCGCGTGTCGCGGCGGAAAATCGTCGCGCCGTTGCGGTCATCAATCCGCTCGATCAACCACGGTGCCACACGCCGTCCGCCATTAGCAATCATGCTATAGCCCGTCACCAGCTTCATCAGCGTGGTTTCCTTCGCGCCAAGCACCATCGAATAATTCTCCGCGAGGTCATCCTCATAAATGCCGAAGCGCTTGGCAACACGCTTCACCCGTTTGATACCAATCATCGAGGCGATGCGCACCGTTACTGCGTTTCGCGAACGCTCAAGCGCGGTGCGGAAGGTGATGGGGCCGAGGTAATTATCCTCGTAGTTCTTCGGTGTCCACATCGGCAGTCCAGGGCCCTGCGGCAACGAGATGGGACCATCCGTAATCACCGAGGTTGGGCTAAACCCATTCTCCAGCGCGGTGAGATACACAAACGGTTTGAACACCGATCCAGGTTGGCGTTTGGCCTGCGTGGCGCGGTTGAATTCCGAACCGGTATAGGCATAGCCGCCTGACATGGCGAGCACGCGCCCAGTGGTCGGGTCCATCACCACCAGTGCGCCATTCACCTGCGGAATCTGGAGCAGTTTATAGCTCCCTTTTTCTGCCATCGGCGAGGCAAGAATCACATCACCCGCGCTGAATTTCGCCTGCGCCCATTGCATGCCCTCTGGCGAGAGTACGCCGCGATTACCGTCCATCAGGCCGATTTCAATTTTCGGTGCGGCGCGCAGCACGATGGCCAGTTGCTGATCATCAAACAGCGGCACCTGTTTCTCCTGCGCAATGCGCGCGAGTGTCGACGGCCATTCTTCGGTCACATCCGTCTTGGCGATATGCCCACGATAGCCGTGGCGCTGGTCGTACATCATCAGCGCATGGCGAAGCGCGCGGTCAGCATAAGTCTGAAATTTCGGATTGAGGGTTGTTTTTACAAACAACCCATCCTCATAAAGCACGTTGCTGCCATACATACCCGCGAGCGCACGGCGCACTTCCTCAGCAAAGAAATCGGCGCGCGCAATTTCGTCACGACTGCGCGGACGCAGTAGAATCGGCAGCGCCGTTGCCCGCGCGGCTTCCTTCGCATCGATATGCCCGTCTTCTTTCATCCGCGTGATAACATAATTCCGCCGCTCAAGCGCGCGCTTATAGTTTTTCGCAGGATCGAAAGCGGCGGGCGCCTTGGGTAGGCCCGCAAGCAGCGCCGCTTCTTCGGTCGAAAGTTCGTCGAGTGATTTGCCGAAATAGGTAATAGCCGCCGCCGCGACGCCATAAGTCCCCTGCCCGAGATAAATCTCGTTGAGGTAAAGCTCGAGGATTTTTTCTTTGCTGTAGCTGTTGCTGATGCGATAGGCGAGAATCGCCTCTTTGATTTTACGTTCGATCGATTTCTCGTTCGTCAGCAGAAAGTTTTTGACCACCTGCTGCGTAATCGTCGAGCCGCCGACCAGCGACTTTCCCTTGCCGACATTGAGCACGTTCTCGCGGATGGCGCGGGCAGTGCCCCACATATCCACCCCCTGATGCGAGTAGAAATTCTTATCCTCGGCAGAAAGAAATGCCTGCTGCACCTGTTTGGGAATAGCTGAGAGCGGTAGGAAGAAGCGTTTCTCCTTCGCATATTCGGCCATCAACTTACCATCAGCAGAGTAAAGACGCGTCACCACTTTGGGGTCGTAATTAGCGAGCTGATCGGTGCTGGGCAGGCTGGCGCTATAATATTGCACCACCAGTGCCCCCCCTATCACCGCAAAAATAAACCCGAGAAAGGCCGTGCCCACTACCCACTGCACGATGCGCGCAGCGCGGCCACTGCGAAATACCGGCGGCGCAGGGCGATGCGGCTCTGGCGGAATCGGTTCCGGCGAAGGTGGAGGGATATCATTCATAAGGAGGAGTGCTACTGCCCCTTATAATACTTATCAATCCCTTTCAGCACCGAGGCGACGACGACGTCGCGGTATTCGGGCGAAAGCAGCAAACGCTCGTCCGTCGCGTTGCTGAGGAAGCCAAGCTCAATGAGCACCGAGGGCATATCCGGCGCCTTAAGCACGCGGAACCCGGCAAAGCGATGGGTCGAAGGCAGGCGGTTGATTTTGGGGTGCAGCGCCGCCACCATCGCATCCGCCAACGTGGTGGATTTATTCATGGTCTCGCGCTGGGTAAGGTCGATGAGAATATTCGCCACATCCGCATCTGTGGTGTTGAGGTTGATGCCAGTAATCACATCCACCTTGTTCTCGCGGTCGGCGAGCGCGGCAGCTTCAGCATCCGATGCAGTAGCCGAGAGCGTATAGATGGAAATACCCCGCGCTTCTGGCCGCGGGTTCGAATCTGCGTGCAACGAAATCATGATATCTGCCTGCGCCTTGCGAGCGATGTTTACACGGTCATGCAGCATGATGAATTTATCTTCGTCGCGCACCAGCTTCACCCGGTAGCGCCCGCTATTCGTGAGTGCCTTGGCCAGCGCTCGCGCAAAATTGAGCGTCACGTCTTTCTCGTGCGTGCCATGAATGCCGAGTGCGCCGGGATCCTGCCCGCCATGCCCAGCATCAATGGCGATCAACGGTTTCATATCCTCCGGCGACTGCACGGGCTTATCTCCTGCCGCCGCCACTGTCGGCAGTGCTTTGGTCGCGGTCAGCTTCACCGTAAGCGGCGAACCGGGCGTCACCTCGTCAATCGTCACCGGTACAGCGACGTCCAGCACAATGCGCGAGGTGGTGGCATCGAACTGCCCGAAGCGCACCGACTTCACCATCTTGCTACTGCTTTTGGAGAGGGTCATGCCGCTGCCCTCCGACCGGGGGAGGTCAATCACCACCCGATCCGGGTTGCTGAGGGTGAAAGTCTTGCGGGGGGTAATCGGGTCGCTCACCTTGAACGTGACGATTTCGCTTTTACTATCAACCGCTTCAAAGGTCGGTGCCGCAATAGACGACCCTTCGGCATGCGCCATGAGGGGGAAAGCCCCCTGTATCAAAAGGGTTAATGCCCCCAAAACGCCAAAAATCTGTTTCATGCCCGGCACCTTAGTGACCAAATTAAATTTTTCAACTTGATATCGCCCCACCATCCACATATAGTGAAGGCACGAAACGAAATTCGGTTGCGGCCCGACCATGTGGGACATGAAGTCGGGGAGCGCAGCAGGGTAAGATTAACGCTATTAGCAACAAGGCGCCAGCGCGCAAGCTCATGAATTTAAACAAAAACATTACGCCAGACCGTCTACGCAGCGCGAACCCGCGCGGGCGTGGTATCGGGCGGATGATGAACTCTTCATTACAGGTGGCGCGGAATGCTTCGCCCCTATCCCAGAGAGTGCTGCTAGGCTAAACGCCTGCGGCGCTGCCCCCGTGGCGGCCTGTTTTTGCTTCTTCATGCGCCCGTGCTTCTGTCGCCGACAGGAGACTACTATGACAAAACGCATGCTGATTGATGCGGCACACACGGACGAAACCCGAGTGGTGCTCCTCAACAACGACCAGGTCTACGACTACGACTTCGTCACCAGTTCCAAATCCCAGATTAAGGGTAACATCTACCTCGCGAAAATCACGCGGGTAGAGCCGTCGCTCCAAGCTGCCTTCGTGGAATATGGTGGTGGCAAACAGGGTTTCCTTCCCTTCTCCGAGATTCACCCGGACTATTACCAGCTGCCGCAGACGGATAAGCAAAAACTGCTTGAAGAACAAATCGCCGAGGCCGAGGCTGAGGAAGCCGCTGAGGAAGCCGCATTCGAACGTGAGCAGGCCGCGCGCGAGGCACGTGGACGCAACCGCGATGCCGGCTTCGACGCGGATGGCGACGACGATGATTTCGGCGCGGAGAGCGAAGAGGAAATCTCACGCAACAGGCAAGACACACCAGAAGAACCGCTGAACAGCGAAGCACTGGTGGCTTCCACCGAAGCCAGTGAAGCCGACTCTGCTGTGCTGGCATCGCTTCCGATGGTGCCGGCGATCGAGATGCCGGAAACCTTTGCTGCAGATGTGGCGCTCCATTCCGACGTGGTGCCCCTCAACGCACAAAGCTTCGCCGCATACAGCGACCCTCTGCCGGAAGACGCCGCGACCGATACCGACACTACCGCCGAGATGGCCGACGGTCAGGACGCTGGCGATAGCGAGAACGCCAGCGAAGACGGCGAAGAATCCCGTGGTGGCCGTGGCGGGCGCGATCGTGCGCTGCATCGCCGTTACCGCATTCAGGAAGTTATTAAACGTAACCAGATTGTGCTGGTGCAGGTCATTAAAGAAGAGCGCGGAAACAAAGGAGCGTCGCTTACCACCTTCATTTCGCTGGCTGGCCGCGCTGCCGTGCTGATGCCGAACTCGCCCAAAGGCGGTGGAATCAGCCGCAAGATCACTGACCGTGAAACCCGCAAACGCCTGAAGGAAGTTGCCGCCGAAATGCGTACCCATCGCGGCATGAGCGTCATCATCCGCACCGCGGGCATCGACCGCACCAAGGCTGAAATCCGCCGCGACTACGAGTATCTCGTCAGTGTATGGAACGAGGTGCGTTCACTCACGCTCGCCTCCATCGCCCCTGCCCTCATTTACGAGGAAGGCAACCTCATCAAACGGTCGCTTCGCGACTTGTATACGAGTGATGTCGAGGAAGTGATTGTCGAAGGTGAAGAGGCCTATAAAGAAGCTAAGAACTTCATGAAAATGCTGATGCCAAGCCATATCGGCCGCATCAAGCTCTACACCGAATCCATGCCGCTCTTTGCCTTCGCAGGGGTAGACGAACAACTCTCGGCGATGGTGGAACCGCAAGTGCGCCTGCCTTCCGGTGGCTATCTCGTCATTCACCCGACCGAAGCGTTAATCTCGATCGACGTCAACTCCGGCCGCTCGACCACCGAGCGCAATGTCGAGGAAACGGCAATTAAAACCAACCTCGAAGCCGCGTATGAAGTGGCACGCCAGCTACGCCTGCGCGACTTGGCGGGGCTGATTGTCATCGATTTCATCGACATGGGATACGGCAAAAACCGCAAAGCGGTGGAACGTGCGATGAAAGACGCGCTGAAGGCCGATCGCGCCAAAATCCAGGTTGGGCGCATCAGCATGTTCGGGTTGATGGAACTCTCGCGTCAGCGCCTGCGTCCCTCGATTTCCGAGGCGATGGGCGTCGCCTGTCCGCATTGCAAAGGCACCGGCTACATCCATTCGGTCGAAACAGTGGGCATCCAAATCATCCGTACGCTGGAGAAAGAAGCCGCCAGCCGCGAATACGCCACACTGCGCATCACCACTCATCCGGAAGCCGCACTTTACCTGCTGAACGAGAAGCGCGCGGCGCTGCAATCGCTCGAGCAACGGCATAATGTCAGCGTCGTTATCCTTATGGATGCAGCGATGACCACCGGCACCCATCGTCTGGTCAAAGTCACGCTCGAAGGGCGTGAAGTGCTGCACGAGCCAAGCAACCAGCCGCGTCAGCGTGGCGGGCGTGGCCGTCGCGGCAAACGCGGTGGGCGCGAGTCACAGGGCAATGTCATTTCGTTCGATGGCTCCGTTACCGTTGACACACAAGGCGATGCGGAGTTCCTCGAAGAATTACAGGTGGACGGCGACGACGAAATTCTCATCCGCGCCGAACCATCGGACGAAGAGCGCAGTGAACGCGCACCGCGTGAGCCGCGCGGCGAAGGCCGTGGCCCACGCCGTGAACGCGGTGGCCGCAACCGTCGTGACCGCGACCGTGGTGAGCGTCGCCCGTATGACACGGCACCGCTCGCCGAGGGTGCCGAGAACATGGCTCCGGCAGAACCCATGCTCGATGCTGAGGGCAACCCCATTCCCGTCGATACCAGCGAGGCCGGTCAGCGCGACCGCAACCGTCGCCGTGGCCGTCGTGGTGGGCGTAACCGTCGTGACCGTGGTGAGCGTCGCCCGCGTGACGAGAATGCGAGCCACAGCGATAGCGTACCCGGCAACGACAACAGCGCGAGCGACGAGCAACCCGCCACCGCTTATGGCAGCGAGAGCAGCAACTATGCCGCCCCTGCCCCGCGCGAGGCGGAGCCTGCTAAACCGGCCTTCGTCATCCCGCTTTCCGAAGCGCAGACGAACCCGGCTGCCGTCGCCTCACCGATTGTCTCGGAAGCCGGTGACGACAAGAACAAGCGCAAAGGCTGGTGGAGCCGCGTGCTCGAGAACTAGCCGAGAAGCCACTGAACTCCCAAAAGAAACGGCGCCAAAACGGCGCCGTTTCCCTACGTGGCGGAGGTACATCCTCCGTCTTGCCAACGGGCCTATTACTGCATGGGGATACCACGCAGTTCCTTTTTGATGGTGTTTCGTACCAATGTACTAATGTCGTCCTGACTTATTGCTTGTCCGGGCTTCACATGGGTCACCATCTCTTTCACGGCGGCCGTCGCTTTGTCATACGCATCGGCCACTTTTATCAGGTTATCATGGGTAATTTCTACCTCGCCCAGTCCCTCGCTGAAAGCCTTCCCGAGGTGATCGGTGTAGCTCACGGAAATCGATGACTCCTGTTGGCCTAGATAATCTTTCTGAATAAGAATCTTGAGTGCATCCACCTGATCAAACCCTTTGACCGAAAGCGTGGCCGCAGTTGGCAATACGCCGTTCTTACCCAGTACTTTCCGCAAATCATTGATCGACTGATAGAGGCGTTCGGCATCCTCACGTGCATCTACCCCCATGTCCGCATCTTTTTCATCTACACCTTTGCCGGAGGCGATAAGAATCATATCTCGCGGCAACGGTGAAGTTGGGTGTACAGATGGCTTACGATGCGACTCTTGTAGAAGCTTACCATTCGATGGCTTATGATGGTGCTGTTGCGAAGAACCGGGAATGGCCCGCCCTACTTTCTGATGCAACTCAGGACGTTCTTCTTTTTTTGCTGGTTCAATTCTTAGCTCGACGCGAACCTCTCCACCGGAGCGCCGAGCGCTTTCGGTTACAACGGTTTCATCGCTACTAGTCTCGTGTCCAAAAACTGTCTTTTTATGAACGGTTCTTTTTTCCTGAACTGTTTCCGAGCCACCTGTTGAAACACCGACATTGCCACGGACATTCGTCGAAGCGGGTTTGCCGCCTTTATCACCTTCAGGCATAAAGCCTCCTTTACGTTGGTTTGCAAAATCTAGTCTTTTTGTTTTATTTTGCGGGTAATCTCCCACACGCCCAACGTATCATTCTCATGTGACAGTTTGATGACAATCCACCAATTGTCATCAAACTGTCATAAATGCCTGCTAGGAGTGACGGTTTCTTTCGGGCTACCACAAACCGGGAATCAACCGAAAACGTGTCGTCTCTTGATAGGCGACATAGGCGGGGTCGTGACTGAGTAACGCCTCTTCAAAACGGATGCGCAGCACAAAAAATGCCACTGCCAATGCCAGAATCAGCGCATTCCAGCCGCTACACTGGTTAATTAACAAACCGATATCGGAAACCAGATACCCCATATAAAGCGGGTGCCGCACGATGCGGTACAACCCGCCCGTTTTAATGCCACGATTCGACGGCACAATGCCAAAACTACGGTTGAGGCTGGCGAGCCCTGCCGCCACAATCAGCAACCCCAATGCCTGAAGTATTTCGCCTACCAGTAGGCTATCTGTTCCGGCAGGAGTCATCAGACCGCTCATCAACGTGCCAAGCACTGCCACCAGCCATTCCACAGGATTCTTGCTGACCTCTTTGGGCATCGAGCGAAAAGCAGAGAACGTGGTCACCAGGAGCAGAAAGAGCACAAAAATCAGACTGGTCGGACGTCCCGTCGCCAGAAAATCCTGCACGAAGCGCCACATGGCTGAGCCAAAAAACGCAATACAAAGCGCACGGGTCAGCACTTCCTGTACGATAAATAAGGAGATCCGGTTCGCCATGGGATAAGCTTCCGGCGGCGATGGCGTCAGGTCAACCAAATTGCGTTAGAGAAAGCATCTTTCGTTCTGTTTTCCATCCTGTTATAGAAAGCTGATGCGTATTTTCCTCTCTTACTGCCGCTTTCTGCGCGCCGCAAGCCTGATGGCTGCTGCACTCGCTGTTCCCTTCACGGCGACGGCGGGGCTGATTCGCGATGCAGAGATTGAAGCCACCCTCGCAGCCTATAGCCGCCCCATCTTTTACGCAGCAGGCATCCCGCCTGAATCGGTCAAACTGTTTGTGGTCGATAGTCCGCAGATCAACGCTTTCGTTGCCGGTGGGCTGAACCTGTTTCTCAATACCGGCCTCATTCGTGTGGCAAAAAAACCGGGCATGCTGATCGGCGTCATCGCGCACGAGACGGGACATATCGCGGGAGCGCATCTATCACAGCTCGGCGAGAAATCAACTCGCGCTACCATCGGTAGCCTCATTGGTACGGCGATCGGTGTAATCGCCGTGGCAGGCGGCGCAGGCAATGCTGGTGCGGGCATCATCGTCGGTAGTCAGGATATGGCAACGCGACAGCTAAACGGTGAAATCCGCGCGGCTGAGTCTGCGGCCGACCAAGCGGCGCTCACCTATCTCGATGCCAGCGACATCTCAGCCACTGGTGCGCTTGAAATGTTTGAAACCCTGCGGCGCATGGAAAGCGGTAGCACCAAGCGCGATCTTTTTCTCAGCACACACCCGCTCACCACCGAGCGTATTACCGCCATGCGTAACCATATCGCGGAATCCTCCATTCCAGCAGATCAGGTGCCGGAAGAGTTTAACGCCATGCATGCGCGAATGATTGCCAAGCTGGTGGCGTTCCGCGAACCTTACCAGACCACACTCGCGCTTTATCCGTTGACCGACACTTCGGTGGCCGCGCGCTATGCACGCGCGATTGCGGAGTTTCGCCGCAGCAATCTCGCCGCCGCGCTGAAGGGTATGGACAGCCTCACCAAAGAATATCCAAAGGACGCCTATTTCCAGGACACGCGCGGGCAGATGCTTTTTGAGAACGGCAAGCTGAAAGAAGCCATGGCAGCCTATGCCAAGGCAGCAGCACTCGCAGCCGATTCACCGCTGATTCTGACCGACTATGCGAAGACCATCATCGCACTCGACAAAGCGTCGGAACTGCCGCATGCGCTGCTACTGCTCGAGCGGGCACGGGATATGGACAACACCAACGCAGGCACCTGGCGTCAATTTGCTATTGCCTACAGCAAACAGGGAAAACAGGCGCATTCCTATCATGCGCTGGCCGAAGAGGCTGCCCTCGCCGGCGATGCGAAAACTGTGCTCAAGCACGCAGCCCGTGCGCGCGCGGCGGGGGATATGGATGCATCGCTCACCTATGCGCTGGATGACCTCGAACGAGAAGCGAAAGAGCAACGCAAGAAGAATGCTCTTTAGGGCATTTACATGGTGCTGGTTTTTGCTTACGAATCCTGATAGCACGTTCTCAGAAACAGTTTACCTTATGGAGCAGTACCTATGAAATACGCACAATTACTGGTTGGATTACTCGCAGGCACGGCACTAGGCAGCACCGTGATTGCGGGCAATATCGGCGGCTTCGGCGGCGGCATGAACGAAGAGGCGATTAAAAAAATTGTGCGCGAGACCATCAGCGCCGAGCCAAAATTGATTATGGATTCCGTACAGAAATTTCAGGAATCACAACGTGAGGAAAAAGTCAAAAGCGCTGGCGAAGCGCTGAAGGATCCAGCTCTCAAAGCTGCCGTTTTTGATGCTAAAACCGCTGCGCCCGCCGGTGCTGCGGAGGGTGACAAAATCGTGGTCGAGTTCTTCGACTACAACTGCCCGGCCTGTAAAATGCAGTTCAAAATGCTCTCAGACGCGATGAAAAAAGACCCATCTATCCGCGTGCTGTTCCGCGAATATCCTATCTTCGGGCCTGTGTCGGAAACCAATTCTAAAATCGGCCTCGCCGTATCGCATATCGCACCGGATAAATACCTCGCCTTCCACGAAAAGATGATGACGAGCGAAGGCCGTTTGGGTGAGAAAGAAGCCTTCGGCTTCGTAAAAGCGATTGGTCTCGATGTCGAGAAAGTCAAAGCCGAAATGGCAAACCCTGCCGTGGAAGAAGCACTCAAAGCCAACCGCGACCTTGGCGAGAAGCTACATATTCAGGGCACCCCAACCTTGGTTATTGGCGACGAGCTGGTGCCGCACGCACTCAGCACCGAAGAAATTGAACAGAAACTGAGCGGAAAAGCTGAGTAAGATTTCCCACGGCACATGAGAAGAGCCCCGTAATGGGGCTCTTTTTTTATGTGCTGAGTTTTGTAGAAACCACCCACCAGTGCGGGTGCGCCTGTGTTATTGCGGCGGCGGATTTAGCTGCATCTGCTGCCGTTTCATAGAGCCCATAGCAACAGGCACCACTACCACTCATACGCACCAACAGAGGCGTGGGCTCTGCCTTCTGCAACGCCGTACGCACCTGCCCCACCTCGTTAGACACCTCGCTTGCTGCGGACTCTAGGTCATTGCGTCCGGCAGCAAGGTATTGCATCCATTCCACAGTGTGATCTGCGGTATCGCCATCGCCCGTCGATGGCATCGCGGGTGTGAGCCTAAACGCCGCATACACATCCTTCGTCAGTAGTGCTGTGCGCGGATGGACGAGTACGGCATGCAGCGGCGGCAGTGTGTTTTTAAGCGCCGAAAGCTGCTCCCCAACACCACGTGCCATCACGGGGCGCGAAGCGATACACATCGCCACATCTGCCCCCAGTTCTGGTGCCCATGCCCCAAGCTGCGCGATGGGCACATCAAGCCCCCATAAACGGTTCAGCACACGCAGTGTGGCTGCCGCATCTGCCGAGCCCCCACCAAGCCCCGCGCCGACGGGGATATGTTTTGTCAGGTGCATCGCCGCACCTTTCGTGCAGCCGGTTTTCTGCTGGAACAACCGCGCGGCGCGGATAACAAGATTGCCCTCACCACCACCTGCGGCTTCAGCGAACACGCCGTCGAGCGTGAGCGTCACCTCATCCGCTGCCTCTGCAGTGAGGACATCACCCACCGCTGCAAAGGCCACGAGCGATTCCACTTCATGATAGCCGTCCGCGCGTTTACCAAGAATATGCAGCGTGAGATTGAGCTTTGCCGGAGCCTGTTCCCGCAGCATGATTAACGCACATGCCGTTTAGGGGCCGCGTGGTCGGCTATGTTTGCAGGCTGGGCGTTCACTGCCTGTGTCACCGGCGACGTGAATACGGGAAGGCCTTTTTCAAGCTTCGCACGCAGGGTCTGTTCGGCTTCTTTATCGGGCCCGAAAGTCAGTGCACGCTCCCACTGATAGCGCGCTTCGGTCTGCCGTCCCACGCGCCAATAGCTATCGCCGAGATGGTCGTTCACCGTAGCGTCATCTGGCATCATTTGAATCGCGCGCTCGAACATTTGCACCGCGCCCGCAAAATCGCCAGAGAGATAATGCGCCCATCCCACCGAGTCGATAATATGTGCATCCTCCGGCCGTGCGGCCAGTGCGATGTCGAGATATTCGCGCGCCTTGGCGATATTCTTGCCCATCACCAGCCAGCTATAGCCGAGATAGTTCAGCACGTCCGGCTGATTGGGCGCCAAGGTGAGTGCGCGCGTAAAATCGGCCTCGGCGGCGTTCCAATCGCCTGCGCGTTCGCTGCTGATGCCGCGCGCGTAAAGCAGTGGCCAGTCTGCCGCTTTGAGCGGTTCGCTGCGTGTAATCGCCGCACTATAGGCCGCAACTGCCGCCGTATAGTCCTCGCTGTCGCGGAGCAAATCGCCTTTGGTAATCAGCGCCGTTGCATCGTCCGCATACTGCTTGGCCACATGATCGAGCACTTCTACCGCTTTGGTTTTTTCATCAAGCGCTTCGAGGTTGAGTGCTTTGCGCACCTGTGCGCGGCGATAGAACACACTGCCCGGCTCAATACTATCATAAATCGCGATGGCTTCAGGGTAATCCTGCACCTGCTCGTAGAGATTCGCGAGCATCAACTGCCCGGGCGCGAGGTTGGGGCGCAGCTCCAGCGCAATCCGCAAATAAAGAAACGTGTCCTGCGCAGCTTCGTCGCCAAAGAGAAGGCTCGCAGTAGTGAAAAACACTTCCGCTAGCCCGGCGCGCGCATCTGGCACCAGCGGCTTCGTGCCGCTTGCAGCGAGTTTCCCCGGCAGCAGGGTCGAGCTGGGATTAGCCTTGGCATAGGCGTCGAACACGCGCTGAGCCTGCTCCGGCTTGCCTCCCCGCGCATAAAAATTCGCGAATGCCTCCACCACGCGATAGGGCGCGGTCGCCGCATCCGCCGTGGATTTTTGATAGCCCGTCTCTGCCAGCGCGCTCTGGCCGAGCAAATCGTTCATAAGCGCGCTATGGTAGGTGATGAACGGCGCGAAGAAGCCGGATTTATCGATCGCCGCCTGCAGGTTCACGGCGGTTCTTGACTCTTTCGCGCCGAGGGCGATCCATTCCAGCATCACCGGCCGAATGAGGCCGAACAGCCCCACTTCCGGTGCAGCGGAAATGTGCTTTTTCGCCTTCGCATAATCCCCCGCTTTCACGGCTTCGAGCATCAGCAGCGAGGCGATGAGCGGGTCATTCTCTTTTGCGGCGGCAAGGGTTTTGGCCAGATCCGTTGCCACATCCACATTCCCGGCGAGCAGGTTGAGGCGCAGCGCGTCTTGCTGAAGGCCGCGGTTATGGGGGTCCTCCGCCAGCGAGCCATTGATAAATTCCGCCGCTTTTTTTACATCCTGATTCTGCCGCGCGAAGCGGCCAGAGAGAAATTTTCCCGCCACGCCGGTGCGGATCGCTTCCACTTTCTCCGCCGGTTTTTCAAGCCTGTTGGCCGTGACAGGCTTCGGCAATGCCTCGCCCACCGGGGCCACAGGCGATGCCAGCGCCACGCCAGCGCTTGCCGCAACCATTACCAACGGTTTGAAAAAAAATGCAAATTTCGTACGCGATGCCATGGGGTCTCAATTTTACTGTAAAAGGGCTTGCACTCCGCAAGCATTACATTATATTGCCGCGCCTATCAAATGAATTGCGTGCGAAACGCGCGGAAAGAGGACGTCATGAGCAGTAAGAACAACCCAGAGCTACGTGGTAAGGTTACCGAACTTCGTAAATATAACGGTAAACCCGTAAAGCC
>JBIIEL010000057.1:0-5044 GCA_044237845.1 Rickettsiales bacterium | reverse complement strand
CGGCAATTACACCATCGGCAGCTATAATGGCGGAACGTTCACCATCAACCCCGCATCGCAGCAAAGCGTGGCGATTCCGACAAGCGTACAAATATTATCGCAGATACCGGTGATTACTGTCGCGGGCGGCACTAACGCCGGCACCACCACAGGCGCTGCCGGTTCTTCTTCACCTTCTTCAACCAATTCCAGCAACGACAGGAAGAAAAAAGGTGAAGCCGATCATCTGGAGGAAGTCAGTATCCAGTACGACAGAAAAAATACCTATATGCTGACGATCGCCCCAGAGCTCGCCAAGCGGCTTGCCCTGAACTAACTTTTTTAGATAGTGGGGCTAACCCGTACTAGCGAGATCGGGCGCTGGGTTTTGTAGAGAGGCGAACATCTGGAAACGGGCTGGATTACTACTGAGCATCTGTGCCAATGATAAGTATGCCCTATTTATTTATACAAACGGTAGAGTGCCCCAAAAAACCCCATATATTATGCGTGTTTGCTCGCCACGGCCATCATTAGGTTACCTGCATCATTCTGGCGATTTCAAAAAACGCCGCGCTGCCCGAGCGGGTGTATACGTCATTATTTAACCCCCCCCTCTGCGCTGAAACAAGGGGGCTGGGGGTATGAGTGCGCTTTAGTGGTGAGAATTCGAGGGAAAACTTCAATCAGCGCGGGTCGGTTGCACCAGAGCACCAATGCCACCAGCGCGCATACCGTGCGGTGGGACACTGGCGGGACACTTGATAGCAATAAATGGTCATAATCGCTAACAGCGAGCAACAATAGGTGTCGTAATAAATTACTGTATTATCTGTTATTAATTGCTCCCTCTTGCTGTGGTTATTTATTCAAATCGGGAATCATAATCCCTTGGTCGGGTGTTCAAATCACCCCCGAGCCACCAAAACCTAGTTTTTACAAGTACCCCATTGTTCAGGAGGATGATGACTCAGGCTTAAATCTTAGCAAAAAATACCATTTTTAGTTTGCTTATATTCATCTGTGTACATCAACATCCGTTCAACTAAGGGGTATCCGTAGGGGTATCCCTTTACCACTAGGGGTATCGAATGAAATCCGCTATCAAGCCGGACGCTACGTTCCGCAACGCCAAGCCTGCAGCCAAACCGTACAAAGTGTCGGATAGTGCAGGGCTCTACCTTCTCATCAAACCAAACGGCTCCAAACTCTGGCAAATGAAGTATCAATGCCACGGGAAGGCCAAGACGCTCTCCTTTGGCGCGTATCCGCTGACAACATTGGTAGAGGCTCGCGAGGCTAGAAACCAAGCCAAGAAGCTGCTTCAACAGGGAATCGACCCCAGCGAGGCCAAGCGTGAGACGAAACGCTCAGCCGTGCGTCATGCACAAAATACCTTCAAGGCCACCGCGCTTGAGTGGTACGAGGTAAACAAAGGCAAATGGACGCAGGGCTATAGTGACATCGTCAAGAGCCGACTAGATCGCTGCTTATTGCCGGACTTGGGGTATCGTCCACTCAGCACCATTACCCCACAGGATGTCCTCGATACCCTTCGCAAGGTCGAGAAGCGTGGGGCGTTTGATGTCACCAAGCGTGCGCGGCAAATCGCGGCGAGTGTATTCACCTATGGCTCACTCCTCGGGCGTTGCAATCACAATCCTGTATTGGGCTTGGAGAAGGCACTTGCGCCACGAAAGCCGGGGCACTTCGCAGCAATCTCTCCCGACGAGTTGCCGAAGCTGGTGAAGGCCATCAACTGCAACGACGCTCGATTGCAGTTGCAGACGCGAAACGCTCTTCGATTGCTAATGCTGACCTTTGTGCGTCCCGGCGAAATACGCTTCGCACGCTGGGCTGACATTGATTTCGAAGCTGCCACATGGACCATTCCCGCAGAGCGCATGAAAATGCGCCGCGACCACATCGTGCCTCTCTCGCGTCAAGCGTTGGCAATTTTACGAGAACAACGCGACCAAGTTGCCATGCTGAAATCGGAGTGGGTCTTTCCCGGCCAGAACTCATGGCTAAAGCCCATTAGCGAGTGCACGTTAGTCAACGCGGTCAAGAAACTAGGCTTCCGTGGTCAGCATACGGCTCATGGCTTCCGCGCGCTGGCACGAACAGCTATCCGCGAGCGGCTCGAATACCCTGAGGATGTCATCGAGAAGCAGTTGGCGCATGAGCCAAAGGGGAGCTTGGGCTCGGCCTATGACCGTACCCAGTTCCTAACCCAGCGCCGCCAGATGATGCAGGATTGGGCGGACTATGTGGACGAAGCAACGGCGCGCGGCGAAGTTATCGCGGCTAATTTCACGAAATCGGCGTAGGGGGGGGCTTATGGATTGCGAATCTGAGAAGCTGAAACATGTGACTTGTCTCGTGGATGAAGGTGAAGCTCATGCCTATACCAGTATGGCCGTACTGGAGAAGGCAATTAATTGCTTGGAAGCAGGCAAAATGCCGCCGAATCTATTTCTTCGCAAACTAAAAAAATCGGTTTCCGAACTCAGAAAAAAACATGATGCGATTACTCGTGACAGCATAAAACTAGTCACAGAATCTAAGCTTTCACCTGCGGACGCAGAAAAGAAACTCCTTCAGCGCCGCCAGAGAGCAATTTCTTCTGCGTTTGGGTACACTCGCGAGCGAGGAAGGACGGATGACTGGATGCGCAATTTGCAAATCGCGCAGCAGGTCTCTTCCATAATCATAAAAATGGGCATTAGTGTTGATGAGGCGATAGGCCTTTACCAGAAACAGCCCATTAAAGTTAATCTGAGCGAGAAGCGTATTCGCGATATTTATTATGATTACCTCGAATTGCTGCGCTGATGAGAGTGTCCCGAGAAACATGGTGTGAATGTTAGGATAGTTTGCTCTGGCAGTCTCTGCGTATTCCTATGGGTGCCAACGCATGTTGGCGCATTTTAACCAACAAGGAGTACTAAAATGGATACCAAAGAACTACTCAGCGTAACGGAGTTCTGCAAGGCCACTGGGCTGGGTAGAACGCACGTCTACGCAATGATGAAGGAAGAGAAACTGACTGCTGTGAAAGTCGGTCGGCGTACCCTCTTTCGTCGCGAGGATGTCGAATCGTGGAAGGCTGGGCTTACCCCCTACAAAACTTTTGCTTTGCCGCCTTCGCTTCGCGACCTGAAAAAGGGAGGCGAGGATGCGTAGCCCCGAAAACGAAACCACCGGGAATGCTTGCGACACCGCGGCTCCCCAAAACGAACACCAGCACCCTAGCACGTCACGCAAGAAATATCAAGGAAAGCTGGACAAATCCATGCTGCTATCACCCATAGCAACCCTTGATTTACTGGGTGTGCGCTATCGCCGTTCTGGCCAGCGATTGGAATGTTTTTGTCCGTTCCATAAGAACGGCGCAGAACGCAATCCGAGCCTTATGGTGGATGTGCGTGATGGCCACTTTCGCTGCTTCACTTGCGGCGCAAAGGGAGGTGATGTGATTGCCCTCTATCGTGCAGTCACGAGCGAGAGCTTTGGTGCCGCACTTCAAGCATTGGGGGTGCGTCATGACGCTTAGCCCCGAGGATATTAAACGCATCTCCCCATTGGATAAAGCGTTTGGCATGGGATACCACGTCGCACACATCCACTCCTACACTTCAGCAACGGGAGAAGAGGTTTATTGGCGCGTGCGACTGGAGCACCCAACCGAAGGTAAGCAAATCAGGCCAGTTCACCGCACAGCAAGTGGGGCGTTTATGGTGGGAGAACCGGAATCCATCAAGGATGGGAGCTACAAGCCCCTTTATGCGCTTCATCTGCTAACACAACACACGGCAGCGCATGTCTGGGTCGTCGAAGGCGAGAAATGTGCAGATACGCTGAATGCCTGCTTTGAGAAGGCGGGTGTGCAAGCGGAGCATGTCGCCACCACCAGCGGAAGCGCCAGCAGTGCTGACAAAGCAGATTGGTTGCCGCTGGCAGGGCGTGCTGTAACTATCTGGCCTGACAATGATGCCAGCGGTTTCATGTACGCAGAGAAGGTGAGTGCGTGTCTTAGCGCCTTGAAGTGTGGGGCGACGCGCATTGCCGCAGATGCCATTGGTCTTGCTGAAAGTGAGGATTGTGTGGACTGGCTAGACGGCCACCCTGAGGTATCACTGGCCGATTTGCTTTCCTTGCCAATCCATGAAGTGTCGTCACCACTGCTGCCGCATATCGATGCAGCAAGCGAAATGCAGCGGCTGGCAAGCTTGCCAGCTCTGGAATACGACAAAGTTCGGGAGACCGAGGCGAAGCGCATAGGGGTGCGTGTTGGCACACTGGACAAAGAGGTTGGCGCGGCGCGCAAGCAAAGCAAGGCAATGGACGACTTGTTCTCCATTGTTGAGCCGTGGCCACACCCGGTCGATTTGGCAGAGTTGCTCGATGAAATTCTTCTCACCATCCGGCGCTTCATTGTGTGTGATGAGGAAACCGCTATAGCCGCAGCACTGTGGTGTGCGTTCACATGGGTCATCGACTATGTTCAGGTAGCTCCGTTGGCCGTAATTACCGCGCCCGAGAAGCGCTGCGGCAAGTCGCAGCTACTGGATGTGCTAGGTCGCTTGTCGTGCAAGCCAATCGTTGCTTCTAACATTTCACCCTCAGCGACATTCCGTGTCATCGAGGCGTACGCCCCAACATTGCTGATTGATGAGGCGGACACTTTCTTCAAGGAGAACGAGGAACTGCGAGGCGTAATCAATTCAGGGCACACACGTTCGTCTGCTTACACCATCCGCAATGTTGGTGAGGCGCATCAACCAACGCGCTTCTCCACTTGGGGAGCGAAGGCTATTTCTGGCATCGGTTCATTAGCAGACACTATCATGGATAGAGCCATCATGTTGCGGCTCCGGCGCAAGCTACCCCATGAAACGGTCGAGCGGTTGCGCCATGCGGACCCATCAGTGTTTGGGGAGCTGGCCGCCAAGCTGGCGAGGTTTGCACTGGATGATGCAGACCCCATTCGCCGTGCGCGCCCATCGTTGCCAAACGCGCTGAACGACCGCGAGCAGGACAACTGTGAGCCACTACTCGCCAT
>JBIIEL010000006.1:0-68866 GCA_044237845.1 Rickettsiales bacterium | reverse complement strand
CCCGCAACAGCAGCGTATCGAGGTGCAGATCCGCACCCGCGAGATGCATGAGGTGGCCGAATATGGGGTGGCGGCGCATTGGGGCTATAAGCAGGGCGAAGACAAAGCCAATACCGAGGGCAAGCAATATCGATGGGTGCGTGAACTGCTCGAGATTATGGAGCAGTCCGACGGGGCGGAGGAATTCCTCGAGAACACCAAGCTCGAAATGTATCACGATCAGGTGTTCTGCTTCACCCCGAAGGGCGACATCATCGCCCTGCCGCGCGGCTCAACACCTGTGGATTTCGCGTTCGCGGTGCATTCCGGCGTGGGCTTCACCTGCGTGGGGGCGAAGGTCAATGGCCGCATCGTGCCGCTCAAGCATATCATTAAAAACGGTGATCAGGTGGATATCATCACCGCCAAAACCCAAACGCCAAGCCCCAGCTGGGAACGGTTTGTAGTCACCGGCAAGGCGAAGTCCGAGATCCGCCGCTACATCCGCGACCAGCAGCGCGACGAATATATCGCGCTCGGCAAGGCGATCCTCACCAAAACCTTCAAGCAGGAAGGCCACGACATTACAGATAAAATGCTGGAACCTGCGCTCGCGGTGCTGAAGAAGCCGACGGCGGAAGACCTATACGCCGAGGTGGGTGAGGGGATGATTAACCGCAATCAGGTCTATGACGCGGTGTTCCACACCCGCAAGTCCGAATCTGCTGGCGTCAAAAACCCGTTCGACCTCTCGAACTTCAAAAAGAAAGCCAAAAAGAACGTGCCGATGCCGATCAAGGGGCTCATCCCCGGCATGGCGATCCACTATGCGGGCTGCTGCCACCCCATTCCGGGTGATAAAATCGTGGGCATTGTGGCCACCGGCAAGGGCATCACCATCCACACCATGGATTGTGACACGCTGGAAAACTTCGCGGATTCGCCGGAGAAATGGATCGATGTTTCGTGGGAGGGAAGTGGGCAGGACGAAATGTTCGTCGGCCGCCTGAAAATGAGCGTCAGCCACGAAACGGCGGCGCTGGCAAGCGTGGCCAACGTGATTGCGAAGGACATGGGGAACATCAGCAACCTCAAAATCACCAACCGCAGCAGCGACTTCTTCGAGCTGCTGATTGATGTGGAGGTAAAAAACGCCCGCCACCTCGCCGGAATTATCACCTCCCTGAGGGCAAAAGACGTCGTTCAGTCCGTCGAGCGGGTGTAGCAGCCGCTTTTTTCATTTTTCACCATTTTCTTCTTTATTTTTTAAATAACAGATTGTTATTGGTATTTTTGTGCGCCAAAAGCCCCCGCTTAGTGCAATTGTCACAAAACCTTCACACTTCTCGGCATCAAGATAGGTTATAAAGGGATCATAACGCATTTTTTAAGGAGACTTTTATGACCAGTGTATTCGATTTTTCCAAAGTAGAAGACGACATCCTGCAACTCGGTGTGGATGGCAAGACCTATGGCCTCACTCATGATGGCAAGGTGTTGCTGGACACGGTTGAAGTGACGGATACGGCCGTACTGAAGAAAGTAGAGAAGGAGGCCGCTGCCGCCGCGAAAAACTTTGTTTCCGTCAAAGCGACCGATGAATCGCAAGCCATGCTGGTAAGAGGTGTTATTGATGCGCATAAGGCTAAGCCCGAATTTGAGGCTGTCGCAAAAATTGCGGAAGCGACCGAAGCGCTCGAAGCAAAAATTACAGCTTTGCCGCTGGACCGGGTGGCGAACGAAGCCGAACTGAAAGAACTGCGGGTGATCCTAGCGAAAACCCCGGATGCGCAGAACATTCTTGATGTAGATAACTTTAAGAAATTGAACCAGAAAATAAAAGTAGACGGAAAAGAAGTTGCTATTATCGATCAGGCAGCTCTAGGCGCTAGCGCAAAAAAGCTGCGCGAAGGCGGCGAGAAACTGGCCGAGATGGCTGAAAAAGGCACTGCTACCGAAGCGGAAGTACGCAAGCTTCTCCTTAGTACTCCGGATTTGAAACACGTAGTCGAGGCTGACGTAAAGGTAGCATTGGAAAACCCTCCTAAAGCATATACCAGCACTGCTACATCCATTAAGTTCGATACGTTTACAAGCGGCATCGAAACCGAGATTGCCACTCATAACACAGCCATCGAGCGATTGGCTGGTGAAGCGCAAGCGCTCCATACTCAGCTGGAGACTGCGGGCCGTTTTGGCAAAAACAAGGCAGCCAAAGCGCTCGAGAATAAAGTGGCGGAAACCACAAAATATATTACCGAACATGCTGAGTTTAAACCTCACATGGATGCGGCGCTCAAGAGCAAGCTCGGCACTGACGGTCTGAAAACCCTCGGGGAAGTAAAAGGCATGAACACCGTTCTGGCCGACCTTGGCAAAGCGGGCGGAGCGGGCGAGAAGAAGGGTGGCGGTATCATTCCAACCGTTAAAGGTCTCTACTTTAGAAGCCCCGAACTGATCGCAAAGCGGATTGAAAAAGCGCGTTCATCCGGTGCTACAATGGAAGAGATCGCTAAGATTGAGAAATCAGTTGGTGGTGCTCGCTGGGGTAGTATCATCGGCACGGTCGCGGCACTCACGGGTATTTATATCGCCTCTACCGGAAAGAAAAACAATAACGAGAAGCAGCAAGCGGTCCTTAATGAGCGCAATGATCAAGAAGTGGCTGTTGCGCGGTAGGTAGGAGACTTCCATGAGTACAGTCCTTCGTATTGATCCAAGAGCACCGGTTACTAAGCCTACGGTCGGCAGCCATCTCAATGATGCACTCCAACTGCAGAAGCAGAATATCAAGACGGGGTGGGCTGGCTTCACGGAGCGTTCTCAAAGCATTTTCCGGCCTGTCGACAAGTAGCAAAGTGGCGCTTGGCACGCTTGCGGTAGGTGGCATTGCGGCCATTGCAGTACGGCGTCATCGTCATGCTGATCGCGTTGCGCAGCAGGAAGCTGCTATGCAGCAAGGGCCATCGCTGTAACCCCAATTTCGGATAACCGGGTATGAGCGACGAAACGAACAGCACAAAACACATCGCAACTGCCGTGGGCGCAGGCGCAGGTGGGCTTATTGCGGGCGGGATTGCGTATAATCAGGCTGCCAATAATTTTGTCGTGGATGTTTTAGATGAATCCTCGCCGCTTCATGTGGTCGAGGCACAGTCTGCTGAGGTTGGCGCTTCTGTGCATGACGCAGTGAATGCAAAATCCAAAATGCTCAAAAAAGAGGTGGCTGGGATTCAAAACAGCGCGCGTTATAAGGAAGTTGAAGCGGACTATATTGAGAAATTTGCCAAAAGCGATGCATACGCAAAAGCGGTCACAAAAGCCAATGGAGCGATGAAGGGCGTCGAGTATCTCGGCAAGCCGGAATCTCTTTCTAAAGTTCAATTCAAGAATCAATCCAACGGTATCTATGACATCAGCGTGGCGTTGAATGAAAATGGATTAGCCAATTTTACGAAGGAAACTGCAGAAGAATGCGGTATGCGCCAAATTGAAGTAGATGCGGCGTCGGGGAAGCTAACGCGCGGGAGTTTTTTGATCAAAAATGTCGAGAAACATCCTAAATTAGCTGATTGCGCAGAAGTTGGTTCTATCTATACCGTGCCAAAAGATAGTTTGACGAGTATCCATGAATCCTGGTTCGGCGGGGCGTTTGACGCATCACAGGCCGCAAAATCTACTCTGAAAACGGTGGAAGCGGATATCGGTGTTCAAAGTAAAATTCTGCGCAAGGCATCGCCGCTTGGTTGGAGCCTGAAGCACATGCCGGATGAAAAACTGGCGTCGATTGCGGGCGCGACGATTATTGGTGCTGTGGCAGGGGCATATCTCCTCCGCTCGCTTTTCGGCGGCAAGCATGCGCAGCACGTGGCTGCGCAAAAGCAGCAGGCAGCATCGGCAGAGCCCTCGATTTTCTCCTAGTTTTTGATTGGTTTGCCGCGCGTCTCGGTGTAAAAGCGCGGGATGAAACCTGCCCATCCCCTTCGTCTTGGCGTTAATATCGACCATGTGGCGACGCTGCGTAACGCGCGTGGCGGGGTGCATCCATGCCCAGTGGCCGCGGCGCAGCTGGCGCGCGAGGCGGGGGCAGATGGCATCACCGCGCATCTGCGCGAAGATCGCCGCCATATTCGCGATGCAGACCTTGCCCGCATTCGTAAGGAAGTCGCGCTGCCGCTCAATTTTGAGATGGCGGCGACCGAGGAAATGCAAGGGATAGCGTTGACTATTTCCCCCAACGCCGTGTGCCTGGTGCCAGAAAAGCGCGAGGAGCGCACGACCGAAGGCGGGCTGGATGTGGCAGGGCAGGAGGCGGCTCTGGCCGCTTACATCGCGCCACTCAAGGCAGCGGGGATTCGGGTGTCGCTGTTCATTGATTCGGACGCGAAGCAGGTCGAAGCCGCGGCGCGCGTGGGTGCGGACATCATCGAGCTGCATACCGGGCATTATGCCGAGCTGCCTGCCGTCGCGCGTGCGCTGGAGCTCAAACGCATCAAGGCCGCGGCAACGCTGGGTGAATCGCTCGGGATCGAGGTGCATGCCGGGCATGGGCTGACCTTTGAAAACGTGGCGGCTATCGCTGCGATTCCTGAGCTGCATGAGCTCAATGTCGGCCATTTTTTGATTGGTGAAGCGGTATTTATTGGCCTGCCTACGGCGATTCAAAAAATGCGCTCGCTGATGGACGAGGCGATGGCATGATTCTCGGCATCGGTAGCGATATTTGCGACATTACGCGCATCGAACGCAGCCTCGCACGTTTTGGCGCGGCGTTTGAAAATCGCGTATTCACCGCGGGTGAGCAAGCCAAGGCACAGCGCCGCGCGGGGGGCGGTAAGCGCAACAACACAGCTTCCACCTACGCCAAGCGTTTCGCGGCGAAGGAGGCGTTTGGCAAAGCACTCGGCACCGGGGTCGGTGCAGGCGGTGGTATTTATTGGCGTGATATCGAAGTAGTGAATCTGCCCAGCGGCAAACCCACGCTGGCGCTTCATGGTGGGGCACTGCGTGCCTTGCAATATGCAACACCCAGCGGGCACGACGCTATCGTTCATCTTAGTTTGGTGGATGAATATCCACACGCGCAGGCGTTCGTGGTGATTGAGGCTATTCCATTACCGGCGGCGCAGGGTTAAACGGGCTTCCTGTCACCAAATCGCGCGGTTTGATGCCCCATGTTTTTACCGCGCCGGCTTTCAAAAACAAAAAGGCTTTGATCGGTTTTTTTGCGGCAATCTCCTGCGTTAAATCGGCCAGCACAGTGTTGGGAAGGATCTGGAGCACCATACCATTCGCATCGACGAAGAGCGTATCGACAGGGGTCGGCACTTTCAGCGCTGGAAGGCTGACGATAGTTGGGGATGTAAAGGCGATTATCACCGCGCCATCGTCGTTGAGATTATTAAGTGTGTGAATATATTCAAGCCGCAGCGCTTCTTCCGAACGAATTTCGGCATTAAAGGTTAGCGATGGATGCGTGGATTCTTTTGTGGTGGCGGTGATGCGAATATTCTCGCGCTCGAACAGTAGCGACTGCGCGTCCGCTATGCTTGCCCACATCAGCGCTAGGCCAAGAAAGAGTGTGCGTGTGAGGTTACTGCACATGGGCACCTGCGGGGAGAGTGTAGGTGACTTTATCGCCTGCGGCGATGCCTTTGGTACGGGCTTCGCCACCAGCGAGTTCGATAACGGAAATAGCGGGTGCGCTGCTGTGTATTGGCACCTCGGAAAGCGGTGTGGTTTTTGGTGTGATATCGACAATGGTTCCGTCAGCACCAATAAAGAGCATATCGAGGGATAGTGGGGTATTTTTCATCCAGAAAGCAAGGCGTTCCTCTTTCGGAAAGACAAACAACATGCCGTCATTCGGGGCGAGGCTGTTGCGCTCCATCAGCCCGCGGGCACGGGTTTCGGGGGTAATGGCGAGCTCCAGCTTCAGCGGCACAGTGCGGTTCTTTGTGGTTACGGTAGTAGGAATCACCGGCAGTGCCAAGGCGGCATGAGCCGTCAGCGCAACAAAGAGGGTAAGGAGATATTTCATATCGGTTGCTTGCCAGTTCGATTTTCCGCTAACCTACTGCCGATTCATTCTGCTTTCAAGAAAGTCGCTATGTTTGGTAACAATCCCATCCGCCCGCCCGAACAAGGCGATGGCTCAGGCCTCAAGGTGGTGTCGATGTTTGCGACGCTGCAAGGGGAGGGGCCATTTGCGGGGCATCCGTCCGTATTTGTGCGCCTTGGTGGCTGCAACCTCGCCTGCGATTTCTGCGATACGGAGTTCGAGTCATTTCATGACATGCATTTGCAGGAGATACTTGGTAAAATTGAAACGCTGGCAGGAAATAGCCATCGGCTGGTGGTGATTACAGGTGGTGAGCCTTTCCGCCAGAATATCCGCCCGTTATGCGAGGCGCTACTTGCGCAGGGTTTGCGTGTGCAGATTGAAACCAACGGCACGCTGTGGCGTGATTTACCATCCGAGGTCGATATCGTCTGCTCGCCGAAGGTCAGCGGCGGCAGTTATCACCTCTTGCGACCGGATTTGCTGGCGCGCGTGAATGCGCTGAAGTTCATTATTTCTGCCACGCATCCGGACTATCGCGCGGTGGGCGAGGTGGGGCAAGCCACACACAACATCCCCGTTTATGTGCAGCCGATGGATGAGGGGGATGCTGCCAAGAACGCGGCGAATCAGGCCTTGGCGCTTGAACTGGCGATGGCGCACGGCTATCGCCTCTCGCTGCAAACGCATAAGCTACTGGGGATTGCATGACGAAAAAAGCCGTACTTCTTCTTTCCGGAGGGCTGGATTCTGCTACCACCCTCGCTATCGCCAAAGCGGCGGGCTATGAGGTCTATGCGCTAAGTTTTCGCTATGGTCAGCGCCATGTGGTGGAGCTAAACGCAGCTAAAAGAGTGGCCGAGGCGCTGGGCGCAAAAGAGCATAAAATCGCGGATATTGATTTGCGGTTATTTGGGGGGTCGGCGCTCACGGCGGATATTTCAGTGCCGAAGGATCGTACCGACGACGAAATTTCCCACGGCATTCCCATTACCTATGTGCCCGCACGCAACACGATTTTCCTCAGCTTTGCGCTGGCTTGGGCAGAGGTGCTGGGGGCGTATGATATCTTCATTGGTGTCAACGCGCTCGATTATTCCGGCTATCCGGATTGCCGCCCCGAATTCATCGAGGCGTTTGAACGCACGGCGAATCTAGCTACGGCCTATGGGGTGGAGGCCAAGCAGCATATCACCATCCACACACCGATTATTGCCATGAGCAAGGCCGAAATTATTCGCGAAGGGCTGCGGCTTGGTGTGGATTACGCCATGACCATTTCCTGCTATGACCCCTCGCCGGAAGGCAAGCCCTGCGGCCAGTGCGACAGCTGCGCGCTGCGCCGCAAAGGCTTTGCTGAGAATGACATGGTGGAAACGCATTAACTTGACCTTCAGGCGCTCAGGCGCTACCACCCGTGCATGAGCACCGAAAACCTAAAGCAACTTGGCGAACAAACGCCCCTGCCACAATCGCCGGATGACGCAGTCCTCGAGCGGGTGGAGAATCCGCATCCGAACGTGGATTATCTGATTCGGTTCACTGCGCCTGAGTTCACTTCGCTCTGCCCCAAAACTGGGCAGCCGGATTTCGCGCATTTCGTGATTGATTACGTGCCGCGCCGCTGGATTGTAGAGAGCAAGTCGCTTAAGCTATTCCTGCATTCTTTCCGCAATCATGGTGCCTTTCATGAAGATTGCACGCTGCGGGTGGTCAAGCGAATCATTGAAACGATCGAGCCAGCATGGTTGCGCATGGGCGGCTACTGGTATCCGCGCGGCGGGATGCCGATCGATATTTTCTATCAGACGGGTGAAGTACCGAAGAATCTCTGGTTGCCGGATCAGGCGGTTGAGCCCTATCGTGGGCGTGGCTAAACCACCATTTTGTCATTCATCGCCGCAAGGTCGAGGAACGTAAAGCGCTCCCGCGTCATATGGGCGTTGTTGGCGGCCGTTTTGTAGCGCTCGTCGTCGAGCTTGATATCGCTGGGCTTAGTAGGAACAGTGGCAACCATAAAGGCGCGTTCCACCGTTTTCGGTAAGAGGATAATCGCATTCAATTGCTGCTTGATGTCGGCCCACCCTGTTTCCAGCTTCGTGCTGATATCATTGACTTGGTCTGTAGAAAGCACTTTGCCGCGATAAGCTTCCATCAATGCGGGCGCACGTTTCTGGCCGAATAGGCGCAAGAAGGTGGATTCCTGGCGGATAACGGTTTTGATTTTTGGGTGACTCAGCATCATTTTCTGTTGGAGATAGCCGGAGGTGAGGGTGGTCACAGCGATGATTTCGCCATGGGTGATATGCATCACCTCACTGCTATAAATCATTTCGACCGTGTGGGCGATCATGTGTTCGCCCTGACTCGCAATGGCGCTGGAGCCAAAGGTCGCCATCGCATCGCCGGTGTCGAGCAGTGCCTCCATCAACGCGGTGATGACGGCGGGTTCTTGGTCACGTAATTTTGTTGCCAGTGCAATCAGATTCGATTCGTGTTTGCGCAGCGTATTAAAAATTTCTTTCGGGTAGGGAGAGCCCAGCAAAAGGTGACTGAGAAGCATATCCGCCTCTACCGTGCTGCGACAGAGTGTATCGCCGAACCCCGCTCGGGCAAGGCGCTTCGGTGCGGCAGTGAGGATGTCGATGTCAACGATTACAGCAACGGGTGGTTTTGCGGGGTAGGAGCGTTTAAAGCCATTCGCTTCCAGGCTAGCGGTGGCACTTGTGTAGCCGTTCATTGAGGAGGCAGTGGCAATAGAAATATACGGCTTTTCAAGTTGAGTGGAAGCATATTTGGTGATGTCATTTATCGTGCCGGAGCCAACGGCGATAAGGCCATCAGCATGGCTTGCCATGGTGCGCAAAGCCTCGGTATGGGCAATGGTTGCGTGTGGTGTTCGGCCAAGTGAATGTGTGGTGATGTGGTAATCATTTGCGAGCTGTTGATGAATAGCCTGCCCGGCGACCAGCCAAGTGTTATCATCGCAGACGATCACCAAATTCTTGCCGAATTTATGGCGGCTTAATACCTCAGCAATGCTTGCTTTTGCGTTTGAAGAGATGACGCGGTCACGGGTTAGCACGGGTTAGCTCGCAGCTTGGTTTCATAGAAACTGTGGCATTTAGTTTCTGCTTTGACGATAAAAAACACACAACTATCCACGAAAGTGATAAAAACTTGCTGTAAAAATCACTGCGCGCCATAACGAAGCCTGAGAGGTGAAGATGCAATTACGTTCATTATGGCTGTCGTTCGCGGGAAGCGTTATTCTGGCTTCGACCGCGTATGCGCGGAGTTTTGAAGACTGGCTGGTGGATATCGAGGCGCAGGCGGTGAATGCTGGCGTTTCTGCATCCGTCGCCCGAGATGCGCTCAGTGGCCTTGAGGAAAATGCGCGGGTGGTGGCGCTCGATCAAAAACAGCCGGAAAATAAAATCACTCTTACCAAATATCTCAGCAACACAATTAGTGAGCGTCGTATTAATACTGGTCGTGCGATGATGGAAGAGCACCGCGATATGCTCGAGAAAATCAGCGCGAAATATGGTGTGCAGCCGCAATATATTGTTGCGCTCTGGGGCATTGAGTCGGACTATGGTTCCTATCAGGGGGATTTTTCGGTGGTGCGCTCATTGGCAACGCTGGCTTATGAGGGACGGCGGAAAGAGCTGTTTACCAAGGAGCTGGTTGCGGCACTAAAAATTCTCGATAAAGAGAATCTGGCATCGAGCGAGCTCACCGGATCATGGGCTGGAGCAATGGGTAATTGCCAGTTTATGCCTTCGACCTATCTCGCCCATGCGGCAGATGGGGATGGGGATGGTGATCGCGACATCTGGAATTCAACGCCAGATACGCTCGCCTCGATTGCCAATTACCTGCACTCTCTTGGCTGGAAGAATGACCGTGGCTGGGGCGCTAAAGCTGAGGCCTCGGCGGATTTTGGTGCCAATCGTACCAGCATCACTCATGCAAAAACAGCGGCAGAATGGAAACAGCACGGCTTAAGCTGGGAAGAGAATGGATCGATTAATAGCGACAACACACCGCTTTATGCCATCCATGCTGGTAAGCCGCATGAGGGCCTGTATGTTGTCACCAGCAATTATAAAGCTATTTTGCAGTGGAACCGCTCGCGTTATTTCGCGACAGCGGTGGGCACACTTGCGGATGCAATTGGAGAGTAGAATGAAGCTATCACACGTGATTGCTGTGCTTCTGGCGCTGGCGTTGAGTGCCTGTTCTGGCTCTGATCGTCCTGTCTATTCAGGCCATGAAGAATCAACTGCCGGGGTTCCTGGCTTTTCGAAAACGGGCAAGAAAAAAACACCCTACGCCAAACTGGGGCAATCTTACCGAGTGGGCGGTAAAACCTATGTGCCACGCTATCAGCCGGATTATTCCGAAGAGGGGATGGCCTCGTGGTACGGCCCTGGATTTCATGGTGGAAAAACTGCAAACGGTGAAGAATTCGACAAGCACGCTATGACAGCTGCGCATAAAACACTTCCTCTGCCATCGATTGTGAAAGTCACCATGCTTGAAACGGGTAAAGAAGCAATTGTCCGCGTGAACGACCGGGGCCCTTTCTCCAAAGGGCGCATTATTGACCTCAGCTATGCTGCTGCCAAGGAAATCGGCTTGATTGCTAAAGGAACAGCAAGGGTGCGCGTGGAATACATGAAAGAGGAGTCCGAGCGTTTTGCAAATTTATTGGTAGAAGGACGCGATCCAACCTCGATTGACCTTGCGGAAGAAGTGCTCAATCAGTCATCAAAACACTATGCAAAAACAGAATCAACGCCAGAATGGAAAACCCTCCCCACAACAACTGATGCTGCGGTAGACAGTGTCATCGCGAGTGACTTGCCGTCGCCAAATGTTAAGCCTGTGGGGGTAGAGATAGCTTCGGCAGAGGAACCAAAAACAGGCTCGCCCTTTTCAGTGCTAGAGGAGTTCACAACGGCTTCTTCGGATACGGTGGGTGAGGAAATGGGAAAGCATTTCCTGCAGCTTGGCGCGTTTTTGCAACAATCGAACGCGGATCGCTTACGCATTAAGGCGGCAAAGCTTGGCCCCGTGCGTATTGAATCGAAGGCGGGGGACGATGCGCCGCTGATGTATGTGGTGCGTATGGGCCCCTATGTGGATGCAAATGAATCTGCAAAAGTGATGGATCAACTGGCGGGTTTGGGGATTACACCGAAACGGATATCGCAAGAATAAGGGAGTAAGGAAATGAAGCGTTTTTCGTGGCTTGTCGCGGGTTGGCTGGCAACAACTGTTATCGTATCGTCATCTGCAGCGTTCGCACAGGCGCCTGCTGCTCCAGCAACAGAGGAAACCAGCAGTGAATCTGGACTCGACCTCACACTGCGCACCAAAGCAGCGGCGATGCCGGCAACTACGGCAGATGGTTCGGCGCTCGAAACCCCTGCCAGTCACATGATGCTGCTTGATTATGATACCGGCACCGTGCTCGCCCGCAAAGCGGCGGACGAGAAAATGTACCCGTCCTCGATGACGAAAATGATGACGCTCTACATGATTTTTGACAAGCTGAAGCAAGGCACATTGAGCATGGATAGCCAGTTCACGGTGAGTGAAAAAGCATGGCGCATGCAGGGCTCGAAAATGTTTGTGCCGCTTGGCCAGCAGATCGGGCTTGAGGATTTAATTCGTGGCATCGCCATTCAGTCGGGTAACGATGCCTGCATGGTGGTGGCGGAAGGCCTTGCGGGGTCAGAAGAATCCTTCGCCACTCAGATGAACGAAGTAGCCAAAACCATTGGCATGACCAATAGCCATTTTATGGATGCAAGCGGCTGGCCGAATGCGGAGCATACGACCACGGCGCATGATCTAGCGACGCTAGCGACGGCGCTGATCCGTGACTTCCCACAGTATTACCGCTATCTCAGCGAGCGTGAGTTTACCTATCACGGCATTCGCCAATTCAACCGTAATCTGCTGCTCGGCAGCACCAGCATGCAGGTGGATGGGTTGAAGACCGGTCATACGGAAGCGGCCGGCTATGGCATTACCCTTTCGGCGAAAGACCCAGCGACGGGGCGTCGTCAGGTGCTTGTGATTAACGGCCTGAATTCAGAGGCGGACCGTGCTGCAGAAGGGGAGCGACTGCTCAGCTGGGGCTTTCATAATTTTGATAATTTGGTGCTGTTTAAAGCAGGGCAAAAAGTCACCAGCACCAAAATCTGGATGGGGAAAGAGCACGAGATCGATCTCGTGGCGCAGAACGACATCGTGATGAGCCTCCCAAAAGTCGGTCGCGACAAGGTGAAAGTGAGTGCGACGCATAATTCGCCTATCGCCGCACCGCTAACGACAGATCAGGCTTATGGAACCCTGACGGTAACCATGCCGGATGGCGCGAAGAAAGAGTTCCCGCTCGTCGCTGCTGCGCCGGTGGCTAAACTCTCCTTCTTTGGCCGCCTGCTGCGGACGGTGGGTCTCTAGCCATGGCCGCGCCCAAATTCATCACGCTGGAAGGTGGTGAGGGGGCAGGAAAATCGACACAAATCAAGTTGCTCGCGCAGGCGTTCGCCAATGCGGGCGTTGCGACCTGTGTTACGCGCGAGCCGGGCGGTTCTGCTGGGGGTGAAGCGATTCGTGGGCTGGTAGTGAGTGGCGCGGTGGATCGTTGGCATCCGACGACCGAATCGTTGCTGTTCATGACTGCGCGTTACGACCATATCGAGACAAAAATACGTCCTGCTCTGGCCCACGGCCAGTGGGTGTTGTGCGACCGTTTTTACGACTCGACCTATGTCTATCAGGGGATCGCTAAAGGCGTGGGCACAGCATGGCTCGACCAGCTTTATGCCATGCTGTTTGGTAACCTCGCACCGGATTTAACCTTGCTGCTCGACCTGCCGCCAAGCGTTGGCCTCGCCCGCACGGATAAGCGTGGAAACGTTGTGGAGTCACGCTTTGAGGGGATGGATATTGCTTATCACGAACAGCTACGTGCGGGCTTTTATGCGCTTGCGAAAGCGCATCCCGAGCGCATCCGCACCGTGGATGCATCCGCCGCGGAGCAGGACGTGCACCGCGCGATTATCAAGGTGGTTAATACGCGATTTAACCTTGCTCTTGCCCTGGTTTCAGGCGCATAAAAGCGCATGGCGAAAGACAAACAGCTCGATATTCCCGCCCCGCGGGAGAACCCGTTTCTCTATGGGCACGAGGCCGCCGAGGCGCGGTTTATCCATGAGTTTGAGCGTGGGTTGGTGCATCACGCCTACCTGATGGTGGGGCATAAGGGCATCGGCAAAGCCACGCTGGCGTACCGCATGGCGCGGTTTCTGCTCGCGAATGGGGCGCAGAAAGCAGCGGTGGTAGAAGCGCCTACCATGTCGCTTTTCGGTGAGCCGGAGCCTGCACCTAAAGCGCTGGACACTGCGCAAAACTCACTTGAGATGTCAGCAGACGAGCCGCTTTTTCGTCGCGTAGCTGCCGGTTCGCACACCGATCTGCTGACGATTTCGCCCGCCTA
Organism: Rickettsiales bacterium; assembly: GCA_044237845.1. Taxonomy (GTDB): domain Bacteria; phylum Pseudomonadota; class Alphaproteobacteria; order Rickettsiales; family UBA3002; genus QFOX01. Next base: position 55,307 of record JBIIEL010000006.1, on the reverse strand, counting down.
TGACGCTAAGAAACATGTCGAGAAATCGACGATCACGGTAGATGAAGCCCGTAAGGTGCCTGAGTTTCTAAGCCTCACCCCTGCTGAGGGGGAATGGCGCGTGGTGATTGTGGACGCGGTCGATCAGCTCAACGTCAACGCCGCGAATGCGCTGCTGAAAATTCTGGAAGAACCGCCAGAGCGGGCCATTCTGTTACTCGTCTGCCATTCCTCCGGCGGTATTTTGCCGACGATTAAATCGCGCTGCCGCAACTTCAAGCTCTGCGCGCCGGATCGCACGGCCTTTGGCAATATCCTCAACCATATTGCGCCGAGCATTCCGGATTATGACTATTCCGCGCTTTATGCGCTCAGCCACGGCGCCCCTGGGCATGCCATCACGCTGCATCAGGAGAATGCGCTCGCTTGTTACGAAGGCTGGCTCGGGGCGATGATGCCGGATGCCTCCGTCGCCACGCGCCAGCAATTTGCGGATGCCGCGGCACAGCGCAAATCGCCGGAGGCGTGGAACACGCTGATGTATTGCTGGCAGCTCGCCATGCAGCGCCTCACGCTTCATCCGCATGGGGATGCAACCCCCATTTTCCGACGTGAAGCGGAGATGCTCGCTGCGATTTCAGCAGCAACCCCTGCGCCGCTCATGCGCGCATGGATGGAGCAGGGCAACCGCCTGATTCACGAAACAGAGACCTATAATCTCGATAAACGCTATAGCCTTCGCATGCTGGCCGACCCCTCGGAACTGGAGCGAATGGCGGCTTAGTCAGTCGTTATCGACATCCGCGCGTTTTTGGTATAGAAACGCTCCCCTAACCGACCAAGGATATGGCTCATGACCGACACATACTACATCACCACGCCGATTTATTACGTCAACGACAAGCCGCATCTGGGTCATGCCTATACCTCCGTCGCATGCGATGCGATTGCGCGTTACATGCGGCTCGACGGGCGTAAGGTGCGGTTCCTGACAGGGACGGACGAGCATGGCCAAAAGGTCGAAAAATCCGCCGCGAATGCGGGTATGCCGCCGCAGGCTTTTGTCGATGAAGTCTCGGTGCATTTCCGCGAAATGGGCGAGACGCTCAACCTCACGAATGACGATTTCATCCGCACGACCGAACCACGCCACATCGCCGCCGCGCAGGAAATGTGGAAGCGGCTGGAGGCCGCGGGCGATATCTATCTTGGCGGCTATGCAGGCTGGTATGCGACGCGCGACGAAGCGTTCTACACCGAAAGCGAGCTGGTGGATGGCAAAGCCCCAACCGGCGCAGAAGTCGAGTGGGTGGAGGAGCCGAGCTATTTCTTCCGCCTCAGTAAATACACGCAGCCGCTGCTCGACCTCTATGAAAAGAACCCGGATTTCATTCTGCCAGAATCGCGGCGGAACGAGGTCATCAGCTTCGTGAAGGGTGGCCTCAAAGACCTCTCCATTTCGCGCACCACGTTCAAATGGGGCGTGCCGGTTCCCGGCGACGACAAGCATATCATGTATGTCTGGCTCGACGCGCTGACGAATTACTGGACGGCCGCGGGCGACCAATGGCCAGCGGATTTGCACATGGTGGGTAAGGATATTCTTCGTTTTCACACCGTCTATTGGCCCGCATTTCTGATGTCGGCGAAAATTGAATTGCCCAAGCGCGTGTTCGCTCATGGCTGGTGGACGATCGAGGGCGAGAAAATGAGTAAATCGCTGGGCAATGTGGTGGCGCCCGCGCATTTGGTTGAGAAATACGGGCTCGACCAAACCCGTTACTTCCTCCTGCGTGAAGTGCCGTTCGGTTCGGATGGCAATTTCAGCCGCCGAGCGATGTTCGACCGCATCAATGCGGATCTGGCCAATAATATCGGCAACCTCGCCCAACGCACACTGAGTATGATCGCCAAAAACTGCGGCGAAGCCGTGCCGCTGCGTAATGATTCAAAGCTTGCGGAGCAAGACAAACTGCTGATGGAATTGGTGCAGGTGACCGACCCCAACGGCGCGGCCAAAGCGCGTGACCAGATGGAGCGGTGCAAATTCAACGAGGTGATGGGCGCGATTCTCACCATGGCCTCCGCCGCGAATGAGTATATCGACCGCGAAGCGCCGTGGACGCTGAAAAAGACCGACCCTGCGCGAATGCATACGGTGCTCTACCACCTCGCGGAGGCTATTCGCTGTATCGCGGTAATGCTGCAACCCTTCACGCCGGATGCGGCCGCTAAGCTGCTCGACCAGCTCGCCTTGCCGCAGGATCAGCGGATGTTCAAGCACCTCACGCCCGAATTCGCGCTGAAGCCCGGTACGCCACTGCCGAAGCCGGAAGGCGTGTTCCCAAGACTGATGGCGGATGCGGCGTAAATAAAAAAAGGCCATCTTTGTGAGATGGCCATTTTCGTCGAACGCAAATCAAACAATTAGAATTGGTAATTCAAACCAACTGTCGCAAAGACAGCATCGCTGACGTTATCATCAAAATCTGCGCCTTGATAACGAACAAGGCCGCGGGTGTTTATGTTGTCGGTAAGCCAGTATTGAGCTCCGGCACCGATACGAGGCTTGATTTCTTCTTCATCACTAACGGCAGTGACAGCGCTTCCACCCAAAGTCATTTTAGCGTAGGAAACGCCGACGGTGCCTATGAGTTCAAGTTCTTTGCTGACTGGGTAGTAGCCAAGTAAATCAAGGGTTGCGCCTTTCGCATCTGTCTCAGTTTCACCAACGAAGAGAGCAGAATTCGTCTTTTTTGCTGTTTCCGTTTGGAAATAGCCAAGTTCAACCCCCATGTTTTTGTGGATACGAGCGCCAACATGGATGTTGCCACCATTGAGGCTGATATCGCTAATATCGTCACTTTGTACGCCAGCGCCGAATAGTGGCTGATCTTTATTGCCATATTTGTTGAATTGATAGTCAGCGCCTACATACGGCTTGAAAAAGAAATCTGCCGAAACGACAGGTTTGGTGCTGGCAGCATTGGCAGAGGCAGCGCCTATTGCCAACACGGATACAAAAACAGTAAATTTAGAAAACATATAGAACTCCCTAAGCAAGGTGATGGTGGCAGGGGAGTTGAAGAAACCCAAGTACAGGTTTGTTTTGGCCTTTAGCTGTTAAGCCTGGACATACGCCAAAACCTCCCCAGCCAAACGCTAGGGAGTGCAATTGACGGCTGCACAAGTGCCGGTACTTGAGAGGTCTTCACACCCCAGAGACGGATTTCCGCCTCATGAACCTCGCGTAACAGGCTATATAAAGTAAGTCAAAATGTAATTATCGTTTCCGTCTAAAAACAGAATCGTTTAGTAGCAGGTGATGCTCATCGACTCACATTGCCACCTGAACTACCCAGACCTGGCCGATACGGCGGGGGTGATTGCGCGGGCGAAGGCGGCGGGGGTGGGGCTGATGCAGACGATTGCCACCCGGCGGAGTGATTTTGCCGCCGTGAAGGCGTTGGCCGAGGCGCATGCGGAAATTTATTGCTCCATCGGCATTCACCCGCACGAGGCCGAGCCACACGAGGATATTTCGGAGGCGGAGCTGCTGGCGGAGGCGAATCATCCGCGCGTGATCGCCATCGGCGAAACGGGGCTCGATTATTACTATGAGCACAGCCCACGCGCGGCGCAGCAAGCGCTGTTTAGGCGGCATATCGCCGTGGCTCGGCAGTTGGATTTACCCGTCATCGTTCATAGCCGCGACGCGGATGAAGACACGGTGGCGATCCTCGCCGAATGCCATCAGCAAGCGCCATTTCGTTTCTTAATCCATTGCTTTAGCTCTTCAAAATATCTATCTGATAAATCACTAGAACTTGGTGGTTATATTTCGGCCTCTGGCATCATTACCTTCAAGAAATCGCAAGCGCTGCGCGATGCGTTCGCGAGCGTGCCGCTGGAGCGGTTGCTGGTCGAAACCGACTCGCCCTACCTCGCGCCGGAGCCGCATCGCGGCAAGCCCTGCGAGCCAGCCTATACCGTGCTCGTTGCCCAAAAGCTTGCGGAGGTGAAGGGCGTGAGTTTCGACGAATTGGCGCAAGTGACGACGGAGAATTTCTTTCGACTGTTCAGCAAGGCTACATCCAGCCAAAACGCATAGTCTGTAAATTTTCTTTAGGTACCCCCCTTCCCGGTAGAGAGGTTGTCGGTTACGATGGGTGAATCAAGCCCATTACCCCACGCAACAGAATGCAACATTATGCAACATAAATTACAGAATTTTCTAATCAAATCATTGAATTACATAATATCTTCGCCAGCATGCGTTGCATGCGGATCCGACGCATCATCCGCTGCACCGAATGCCCGCCTGTCTGGGCATGACAAAGGAGCGTTGTGAACGAAACGAAGCAAAATATTCTCGTCATCAAGCACGGCGCGCTGGGCGATATTGTGTTGGCGACGGCTGGGTTTGCGGCGATCCGCGATCATCATCCGCATGCATGGATTGTCTGCCTGACCACCAAACCCTATGCCGAGTTGCTGGCGGCGAGCCCGTATTTCAACGAAATCTGGGTGGATTCCAAACCACGCTGGCTTGACCGCAAGGGGCTTGGCCGTCTGCGCACGATGCTGAACAGTAAGCGCTGGGCATGGGTCTATGATGTGCAAACTTCGACACGCACCAGCAGCTATCAATGGCTGCTTAAGCGCCCATGGCCGAAGATTTCCAATGTCAGCCGTTTTTCAAGCCATGGCTACACCAATCCCGGGCGGCATCAGCTACATGCTCTGCCGAACCTCGCCCATCAACTTGCGCGGGCGGGAATTGAGGGCGTGGGTATGCCGAATATTTCGTGGCTCACGGCGGATATATCGGCCTATGGGCTTATCGGTGATTATGCGTTGCTGGTGCCGGGCGGGGCGGCACATCGGCTGGAGAAACGCTGGCCGGCGGAGCAATACGCGTCGCTGGCGCAAGAGCTGGTGGCACAGAAGATTACGCCGGTCTTGATCGGCACGCGGGCGGAGCACGAAGCGCTGGAGTCGATTGAGGCGCGGGTGCCCGATGTGCTCAATCTCTGCGGCAGAACCAGCTTCGCGGCGCTGGCGACGTTAGCGCGGGGCGCAACCCTCGCGGTGGGGAACGATACGGGGCCGATGCATATAATCGCCGCCAGCAATTGCCCCAGCTTCGTGCTGTTCAGCCATGCCAGCAACCCGGCCTATTCTGCGCCAATCGGGCAAGCGGTGCGCGTGCTGCGCGAGAAAGACCTGCGTGATTTATCGGTCGATCGTGTGCTGGTAACGTTGCAGGCGCAGGCATAAATCCACGCGCATTGCTTGACAGCGCGCTGCCAACGCGTAAAGTTCAGCCCTCATTTTTGGAGTCTCTATGTCTGCGCAACCGGCTGAAAAACTGATCACCCTGACCTTGCCCGATGGCACCACGCGGGAATACCCCGCCGGCACCACGGGCGAACAGGTGGCGGCCAGCATCGGTGCGGGGCTGGCCAAGGCCGCACTCGCCATGAAGGTGGATGGTGTGCAGCGTGATCTTTACCTGCCGTTGACGGAGAATTGCCGTTTCCAGATTCTCACCGCGAAGGACACTGAGGGGCTGGATATCATGCGCCACACTATCACCGCGCAGTTGCTCGCACGGGCGGTGAAAACGCTCTACCCCAGCGCCAAGCTCGCCATTGGTCCCACCATCGAGCACGGCTTCTATTATGATGTGGAGCTGGAAACTCCGCTGACGCCAGACGATTTGCCGAAAATCGAAAAAGTCATGAGAGAAATTTTACAGCAGGCGCAGCCTGTGCTGCGGGAAATGTGGAACCGAGCCGATGCCATCGCGATGTTCGAGAAGCGCGGGGAGGGGTATAAGGCCGAGCTGATCCGCAGCGCGCCGGAGGATGACACCACTGAGCGCGGCAAGATTTCGCTTTATCGTCAGGGCGAGGGGGACGACGCATTTGTCGATCTCTGTCGTGGTCCGCATGTGCCACATTTTAGCAAGATTACGGCGGCGTTCACGCTCACGCGTATCTCCGGCGCTTACTGGCGTGGTGATGCGAAAAATAAAATGCTCCAGCGTATTTACGGCCTCGCTTTCGCGAACGAGAAGGAGCTGAAAGCGCACCTGACGATGCTGGAAGAAGCCGAAAAGCGCGACCACCGCAAGCTGGCACGCGAACTGGATTTATTTCATTTGCAGCAGGAAGCGCATGGCAGTGTATTCTGGCATCCGAACGGCTATATTATTTGGCGCGAGCTGGAAGCCTATATGCGCCGCGCGATTGATGCCGCGGACTATCGCGAAGTGAAAACGCCGCAGGTGATCGATGCGAAGCAATGGGAGCAATCTGGCCACTGGGGAAAATACCGCGAGAATATGTTTGTTATCCCCGACGAAGCACCCAACACGACCGACGAGGGGCCAATTGTTTCAGACAAAGCCGAGTGGATGGCGCTGAAACCCATGAATTGCCCGGCGCATATCCTCATTTTTAAGCAAGGCATCAAGAGTTATCGTGATTTGCCGCTGCGCATTTACGAAAACGGCTGCTGCCATCGTAACGAGCCGCATGGCGCGCTGCACGGCCTCATGCGTGTGCGCCAGTTTACGCAAGACGACGCCCATATTTTCTGCCGTGAAGATCAGGTTGTTGATGAAGTGCGTAGTTTCTGTGAGCTGGCCGACCGTGTTTATAAAGACCTCGGCTTTACCAATTATACGATTAAGCTCGCCTTACGCCCTAAAAAGCGCTTCGGCACGGATGAAATGTGGGAGAAGGCCGAAAATGAACTGCGCTCTGCGGTGCTACAGGCAGGGCTTGATAAAGCGCATGGCTTTGAGGAGCTGCCAGGTGAGGGCGCGTTCTACGCCCCTAAACTCGAATGGCATCTGACGGATGCAATCGGCCGCACTTGGCAGGTGGGCACAATTCAATCTGACCGCGTGCTTCCGGAGCGGCTCGATGCCAGTTATGTGGGCGAGGACGGTGAAAAACACCGCCCCGTCATGCTTCACCGCGCGATTTTTGGCTCATATGAACGGTTTATAGGCACCCTCATCGAGCATTATGCGGGCAAACTTCCGCATTGGTTGTCACCCCGCCAAGTGGTCGTCTGCAGCATCACCAACGACCATGACGCCTATGCGCAGGAAGTGGCAAACCTGCTAAAAGCCTCGGGAATCCGTGTTGAAACGGACACGCGGGCGGAGAAAATCAACTTTAAGGTGCGTGATCATTCGCTGCAAAAAGTGCCGTTCATTATCGCTGTCGGTGGCCGTGAGTCGGAGCAGCGTACGGTGGCGCTGCGCACGCTCGGCAGCGAGGGGCAGCAAACACTGGCGCTTGACGCCGCACTCGCAACCCTTGTAAAGGAATGTGCGACCCCGACGATGTCGGCGGCATAACCTACTGGAGATAACTACCGATGACGGCACCCTATGAGTCTTAAGGAAAAGCGCGGCAAAGAGCCACGCGTGAATCGCGAAATTGTTGCGGATAAAATCCGCCTCATTGGGGCTAACTCGGAAATGATCGGCGTTACCAGCGTGGCTGAGGGGCTGAAAGCAGCGGAAGCAGCGGGGCTTGACCTCGTCGAAATCTCGCCGGATGCGGAACCGCCGGTTTGTAAACTGCTCGATTACGGGAAGTTCCGTTTCGCGGAGCAGAAAAAATTTCAGGAAGCACGGAAAAAACAAAAAGTCATCCAAATCAAAGAAATTAAGCTGCGTCCCGGCATCGGCCAGCATGACCTCGACATCAAACTGCGTCAGGTCGAGAAGTTTCTGGCGGATGGTGACAAGGTGAAAATTACGTTGCGCTTCCGTGGCCGTGAAATGGCACACCAGGAGCTCGGCATGGCCGTGCTGAACAAGGTGCGTGAAACGCTGGCCAACAAAATTAAGGTCGAGCACGAGCCCAAAATGGAAGGCCGTCAGGTGATGATGGTGGTTGTGCCAAACAAGCACTAGCGCTGATCTGTTAACTCTTCGTCCCGCATTATGGGGTTCCTATGCCAAAAGTTCTGATATCCGATAAACTCAGCCCACAAGCGGTTGAGATTTTTAAATCGCGCGGGATCGAGGTCGACCAAAAAACCGGGCTCTCCGAAGAGCAACTGCTCGAGATTATTGGCGAGTATGACGGGCTGGCGATCCGTTCGGCGACAAAAGTCACTGCGACGGTGCTTGCTGCAGCGAAGAAGTTGAGGGTAGTAGGGCGCGCCGGTATCGGGGTTGATAACGTCGACGTGAAGGCCGCCACCAGCCACGGCGTGGTGGTGATGAATACGCCGTTTGGTAACTCGGTCACGACTGCGGAGCACGCTATTTCGTTGATGATGGCGCTGGCGCGGCAGATTCCGGCAGCGAGTGCGAGCACCCATGCGGGTAAGTGGGAAAAAAATAAATTCATGGGCGTGGAGCTGGCAGGAAAAACGCTCGGCCTCATCGGCTGTGGCAATATTGGCTCCATCGTGGCGGATCGTGCGCAGGGGCTAAAAATGAAAGTGGTTGCGTTCGACCCATTCCTTTCGGCCGAGCGCGCTGTGGCGCTGAACGTAGAAAAGATGGAGCTTGATGCACTGCTCGCCCGCGCGGATTTTATCTCAATGCATACGCCGCTGACCGACGCGACGCGCAACCTGCTCAACAAAGACAGCCTCGCCAAAACCAAGAAGGGCGTGCGGATTATCAACTGCGCGCGTGGCGGTCTGATTGTGGAGGCGGATCTCAAGGCCGCGATTGAATCCGGCCAAGTGGCGGGTGCCGCGCTCGATGTGTTTGAAGAAGAGCCAGCGACGAATAATCCGCTGTTCGGTATGGAGCAGGTGGTAGCAACGCCGCATCTCGGTGCATCCACCGGCGAGGCGCAGGAAAACGTGGCCATTCAGGTGGCTGAGCAAATGGCGGAATATCTCACCGTCGGCACTGTGACCAACGCACTCAACATGCCGAGCGTATCGGCGGAGGACGCAGCGCGCTTAAAACCCTATTTCAACCTTGCTTCGCGCCTCGGCGGCTTCGCCGGGCAAATGACGACGGGCGGCATTACCAAGGTGACGATTGAATATGAAGGCAAGGTTACCGAGCTCAACACCAAGCCGCTGACGGCGGCGGTGCTCAACGGCATCCTCGCGCCGCTGATGGAAGGCGTGAACATGGTGAATGCACCGGTGGTGGCGAAGGAGCGCAATATCGATGTCAGCGAAATCAGCCACGATCGCACCGCGCACTACAAAACGCTGATGCGGGTGGTGCTGGCGTTCGACGGTGGCAGCTTTGCCATCAGCGGTACGCTGTTTGGTGACAAGCCACGCGTTGTGGCGCTTGGTGATGTGCTGCTCGAAGCATCGCTCGGCAGCCGTATGCTCTATGTGGCGAACGAAGATAAGCCCGGCCTCATTGGCGGTGTGGGGCAAATCCTTGGCGAGGCGAAAGTGAATATCGCCAACTTCCATCTCGGGCGGAATAAGGATGCTACTCACGCAGTCGCACTGATTGAGGTGGATGAGGCGGTGGATGCTGCGCTTCTGACGAAGATTGCCAAGCTGCCCGGTGTCAAAAAGGCTATTCTCCTTCATTTTTAGCAAGAAATGTGTTAAAAATACAACTGTACGAATAATTTGTGGCAATAGCGCCACTTCTTGTGGCTAAAATGCTTGTTGGTGGACTGAAAATGCCTCATAGGCCAACGCAGAGGCGATAACGCCCGGCGTTCCAAAACCCCAATTTTTAACCCCTATTGAACCGAACGGCTAAAATCTTTTGGCCGTTAATCAAGTATTAACCCTTGTGTGGTACGGTAAAACCAACAAGGAAAGGATTTTACTATGTTGATTCGTGTAAATAAGAATACCGGCAACCGCCCGCAAGCCGTGAAATATGCCGCTCTTTCGACCGGCACCATCAGCCATGTGTGGTATGATGATGAGAGCACGCCCCTGCAAAAGCGTACCAACCACATCAAAATGACCATGGCAAAGCCCAACACCTTGGTGCTTCAGCATCACGACGCCTAGTTTCTCTCTGATTGTCATCAAACTGTCATCATTCGATGATAGAACAGGGCTATTACCTCACACAAAGAAGGTAGGAGTCTTGGATGGGAAAGCTACATCAGCGCGGCGTGAATACTGAAATGAACCCGACCCTTTTGGGCATGACGCCCATGAATACCAAGGTTCAGGGCCCCTCTACACCCGAAGGTAAACTACAACCGCACGTGCAGTTTATGCCTGGGCCTTTTCGTGAGACTATCCAGGCTCCGGAGTTTGGGGTGCTAAGAGCGCAATTGCTCACGGTAAAAGGTAAGGCTTGGGATCCCAAAGATAATAGAACAGAACTTCAGATACTCACTGATTTTCTGCAGAGTGCACAGAAGCTGTACGTCCGCAACTCTGCGCTAGGCCATGCAGCGACTTGCGCGAAAGCTGTGGGCTCAGCAAACACTATCTCTGAGGAGGATTTTAACTTGCTCAAAAAACGTGTTCAGAAAGCGCTCGAAAATGAGCCTGAAAGCGCCAATCTCCAATTTGCAAGCGCGATGCTAAACCATATCGCGAGTAGACAACAGGCGATTATGCGCTAGCAGCACTACTCCATATGCTGGCCGCCGTTGATGGAAAGCGTCTCGCCGGTGATGAATCCAGCAGAGTCGTCCGCCAAAAAGCATACGGCACGCGCGATTTCAGACGCTTCGCCTAAGCGCCCAACCGGGATTTTCGACACGATACCCTTCAGCACTTCTGGGTTCACTGCGGCCACCATTTCTGTGTTGATGTAACCGGGCGCGACTGCATTCACGGTGATGCCTTTATTCGCACATTCCCGCGCGAGGGATTTAGTGAAGCCAAACACACCTGCTTTCGCTGCGGCGTAGTTGGTCTGCCCCATTTGCCCCGTCTGGCCGTTGATGGAGCTGATGCTGACAATGCGGCCATAGGCGCGGCTGCGCATGCTCTCGATCACCGCGCGGCACATGTTGAAGCAGGATTTGAGGTTGGTATCGAGCACGGCGTCCCAGCTCTCTTCACCCATTTTATGCATGAACCCGTCGCGCGTGATCCCTGCGTTGTTGATGAGAATATCAACCGGCCCGATCTCGCTCTCGATGCGGCGCACAGCGTGCTGGCACTGCTCAAAATCCGCCACGTCGAAGCGCATGACTTCGATGCCGGTTTCTTTTTTGAAAGCCTGAGCCGCTTCCTCATTCCCGTGATAGCTAGCCACCACTTTGCAGCCTGCTTTTTTGAGGTCGGTCGCAATCGCGCGGCCAATGCCACGGGTGCCGCCGGTAACCAGTGCAATACGATTCTTCATAGCCATGATGCTCTCCCTTTATGCTGCTTCTACACACATTGCGATGCCCATGCCGCCGCCGATACACAGGGTGGCGAGGCCTTTTTTCGCATTGCTGCGTTTCATTTCGTGCAGCAGCGTGGTGAGCACCCGCGCGCCCGAGGCGCCAATGGGGTGGCCCAGCGCAATCGCGCCGCCGTTGACGTTCACTTTGCTTACGTCCCAACCCATCTCGCGGTTGACGGCGATGGCTTGCGCAGCAAAGGCTTCGTTCGCTTCGATGAGGTCGAGGTCGCCCACGCTCCAACCCGCTTTGGCGAGCGCCTTTTTCGAGGCGGGGATGGGGCCGGTGCCCATGATGGTGGGGTCAACACCCGCCGTTGCCCAAGACTTAATAACTGCCAAGGGACGAAGTCCCCGCTTCTCGGCTTCGCCGCGCGTCATCAGCAGCACGGCGGCTGCGCCGTCATTGATGCCGGACGCATTGCCCGCGGTGACCGAGCCATCCGACTTGAATGCCGGGCGCAGTTTGCTGAGGGATTCTGCGGTGGTATCCGCGCGGGGGAATTCGTCTTTTTCTACCACCGTATCGCCCTTTTTGCTTTTGATGGTGAGCGGAATAATCTCGGCACTGAACTTACCGTCGGCCATGGCTTTCACGGCTTTGGCTTGGCTGTTCGCGGCGAATTTATCTTGGTCTTCGCGCGTGATTTGGAATTGTTGCGCCACGTTTTCCGCGGTGATGCCCATATGGTAGTGGTTGAACGACTCCCACAGCCCGTCGGTGATCATCGTGTCGATCATGCTGCCATTGCCCATTTTCACGCCTGCGCGCAGCTGCATCGCGTGTGGCGCTTGGGTCATGGATTCCTGCCCGCCCGCGATCACAATCGTCGCGTCACCATTGCGGATGGATTTCATCCCCTCCGCCACCGCGCGAAGGCCGGAGCCGCAGACCTGATTGATGGTCATCGCGGTAGAATCAACCGCGAGGCCGCCATGAATCGCCGCCTGGCGTGCCGGGTTCTGGCCGACCGTGGCGGTGAGCACTTGGCCGAGAATCACCTCATCCACGTCGCCCGCCTGAATGTGGTTGCGGGTGAGGAGCGATTTAATCACCTCCGCGCCCAGCTGCGCCCCGCTGAACGACGACAACCCGCCGCTGAAGTTACCAATCGCGGTACGTACGGCATCCACAATCACGATATCATTTTTGTCGGCCATTGTGAGTTCTCCTTGGGGTTAATCGCATTAGGCATGTGTTGTAAATTTTCGTGCGGCGGTTGTCTAGTGTGTTTAGAAGCGTTGCGTAATCCACTGCACCACCGGTTCCCACATCAGTGCTTTGGCGCGGCGGCCGATGACCATGCTGACATGGCCGGTGTCGGGAGTGATGACGTCGCAGCGGGGGAGCTGCTCGGCCAGCGGCAGTGCGCAGCCTTGCGGCACAATCAGGTCGCGCGTGGGGATGACGGCGAGGGTGGGGGTTTTAATGCTCTCCGGATCGATCCATTTGCGGCCGATTTTCCATTGATGCTGGCTAAGGATATTTCCCTGCGGCCAATCAACAAAACACTCGCCCGCCACGGCTTGTGTGAGTGGCACACCGTCGTTCACCCATTGCTCCACGGCGAGGAAATGGCGTCGCTCCGCCTCGTTGAGGCTGGGGTAGCGCTGGTATTTTTCCTGAATCCGCCACGGGTCGATAAGGTGGAACAAGGTCTGCGTCACCATCGGCGGCACCGGGTTGGTGGTGGTGATCCATTGCCGCATCAGCAACTGCGTGGCGGGATCGAGCAGCGGGCGAGGGGTGTCTTTCGCCGCGAAATCCCACGGGGTGGCGAGTAGCACCATCGCATCCACAAACAACCCGGCGAGCTGCGCCATGGCCACGCTGAAAATACCGCCCATGCAATAGCCCAGCAGCACGATGGGGCCGTCATGCTCCTCACGCAGGGTTTGTAGGGCGTTCAGGGCATAGACGGTGATGTAATCCGCCGTGCTGAAATCGCGTTCGTCCTCGCCCGGTGTGCCCCAATCGAGAATGAGCGGGCGTAGCCCTTGGCTCTTTAGATATTCCACAAAACTGGCCTCGGGGTACAAATCGAGAATGGTAGATTTGTTGATGAGGGAGGGGATGCAGAGCACCGCCACTGCGTCGCGTCGCGTGGGGGAGAGGTCGAGCAGTTGCGCGCTGCCGCGCTGCCAGAGCACGTCATATTCTTTTTCCGGGCGCTGGTAGTCGCTGGCGAGATAGGCCTGCAACCCCTGCCAGAAACCGGTGGTCTGGTTGAAGACCTCTGTACCAAGCGCGCTCACGAAAGCGGGGTCAAAGAACTCGGTGTTATTTTCAGCGACGCTTGGGGGCGGGCTTAGGTTTTTTAGCCACTCCTGGTTTGCGTTTAGCCACGGTTCGCTTAACTGTTGCCACTGGCTTAGCGCTGCGTCGCTGAGCTGTTCGAGCGGGCTTTTTGGCTTTGGCAGCCACGGAAAGAAGTTGTGCAAGTTGGCGCTCCACGGCGTCGAGCCGTTTGGCCATTGCCCGGATTGCATCATCGCGAGCATCAGGTGCAGCGGCAGGCTGTCGGGCATTTTCATCATGGGGTGGCACTCCAAAGGATTGCATGGCGGCGAGCAGGGTGCGGATGACATCCGGGTCGCGCATCTGGCGGCTCATCTGATCCTGCCATTGCTTGAGGAAATCGCCGGCTTTCTCGCTGTACGCATCGGTTTTTTTCACGGATTTTCCTCAACGCTTGCTAATTGCGCTAACATAATGCTAACTAGCGCCTATCGTAAACAAAAACAGCACCCTTGTGAGGAGTCTATGAGCAAGAAACCGCAAAACGCCGAGCCAATCGTTATCAAAAAATACGCGAACCGCCGGTTATATAACACGGATACGTCGACCTATGTCACGCTCGACGACCTCTGCACGATGGTGAAAGAGGGCGCGGATTTTATCGTGTATGACGCAAAATCCGGCGAAGACCTCACCCGCCAGATCCTCACCCAGATTATTTTCGAGCAGGAATCACAGGCCAACGGCGAACATCTGATGCCGATCAATTTCCTGCGCTCGCTCATTGGCTATTACGACAACTCGCTGAAAGGCTTTGTTCCGCATTACCTTGAATCCACCATGCAGGCATTCCAGGGCAATCAGGGCAAAATGCACGAGATGCTCGGTATGGGCAACATGGGCAGCTTCGGCCAAGTCGCCGCGCAGCTCGAGGAAATCGGCAAACAGAACATGGAAATGTTCACCAAGGCCTTCTCGATGTTTACGTCGTTTTCTGCTGAGGCGAAGAAGAAGTAGTTTTTGTCATTCTGAGGCAAAGCCGAAGAATCCAGATCCTTCGCGTTGCTCAGGATGACATTTTATCCAATAAAAAACCCCGCCACTGGCGGGGTTTTTCGTTGGAGGATGATTTGTTTGTTAGGTGATGCTGTTGCCGCCGCGAGGTTTGTTCGAAGCAAGGCTGTCGATTCCTTTTTTAATTGCAGCGCCACCAACCAGCAAACCTGCAGTAAAATTATCTGAGATACCCGCCGCTACAACTGGTAAAGCCATCATACCTGCCCCGATGACCATGTCCTTTGCGATTATCGCAGGTGCAGAGTCCCAGATAAACTGCGTCGCGCGAAAAATATCCTCTTTTGTATGCTTAGGATTGATAACACTCGTTACGCCCACTTGAGTCAACTCAATCGGACTCTTCGCACTGAAGCAGCCAAGGTCTTTATTAGCGATGATGTTTTCGAACTCTGTCATGGCGAGAATCCTTGTTAGGTTTTTTCCTTACTCTCACCCTAACAGATGATTGTTACAGTTTGATGACAACGCAGACGATTTTATGTGAAGGTTTTGTAACAAAACGCGCTGATAATTCGCTAAAACTTTAGCGAATATTGTCGCCGAGGGCAGCGTCGAGTTTCGCACGGTCATCGTTCAGCGCTTGCGAGAATTCACTCGCCCGCGGGGTGATGCTGCTGCCTTGCGGCTGCATTGCGCGAATGGCAGCGCCATGGCTGCCGGTCGATTGGAACGCTTGCTGATAGTTATTCGCGCCCGTCAGGCGGTCACGCCAGTTGCGGCGACGGCTTCCGGGAGCTTCGTCTGGAATATCTACATCCGGGGATGCACTATCCTGATGATCTGCCGATGGTTCGTGATGGCTACCTGCATTCTCGTGACGACCCAAATGCGGAAGGTGGAAAGCGCCATGCGCATCGTGATGCTCCAGCGAGTGATGCCCAAGTTCTGCTGCTGTTTGGTTCGCGTGTGCGGCGGCATGGTTGGCATGTTCAATCGAGCGCTGTGCCGCAGCGGCATTCGCAAGGTTCGCGGAGCCTGATTCCGGCACATCGACCATATCCGTCGCCGCAGCATGATCTGTCGCGTTGCTGGTGAACATCGATTTGAGACCGGAGAACATGCCACCATCATGGTGCGGCACAACCGGCGTGGTTGCGCTAACGGCGTGATCATGAAGGTTGGTAGTAGCAACTTGCGTTGTAGTCTGGTGTGTCAGATCAATGCCGCTGAGATGCGGTGCCAATGCAACTGTGGCACCTGCGGCTTCCGCCAGCACCAAGTGCGCCCGCACCACTTGCGATGGCTCCTGTTGTTGCGCTACTTAGTGCAGTGGTCAGCCCAAGCGCCTGTGCGGCGCCGGAGAAGAATCCGCCGATAATGGCGGGAACGTTACTTAAAAATCCGCCGAGATAGGCAAGCCCGTTCCCTGCTGCGGTGACTGCGGGCGCCAGAGCATTGACGGTAGCGATGCCTAGCTCTGTAGTAACCGCCCAACCCGCAGCGGCGCTGAGCGCCCAATACCCAACCACACCGGCGACGACAATGCCGGTGACGATGAGTGCGCCTTTGACCACGCTGCCCCAGTTGACGCTGTGTTTGGTGACCGGCTTCATCTCGATGGTTTGTCTGGGTACACCCGCAATGTTACCACCGATGCGCGGGGCGGGAGCATAGGTCGGCTGCGGCACAGCGGGTGTATAAGTCGGTTGCGGCTGCTGAACAATAATCGGCGCGGTGGTCTGCGGCGTTTCCTGATGATTGATGTTGATGATGGTATCTGCATCCACGCCATCAGCCGCAGCAAAGCTTGCGCCGCGCGGCATATTCAGGCCAGACTGTATCGGTTGAACCATCGATTCCCGTATTTATTCATCATCAGAATAACACAGGTCATCGCAGAGTTTTGTGACAGTTTTGTGAAGTTTTTGGTCAAAAAGGTTAATTTGGTAACCTTCTTAGCCGTCCATCATGCTTTCTAGCCGCTCGACACGGGCATAGAGGTTCAGTGACCGTTCTGATAGATAATTCAAGTAGGTAGGCATGGTTTCCATGATCTCCGGATAGATGGCCGTGGCGGCCTCTTTCCCGCTCAGGCGATATTCCTCGTTGGCTTTGGCCTCGCCGATGCGCCCGGCATTGACCGCCCGGCGCACCATCAACCACGCCATCGCACTGGTGAGGCGCAGGGTGATTCGGCTCATTTCATTGGCATAATAGAGGCGTTTGGAGGGCTCTATCGTGGCCTGGTCTTCCGCCCCGCGCGAGTGGAAATACTGATGGGCATCGAACAACAGCCCCAGCGTTTCGTTGAATACTCCCGGTAAAAAGAGTAACTGGTTATTTTCGGCGTTGTTGTGCTGAGCGTTTTGGCGCATACCTGCTCCCCTGGCGATGATTGAGAGCGATCGATTCGCTTCTTATCACCAGTATACTGGAGTAGTAGTAAACAAATGGTTAACAAATGGACGTTTTTTGCGTCATTTTGAGGAAAAAAGGCGTTTTTAATGTCATATCACGGTTCCATCTGGATTACGGCGAATGCGGGGAGTGGTAAAACCACCTTCCTGACACGGCGCGTGGTGACGTTGTTGCTTGCCGGGGTGCTGCCGGAGCGAATTTGCTGCATCACCTATACCAAAGCGGCGGCGAGCGAGATGCGCGAGCGTGTGCTCGGCCAGTTGCGTCAATTGCTGCTGATGGATGAAATGAAATGCCGCGCCCGAGTTGAGGAATTGCTGGGTCATGCCCCCTCGGCAGAGCAAATGGCGCGCGCACGCACCTTGTTTGGCCGGGTGCTGGATAGCGCAAGCGGCGGGGTACAGCTCACCACCATCCACGGATTCTGTCAGAATATTCTCAAACGCTTTCCGCTTGAAGCAGGTATCGCGCCGCATTTCACGGTGCTTGAAGACGAGGCGGCAACCCGCCTGCTGCGGCGTGTGAAGCAGCAGTTGCTGCGCGAATATAGTGCGGGCGACCCATCGCTCGATGCGGCGTTTGATCTCATTGGCAGCCGGAGCAGCGAGGGGCGGTTTGATGATTATCTGACAACCATTATTCAGAAACGCCGTGCGTGGGAGGATATCTGGTGCGGCCAGACGCCGGATACGCTGCGCGCGGGAATCTATGCTGCGCATGGGCTCGAGGAAGGGGTAAGCGAGGCTGCGCTTTCTCAGGCGCTGTGCGAGGTTGTAAGGCCGGATCAGGCGGCAGTGATTCGTGCGCATCTGCCGCAATTCATGGCGAGTGAGGGCGCGCATGAGCAGCATATAGCGCGCACGCTTGCTGCCTGGCTCGAGATGGATGCAGCGATTCGCCAGCCGCTGATTCCAGATTTTTGTCTGGTGTTCCTCACCCAGCAAGGCGGCATTCGTAAAAACCTGCTCAAGAAAAAGGAATATCCAGAGAATTCGCCGTTGCGGCCAGTGATGAATGATCTCACTGCCGAGGTGGCGCACTATCAGGCAACATTAGCGGCACTTTCCTGCGCCGAAGAATCATTCGCTGTTGCATTGCTCGCGCGGGCGCTGCTCACGCTCTATGCGCAGGCGAAAGACTCGGCGTATGCGCTCGATTACGACGACCTTATCGGTAAAACGCAATCCCTACTCGCAAATCCGGCCATGCTCGGTTGGGTAATGAGTAAGCTGGATCACCGCATTGACCATCTGCTCATCGACGAAGCGCAGGATACGAGCGATGCGCAGTGGCAGCTCGCCCGTGCGCTAGTCGAAGAACTCATCGCCAGCAATGACGGTGTAGGCAGTGGCAATCTGCCGCGAAGCCTGCTGGTGGTGGGCGATGAGAAGCAATCTATTTATAGCTTTCAGGGCGCAGCACCGAAGATCTTTGCGCAGATGAAATCGCAGTTCGGGGGCATGCTTTCATGCAGTGCAGCGCCGCTCAATGAGGAGCATCTCACCACTTCCTATCGCTCGGCGGAGGTGGTGTTGCGGTTGGTAGACCATTTGGCTGCGCGTGAGGAAATGACGGCGGCGCTCCACGCCTCGGGTATCATGCACCCACACCACCTGAAGCGGGAAGAGGCGGCAGGGCGCGTGGTGCTTTATCCACCCGTGCTTACACCAGAGAAAGAAGCCAGTGCGCCGCTTACCTTGCCGATGGAATATAGCGAGGCACAACGCGCCACCACACAGCTTGCAGATAACATTGCAGCGACGATTGCTGGCTGGCTGGAAGAGGGGCGACTACTCGAAAGCGAGGGAAGGCCGATTGCGGCGGGTGATATTCTGATTCTCGTGCGCACCCGCACCACGCTGGTGCTTTCGCTGATTCGTGCGTTGGAGCGGCGGAATGTCCCCGTCGCCGGGCTTGATAGGCTGACGCTTTCCTCCCATCTGGCGGTGCGTGATCTGCTCGCGCTTATGCGTTTTGTACTGAATCCGTCGGACGATCTTGCACTCGCGCATGTGCTGCGTTCGCCCATTATTGGCATGAGCGACGAGGAATTGCGGGCATTCTGTGTGAATCGCAGCGGCAGTCTATGGGCACAGCTGGATGGGCAGGCGGTTGCTGCACCGCTTGTGTGCTATCTCACCGCACGTGAGGAATCGCCATATAATTTCCTTACCCATGTGTTGGAGGTAGATGCGGCGCGCACGCATTTCGCCGCCCGCTTTGGCGAAGAAGTGCATGAAGTGCTCGACGAATTGAAACAGCAGGCAGCCGCCATGCCTGCGGATCTGCCACGCACGCTCGCCTATTTTCATGATTGGATGGAGGGTAGCCGCCGTGAAATCAAGCGTGAGCAGGAAATGGGCGGTGGTAACCATGTGCGCGTGATGACAGTGCATGGCGCGAAGGGGTTGGAAGCGCCTGTAGTGCTTCTGGCGGATATGGTAACGCCGCCGACCACGCAATATGAAAAAATCTACTTCCACGAAAATGACTGTGGTCAACGTTTCCCGGTGCTTTCCATTTCTAAAGAAGCAGGTGACGCACCATTGCTTGAGGAACTAAAAGCAGAAAAAAAACAGGCGCTGATGGAGGAATATTATCGGCTGTTTTACGTGGCACTGACCCGCGCGCGGGATGAGCTGCATCTCTGGGGTGTGGCGAATAAGAAGGGAAATATCAACTCTGCAAGCTGGTATATGTTGGCGGAATCGTCGTTGAAGCAGCTTGGCGCAGTGGAAGAAAATGGCGCGCTCGTGTTGCAGGATGCACGTGCGCCGCAGCCTAGGAAAGAGCAGCCATCCGCAACGCCCGCTGTGCCGCTGCCGACATGGCTCAACACATCGCCACCCGCAGTCGCGCGTGGGGTGACGCGTATTTCGCCATCCGCGCTGATGGCAGAGGAAGAAGCATCGGCATACGCTCAATCCGCTTCAGGAAATGCCCGTACGCGCGGGGTGATTATTCACCGTGTACTCGAATTGCTTAGCGCTAAAAGCGATGCGCTTGCGGTTCGCGACCTATTTTCCCTCCTCGCGCCAGAATGGACGGAGAAGGACCGCGCACACGCTGTTTCTGAGGTGATGGCCTTGCTGCGGCAAGAGTCATGGATATGGAGCCACCCTTCGCACGCAGAGCTGGCGGTGAGTGGGCGTATCACTGTCGCTGGAAAATCGGTTGAACTCTATGGACAGATTGACCGATTGGTGAAAACGGCGGATGCAGTGGTGATTCTGGATTATAAAACCGGTGCGCATGTGCCTGCATCGGCAACAGAAATCCCACAGAATTATAGGCTACAAATGAAGGCATACCACGCGCTGGTGCAGCAGCTTTACCCGCATATATCCGTACGTTGTGCCATGCTGTGGACGGCTGCCGCACAGCTCATATGGTGCGACGACGTGGTGGCAGCAACGCCTTTTCCGGTAGAAATACCGCTTGTTGCTTGACGCGATTCACGGCCAGTCCTATCTATCATGGGGTAGCTAACAACGGAGGCGTTCCATGGGTACGAAGCACATCACCGACGACGAATTTGAAGGCGTCATTGCGAACAGCAGCACGCCGATTCTGGTCGATTTCTGGGCGGAATGGTGCGGCCCATGCAAACAAATCGGCCCCATCCTCGACGAAATTGCCAACGAAATGGAAGGCAAGTTGACGGTGGCGAAAGTGAATATCGACAACAACCCGGAATCGCCGCAACGCTTTGGTGTGCGCGGCATCCCGACGATGATTCTGTTCAAGGACGGCAAAGCGGTGGCGACCAAAGTCGGCTCGCTGCCCAAAAGCCAGCTGGTTGAGTGGCTGAACAGCGTTGTCGCCTAGCATCGACGAATTAAGCACTACCCTGATTGCGGAATGCGCACTCACGCCTGTGATGGCGGCGGAGATCGAGTGCTACGTGCTGCTCGCCGAGCAAAGCACAGAAGCGATGGATGCGTTCTGGGAGCCGGTGGATAAGGCGTTTAAGGCCGAAGCGCTGCCGATTTTGCGTATCGAGAAAGAGCGCGGAAAACATCAGTATGAAGTGGTGACGCAGGTGACGACACCTGTGCGGCTGGCGCAGATGCTCACGCGCATCCGTGAGATTATTGAGGCGCAGGCAGCCGCGATGGGCGTGGAGGCGCATTTCACCGCGAAACCCTTTGCCGATCAGCCTTCAAGCGGCATGCATATCCATCTCCACCTCGCGGATGCTGAGGGCATCAACGCCTATCACAAAACCGACGAATGGATGAGCGACGCGCTGCGCTTCAGCCTCGGCGGGTTGCTGGCGACGCTTACGGAGAACATGCCGATTTTCTTTCCGCATGAGGAAGATTATGCGCGGCTCGGTGACGCCGACCATGTGCCAAAAATCGCCGGGTGGGGGGCCAATAACCGCTACTGCGCGCTGCGCATTCCCATGACGCCGGACCCGTATGACAAACGCATCGAGCACCGTGTGCCCTGCGCAAATGCCGACCCTGCGCGCGTCATCGAGGCGATACTCTCAGGTGTGTTGAAGGGGCTGCGCGAGCAGCTGGAACCGCCGATGCAGAGTTATGGGAAGACGGTATAAATCACTGTAGAATAATAAAAATTCTCCATTGTCACAAAAACTTCACATAAATTAACTTGTGTTAATGTGGGGGGGGTAAAATGACCTTGTTGCTCAACCCTTTAACTAACACGGAGTTTTTTATGACACATAGAATCAAGCTATCGATTGAATCCACTGTCGCTAAACCGGATCGTGATTTTCGTGATGCTCAGCCAAAATTGGGGATAGCGAGTCCTCATTTTGACTATCCCGAAGGTACGGATGCTGGGGAAGCAAAAAAAATACAATCGCTCTTTGAAGATGGTCGCTATGGCGGTTTTAATCTTGCGCCGAAAAGTCCGACAGCGAAGCTAGATAACGCATTAAAATCACTCAATATTGGCAATATAGATTCGTTGGCAACGGATCTTAATCCATGGCACGATGCGTATAACGATTTCTCCGGAAAAAAAGAAGCCGAACTGGTGCTATCGTTTGATAAAACCAGCTACCATATTCCGTTGGTTAAAGACACGGCGGCTAAGGTTGAAACGGCTTACGCAGCAGGGCTGAAAGCTGTGGCGGACTTAAAAACCAAGCTCACTGCCGGAAATACGCTGACCGAAGAACAAGTGTTCAACACCGTGCAGACGGCAATGGTCACTAACTTGAAGCAATCCGGCGTGATTCGCTAAGCGTTGCTGCGGTGGGTTTGTAAGGAATTGTTATGCCGGGTTTATCCCGGCATCCGCGCCCAAACGATTTTTTCTTTTTGGCGCAGACCCCGGCATTCGTCGGGGTGACAAGACTATCGCTTACATCCATCCGCCAGTGCACGCACAAAGGCGCTGAATTTTGGGATGTCTGCCTTGGTTTCATGAATATAGCGGACGATGGCAGAGCCGACCACCACACCATCGGCGAGTTGGGCATTGGCAGCTACATCCGCCGGGGTTTTAATGCCGAAGCCAACGCAAACGGGCAGATGCGTCACCGCGCGGATGGCAGCAAGGCTGCGCCCAATCTCCGCCGTCGATGCAGCAGCCTTCGCGCCGGTGATGCCTGTCATGCTGATGTAATAGAGATAGCCCGACGCGCCATCCACCAGCAGCGGCACACGATCCGGTACCGAGGTGGGGGCGATGAGCCGCACCAGCGCAATGCCGTGGCGGGTGAGCAGCGGCTCCAGCTCCGGCGCTTCCTCCGGCGGCAGGTCGACGAGGATGATGCCATCCAACCCTGCGGCGGCGGCATCGCGCGCGAATTTCTCGTAGCCATACACATAAACCGGGTTGAGGTAACCCATCAGCACCAGCGGCGTATCCGCGTGCTTCGCGCGAAAATCGCGGGCGAGGGTGAGGATAGAGGAAAGCGTCGCCCCAGCCGTGAGCGCGCGCAGGCCAGCCGCTTGAATGACAGGGCCATCCGCCATCGGGTCGGAAAAGGGGATGCCAAGCTCGATAATATCCGCACCTGCTTCGGGCAGCGCATTTAGCAAATTTTCGCACGCCATCGCCGATGGCTCACCGCCCATGATGAAAGGAATAAACGCCGCGCGGTTCTCGGCACGGCAGTGGGCGAAGGCAGTGGCGATACGGCTCATAGTGTCACCCCCAGCGCATCGGCGACAGTGAAAATATCCTTATCGCCGCGCCCGCAGAGGTTCATCACCAACACAGCGTGTTGAGGCATGGTTGGTGCAATCCGTATGACATGGGCAAGCGCGTGGGCAGGTTCTAGCGCGGGCAAAATGCCCTCTGTCTGAGCCAATGTTTGAAAGGCAGCGAGCGCCTCATCATCCGTCACACTGACATATTCGGCGCGGCCTGCGTCCTTCAGCCATGCATGTTCGGGGCCGATGCCGGGGTAATCCAGCCCCGCGGAAATGGAGTGCGCTTCGGTGATTTGCCCATCTGCATTCTGCAGCAAATAAGTGCGCGTGCCGTGTAGCACACCCGGCGAACCCTTGGTGAGCGAGGCTGCATGGGCATCGGTGTCGAGCCCGCGCCCTGCCGCTTCTACGCCCACCATGCGCACGCTGCTATCTTTCAGCATGGGGTGAAACAAGCCAATCGCGTTGCTACCACCACCAATTGCGGCGACGAGCATGTCTGGTAGCTGCCCAAGGCGCGTGAGGCATTCGGCGCGCACCTCGGTGCCGATGACAGACTGAAAATCACGCACCATCATGGGGAAGGGGTGCGGGCCGCTCGCAGTGCCGATGAGGTAGTAGGTGTCGGCGACGTTGGTCACCCAGTCGCGCATGGCTTCGTTCATCGCGTCTTTGAGGCTTTGGCTGCCACTGGTAACCGGCACGATTTCAGCGCCGAGCAGCTTCATGCGGAAGACGTTCGGCTTCTGACGTTCGATATCCTTCGCGCCCATATAGACGACGCATTTCAGCCCAAAACGCGCACACACAGTAGCGGTGGCGACGCCGTGCTGGCCTGCACCTGTCTCAGCGATGATGCGTTTTTTGCCCATGCGCATGGCGAGCAGCACCTGGCCGATGCAGTTGTTGATTTTATGCGCGCCGGTGTGATTCAGCTCGTCGCGTTTGAAATAGATTTGCGCGCCGCCGAGTTTTTCCGTCAGCCGCTCCGCGAAATAGAGTGGTGATGGGCGGCCGACATAATGCTTCATCAAATCATCGAACTGCGCGTGGAAGGCCGGGTCTTCGCGCATGTCCTCATACGCTTCTTCCACCTCGCGGATGAGGGGCATCAGCGTTTCGGCGACATAGCGGCCACCATAAGGGCCGAAATGGCCGTGCGAATCGGGCTGTTCAGGGAGGATTTGCATCTTACGCTTCTAGCACGGCTTTATTAAATGCCGCAATTTTTTCGAGCGATTTGATACCCGGGGCATCCTCGAGGCCACTGCTTACATCCACCATCGGCGCATGCGTGCGGCGGATGGCATCTGCGACGTTGTCTGCATTCAGGCCACCCGCGAGGAACCATGGTTTGCTGAGTGAGAGATTCTTGAGCAGCGACCAGTCGAACGCGTGCCCGGTGCCGCCCGCTTCTTGTGGATGATAGGTATCGAATAAGAGATGCGCGCTTACAGCTTCAAGCGCAGAGGCTGGAGCAATATCCTCCGCCGAGCGTACGCGGATGGCCGTGATGACAGGGACGCCTGTGGCGGCATGAATGGCGGCGATGCGGGCAGGGTCGCTCACACCGGTGATTTGCCAAAAGTCTGGCTTGGGAAGGGATGCGAGCATGTCGTCGCTTGGGTCAACCAGCACGATGACGCATGCGACACCCGGCGGAACATGGGCGTAGAGTGCGGCAATTTGTTCGGCGGTGAGGTGACGCGGGGATGCTGTATGATGCACAAAGCCAACGAAATTAGCGCTCGTAGAAACAGCGCAGGCAATGGCGGATGGTGTGGTGAGGCCGCAGTTTTTAATGCGAGGCGGCACTAGTCCTTTGGCACTACATTGATAATGCGCTCACGCAGTTCTTTGCCGGTGCGGAAGTAAATGGCGTGGCGCTGACCCACATTGACCATTTCGCCATTTTTGGGGTTGCGGGCGGCACGCGCCTCGCGCTGGCGAACCGAGAAAGCACCGAAGCCGCGTAGTTCAACGCGGTTGCCATTGCTGAGCGCACCGGCAATTTCGTCGAACATGGTGTTCACCAGCACTTCAATGTCACGCTGATAGAGGTGGGGATAGCGTTTAGCGAGCCGTGCGATCAGTTCGGATTTTGTCATAATTCCCTCGCCAAATGAGTGGGTTATATAGCGGAAGGATGCCAGATACTCACCAGCCCGTCAAGCCCAATGGAAGATTTTTCGAATATTTTTATGCCGCTCGATTGTGCAAGTTGGTCAACAAGGCTTTGAAATTCTTCTTCTTGTTTTACATCTACAATCTCTAGCTTCTTGTCGATGCTACGTTTTTCGGTAAGCCAAACGAGGGCTTCTTCCTCGCCACCAATCGCATCAATGAGCTTTAAATTAAACGCCTGATGACCAGTATAAACTCGCCCATCCGCCAATTGACGCACGGTAGCATCTTCCATTTTGCGGCGCTCGACAATCATGCTGACGAAGCGGTCATATGCATCTGCAATGAGCTGGTTAACAACTCCGCGTTGTTCATCGGTAAATGGCTCCGCCATACTAGGAACATCTTTATAGGCACCGGACTTAACGGTGATAGAGGTGACACCAAGCTTGTCTGCCAGTCGGCTGACTTCAAAGCTTTGCATCAACACGCCGATGGAGCCGGTGAGGGTGCCCTCACGTGCGAGCACATGGTCTGCCGCGAGTGAGGCCATATAACATGCGGAGGCACAGACAGTGCGCATTGTACCGACGACGGGTTTCTTTTTAGCAATCTCACGCAGTTGTAGAAAAACTTCTTCGCCACCAACGGTGGTGCCGCCGGGAGAATCCATCCTCACGATGACGGCTTTTACATGCACATCATCACGAATTTTTTTCATGAGTTCATCGCGTTTGAGGTCGTCTACCATCACGCCTTCGATGGTGATGCGGGCGATGTAATCACCGCCAACCACACGACCACCTACATTTGTTTTGCTGCCGTCTAGCTGGGAAATAAAAAACAGAAATAGCAGCATAAGTGCCGCAGTACGCCATCCCACCAACTGCCCCTTGAGGCGTTTACGGTCGATAAGGAGGTCGCTTTGTGGCTGCATGGAGAGCTCCGTTGATCGTTATTCGGTGACCGTTAACCGTCAGCCAATTCTGGCCAACGGTTAACGGTACACAGATTGCGATTACTCTGCTTTTTTCTTAGCAGCGGCTTTTTTCTTCGGAGCAGCGGCTTCCTGAATTGCTGCACCGAGGATGTCGCCGAGGCTCGCGCCCGAATCCGACGAGCCGTACTCGTCGATCGCGCGCTTGTGCTCATCTTGCTCAAGTACTTTGATCGAAACGCCGACTTTCATCGTTTTCTTATCAACGCTGAAGACTTTTGCATCGACGCGGTCACCCACGGCAAAACGCTCCGGACGCTGGTCCTGACGCTCACGCGAGAGGTCGCCTTTCTTGATGTAGGACTTGGTGCCCTCAGAAAGTTCGACTTCGATGCCGTCTTTATCAACCGCGGTGACCGTACAGGTGACCACATCGCCTTTTTTGAAGGCGGCGAGGGTGTCGCCCGCTGGGTTTTCCGTCAGCTGCTTGATGCCAAGGCTGATGCGCTCTTTCTCAATATCAACCACGAGGATGCGTGCGGAAACCTTGTCACCTTTTTTGAAGGCTTTGATGGCTTCTTCGCCCGGCTGATCCCAGCTGATGTCAGAATGGTGCACGAGGCCGTCAATCTCACCCTGGAGGCCAACGAACAGACCGAAATCGGTGATGTTGCGTACTTCACCTTCAATGATGTCGCCTTCATGGAAGTTGGCGGCAAAATTGTTCCACGGATTGTCGATGCACTGTTTCATACCGAGGCTGATGCGGTGCTTGTTGGTGTCGATATCGATCACCTGCACTTCAACTTCCTGGCCAGTCTGAACGAGCTTCGACGGATGGATGTTTTTCTTCGTCCAGCTCATTTCCGAGACGTGAACAAGGCCTTCAATGCCCGAATCAAGCTCCACAAACGCACCGTAGTCGGTGATGTTGGTGATTTTGCCCTTGAGGCGTGCGCCCGGCTGGAACTTGCTGCTGACGCCTTCCCATGGGTTGCTGTCGAGCTGCTTCATGCCAAGGCTGATACGCTTGCTGTCGGCATCGAACTTGGTCACGATCACGCGTACTGCGTCGCCAATCGCGAACACTTCGGATGGGTGATTGATACGCTTCCACGAAATATCGGTGACGTGGAGGAGGCCGTCTACGCCGCCCATATCGATGAACGCACCGTAATCGGTGATGTTTTTCACAATACCGTCGAGGATCTGACCTTCTGCGATTTTATCGAGGAGCTGGCCACGCGCTTCTGCACGGCTTTCTTCCATGATCGCGCGGCGCGAAACCACGATGTTGCCACGCTTGCGATCCATTTTCAGGATGAGGAACGGTTGCGGCACGTTCATCAGTGGGGTCACGTCTTTGATCGGACGGATATCAACTTGCGAGCCAGGCAGGAACGCCACAGCACCTTTGATGTCCACGGTGAAACCACCTTTTACGCGACCGAAGATGACGCCTTCAATTTTGGTCTGGTTTTTGTGGATTTCTTCGAGCTTCACCCATGCTTCTTCACGGAGTGCTTTCTCGCGGCTGAGCTGTGCTTCGCCATGACGGTCTTCAATGCGCTCGATATAGATGTCGAACACGTCGCCGATGCGCACTTCAGCAGCTTGGCCGCCGACAGAGAATTCGCGCAGTGGAATGCGTCCTTCGGATTTCAAACCTACGTCGATGATGGCGAGGTCTTTCTCGATGCCGACGATGGTGCCTTTTACGACGCTGCCTTCAGACAGTTTGCCCGCGGCGCTGTTTTCGAAAAGGTCGGCGAAGCTTTCGCCGGTGGTGAAATTCTGGTCTTTAAAGTCTTCCTTACGGACGGTTGCAGATTGTGCCATGTAAATAAATCCAGTCTAAGTAATGGTTGAGGTTGCTTGATCACGAGTGCACCAGTGCCCACGCGCCCCCACACACCTTGCGCGAGGGAGTGGGTTTCATACGCCGGAAATAGGAAAAATCAAGCGATTTCCTTGCAAAAAGCCCATTTTAGGCCGGAATGCGCTCAACCACCTCAATCGCAGCCGCGAAAACGGCGTCGATGCTCATGTCACTGCTATCGATACTTACGGCGTCCTCCGCCACGGTGAGTGGGGCGGCGGTGCGAGTACTATCCCGTTCGTCGCGCTCCAGAATGGCGGTAAGAATAGATTGGTAATCCGCCGAGGCATCCGTCTGTTTCTGTTGTTCATAGCGCCGTTTCGCGCGCACTTCGGCGCTTGCTGTGATGAAAAGTTTTACATCTGCATCCGGGCAGATGACGGTGCCGATATCGCGGCCATCGAGTACGGCACCGCCTTCCTGATCGGCAAAATCAAACTGGTATTGCAGCAGGGCGTCGCGCACTTCGGGGATGGCAGAGATAATAGAGGCAGCGCGGCCAACGCCTTCGGTGCCCAGGTCGTTGCGGGCGAGGTCGGTTACGCTGAGATTCTGCGCGGCATGGATAGCGATGAGCTTGTCGGAATCCCGTGAGCCTTGTTGGCGCGCTTCCAGTAGTTTTTTCCCTACAGCGCGGTAAAGCAGCCCGGTATCGAGATGCGGCAAGCCATAATGTGCCGCCAGTTTGCGCGCCAGCGTTCCTTTTCCTGAGGCGGCGGGGCCATCCACCGCGATAACGAGGCTGCGTTTTGAGATGTTAGTCATGGGGTGCTCCTAATTTCTGCATCAACCCCATAAAGCCGGGGAAGCTGGTGGCAATGGGGCGTGTGTCATCCACGGTGATAGGCTGCTTTGTTGCTAACCCCATCACACAAAAGCTCATGGCGATACGGTGATCAAAGTGTGTGACAACCTTCCCTCCGCCTACAGGCGCAGCCTGTCCTTCGACGATGAGGTCGTCCCCTTCGGCATAGGCATTCACGCCATTGGCGACAAGCCCAGCGATGATGGCAGCGAGACGGTCACTCTCTTTGACGCGCAATTCGGAAAGGCCACGCATAATCGTTTTGCCCTGTGCAAAGCTCGCTGCAACGGCAAGGATGGGGTATTCATCAATCATTGACGGAGCGATATGTGCAGCGACTTCAACCCCTTTGAGGGGCGAGTGTTTCACTGTGATGTCGCCGACTGGCTCGCCGCCGACTTCGCGGGCATTGGCAATCGTAAGATTCGCACCCATTGCTTTGAGCACATCGAACAGCCCGGTGCGCAGCGGGTTAAGGCAGACATTGGTGATGGTCACCTCAGAATCTGGCACAATCAGCGCCGCAACAATCGGGAAAGCGGCAGAGGAGGGGTCGCCCGGCACATGGAAGGTTCGTGCCTGTGCTGTTTGAGGCTGCTGTCCGGCGATGCTAATCGAAATACCACCTTCGGCTGCGGGGGCTGTTTCCACCGCAATGCCGAAGAAACGCAGCATGCGCTCGGTGTGGTCGCGCGTTGCCTCGCGTTCGATAACAGTCGTGGTGCCAGCAGTGTTTAGTCCCGCGAGCAAGATTGCCGACTTCACCTGTGCCGAAGCAACCGGCAAAGTGTAATGAATCGGTATTGTGGTTTCCGTGCCTGTCATCATCAGCGGCAGACGGCCACCTTCGCGCGCTTCGAAGCGGATGCCCATTTGTTCGAGCGGCGTCATCACCCGTTTCATAGGGCGCTTGCGTAACGATTCATCGCCGGTGAAATGAGTGGTGTAAAGGTAGGGGGCGAGTAGCCCCATCATCAGCCGTGCGGCGGTACCTGCGTTGCCCATATCCAGCACGTCGGTAGGGGCATGTAGCCCGCCGATGCCACGTCCGTTGACTGTCCACACACCGTTTTCATCACGCGTAATAGGTGCGCCACATTGTTTTAACGCCGCGGAAGTTGCGAGTACATCTTCCCCCGCCAGCAGGCCGTGGATGGTAGTTATCCCCAGCGCCTGACTGGCGAGCATAAGTGCGCGGTGGGAAATAGACTTATCGCCAGGTACAGTCACTGCCCCTGAGAGGCGTGTGCTCTGCCGAGATGTCACAGGTGTAAGAATATCGTTCAAAGAATGCATCGCGCTATTGCGTTTTCCAAAAAACATACGTTAGGTAGAACTATCACACGCTCCTAGCGTATGTTATGTTAAGGGGCAAGGTTAGTCGGAGGAAGCATGACGTCTCAGAACTTAGGCACAAAACGTATTTGTCCAAAGTGCGACGCCAAATTTTATGATTTCGGAGCCACCGATCCGGTGAAATGCCCGAAATGTGCGCATAGCTGGCGTGATGCGGCAAAAAAAGTGGCGAAGCCTAAGAAAGAGGTGAAGCCCGTTGCCAAGCCCGTGCGTAAACCAAAAGACGAAGAAATGCTCGGCGAGGATGTGGATCTGCCTGAGGTCGAGGATGGTGATGACAGCATGGATCTTGAGCCGATGGATGACGATAGCGTCGAGCTCACCTCGCTTGAAGAAGTAGAAGAGCACGACGAAGACGACGAGAAAGACCCCAATTCCGATGATGCGGACGACGAAATGTTCGCCGAAATGGTAGGAGACGATAAACTCGTGGATGACCTTGAAGACCATATGGAAGACGAGGACGACGAGGAAGAGGATGAAGATAATGAGGATGATGACGACGATGATCGTCCGAAGAAGAAACGCCGCCGCTAGCAGGGGATTCCATGCGTATAGTAAATAGAGAGGCAGAGGCACGGCTAATTGAGCTTCTCAACTTGATTGAGGGAAGTCGAGATGGTTGGCAGGTGCTGTGCTTCTCGTTCTCTAAACTGCTCGAGCATTATCGCAGTGAATACCAGATCAAGATTTCAACTAACCTCATGAACGACCTGATAGGCGATCTTGATGGTGCGATTTATATTTGTGATGACTGTACGATTTACGTTGTGGTCAGGCATTTGCAGAAAATGACAATGGAAAAAATGATTTTCCAGCTCCGTTATTTATTCATGGATGATCCTTTGGCCTACACAGTGGAGGGAGATGAGAATAAAGAGTTCTCAACGCTCTACGACATGGAGACCCAGTGGCATGATTTTATGGATATCTGCAAGCGGCGTCTTGTTCTTCGTTTGCGTGACGCAAGAGGGGGTATCTTTGAGCCCGCCAAAATTGGTAAAGAATCACGCCGCGAAGCCACACCGAAGAATATGAAACTCTTCACCGCAGCAAGCCTTGCTGCGATTGAGCGTGACATGCGTAATATCGATATTTCGCCGACGATTCGTCGCCAGCCGGTATGTGCAGCAATTCCGAATACTACCATGCGCACGGTGTTCGATGAAATGTATATCAACATTAACCATCTGCGTCAAAGTATGGGGATTGAAGTCGACATCCTTTCAAATCGTTGGCTATTCAGATATCTCACGGAAATTCTTGATGAGCGGATGTTTGATGCAATTCAGCGGAGCCCTTCCCGGTATCTGATTAGTCCGGTTAGCCTTAATTTGAACATACCGACATTACTTTCCTCGCGCTTTACAGAATTTGATGCGGCAATTAAACCTGGTATGAAAGTATCGATTGTCATGGAGCTGCAGATTGCAGATGTGTTTGCAGACATGTCGGCATTCTTAGTCGCGAAAGAAGCGGTGCAAAAGTTAGGTTATCGCGTTTGTCTCGACGGAGTGACGGAGCTAAGCTTCCCGCAGATCGACCGTCATCGCTTAGGGTTTGATTTTATTAAATTGATGTGGAATGCGGATAATGAAACCGACTTGGATTCCGAGAAAAACCGCACTTTGCGCGAGGCAATTCGACAATGTGGCAGTAATCGGGTGATTCTTACCCGCTGTGATACCCAAAAGGCGGTAGAATTCGGTCAGGCGATGGGGCTTACCCTCTTTCAGGGGCGTTACCTTGACAGCGTTATCAATCCCAAAGCCACGGTCATGAATTGATCGGGGAATTTACCCTTATCGGCATCATTATGATGCTGGTGATTGGCCCGGCAGTTGGGAATTACGCCTGTTCAGTGGTGTATCGTCTTCCGCTTGGGAAAACACCGTTCGAGCGTCATCCGTTCTGCGGGCATTGCAATGCAGATTTGAACCCGATTGACCTTTTTCCTATCCTTTCGTGGCTGATGACACGCGGTAAATGCCGTTATTGTACGGGTGAAATCCCGGCGCTCTATACAGTGATCGAGGCAGTATGCGGCGTCATGTTTATCGCTTATTTCCTGCATTTCGGTATCAGCGAGCCGTTCGTTCTCTACACATTCTATGGCACGATGGTACTCATTCTCGCCGCAATTCACTGGCAGCAGGGCTGGATTTCCTCGAGCATTTATTCCTACGCACTCATGGCGGTGGCGCTCGCGCGCACGCTGGCCGAGGGAACCATTTACGGATTCATTCAAACCGGCTTCGTGATGCTTGTCATCGCGTTGCTTATGTATCGTGCGGCAGGCAATAAAGCATCGCCCTTCACCAAGCCGTGGATATGGTGGTTCACCTTGATGGGGGCGCTGCTTCCTTTTGCGCTGTGGAAGTTTATTCTGCCCATTTATGTACTAAAATTACTCGTGCCCAAGACAAAGCGCGTGGTTATCTATGCGGCTGGTGCGTTATTGCTGCCTCTGATCGCGCTCTAGACTATTCAACGGTCACTGATTTCGCGAGGTTGCGCGGTTGATCAACATCCGTACCCTTCAGCACTGCTGTATAATAGGCGAGGAGTTGTGCCGGAATCGCATAGAGAATCGGCGTTACGAAGGGATGAACCGTCGGCAGCGTCATCGATTCGCTGACGATATTGCCTAGCGCGGCGATACCCTCGGCATCTGACATCACAATAATGCGGCCACCGCGTGCGGCGGCTTCCTGGATGTTGCTCGCGGTTTTTTCGAACAGGTGATCCTTGGGTGCAATGGCAATAATTGGCACGGATTTGTCAATCAGCGCGATAGGGCCGTGCTTCATTTCGCCCGCCGCATAAGCCTCGGCATGAATGTAGGAAATTTCTTTCATCTTGAGCGCGGCTTCGTGGGCGATGGCAAAGCTTGTCCCACGGCCGATATAGAGCATGTCTTTGGCGTGCTGAATTTTCTGCGCGAGTTTTTCCAGTTCCTCGCCGTTATGCAGCACCTCGGCCACGCGGGCAGGCACTTCTGCCAGCGCATGGGTGAGGCGCGCCATTTCAGGAGCATTCAGTGTGCCGCGTGCATCGGCAAGCGCCAGCGCGAAGCAGGCGAGCACGGTGAGTTGCGTGGTGAAGGCTTTGGTGCTCGCGACGCCGATTTCAGGCCCCGCATGGGTGTAGAGCGTGGCCTCTGCCTCGTGCGACATGCTGGATTCCGGCGCGTTGACGATGGCCAGCGTATGTTGCCCTTGCGCTTTGGCATAACGCAGCGCGGCGAGGGTATCTGCCGTTTCGCCAGATTGCGAGATAACAATGGTGAGGCCATTCTTTTGCATCACCGGTTCGCGGTAGCGGAACTCCGACGCCACATCGATATCGACGGCGATTCGGGCGAGCGCCTCAATCCAGTAACGTGCGGTGAGGCCCGCATAGTAGGACGTGCCGCAGGCGACGATGGTGATATTGGTAATATCTTTAAGGTCAAACGGCAGTGCAGGCATCGCTACGCGCGCGGTGGTGGGATTATAATAGACGTTGAGCGTTTGGCCGATGACGGAGGGCTGCTCGTAAATTTCTTTCTGCATGAAATGGCGGTAGTCGCCTTTGCCCGTCGAGGCGCCGGTGAGGGCGCTGATTTTATAAGGACGTTCAACCACGACATCGTTTTTGTCATAAATCGTTACGCTTTCCCGCCGAATTTCGGCCCAGTCGCCTTCCGCGAGGTAACAAATCTTGCGGGTGAGGGGGGCGAGCGCCACCGCGTCGGAACCGAGATAGTTTTCGCCCTCACCAAGACCGATGGCGAGCGGTGACCCAAGGCGCGCGGCATAAATCACATCCGGCGCATCGGCAAAAATAATGCCGAGCGCAAAAGCGCCATGCAGACGCTTTAAGGTGGCACTCACTGCTTCGCGCGGTGATTTGCCCTGTGCCAGGTAAAGGGTAATGAGCTGTGGCACCACCTCGGTATCCGTCTGGCTGGTGAAGCGATGCCCCAGTGCCTCCAGCTCCGCCCGTAACTCCTGAAAATTTTCGATAATGCCATTATGCACCACCGCCACTTTATCCGTCGCGTGCGGGTGGGCGTTGGTCTCATTCGGCAGTCCGTGCGTCGCCCAGCGCGTGTGGCCGATGCCCAATGTGCCACCAAGGGGGGATGCAGTCAGTGCTGCCTCCAGCGCAGCTAGTTTGCCTTGCGCGCGGCGACGCTCGATGCGTCCATCTACCAGCGTGGCGATGCCAGCGGAATCATAGCCGCGGTATTCCAGACGTTTCAATGCACCGAGCGCCAGCGCTGCTGCAGGTTGATTGCCAATAACACCAATGATGCCACACATAGTTTTACCTCACTGAGGAGGCAGGTAACATGTGGCTTGGAACCTCGCAAATGATATAATTTGTAACAGAGAGTGAATAACTGAGCAGAAACGGGTGATTTCCCGTTTTTCATGGTGTAGCCTCGCACGATGGGATTTTCGATTCAGCAGCTTTACCGTAATCATATCGTGCTACTATGCGCGATTCTTGTGCCGTTGTTGACGGGTAGTCTGCTCTTTGCTACGGCGGCGGAGCGCAAAGCGGCGGTCGCACATGAGCTGCAGACGCAAGCGACCATGATCGCGGTAGGCCTATGGGACAAAGGTGTGGCATCGACGGCGGAATTAAATGCATTACTCAAGCCGGCAACGGTCAATCCATCGCTAAAATTAGCATGCATTGTGAGTGCAGAAGGCGCAGTGCGGGCCAGTGTCTACGGCAATGCACTTGAAACGGTCGATAAGGAGGTTGCCAACTGTGAGGCAACCTCGCTCGCACAGATAGAAAAAAGCAATATACTGGTACGCGTGCCGATCACCAACCCTTCATTGCCACAATCAAGTGGAGATGTAGTGCTTGTCGTGATGGAGCCAAACGTCATGGCCGCCCTTGTGCGTTGCCTCTTATTTGCTGTTGCGGCTTGTATTGTGGTGGGGTTGCTGAACTGGATGCTTGGGTTGGAGTTAGAGCGCATATTGCTGACCCCCATTCGCCAAATCGCAACGACTGCGCAACGTGTTTCGCTATATAAGGATTATTCGCTACGGGTGGTGATTGGGACACTTTCTGTTGTGCCAAAAGAAATTGATGCGCTGACGGAGTCGTTCAACGCGATGCTGCATGAAATTGAAGACCGTGACACAAGGCTCACACGCAAAAGCGCTGAGCTTGAGAAATCACGTCACGCTGCTGTGGTAGCAAGCCAAGCTAAATCACAATTCTTGGCCAATGTCAGCCACGAACTCCGTACACCGCTCAATGCTATCATTGGGTTCTCAACGATGCTTGAGTCAGAGCAGTTTGGTCCCATGGGGCATCCTAAATATACGGAATATGCGCACGATATTCATGAATCAGGTCGTCATTTACTTGATGTAATTAATGATATTCTCGACCTCTCGAAGGCGGAAACAGGTACGCTCAGTATAAAATTTGAGCAGCTGAATTTGTCGAAAATTATTGAAAAAACGCTGAATATTATTAGCGGGCAGGCGCTGGAGCGTAAAATCGATATTTATACGGATCTTCCTGAAAAACTACCAAAGATTTACGCCGACCGTGTGCGACTGGTACAAATTTTACTCAACTTGCTGTCGAATGCGATTAAGTTCAGCAATGAGGGTAGCAAAGTGGTGATACGCGCGAGCGCTGAAGCCGCGAAAAATGGTGTCCATTATTTTGTCATCGAAATCCAAGACACTGGCATCGGTATGTCGCAAGAAGATGTGGCGAAGGCCTTCCTGACGTTCAATCAATCAGACTCGGGACTCAATCGTAAATACGAAGGCGCAGGTCTTGGCTTGCCGCTGACTAAGAGGCTGGTAGAATTACATCACGGCAAAATCAAAGTGGAAAGCGAGCTTGGTAAAGGAACGCTCGTCACAGTACGGTTGACTTCTGACCCAGCATTGCTTGAATAAGCGCGCAATTTATGGCAACACTAAGGACCATCTTCATGCGGTTGGGGCTAACTCGCTTGGACTACTTGACTTTTTGAACCTGTACGC
The DNA here is from genome assembly GCA_044237845.1 of Rickettsiales bacterium. Lineage (GTDB taxonomy): Bacteria > Pseudomonadota > Alphaproteobacteria > Rickettsiales > UBA3002 > QFOX01. The sequence goes on along the minus strand of JBIIEL010000006.1, from coordinate 19,070 downwards.
AACTAATGACAGCTAGTGTTACCTAAACGGAGAGACCTGTGAAAAAAACCTATCTTGAGACCATTTTGCTGATCGAACGCTTGCACCGCCGTTTTCTCGACGTGGTAAAAAGCGAGCTTGATCGCCTCAAGGTTGAGGATATCAACAACGTACAAACGCTGATTCTCTATAATATCGGGGTCGATCAACTCACGGTGGGCGAGTTGATTAACCGTGGCTACTATCTCGGTACAAACGTATCCTATAACGTGAAACATCTCGTGGGTACAGGCTATTTGGTGCAGGAAAAAGCGCCGCATGACAAGCGTTCGACGCGCGTAAAACTGTCGGAAAAAGGTCTAAGTCTCGTTGAAAAAATGGATGCGTTGATTGAGCGAAATGTAGCAGATCTCGATAAGCGTAGCCCAGGCCTAGCGTTCTTGATGGAAGCTAACAAATCCATGCACAATCTCGAACGGTTCTGGACTGAGTATATGAATCGGTTATACTAGTCCCTTTCTTATATGAGGGTGGTTGGATGCGTCGTTCCGTTATAGTTGCGCTTTTTTCTTTCGTATCTTTGGTGAGCCTGTCGGCTGTATCCTATGCCAAGGATAGAAAAGTGATGACCATCGCCACTGGTGGCGTGAATGGCGTCTATTACCCGGCGGGTGGTGCGATTTGTCGGTTGGTGAACCGCTCTGGCAAAGAGCATGGCTATCATTGTTATGCTGAGTCAACCGGCGGTTCTATCGCGAATATTTATGCTTTGCGCAACGGGGATGTTGATTTTGCTATCGCGCAATCGGATTGGCAATACAAGGCTTACCGAGGCGAAGGTGTGTTTGCTGATGCGGGGCCGTATAATGATATACGTTCAATTCTCTCGCTGCATAGTGAGATGTTGACGGTGGCAGCAGCCAAGAATAGTGGCATTACCAAATTCTCGGATTTAAAAGGCAAACGCGTAAATATCGGTGATGCTGCTTCAGGTATGCACGAAGTTGTGGCAACCTTGGCAGGGGCGCATGGCGCCATCCCTGATCATTTTTCAAAAACCTCGGAACTAAAACCTGCCGAGGCGGTACGTGCACTATGTGCGGGTGAAATCGATGCGATGGTGGTACCAATTGGACATCCTAATGGATTGATTCAGGAAGCAACCAGTAGCTGCGGTGCAAAGTTGATTGCGGTCGACGGTAAAGAGGTGGATGGTTTGCTCGCCAATAATCCGTACTATACGCGGGCCTTAATTCCTGCTGGAATGTATCTCGGTAATAAACAAAACATCGCGACATTTGGTGTGCGCGCCACCTTAACTACCTCGGCATCGATGGATGAAGAGGCGGTCTACCAACTTACTAAAGCGGTGTTCGATAACTTTGAGGCGTTTAAAACCCTACATTTTGTATTCGCAACGCTCAATCGTCAACATGCCGTATCTGAGGGATTGCTTGCCCCGATTCATCCTGGCGCTTTGCGGTATTACAAAGAAGTGGGGTTGATGAAATAGTTACGACTATTCTTCGTCGAGCAGCATCACTTCATTTTTCTTCATCATGCCCATCATACGGCGCATTTGCTCGTCTAGCAAGTCCCGGTCAAGCGATTCATCACGTAGATGAGTGACACGGATCTCGGTTTTTTCTCGATCTGTTTTGGTTGATTGATATTCTGTTTTGAGGGCCGCTAACTCATGACGTTCACGCATCAATGCGTAAAGTCCGCGCTCGCCATGCAGAGCGTGATAGCCGATATAGAACGTCAGTAACAGCCACATCAGCGGCTGAATCACACGGGTGGGAGACTTGGACTGTTTTGTTATTCGCACCAGCATGGCGCGCCACTCCATCACGTAACGTCGAGGGTCAGAGCCCCCAATCCTGTTATTTAGACTTATAAGTCTAGCATTTCTACACCTGCATATACAGCAGTCTTGTCTGGCAAGCCGTTGAATCTATGTATTTTGTTTTATCCTATTCACAACTGTTGCTGTGAGGCACCATCCTCGCGGGTTCAAAGCGTAGTGCAATACCATTATTGCAGTAACGCAGTCCGGTGGGAGTAGGGCTGTCGCGGAAGACATGGCCTTGATGCCCGCCACATCGTGCGCAGTGATATTCGGTGTGCGTCATTCCGTGTGCGTTATCCACACGCGTTTCGATGCTGCCGGGGAGCGCGTCGTAAAAGCTTGGCCAGCCGGTGCCACTGTCGAATTTTACGCTCGAGGGGAACAGGGGCGCATCGCATCCTGCGCACACAAAAGTGCCGGCTTCTTTGATATCGTTGAGCGGGCTACTGAAGGGGCGCTCGGTTCCCGCTTCGCGCAACACACAAAACTGCTCTGGCGATAGTTTCTGTTGCCATTGTTCTGCGGGTAATTGTTTTTTATCGTCTGACATAGGGGCTCCCTCAGATAAATAGTGACAGTATTTCGCGCTTCAAGGATAGCTATTTCATACGCGATGCCGCGAGGAGAATGCCGATGCAAATTTATTTTGAAGAGAACGGTCATATCCTTAGTTTGCCATGGTCGCCGGAAATGACGCTACCATCGGCAATTTTGTGGATAGATTTGCTGAAGCCGACGTCGGAGGAAGAGCGTGCAGCGGAAAAGCTGCTCGGTATTCCCATCCCCACCCGCGAGGAAATGAACGAGATTGAGGTCTCGAACCGCCTCTACGAGGAAAAGGGCGCACTGTTCATGACGTCAACTATGCTAACCAAGGTCGATAGTGGCGAGCCTCAGACCCACGCGGTGACCTTCATCGTGACTGAAAAGATGCTCTTTACTGTACGCTATCTCGATACCACTTCGTTCCGCCGTTTCAGCACCCATTTCCAGAAAATAGCGCCGATGAATCTTGATGGGCCTTCAATATTCCTGATGATGATTGAGTCGATCATCAACCGCCAAGCGGATATTTTGGAGCGTGTAGAGCGCGATATTGACCGCATCACGCGTACTATTTTCAGGCATCGTGAGCAGGGTGAGCGTGCGCCGGCAACGGATTATTAGGCCATTCTGGAATGGATTGGCCGCTGTGGCGACATCACCGCAAAAATTCACGAGAGTCTGACGACCTTCAGCCGGGCGGTGGTGTTTGCCGGGCATCATGCCCAATTTTCGGGGGTGGTGCATGAGCCTCATGCGACTTCTATTGTCCGCGACATCGCGGGTTTGAGCGACCATGGCAATCATCTCGCAGGGCGGGTGAATTTTCTGCTGGATGCCACGCTGGGAATGATCAGTATCGAGCAGAACGGCTTCTTCCGAGTGCTTTCGGTGGCATCGCTTATCTTTATGCCGCCGACCTTGGTCGCGGGGGTTTATGGAATGAATTTTAAGTTGATGCCGGAATTAGAGTGGCAATGGGGCTACCCGATCGCGCTTGGAATTATGCTCATCGCTGCGATTTTACCGATGGCTTATCTGCGCCAGCGCAAATTGCTATAACTTCGTTTTTTCTTCATCTTCCGCGTCTCGGCGAGCCTGACGATGGGTGTGGTACACCAGCTTATGCAGCCACGGTGCGAGCAACATGCCTGTGGTCGAGAGAATCACCAGCCCGCTATAGAGCGCGTAGAACGAGGCAAACATCTTCACCGCGTCATTCGTCATCGGCGCCACGGGACCCATTCCGCCCAGGATCATGGATGCTTCGAGCAGCGCATCGACCCACAGTAAATGACCGAGCAGATGGTAGCCAACGGTGCCCATGGCCAACGACAGGGCGATGATGAGTGCCGCAAGAGCAATCGCGCGGCGCACATCGGTAAACCAGCGTGGATGGGGGCTATTCATGCGGTTGGCTTTCCATAAAGCGCCTCGGCGCGGGTGGTGAAGGCGGCGACCATTTTTTCGCTCGCGCGGGTGAATACGCCGCCCATCAGGCTGTTGAGTAACTTCGATTTGAAGGCGAAGTCTACGGCAAAATGCAGCTCGGTGCCATTCGTATGTGGTACAAATCGCCAGTGGTTACTGAGGTGAGAGAAGGGGCCACTCACGAGCGCTACTTCAATAATTCCTGCTTTATTCGCTTCCGGCGGCACGCCGGTCACGCGCGAGGTATAGCGTTCGGTGAGGTGATTGAAGCTGATTATCAGCTCACCCAGAAAGCTACCATCCGCCTCACGCGAGACCACCCGCGCGGCGCGGCACCAGGGCAGAAACTCCGGGTATTTTTCAATATCCACCACCAGCGCAAATAGCTGCTGTGGGGAGTAAGGGAGAACGCGGGTTTCGGAGAAGGAGGGCATTACCGATTATCATTCGCTGCTTCAGGCGCAGCCTGTTCAGCGAGTTTGGCATTCCGCGCGTCGCGCATGCGCACGAAATCGGCATCCGCATGGTAGCTGGAGCGGGTGAGCGGCGAGCTTGAAACCATCAGGAAACCCTTGGTATAGGCCACGCGTTCGTAATAGCGGAACTGGTCGGGCGTGACGTAGCGGTCGATCGGTGCGTGGTTTGGCGTTGGTTGTAAATATTGGCCGATGGTCATGAAATCGACATCCGCCGCGCGTAGATCATCCATCACCTGCAGCACTTCGTCGTCCGTCTCGCCAAGGCCGACCATGATGCCGGATTTAGTGAACACACCCGGCTCCAGCTCCTTCACCTTCTTGAGCAGGTGCAGCGAGTTGAAATAACGCGCGCCCGGCCGCACACGCTTATAGAGCGAGGGCACGGTTTCGATGTTGTGGTTAAACACATCCGGCCGCGCATGGGCGATGACGGGGATCGCGTGCTCCTTGCGCAGAAAATCCGGCGTTAGCACCTCAACCGTCGTATCCGGCGCGGTGGTACGGATATATTCGATGCATTGTGCGAAATGCGCGGCGCCACCATCATCAAGATCGTCGCGGTCGACACTCGTAATCACTACATGTTTGAGACCGAGTTTGCCAACGGCTTCTGCGAGGTTATGCGGCTCATGCGGGTCGAGCTTATCCGGCACGCCGGTCGCGATGTTACAAAAGGCGCAGGCGCGGGTGCAGGTGGAGCCGAGAATCATCACCGTGGCGTGGCCTTTGCTCCAGCATTCGCCGATATTGGGGCAGGCGGCTTCCTCGCACACGGTGTTCAGCTTGTTTTTACGCATCAGCGCGTGCGTATCCATAAACCCCTGCGATTGCGGCGCTCTCACGCGGATCCAGTCGGGTTTCGGCAGTTTTTTGTCAGCAGGTTGGGGGATGTTCAAATGCTCGGCCATAGGGGTAAACTCCTTAAGAGTTTTGCTTGCAAACCGCAATGTTTTCTTCTAATAGCCCCTATCCTTAGTCCTTAACCTCGCTTTATCAGGAGCCTCCATGGCACGCGTCACCGTTGAAGATTGCATCCAAATCGTTCCAAACCGCTTTGATTTGGTGGTCACTGCCGCGCAGCGTGCGAAGCAGATTTCCTCAGGTATGCCGCTGACAATCGACCGTGATAACGACAAGGACGCGGTTGTTTCCCTGCGCGAAATCGCTGACAAAACCATCGATGTGAAACTGGTGAACGAAGAAATCATCAGCAATTTCCAGAAAAAAGCGGGCTTCGATCCGAACGATCGTATCGAGGAAGAAGAGAATCACGCGAGCTACAGCCTCGGCCACGACGAAATGCACCACGCGATTGCCGAAACGCAGTCCTATGTCGAGCAAGGCCAAGCGGGCATGAGCTTCGTGGAAGAGAATATCGAAGTTGAAGACTAGCGTATGCTACGCTTTCTGACCCTGTTATTGTGTCTGGGTTTGTTGGTAATCTCAGAAAATGCATCGGCTGGATCGTCAAATCTGGAAGAATTCTTCGACGGCATGGAAGTGGCCAAGCCGGAGGATTTAACCAAAGATAAAATAATGCTTCCTGTCGGTGTTACAATTGCTGAGTTTGAAGAATTTGAGAAGCGCTATCCCAGTTATGGTGAGTCTTATAATAAGGCCATGTGTGATTTTAAAGATGAGCTGCTTCAGCATTATCGTGTTGGCGACTTACAGCTTGCCAATACATCAATTGTTTCGACACAACGTCAACGACGCAATCATCCGAAGCGCGAATTATTCACTGATGCTGAGTTAACTCACGAAGAATTTGGTGAGTATCAGCGTAATCGCAAGCTTTCACCGATGAGTAGAGGCAAATGGAAAAAATCGCACATGTTGGCTAATGGCTTGACCGTCGAAGAATTCGATGAATATGCAGAAGATAGTTATGAGTCGACTCACCGCGGAAAAAGATTTGGAATGAATTTATGCCTGTTCAGAGATTATTTAATTTGGCACTACCGGAATGGAACTCCTCGGAGCGAACAATCTCATTGGCCACATCCGAATTTTAACTAGTTATCCGAATTGCCCCAAACAGTACGTCAAGCTCAGCCTCGCTGATCGTGAGTGGGGGCATGAGGTAAAGCACATTATCGAACGGGCGGAGCCATGCGCCGTGCTTCACGCTCTCGGCGCACATGCTGCGGATGCGCTCGGCGTTCACGGCGCCTTCTTTGAATTCAATCACCCCAATCGCGCCTTTGACACGCACGTCTGCGACATCGTCATGCGATTTGAATGCGCGAAGCCCCTCCCATAGTGCAGCCTCTATTGTTTCCACCTGCGCGATGCGTGGCTCGCGCGCGAACAGGTCGAGCGAGGCATTTGCTGCCGCACAGCCCAGCGGGTGTGCCATGAAGGTGGGGCCGTGCATGAGGGCTTTGTCGGCATCGTCGCTCAAAAACGCATCAAAAATTCTGGCGTTGGTGAGCGTGGCGGCGAGTGGCATATGACCACCCGTCAGCGCTTTGCCGAGGCAGAGAATATCTGGTTCAATCGCCGCTTCATGGCAGGCGAATAGGCTGCCCGTGCGCGCGAAGCCGGTAGCGATTTCATCCGCAATAAACAGAATATCCTGCTCGCGGCAGACGCGACGAATTTCGGAGAGGATATCGGCGGAGTAAAAGCGCAAGCCGCCCGCGCCCTGCACCAGCGGTTCAATAATGAGTGCAGCGACTTGCCCGCGAATCGCAGCCAGCGTATCGGCGAATTCGGCGAAGCTGTATTCGTCGTGCGGAATATCGAGCGCGTAGTTGCGTAGCGTAATCGTGTCATAGGCGGCGTTGAAATGGCTGCGCGCGGAGACCGACATCGCGCCCAGCGTGTCGCCGTGATAGCCATGGTTGAAGGTGATGAATTTGGTGCGTTTTGTTTCACCCTTGTTGCGCCAGTATTGCAGCGCCATTTTGAGTGCCACCTCCACCGCGACCGAGCCGGATTCGGCAAAAAACACGCGCTCCATGCCCATGCCCACCGTTTTGCACAGCCGTGCGGCGAGGGTGTAAGCAGGTTCGTGCGCCAGCCCGGCGAACATCACATGGCTGAGCATGCCCGCCTGTTCCTGAATTGCTTTGACGATATGCGGGTGCTGATAGCCGTGGCACATGCTCCACCAACTTGCGATGCCATCGACCAGTTCGCGCCCATCGGCGAGTTTGATTTTACATCCCTCCGCACCGATGACGGGCAGGGGCGGCAGCACGGTTTTCATCTGCGCATAGGGCAGCCATATATGCGGCCAGCCTTCGGTGAACCATGATGGTTGATCGCTCATCAGGCCGCTTTAGCGCTCGCGGTGGTGAGCGGCATGGGGCGCAGGCCAAGCTTGGTGAACAGTGCCGCATCCTCATTATGGTCGGGATTCGCTGCCGTCAGCAGTTTTTCGCCAACGAAAATGGAGTTTGCGCCCGCAAAGAAGCACATGGCTTGTAATTCGTCGCTCATGCCCTCGCGCCCGGCGGAGAGGCGTACCATGGATTTGGGCATCATGATGCGTGCCACCGCAATCGTGCGAACGAATTCGATACCGTCGATGCGCGGATTCCCCGCGAGCGGTGTACCATCTGCCGGGATGAGCAGGTTAATCGGCACGCTGTCCGGGTGGATGGGGAGGTTGGCGAGCGTCACCAGCAGTGAAGCGCGGTCAGCACGGGTCTCGCCCATGCCCATGATGCCGCCGCAGCAGGTTTTCATCCCCGCGTCGCGCACGTTGGCGAGGGTATCGAGGCGATCCTGATAGGTGCGGGTGGTGATGATCTCGGAGTAAAATTCTTCCGAGGTGTCGAGGTTGTGGTTGTAATAATCAAGCCCGGCTTCTTTCAGCGCTGCGGCTTGCGAAGGCGTCAGCATGCCAAGCGTGGCACAGGTCTCAAGCCCCATGGCTTTCACTTCGCGGATCATCTCCGTCACTGCGGGCATGTCGCGTTCTTTGGGGTTGCGCCACGCCGCGCCCATGCAGAAGCGGCTCGCACCAGCTTCTTTCGCTTTTCGTGCATCCGCCAGAACCTTTTCTACTTCCATTAGCTTTGTTGCCTTGACGGGCGTGTCGAACTTGGCGCTTTGCGAGCAATAATTACAATCCTCTGGGCAGCCGCCGGTTTTGATCGAGCAAAGCTGCGACACTTGCACTTCCGACGGGTCAAAATGTGCGCGGTGAACAGTGGCGGCCTGAAACAGCAGCTCGTTGATCGGCAAGGCGAAGAGGGCTTCAACCTCGCTCTTGCTCCAATTATGGCGTGTTGTGGTCATTTATTACTCGCCTCGTGAGGTGATTTATGGCAAAAACGGCTCTCTTCATACTTGACCAGACCAAGGCTCGCAAAGGAAAAATAACACCTCATGACGAAGCTCGAAGATTATTGCCAGCAGCAATTGCGCGCGCTTAGCGAGACTAATCAGCGGCGTATCCTCAGGGAAACGGCGGTGGATGGTGTGTGCGTGGTGCAGAATGGCACGGAATATCTCTCTTTTTCTGGCAATGATTATCTCGGCCTTGCGAATCATCCGGAAGTGTTGGCAGCGGCCGAAGCGGCACTCAAGCGCTATGGTGCGGGGGCGGGGGCGTCGCGCCTTGTCACAGGTAATCACCCCCTTTACGCCGCGCTTGAGGACGCTTTGGCACGCAGTAAGCAGGCAGAAGCGGCGCTGGTGTTCGGTAGTGGCTATCTCACGAATATCGGTGTGATTCCGGCGCTCGTAGGGCGTGGCGACATTATTTTTGCGGATAAGCTGGTGCATGCTTGTTTGCTGGATGGTGCGCAGCTTTCCGGTGCGACACTCAAGCGCTTTCGTCATAACGATGCCGCGCATCTCAACACATTGCTGGCGGAGCATCGCGGGCAATACACCAATGCGCTGATTCTAGTTGATCATGTCTATAGCATGGATGGTGATGTTGCGCCGCTTGCGGAACTCTCGGCGCTCGCGAAGGCCCGGGATAGTTGGCTGATGGTGGATGATGCCCACGGGCTTGGCATGGTGGAATCGCATGCGGAGGTGGATGTCTGGATGGGCACACTTTCCAAATCCGCAGGTAGTTATGGTGGCTATGTCGTCGCCAAACGCGCAGTGTTGGATATGCTTGTGACGCGCGCGCGCAGCATATTGTTTTCGACCGGATTGCCGCCCTCCGCTTGTGCAGCAGCATTAGCGTCGTTGCAGGTGATGACGCGTGAGCCAGAGCGTGGTACACGGTCTCTGATGCTGGCAAAGCGTGTCTGTGATGCGCTTGCTATTCCCTTCATGGGGAGTGCGATTGTGCCGCTGATGTTGGGCAAGGAAACTGCGGCATTGGCTGCAGGTGAGGCGCTGAAGGCGCAGGGCATTCTGGCGGTGGCGATTCGTCCTCCCACGGTGCCTCCGGGCACGGCGCGTCTGCGGCTTACCTTCTCCGCCGCACATACGGATGCGCAGGTGGAGAGGCTGATCGTGGTGCTGAAACAGCTACGCATCGCGGAGGTGCCATGCGCAGCCTAGTGCTTAGCGGATGGACGCAGCCGGTAGATGCACTTCATTGCATCGAACCGGAAGCGGCAATGTTCGATTACAGCGCCTATGCATCACCTGAGGAGAGCTTCTCGGCGCTTGAAAAATTTGAGCGCACGAATTGTGTTGTGGCGTGGTCGCTTGGAGGACAATTGGCGATAAAAGCCATCGCCGCTGGGGTTTTGAAACCCAAGCATCTCACGCTGATTGCGGCGCCTTACCAATTTATCAGCAGCGAAGCGGTGAAGGGGATGGATCCGCTGGTGTTCAAGCAGTTTCGTGAAAATTATGCCACGCAACCGACGCGCACTAAAGCGCGTTTTCATGGACTTGTTGCTAAGGGTGATCGCGATTTTACGCGGGTACATGAGATGTTGGGGCACCATCCGGAGGTTGAAAATACCGCGCGCTGGCTGCCCTGGCTAGATACGTTGGCGCATGAGTTGATTGGCGATATGAGCGGCGTAGAGCTACCACCCACGTTACTGGTTCATGGTACAAACGATGCTATTGTGCCGCATACTCAATCCGAAATCTGGGCAAAAAAAATGCCGCATGCCACGTTGCATTCTTGGCAGGATGTTTCGCATGCGCCGCATCTGCATGATGCGGCGCGGCTTCGCGCTGAAATTGCTGCGCATCGTGCACATCACGGGGTGAATATATGACCATTGCCCGCGCCCGTCTGATAGAGAATTTTGGTCGTAACGCGGCTGATTACGATGTGCGTGCCAACTTTCAGCACACACAAACCGCACGGGTGGTGGATGCTGCGCATATGTTGGTTTCTGCACAGGCGAATATTCTGGATGTAGGCTGTGGTACGGGCCAATTCGCAGAGATGAGTGCGGCCACACAGCCCAATTGGCAGATCACCGGGGTCGATATCGCAGAGGGGATGTGTAAAGTTGCACGCGCGCGCTGCACTACAATTCAGGCGGATGCGGAGGCGTTGCCGCTCGCGGATGCCTCATATGATGCGGTGGTGTCCTCGCTCTGTCTGCAATGGGTAGCGCAGCTTGATACTGGAATGAGTGAAATCAACCGCGTGCTGAGGCCGGGAGGGCGTGTGATTTTGGCCACGCTTGCGCAAGGAACATTATCGGAATTGCACCAGGCTGCGGATGTAGCTGCATTGCCGCTGGGATTGCTCGCAATGCGTGACGTCGAGGAATATAAAACTGCGGCGAGGAAAGTAGGGCTTGAGATTACCATGGCAACGTCCTCCTGTGAAATACGTCATTACGCCACGCTTCGTGTGTTGATGGATTCGATGCGTGATATTGGCGCGGGAAATAATTTTACACGCTCTTCACAGGGGTTGATGGGCGCAAAACGCTGGAGAATAATGGCCGAAGCATATGAATTGCTGCGTACGCCAGAAGGCCTGCCTGCGACATGGAATCACTTATTCATGATTCTGTGTAAGCCCTTATGAGCGCCTATTTCATTACGGCGACCGGCACCGAAGTGGGAAAAACATTCACCACTTGCGCCTTGCTGTATGGCGCGCAGCGTGCGGGTATTACGGCGCGCGGCTATAAACCCGTTATCTCTGGCTGGGACGGATCAGATGCAACCGACACAGCGCAGATTATCGAGGCTTCGGGCGAGAAGATGTCGGAAGAGGCGGTATCGCCATGGCGTTTTGTGGCGCCATTGTCGCCCCATCGCGCAGCAGCGCATGAGAATAAAACGATTGATATTGGCGCGCTGGTGGAATGGTCGCGTACGCGCGCTGTGCAGCCTGGCTTCACGCTCATCGAAGGCGTGGGTGGGGTGATGGTGCCGCTGACGGATAGCCATACCACACTCGACTGGATGAGGGCGCTGGGGTTGCCGGTGATTCTCACGACGGGCAGTTATCTCGGTTCCATCAGTCATACGCTGACGGCGCTCAAGGTGCTCGAAGATGCGGGGCTGCGCGTTGCTGCGCTGGTGATGAATGAAACGGCGGATTCCACGGTCGATTTCGCCGAAGCGCAGGCGGGGCTTACCCCCCTCATTACAAATATCCCGTTGCGGATTTTTCAGCCTCGCGTATCTTCGTGGCAGAACGCAGAGAAAATCGCAGAACTTCTAACCCACCTGTAGGACTCAAATGGCACTGATGTGGCTTCCCTTCGGCCTGACACCTAAGCCCAAATCCTATGGCGGCGTGCATTATGCGGATATTTACGCCCGCGCATTGGCTGCTGCGGTGGATTGTGGGCTGGCATTTTTCCTTCTCGCTGGGTTGTTCAATAAGATCACCCAAAAAATCTATGAAGGCGCCGATATGTCGATCTATCGGGAAATTCAGGGTGTAGATAAGTTCAGTGTGATGCTGCCGATGTTTATTCAGTCTGAGCCGTTTCGTTTGGCAGTGATTAATTTTAGCATTCAGTCTCTTTTTCTTGCGGTGCTGATTATTTCCTCGCAGTGCATCTGGCATACCACGCCCGGCAAGCGCCTGCTTGGTATCAAAATCGTCAGGGCAGAGACGCTGGAGCCGATCGCGCGTTGGCGTTATGTATTGCGTTTTTTAGCGTATATTCCGGCCACATTGCCGTTGATGCTCGGCATTTTCTGGGCGAGCTTCAACAAGCAACGGCGCGGCTGGCATGATTATATCGCGGGCACCGTGGTCATCCACACCAAGCCGGAGGGCTGGTATTGGGAGCAAGTAAAACGCCTCTGGCGCACCTATGTGCTCAAAAAAGACGTAAGCGCCGACTAGCGAATATACGCCGAGAAATACTGGCGCAGCCTTGCGTTGGTCTCGGTGTCAAAGCTCGCCATCATTTCTTTGGTCATTATTTCATAGAGGCGTGTGCGTTCGTTGATGGTCGCTTTTTCGTTGATACTACGCGAGCGTGTGATTTTCACATCGCCCGAAGCGACAGACCCCGCCTGCATGCCATCGTACAGCCTTAAGGTGACGCGCAAAGTGCCATCGTAGCGCGCATCCTGATCATCTGTGAAAATCCCTTTAATACCACCAGTTTTCGGCAGTGACACTTCTCTTACGGAGGCGTCGTCGATCGCCACCTCCAACACGCCGCTACTGCCAACGGCGGTGAGGCGTTGTGCGACCCATTTTTTAACTGCGGCAGCGGGTGGGGTAGGGAATTCCTGCTCCACATTCGGGCGTGCCATTGGTGCGCGGTAATTTTCGACTACCCGAATCTGCGCAACATTCAGACGCACAGGCACACCCGAGAAATCAAGCGGCGTTGGTGTATAAGCTGCCGGAGCAGTTTCGCAGGCTGATAACAAACCAATGGTAATGAGCATCAGAAGTTTTTTCATAGTTCTCTTCCTCTAAAAACGAGTGGCTAAGCTTTCAACCACGCCGGAGTGGCAGGAATAATCGCATCCGGCGAGCGGATATAGAGCGGTAATGCATCGGCCAGTGTACTGGTCGGCAATACATCCGCAATGTCGCACAGCGTTTCGGTATTGGGGGAGGCAAGGTAGTAGTGCGACTCCGCCGCTACAAGGTTGCCATAGCAGGGCAGTGCCCAATCGGTCTTGGTTTCAGCGGTGACGTAAATCTCTCCCCGTGTCGTGGGTATGCCGTCTTTTTGCTCGAAATCCTGCGCATAGGCTTCGCCTTTGCCTGCGCGGATGGCGAGGATGAAAGCCGCCGGCGCATTCGCTCCACGCGCGATATGCCAAGCCATTGCCTCGAGCGTGCTCAGGGTTTTGATGGGCGTGGCTTTTACCAGCACAAACCCGTGCAGCGCGGCAAGGCCAATACGCAGGCCGGTGAAGCTGCCGGGGCCGATGGTGGTGAGAATGGTGCCTAAATCCGCGTACTCTACCCCGGCTTCGCGCAGAAGGCTGTCGATGGCGCTGACTAGCTCTTTGGCTTGGTTTTGCAAGGTTAATTGGCGCGAATGCGTCGTCCCGCCCGCGCGTAGCGAGATGCTGGCACCGAAACAGGCGCAATCGAATGCTAAAACGGGTTTATTGTTCATGGGGACTGTGCTAATCAGCCGCTGCCCGAATGTAAAGGAGAACCCAATGAGCGCTGTTGCCCAAACCCGTTTGCTATCACCCGATGCGATTGCCGCTGCACTACCCACGCTTAAAGGCTGGGCGGTGGAGGGAATCAATCTCACCAAACGCATGAAATATGTGAACTTCGTGGATGCGCTGGCCTATGTGAACCGCCTTGGCACCTTGGCGGAAGCGGCGAACCACCATCCGGATATTCAGTTTGGCTGGGGCTATGTGACGATTCTGCTCACCACGCATGATGCCGGTGGCATCACCGCTAATGACGTAGCGATGGCAGCGAAGATTGATGAATTAGGATAAATCCGATGCAAATGAATTTCGTACTTCTGGAATCTGTTGCCATACAGTTTAATGGACAATATTTCGATCTGCATAATTGCTATGATCTCACAGTTTTAGCATTTGATGCCTCAAAAAAACACGCTCGACTGATTTTTACATATCTGAATGATGCATCGGGCAAAATGCCTAACCACGAAATTGAGATTCTGTTCGAGGAAGTTGATCATTGGAGTCATGATTCACCGCAGCTACCGTGCGATATAATGGAGTTGGGTTATAAGGATCCAACGGATTTTGATCATGAATGTTGGTCAGAAACATCATGTAATAAAGAAGATCATCTGCTTTTTCGCTTGTCTGAGAAGAAGGGAGCATTTGTCCGTGTTCACGCTCTCAAAGCGACGGCCTGTTTATTAGGAAGCCAACAAGAATGAACAAAAAACTCCACATCAAAACCTATGGCTGTCAAATGAATGTCTATGACAGCACGCGCATGAACGATGTGCTGGCGCCGTTTGGCTATGTGGAGAGCGATACGCCCGAGGGCGCGGATCTGGTGATCCTCAACACCTGTCATATCCGCGAGAAAGCGGCGGAGAAAATGTATTCCGACCTTGGCCGTTTGCGCATTGAGAAAAATGCACAAGCTGCCGAAGGCAAGCGCATGCTGATTGCGGTTGCAGGCTGTGTGGCGCAGGCAGAGGGCGAGGAAATCATCGCTCGCATGCCGTATGTAGATATGGTGGTGGGGCCGCAGAGCTATCATACCCTGCCGGATTTGATTGCCGAGACGGAGCGTACGCGCCAGAGCATCACCAAGCTCGATTTCACAGAAGAAAAAAAATTCGACCTGCTGCCAGAGAGTTTGCAGACGCAGGGCGCATCGGCATTCGTGTCGATTCAGGAAGGCTGCGATAAATTCTGCACTTTCTGTGTGGTGCCGTATACGCGCGGTGCGGAATTTTCTCGGCCTGTGGAGGCTATTCTTCGCGAAGTGCAAACCCATCTCGCGCAGGGGGCGATGGAAATCACCCTGCTCGGCCAGAATGTGAACGCGTATCATGGTGTGGGCGCGGCGGGCAACGAGGTGGGGCTGGCCGCGCTGCTGCACGAAATTGCTCGGCTTAGCGGTCTACGCCGTTTGCGCTACACCACGTCGCATCCGCGGGATATGGATGATGCGCTGATCCGCGCGCATGGGGAGATTGACGTGCTGATGCCGCTGCTGCATTTGCCGGTGCAGTCGGGTTCCGACCGGATTCTGAAGGCGATGAACCGCAAGCACACGGCGGCGGATTATATCGGCGTCGTTGAGCGGTTGCGAGCGGCGCGGCCAGACATTGCCTTCTCGTCGGACTTTATCGTCGGCTTTCCCGGCGAGACGGATGCGGACTTCGAGGACACCATGAAGCTGGTTGAAACCGTAGGCTTCATGACGGGCTATGTGTTCAAATATAGCCCGCGCCCAGGCACTCCGGCAGCAGAAAAGCAAGACCAAGTGCCGCCAAAAGTGATGGAAGCGCGGATGCGGCGGTTGATGGATACGCTCGCGGCGGCGCAGTTGCGCTTCAACCAGCGTGCGCTCGGCACCGTGCAGCCGGTGCTGGTGGATCGCCCCGGCAAGCGCCCCGGCCAGTGGATCGGCAAAACGCCGTACATGCAATCCGTGGTGCTGGAGAACGCTGTGCACTACGACCAGCAGATGATTGACGTGCGAATTTCCGAGGCATACGGTTTGAGCCTCAAGGGTGAAATTGTGACGCCCGCCATCGCTGATCTTTCGGAGCCCTATGTCAAAGCCGGATAAAAAGACCGTTCGCGAAACCCAATCCATCAACATATTTTTTGAGCATAACCAGTATTTGCCGCTGCTTTACGGCGAGCGCGACGCGCATCTAAAGCGGCTGGAACAGGCGCTCAATGTGGAGCTGATCGCGCGGGGCAACATGCTCTCCATCACCGGCCATAAGCGCGATTGCGATGCGGTGGAGCAGCTGCTGCAATCGCTTTACAAGCAAATCGAAAACGGCGTGGAAATCACCGAGACCGACCTCGACGCCGCCATTCGCATGATGCCACCGGTGAACGACAAAAAACCCAAAAACCGCCACGGTGTCGAAGCGACGGATACGGATGTTTACATTCGCACCATGCGCAAAACCATTACGCCCTATAGCCATGTGCAGGCGAATTACATCCGCGCGCTCTACGACAACGACCTCACCTTCGCCCTCGGGCCTGCGGGCACGGGGAAGACCTATATCGCAGTGGCGATGGCGGTCTATATGTTCCTCAACAAAAAGGTGGAGCGGATTATTCTCAGCCGTCCGGCGGTAGAGGCGGGGGAGAAGCTGGGCTTCCTTCCGGGCGATATGAAAGACAAGCTCGACCCCTATATGCGCCCGCTTTACGATGCGCTGTTTGACATGATGCCGGCGGATCGTGTGAATGAGGCGATCGCGAACGGCGAGATTGAGCTAGCGCCGCTGGCCTTCATGCGTGGGCGGACGTTCAGTAATGCGTTCGTGATTCTGGATGAGGCGCAGAACACCACCCGCACGCAGATGAAAATGTTCCTGACCCGCATGGGTGAACGCTCGCGGATGATTATCACCGGCGACCAATCGCAGATCGACTTGCCGAAGGACATTAAATCCGGCCTCACGGATTGTATCCCGAAGGTGGAAAATATTCCGGGCATCGAAGTTGTGCGCTTCAGCGATGGCGACGTGGTGCGTCACCCGCTCGCCGCCTCGATTATCAAGGCCTATGACGAGTGGGAAGCCAAGAAAAAGCAATATGCGGAAGAACGTGGCGAAGCAAACGACTAAGCCGCAGGTGGAAATCACCATCCTCACCCATGACGCGCGCTGGAAGGGGCTTGCCCCCACCGTGAAACGCGCGGCGGAAGCGGCGCTTGCACAGCAGAAGGTCAATAAATCCGCCGTGACGATTGTACTTGCGGAGGATGCCGAGGTGCAGGCGCTCAACCGCGACTATCGGGGTAAAAATAAGCCGACCAACGTGCTGTCTTTCCCAAATGGCGAGGTGGAGGAGGGCGTGCGCCAGCTTGGCGATATCATCCTGAGTTACGACACGCTCGCAGCGGAAGCGGCCGCGCAGGGCAAGCCGCTCAAGCACCATCTTACCCACCTCACCATCCATGGCGTATTGCATCTGCTCGGCCACGATCATGAGGCGGATGCGGCGGCAAACCGTATGGAAGCCATTGAAATTACACTTCTTGCGCGTATGGGTATTGCGAACCCCTACGAAACCACGTAAGGTTGTGTTTCTATGAACGAAAACGACAGTAAAACCATCCCCTCCACCGAAGCGCCCTCTCGCCTGAGCAATGCCGTGCGCTGGTTCCGCGAGAAAGTCGCGGGGCGGCCCGAAGGCTCGATCAAAGAGATGATCGAGGAGGCGCTCGAAGACGAATCTGGCGAGGACACCACCATCAGCGCCGAGGAGAAATCCCTCCTTAAAAACATGATCCATTTCGGCGAGCTGACGGCGGAAGACGTGATGATCCCGCGCTCCGATATCATGGGGCTCAAGCGCGAAGTATCTATGGAAGAGCTAAAAGCCCATGTCATCGATATCGGCCATACGCGCATCCCGGTTTATGACGACTCACTCGACAGCATCGAGGGCTTCATTCATGTAAAGGATTTGTTCCCCTACTTAGCCTCGGGCAAAGAATTTAAAATCAGCCATGTGCTGCGCGATATTCTGTTTGTGCCGCCGAGCATGCGGATTGTTGATTTGCTTCTCAAAATGCGTGTTTCTGGCTGTCACATCGCCATTGTGGTCGATGAATATGGCGGCACGGATGGCCTCGTGACGATGGAAGATTTGTTCGAGGAGCTGGTCGGCGAAATTCAGGACGAGCATGATGGCCACGAAGCCACCCCCAGCATGCGCTGGATGGGTGACCATGTGGTAGAGCTGGATGCGCGGGTGACGGTCGAGCATCTCGAGGCCGCGCTGAAAGAGGCGCTGACGAACGACGAGGGCGCGCGTGAGGCTGTCGATACGCTCGGTGGGCTTATCTTCCAGCTGCTTGGCCGCGTGCCGGTGCGTGGCGAAGTGGTGAAGCTGAAGCCCAACCTGAAAGCGGAAATCATTAATGCAGATCCGCGCCGCATCCGTCAGGTGCGCATCACCAGGCAGAGCATTTAAACTGCTGGAATTTCCATCGCCTTTTGAATATCCGCGAGGCGGCTCTGCAGCTTGGCGCCGCTGACGACATTCGCTGGGGCATCTAGGCTGGCGATAGGTTTAATCGCATCCGTGGTGATGGATTGAGGCTGCTCTGTCGCTAACCCCGTGGTGGCGGGCGCTGAGATCTGGCCGAGGTGATTATCGTGAAGTTCACGCTGGCGCTCCAGAATTAGCTTGGTTTCTTTATCGGTAATTTCCGCCTGCTTCAATTTGTCGAGAAGCTGTGTCCGCTCCATCAGCGCATTCCACGAGTGGCTATCATCATGCAGCAGATTCTCGGACTTATCGAACCAGCGACGGATGTAATAGCGGTCTATGCCTGCTGCTGCACCAGCGAGTGCCCCGATGGAAGTACCTATGGTAGTTGTAGCTACAGCGATGAGCGCATTTTCTCCGATGGCGGCAGCGAGAGTTGTTCCATGCAGCGCTGCGCCAATTCCAGTCAGCGCAGTGCCAAGAGCAGTATGTCCAAGAATTGCTTCTACTGCCAACGGGCTTCCCGGCACCAAAAACGCCAACGCCAGCGCCCCACCAATTGCGGCGCAGGTGAGCACGGTTTTCCAATGGAAGAAGGGGTGTTTCTGCCCGCTGCTGTTCTGGCGTGCGAGTTCATCTTTAATCAGCTCTGCCTGATGGTCGCCCTCGGGGCCATCCGGCAGTTCGTAATAACGGTCGAGGAGGTAGCGGCGTTGCTCGCTGAGGTCGGCGCTTTCGGCGCTGATGGCGGCCATGGTACCGATATTGCCAAACGTATTCGCGCCTTTGAGGACGCCGACGCCGCCCAT
>JBIIEL010000054.1:0-5424 GCA_044237845.1 Rickettsiales bacterium | reverse complement strand
AATTACCCCAGCCCCCAGAAATGCAGCACGGCCATGATGATGGTGCTTAATACACCTGCAACGACGACAATGCTGGCTATAGCGCATAGAATGCCGATGATCACAAACAGCCCGTCACGCTGCAAAATGGCGATGGAGAAGCAGCAAATCGCCAAGGCCGGAAGCGCATTACCGAAGGGGATGGGAAGCATAATCAGCAGCGATAAAAACACGCAGATCATCGCAATCATCCGATCCGCCGGATAGCGCACAAGCCACAGGAGGCGCGGCATGATAAAGCGTTCCAGCTTTTGCAGATAAGGAAACGCATGGCCGCACACTTTGTGCAGATGATCCGCTTTAATCGGGCGGTCTAGCATAGCCTTCGGGAACCACGGCGTTTGCATATTTATGACCAGCTGGATGGTCAACAATAGCAACGGCAGCCCTGTGATCGCTGATAAACCCGGCACCGGAAACGGCACAAGATTCGGCAACGCCAGTACCAGCAACAACACGCCGTAAATACGCCCAGACAAAGCATCCCGCAGCTCGCGGATGGTCACTTCCTGCGAGGTAAAACCTTGCGAGAGTGTCAGCAGAATCTCAGAAATCCGTCTGCCATTAAGCGGGTCTTGGGCATGGTTCATCCTACGCGGTTTTCCTCCCATTTTTATTATCTTTACTTAGTAAGGCTTTTATTCTGATACCTATCCATTTGTTTACGTTCTGGGGCTAAACTGCGCCGGAGCCAGCCCGAAAAACTATCGATGGCGATGACCATAAAACCCATCAGAAAGATAATCATTCCCACTACATGCCAATTTGACCATTCGACGGATTCTTTGAGCAATACGCCGATACCGGCAGCGCCGACAATACCAAGGATGCTTGCTGCGCGCACATTATATTCAAACATAAACAAGCTCGAAGAGAGCACCGAGCGCAGCGTCATGGGCCATAGAGCCAGCACCACAATCTGTCTTCGCCCTGCACCCAGCTGAGCAAGCGACTGCGCTGGTTTGCGGTCTACCTGCTCAAAACCTTCGTAGAAGAATTTGGTGAGGTAACCCATACTGTAAAGTACTAGCGCCACAAGTCCGGAGAGTGTGCCAAGCCCCACAGCGGAAACACATACCAACGCCCATATAATGGAGGGAATGGCGCGCCACCAGTTCAGTGCGTAGCGCACGGGTAGCGCTACTATATCTGGCATAAAGCCGCGCGTGGCGGTCATGGCTAATGGCAACGAGAGAAATATGGCGACGAGTGTTGCAAGGCTTGCCATGGCAAGCGTATCGGCAAGCCCGTTGAATATGGATTGCCAAGGCATATTAGCTAATTCCTCTGCGCTAGGAATCCATTGGAGAAAAAAATTGCCCAGCATATTCGACGAAAAATTGCCCATACTAAGCTCAGGCACCAGCCATAAAGCACTCAGAAGGATTAGGGCAAAAACGCCTGCTGCAGCGCCTCTACGCGAGGACATATTGGGCATCGATAGATGTGAAGAGTTTTCTTTTATCTCGACGGTTTGGCTGCTCGAATCAACCTGCGGATCGAATGGCAATAGATGCACCGGAATGATGCCGCTGGGATGAGGCACTTTATGGGTGACGATAAGCGCTGCCATGCCTCGTTCCTGACATTCCTTTTCGAGCAACGACATCACGATATGGGTATTTTCGTCATCCAGTGCAGAAAATGGTTCATCCGCGATCAGAATCACAGGCTCTGCCATCATAGCGCGTGCAATGGCCACACGCTGGGCTTCTCCCGCTGAGAGGCTGAAAACGGGTTGAAGCGCCTTATGTTGAAGCCCCACTCGCTCAAGCCATAACAGCGCTTGATCGCGGTCTATTTGATTGGGCCACAAAGCTGATAGAAGTGTGCGTTTTCCGACCAACCCATCCAGCACATTACGCAGCGCGCTATGCTCGCGCACGAGTCGTAAATCCTGATGGATACGCACGATGGTGCTTTCATGGTGGATCGTTCCCTGAGACAGCGGAATCAGCCCCTGTAGCGCATCCAAAAAACAGGTTTTTCCACTACCGCTCGCACCGGTGAATATAGTGATTTCACCCCGTTTGAGAGCGATATCGACAGGACGTATACTCTGCGACTGATGAGGAAGAGAGTAGGACAAACTCTTGGTGCCAAGCAGCAATGACGGACTCATTTCACTAGACCATGTATGGGAAGTTTGGTGATAGCAATGGCTTTTCGTGTGGCCTCCAGATGCGCATCCTCGTCGGCATGTACCAGCCGGGCAGCTCCATAAACCTGCGTAAGCAATTCTGGCTTTCGTTCAGAAATACGCAAGAGCGCCTCCGCAATATCAGAGCGTTCTTTGGCGCTCAACCCAACCCTTGTGGCAATGATATGCGTCGGCACCCCTGATATCCGCGCAACAACTTTCAGCTTGCTGCGATCTTCGGGGGAAATATAGATTGCAGTTTTATCTCCTTCCACCGTATAGCCGCTGACAGCCGCGATATCTGCTTTCCCAGCGATTACTTGCTCAAGCGCTTGTGAATAACCGCCCGCATAACCTGCCTGAGCAAAGACATCTTCAGGTTTCTGATCCTGTGTTAGAAGGCCGTGTTCGCGAAAAAATGCAAATGGAAATACATAGCCCGAACTACTGGTATGGCTGGTAAAAACCACCTGCAAAGATTTTGCATGAGTTCTTATGTCTTCAAGATTGTTGAACTTTGCATCCGTACGTGCGACCAACACGGCATCGTAGCTTGTTCGCCACTTGCCTTTGCTATCCTGCCTCTCCTCCACCAACAGCAACTCTGCGCCACCATCGCGTTTGGCAAGCAAAAATGGCAGGCTGGAAATATAACCTACATCCGCGTGACCACTAACAAGTGCTTGGACGGTGGCGGAATATTCACCTGGCACCAGCACCTTCACTTCTCGACCAAGCGCGTGCGATAATTCTTTCATAATAGCATCCGCACTGTCCTTGATTTTTGTCGAATCTTTTTGTTTTTGCAGCGCAAAGACCAAGGGTTTCTTTTCTTCCGCCTTAGCATAAAAAGAACTAGTACCAAGAGCGGTAATAAGAATACTTAGAAAAACGAATCGTCTTGTCATATAATACCTTAAGATAAAAACTCACCTTTAATTCCCAATTACTATTGCAAAGCTCGTGTCGGAAACTCCTACATTGAAAGAAAATCAACTTACTATCCCTGCGGAGGATACCGCTCAAATTCGGGTAATGAATTGACTTCACTCATCCAGACAAGTCGCTCGGCTGTTTGAATATGACATCTTGCAGGAATTTGGTTCGGTTCATCCAAGGTGCCAGTTTGAATATCAATAATATCAGGAAGAATCTCTGCGTTTTTATAGAACAATCCAGTGCCGCATTCAGGACAAAATTCTCTGCGCCCATGTTCAGATGATTGATAGGTTTTTGTCTGCCCCTTGGTAATACGCACTTGGGTTTCTGGAAACATTGCCCAGCCTACCATTGGCGCACCAGCATGGCGACGACAGTCGCTGCAATGACACAACGCATGTGTAATTGCCTCACCCAGTGCTTCATAACGCAATGCTCCACAATGACAGCCACCTTTCATAATCCATTCACCTTATTTTGTTGTTTTTGATATATCACGCAACCCTCCTCCCATTGAGTTCCATATTCTTCTTCGCCACGATGTCAGCTTCGCCGCGTGTTTCATTCATCACCAGTTCACCTTTCGTGCTGAAGGCGATACCAGCTGCATTGGCTTCGTCGGTGTCGATGTGCATTTCCGTGGCGTAACTTTCTTTCACTCGAATCAGCGTGTTAGCGAAGGATACGCTGCGATCACCATCCCCCAGTTTCACATCCACATAATCGCCATTTTTTAAGCCCATTTTTGCGGCATCTTGCGGGCTCATATGGATATGGCGGGCAGCAATAATCAGGCCGTTCGTTTCGTTTTCGCCTGCTGTGCCGCGTAGCTTGATTCTGGGCGTGCCTTCCAGCTTGCCAGAGGGGCGCACGGGTGCTTCGACGCCGAGTGTGAAGGTGTCGGTTTTCGAGACTTCAATCTGCGTTTGCTTGCGGGCGGGACCCAGCACGCGCACGGTTTTGAACGATCCTTTAGAGCCGATCACTTCCACTGTTTCTTCCGCCGCCCAACCTTCCGTCTGGCTAAGATCACGCATTTTCCGAAGCTGATGGCCTTTGCCAAACAGCGCTTCCACCGCTTCTTGCGACAGATGCACATGGCGGGCGGAAACAGCCACAGGGATATGCCATGTCTGCGGCTGCGCATTTTCACGCTGCACCAGCAGGTATTTCACCTCCTGCGCGATCATCAACTGTTCGCAGGTTTGGGTGACGATGACTTTAATGCGCGAATCAAAGCTCTGCACCTGCGGCGCTTCAAAGCCTTTGAGATTCACAGCCTGATTCTTATCGTCGTCCAGATGCAGCCCCAGAAACTCGAACTTATCACATACACGGCGGCGCATGGAGGCGGAGTTCTCACCAATGCCGCCGGTGAACGCAATCACATCCACGCCGCCCATCGCAGCAGCATACGCACCGATATATTTTCGCACGCGGTAGGCATAGACGTTAATCGCAAGCTGTGCATCCGCATCGCCTTCGGCGGCTTTTTGCTCCACCTCGCGCAGATCATGGCTTCCCGCCAGTGCTTTGAGCCCACTGTTCGCATAGAGCTGGCGTTCGATCTCTTCGACGCTCAAGCCCAACTCCCGCGCCAGATAGGTGAACATGCCGGGGTCAACATCGCCAGAGCGCGTACCCATCACCAGCCCTTCCAGCGGCGTCATGCCCATTGAGGTATCAATCGAAAAGCCGCGATTGATCGCGCAGACACTTGCGCCATTGCCGAGGTGACAGCTGATAATCTGTAAATCGGTGACGGGTTTTCCCAGTTCCCGTGCGACACGCAGCCCCACATATTTATGGGATGTGCCGTGAAAGCCGTAGCGCCGAAGCCCTTTATCGCGCCACTCCTTCGGCACGGCGTAGGTGGTGGCGCGGTCAGGAATGGTGTGGTGGAACGCGGTATCGAACACCGCGATTTGCGGCACATCCGCCCATAGTTCGCGGCTGATGGTAATGGCTTTCAGGTTGGCGGGGTTATGCAGCGGGGCAAGCGGTGTGCAACCTTCGATATGTTTCAGCACTTCTGCATCAATCAGCGTGGCATCGTGGAATCGCTCGCCGCCATGCGCCACACGATGCCCCACCGCATCGAAATCCGCAAAGCCAAATTCTTTGAGAATTTCGGGAACTCGGACAATCGCATCTTCCACTGTATCCAGTGATTCGCTGCGATTCCGTTCTTCGCCTTGCTCACCGCCCACGCGGAAATGCAGCGTGCAACTACCGTTTTTGAAGCCTTCAAACTCTCCCTTAAACACACGACTGTCCTGAATGCTCATATCGAACACGCCAAATTT
>JBIIEL010000038.1:0-19038 GCA_044237845.1 Rickettsiales bacterium | reverse complement strand
GACGATAGCGTGCAGCCTTTTTTTAAGAGCTCCAAATCAAAAAGCAGTTGTTTGAAAGAGATTAAATACAAGGCCTACTGGACTAAAGAATACCGTATATGTTCGACTTTATTAAAGGCAAGAGGATGCGAGCGGCATTCTTATAAGAAATATGCTTTTACTGCCCAAATCCTTGGGCTTCTGCTTATAATTGGCCTAGCCTTCTATTCGGGGATGGCCGATAAATTCTTTAGATGGCTCAAGCAGGGATCAGCTAATCATTAGGAATATGAAATGGAAAAGTTAATCCCCATCGTAGCGATGTCATGCATGAGCATTTTCTTGTGGTTGGCTCCCACTAATGCAAATGCGCTTTTTATTTCACCAGAGCAGGAAGCTGCGGAATCAGGAATAGCGATTGGGCGCTTTGCTGATGCTGAGCGTGCAAAACGTATAAAGGATACTGCAAATGAGAGAGTGCTTCCGACATTTGAGCAAGAAGTAAAAGCCACGTTTCAGTCAGAAAATAATTCAGTTGAGCCAATAGAGAAAGCTCCATCTTTTGAAGATGGGATTAACGCAGCTATGAGGTTGAAGGCTTCAAGTGTAAAAAAAGAGTATGAAAACTGCTTGGCTACACAACCAACCCAACGCGAGGATGCTGAAAAGGAATTTCTTTGCAAAAAAATCTTAGAAAATATCCATGAGCGTGAAAAAAAAGCGCTCTTACGAATTTCCAAATCTTTGGTTAGCACTTCAATCAATTTGAAGCGCGCAAGCGTAGAGATGAGCGCATGTTATGGTTTTTCCGAATATGGAGATAGAGTTATGTGTTGGCAAAATCTTGCTGATAGGCTTGATGCCGCCCTCAATGGTGAAACACTCTTAAAAAAAGAATAGCTTCACCCTAAGTGCCCTGCTCAATCAAACGCCCTCTTCATATCGGCCGCTAGTATCGCTACATATTCAGGGTCGGGCGCGGGCATCAGTTCTTCAAAGCACTCCATAAGCAAGGGGTCGAGTGCGGCGGATTTTCTTAGGGTTTCGGGGTTAATACCCATACTGTTGAGCACTTCCTCCCATGAGGCGCGAATATCAGCGATGTTCTGTAGTATGGGGTCGATGCTCTCTTCTTTATCCATAAACAATGCCACCATGAGGGCGACGGCATTACGCTGGAGGATACACTCCACCCACAGCGTCGTATGGGTTAGGCTGCGCATCGTCTCCACAAAGGCACTATCATTCATGCGGTAGGTTTTCTTCGGACAGCTTTTTACAAGGCGCTGCATCACGCTTCTTTCTGGCTTCGGCAAGAGTGAGGGCGGGATATTTGCCAAGTGCCAGCATTTGTTCTTTACCTTGGAAATAATAACGCCAGCGCCATAGCTTGCTGCCAGAGGGGGATATTTCAAGCGCAAGACCACCGCCATCCGCCACGCGGTAAAGCTTTGCCTTGGGCTTATACGCTTTTACTGCCAATTCGGTGAGTGACATGCGTTCGACTCCTACAGATAAATCTACCCGCAAATCTACCCGCATTCAGTCTGGATGTAAACAAATCCATTAAAAACCAACAACTACCGCAACCAAGCACTTCTTGGCAGTTCCTATGGAATTTCTGGATTTCTTTGAAGCTTCTTGGAAGGGGAAATGGCTCCACGGGTTGGATTCGAACCAACGACCGATCGATTAACAGTCGATTGCTCTACCACTGAGCTACCGCGGAACACCATCAACAGCGCCTATAGGGCGCGCAGGTGGCTGTCTATGCCACAAAGGATTTCGGCTGGCAAATAATTTGTGAAGCGGTGGAGAACCCGGCGTGCGGGAAACCACGCACAGCCCCTAAATGCCAATGATTCAGTGAGATATTTCGTTTTTTATGGCGCCGGCGCATGGAATTGCTATCACGCAGCCATGCAACGCATTCGCCACACCCCCCTGCTGATTATCGAATTTCTGCTGCTCACCGTGGGTATGCCGCTACTGCTTTGCTGGGTAATGCCGCTGCGTTACCTGCTGCCAACGCTCTGGCTAACGGCGCTCTATAGCTATATTGTGCTGCGCCGCCGCGCGCCAGAGGTGCTGGCGCAGTGCTGGAAACGCCACGCGCTTACCGCTGCACATATCCGCCCGATTCTTTTGCGCTTTCTGGGCTATGCCGCCCTGCTTACCCTGCTCACTTTGTGGCTGGAGCCTCGGTCGCTCTTTGGTTTTGTGCGCGAGAATCCCGGCTTCTGGCTGCTGGTGATGGTTGCGTACCCCCTGTTTTCGGTGATTCCCCAGGAAATCATTTTCCGCACTTTCTTTTTCGCGCGTTATAAGCCGCTGTTTCAAACCACAGGCGCGATGATTCTCGCCAGCGCCTTCATGTTTGGCTTCGCGCATATTCTTTTCCAGAACTGGGTGGCACCGCTGCTATGTGTAGCGGGCGGCGTACTTTTTGCCCGCACCTACGCCAGGCACCATTCCCTGTGGCTGGTGTCGCTCGAACACGCGCTTTATGGCGATTTTATCTTTACCATAGGGCTGGGGCGGTATTTTTACCACGGCTCCGTCGCCGCAGCGCTCTAGGAAACGACGCACATCATTTTCTGCACGAACCGCCAGAGAATTATGCTATCCTTAGAAATACTTTAGTCGTTTGAATCAGGAACTCCCTATGCAGCAGCAATCTTCTATTTCGCACTGGTACGGCATCTGCGAACGCGCCTCGCAAAGCCCCTGGGCCGAACCGCTAAACGTGATTTCTTCGTTCCTCTTCATCATTGTGGCGGTCGTGACCTACCGTTACTACCATCGGCACGACGATATCAAAGGACGCCGCATCTGGGACATTCACGCGATGACCTTCCTCACCTTTATCATCGGTGTGAACTCGATTGTCTTCCACATGTTTCCCACACCCACAACCGAGCTGGCGGATACCATTCCGATTGTCATGCTCATTATCCTCTATTTCTGGAGCGTGCTGTTTCGCATCGGCCGTTGCAATCTCTTTCAAGCGGCGATCTGCTTCGTGGCGTTTGTCGGCTTCTCGCACATGCTGGTATCGCAATTCCCGCGCGCAATGAACGACTCCATCGGCTATCTGTCGAGCATGATTGCACTGATCGTGATTGCCGTGCATTTGCATCTGCGCGCGCGCCCCAGCTCACAATATTTCATGCTAGCCTCGCTGATTGGTGTCATATCCCTGTTCTGCCGCGCGATCGACCGCGAGGTATGCGGCCAGTTCCCATTCGGCACGCATTTCCTGTGGCACAGCTTCAACGCGACACTCATCTATATTCTGCTCAAGCAGATTATCCGCAACGTGAACCATGATGCGCGCCTGAAGCAGCTCGCGGGTGATTCAACGATGATATAATCATGGCTGAGAGCACCCTCACCTTTCTCGACAGTTATTGCGAACGCGCGGGCGATGCCGCGATGCTGGCCGAACCGATCAACGCCATCACCAACCTATTTTTTATCCTTGCTGCCATGCTCGCTGCGAGGGCGATTTTCCGCCTTCCACCCGCTACTATCAAATCCCGCCTCGATCTATGGCTGCTCGCCGCCATGCTCTTTGCCATCGGCGTGGGCAGCGGGCTGTGGCATCTGCGCCCGAATGGTTCCACCTTGCTGATGGATGTCATTCCCATCACCCTGTTCATTCATATCTACCTCATCGCGGCGATGCGGCGACTACTCCAGTTCTCGTGGGTGCGTGTGATTTTCTGGTGGGGCGTCTATATGGCTGCCAGCGTCCTCGCGCAAATTACCCTGCCGCCGGATTTGCTGAACGGCACCATCATGTATATTCCAACCTATCTCACGCTGATTGCCCTCACCGTGGCAGTGCAAAAACGCGACGCAGCATCCGGCACCGTGTTGCTGCATATGCTGGCAGTGTGGACACTCTCCCTCATCTTCCGCACACTGGATAGCACCCTCTGCGCGGCACTTCCTATCGGCACGCATTTCCTCTGGCATACGCTGAACGCCTACATGCTCTATCATCTACTGATGTTACTGGTAAGTAAGCGCTAGTGCGCCTCAGAAGAAATGGTGCGACGCAATATATTTTCTAGTTCGCGGCCTTGACTCCTGTACAATTGGGAGTATATTCGCCGCACCACAAACACAACCAGACGGAGAAAAACATGGCTAGCGCAAAGAAAAAATCCTCGGCAAAACGCAACGTGAAATACGCAGCAAAAACGCAACCGCGTTCTGCACAGACTAGCAGCGCAAACCACATGGGCGGCAATACTTCCGACTGGGTGGAGAACACCACCGCCACCTGGCAAAAAGGCGCCAACGAGTGGGCGAACCAGAGCGCAAAAATGTACCAAATGCCGTTCGGCCAGCACGAAGCGCAAGACGCTGCCACGAGCATGCAGTCGGCTACCGAAAGCATGATGAAAATGAGCACCGACATGCTGCAACAGATGATGGAGCAGGCGAAGAAAGCAGGCTTCGCACCGGAGCAATTCAGCCAGCAAATGCCAGGCTTCAGCCCCAGCGCCGCGCATGAGAAAATGACCGGCTTCGCGCGTGAATCAGCAGAGCAAATGTCGAAATCCTCGACCAACGCCACCCGCACCATGAACGAGGCGATGAGCGTCACCCGCGAGAACCTGCAGGTGATGATGGATGTCAGCAATATCAGTGTTTCGGTTGCCAAGCAGCTTGGTGCAGAATGGGTGAGCTACATGAACAAGACGTTCGCGCAGAACACCGAACTCAGCAAACAAATGCTCTCCTGCCGCACGTTGAACGACCTGTTCGACCTCGGTAGCCGCACGATGAAGACCAACCTCGACAGCTTCTTCTCCGAGAGCGTGAAGATGTCCGAGATGCTGTTTCAATGCGCGACGGATGTTTCTGAGCCGCTGAACGAGCGCATGTCGGAAACCACCGAGCGCATGACGAAAGCGATGGCGGCGTAAGCCTCTTCACCCGCAATACCCAAGCCCGCGAGCATCCCTCGCGGGCTTTTTTATGTTATCCACCCCTTCCTGGTAAGCAGTTTTCGTGCATTCATAGTGGGACACCAAAAGGAGCCCGCCCATGAAACGATTTACCCACGTCATCCGCACACGAAGCCGCAGCAGCGAAGACCGCCAGCGCGACGCATTCCAGAAACAATTGCTGCGTGATGGCCAAAAACTGCTCGAAAAACTCTCGCGGCAATTTGCCGACGACCTCAATGCCCAACTGGCGCAAGTCTTGAGTGGTAGCGCGAGAATCAGCCGATCAGGTGGAGCTGGCAGCACTTCAGATACGGCAGGCATTGTCGGCGGTATCAGCCAGTTACTCTCCACCACCGTGCGCTATCTGGTCTCGCGCCCCCGCACCAGCAGTAACACCACTGAAAGCAGCCGTTCTCAAGAAGTAGAGGAGCGGTTTCGCCTAAGCCAAAGCCAGGCTGCTGCTGAAGCCTCTTCGTCAATCTATCGTGGAAACAAGAACTTATAGCCATAGGAAGCTTTATTAACCCATTATGGCGGATGAAGCGCGAAGCGATGGGGTACCTTCGAAAAATCCAGTGTACCACATAGCACATGATTTTTCGAAGGGACTGCATCGCAAGCAGATTCGCCGCCAGAATCAGGTTAATATAAAAATGCCCCTGATCCGGCGCGAATCAGGGGCAAGTGGCGAGACATTTACGTTCCACATCTATGTAACCAGCCAGAGAATGCCTGAGAAATGCTCACTTCGCAGCCTAGCCATGCAATCTTCACAAACTTGTCACACTCCTGCTTGTGAAAACTGCTATAGTAATGCTATGTACACGACCTATCATGATAACAATTCGCAGGTTATGGAAGTAAGCGCCATGTTCAATCCCGAGGACTATATTGAGCTGCGCGACGACGGCTTCGCCCTGTGCACCAATCCCATGGCTGATGGCGGGCTGGAGTCCATCACCGTCAACACCCGGCTGATGGGCGAGTCGCTACGCAGCTTTGAGAGCTCCATCAAGCGTATGGTTCTCTCGAAGCTCTTCTCTCCCAAATTCGGTGAGGTCATCCTCGCCGCCACGCGCATGGCGAAATAGCCAGACTCCGCAAAAATCCGCGTTTCTTCAGCAGGCAAAGCCCACTCTTCCTTGCTTTTCGCGCGGCGCATGGTACAAAAAACTCCATGAATCGACCGAAATACGAGCAGTTTGGCATCAATATCGAGGAGCAAGGGGCAACCACCCACGTGTTTAAGGATGGGGCGCTGGTTGGCTCATTCACCATCGATATCCCGCAGCGGAAGCTGAAATTCGACTTCCCGGATAATAAATTCTTCAACTATTTCGCCTATATCGCCTCGGATCGCCCGAGCAACCGCGTCAAGTGGGTGAACGAGAATCTCAGTCAGGACTCGATGGATAACTTGCAGGCGGGCGTTGCATTCCTTGGCTTTGCAAAATTCGAGGAACTGATGGCAGAAGCGATGCAAAACGCCGAGGAAGGAGAGGCCGGTCGTGACAACTCCGCCCAAACCACCATCCTCCACTGATAGCAAAACGCCGCTGCTCGAAGACCTCGACCAGATGACGGCAGAGCAGCTTGCTGACTATTTCTATGCGCTGGCTGAAGAAATCATCAGCAATCCGCTGGAATACAAACTCAAGATGGGGCTCGAACAGCTCGATATCAGCGAGTTCGATAATATCGACCTGTCGACACCTGCAGGGCGCCGTAAACTGGCGGCGTTATTCCGTCTGCTGGCCAATCAGGTGCTCAGCAAAAGCAAGGATAATTACCTTGCAACCGTTACGGATAAATCCAAGCCCAAGGGGCAGCAGCGCTAGAGAATGCCTCGGTACTTAGTGCGCGGCAGAGGCGACCTTTTTCTGCGATGCGTTATCTGTCGGTGCGCTCATTTCTGCCACCACGCCAAGTACGCGAATCACTTGCGGATTGGTGAGGAAATAGAAAATCTGGCGCTGTTCACGGCGCGAACCGAGGATACCATCCCGGCGCAGGCGCGAGAGATGCTGGCTGAGCGCAGGTTGGCTCACTTTCACGCTCTTGTTAATCTCCGACACGTTCTTTTCACCATTCAGCAACAGCGTCACGATCTGTAGACGATAATAGTTGCCAAGAACTTTGAGTGATTGCGATGCTTTTTTAAGATGGGCATTGTCGGTAAACATGAGATTTCCTTCGTTTCTTTAAGTGCGGCGGCTTTCTTAACAAAGCCAGTGGCAATTGCAACGAGAAGTTAACAAAACTTCACGTTATCTACAGAACTGTGACAAACTAATGACGGCGGGGCGCGTCTTCCTCGTCCTTCGGCGCGCTAATCACCGCTGCGTCCTCTACCTCCACCCAGTCTTTGATAGGGTTGGGCAGTTCCACCAGCGCATGTTTAAGCACTTCGTCCACATGACTCACGGGGATGATGGTCAGCAGTTTCTTCACGTTGTCCGGAATCTCTTCGAGATCCTTCACGTTTTCCTGCGGAATCAGCACCGTAGTTATACCACCGCGCAGTGCCGCGAGCAGCTTCTCCTTGAGGCCGCCGATTGCAAGCACACGTCCACGCAGCGTTACCTCACCCGTCATCGCCACGTTCTTCTTCACCGGAATGCCCGTAAACACCGAAACGATGGTGGTACACATCGCGATCCCCGCGCTTGGGCCATCCTTCGGCGTCGCGCCTTCAGGCACATGGACGTGGATGTCTTTCTGTTTAAACATCGTTGGCTTGATGCCGAAATCAAGCGCGCGGCTGCGCACATAACTGCCCGCCGCCTCGATGGATTCCTTCATCACATCGCCCAGTTTCCCAGTGACGGTGAACTTGCCTTTACCCGGCATCAGCACGGATTCAATCAGCAGCAGGTCACCACCCGTTTCCGTCCAGGCGAGCCCAGTAGTCACACCCACCTGATCATTCATCTCTGCTTCGCCATACGAGAACTTGCGCACGCCGAGATATTTTCCAAGATTCTTGCGGGTGACAGTCACCTTATCGCGTTTTTTCATGATGATTTCTTTGACCGATTTACGGATGATGCGCGCCATTTCACGCTCAAGATTCCGCACGCCCGCCTCACGCGTATAGTAGCGAATCGCGTCACGAATCGCATCTTCCGAGAGCGAGAGCTCCGACTTCTTCAGCCCATGTTCTTGCAGCTGTTTCGGGATCAAATGGTCGAGCGCAATCTCGAGCTTCTCGTCTTCCGTGTAACCTGAGAGACGAATGATTTCCATCCGGTCAAGCAGCGGACGTGGCATGTTAAACGAGTTCGCCGTGGTAATAAACATCGCACCCGACAAGTCATAATCCACTTCGAGATAATGGTCGTTGAAGTTTTTGTTTTGCTCGGGATCAAGCACCTCAAGCAGTGCCGCTGCAGGGTCGCCGCGCGAATCACTACCCATTTTATCGATCTCATCAAGCAATATCAGCGGATTGCTCGACTTTGCTTTTTTCATCGACTGAATCAGCTTGCCCGGCATCGACCCAATATAGGTACGACGATGGCCACGGATCTCCGCCTCATCACGCACGCCGCCAAGCGCAATCTTAACATAATTACGTCCGGTGGCTTTCGCAATGGAGCGCGCGAGCGAGGTTTTCCCAACACCCGGAGGACCCACGAGGCACAGGATCGGCCCCTTGATGGATTTCGTGCGCGCCTGCACCGCGAGATACTCAAGAATACGCTCTTTCACTTTCTCAAGACCGGAATGATCCGCGTCGAGCACCTTCTCTGAAGCCACCAAATCGCGCTTCACTTTCGACGGTTTCTTCCACGGAATCGACGTAATCCACTCGAGATAGTTACGGATGACCGACGCCTCCGCCGACATCGAGCTCATGGTGCGCAGCTTTTTCAGTTCCGCTTCGCATTTCTCACGCGCTTCTTTGCTCAGCTTAGTGGCTTTGATTTTTTCTTCCAGTTCGCCCAGTTCATCTTTTGCGCCGTCCTCCAGCTCGCCCAGCTCTTTCTGGATCGCTTTTAGCTGCTCGTTGAGGTAATATTCGCGCTGGGTTTTTTCCATCTGGCGCTTGACGCGACCACGGATGCGCTTCTCGGTATTGAGCACACCAATTTCGGATTCCATGAGCGAATACACATGCTCCAGCCGCTCCGCCACCTTGATGATCTGCAGGATTTCCTGCTTCGCCGGAATATCGATCGACATATGCGCCGCGACCGTATCCGCGAGCACCGACGGCGAGCTGATTTTCGCCACCGCGCCCATCGTCTCCGGCTGAATTTTTTTGTTGAGCTTTACATATTCCTCGAACTTCGCGATCACGGTGCGAAACATCGCCTCCGTCTCCACGGGGTCGCCCGCCGGTTCGGCTAGCTCCTCGATCTCCGCTTCGTAAAATAGTTCGTTATCGTTGAAGTAATTGATCTTCGCGCGCACGACACCTTCGACCAGCACTTTCACCGTACCGTCCGGCAGGCGCAGCAATTGCAGCACTGTCGCCAGCGTGCCCACGCGGTAAAGATCTTCCTTATTCGGGATATCCATCGAACCGTTCTTCTGCGACACAAGCAGAATTTTGTTGCTGCCCTTCACCACGGATTCGAGCGCCTTCACCGATTTATCGCGCCCAACAAAGAGCGGCACCACCATGCCCGGAAACACAACAATATCGCGCAGTGGCAGCACAGGCATTATTTGCGGGGAGGATGAGGTCATGGCGCACTTTCTATCGAGGAAAGGGAAAGCAATAGGCAGAGAAATAGTTTACTGCTAGAATATAGTACGCGTAATGCTATTGTAAAGGGCAACCGCCTCGTTTTACCTCTTTAATACCGGAGATATTTCATGCCTGTTTCCCGCACGTCTTCTTCTGGTTTCACACTGATCGAGCTTTCGGTCGTGCTGGTAATTATCGGGCTGCTGCTCGGTGCCGTTGTCGGTGGTCAGGCCATGATCCGCAGTGCAGAACTGCAATCCATTGTCAGTGACTACACGCGCTATAAAGAAGCGGTGACAACCTTTAAAAAGCAATACAGCAACTCCATTCCCGGCGATATGGCGGACGCCGAAGATTTCTGGGGCAAGAGTACAGTTTGTGGCGGCGCTTCTGATACCGGTGCTTGCAATGGAGATGGGAGTGGCGCACTGGACGGGCTAGGAACGGGAAGCCCCGAAGCATTCCAGTTCTGGCGCCAACTCTCCTTAGCTGGCAGAATTACCGGCAGCTACACGGGAGGCCCTGCAAATACATATCATAGTGTTATCGGGGTGAATGTACCTCGTGCACGCATTTCTGCTAGCGGATGGGAAGCTACTTCAGGTGGATGCGCACCAGGATTTCAGCTCACCACTGAAGAATATGGGAACGGTTTTTACTTTGGTGGGGAAGATCAGGTTACTCACCGATGTTTAGGGCGAGTAGACGATTCCACGCTAACTCCAGAAGAAGCCTGGAAGATCGACACAAAATTAGACGATGGGAAACCGGGGCGCGGAACAATCATGTCCTCCGATCCTACCACTGGCTGCGCAACCGCTACGAGTGGAACGGACTATGACGCAGCTTACAATCTCTCAGATAGCACAAAGCAATGCGGGCTTCACTTCATCCAGCAATTTTAGTCACGTAGACGAAAGAGAGAAACCTAAGCCTTCTTAGGCTTCTTGCTGCCCGCGGTTTCGTTCGTCAGCACGGCTTGCGCCTTACCGTTGATAACATCCGCCGTGATGGTCACTTCCGACACATCCTCTGCACCCGGAATTTCGTACATCAGCTCCATCAAGGCTTCTTCCATGATGGCGCGAAGGCCGCGTGCACCCGTTTTGCGCAGAATGGCTTTTTGTGCAATCGCCGAAAGGGCATCGTCCGTGAACTTGAGGTCGACACCTTCCATCTCAAACAGCTTACGATACTGCTTGGTGAGGGCGTTCTTCGGCTCGGTGAGAATGTTCTTGAGCGCGGGCTCATCGAGATCATCCAGCGTCGCGATGACAGGCAGACGGCCGACGAACTCCGGAATCAAACCGAATTTCAGCAGATCTTCGGGCTCCAGCATGCGGAACATTTCGCCCGGCTTTACTTCGTCGGTATTACGAACATCCGCCCCGAAACCAATCGATGTTCCCTTCTGACGGCGGGCAATAATTTTCTCAACGCCCGAGAATGCACCCCCGCAGATGAAGAGGATGTTACTCGTATCCACCTGCAGGAATTCCTGCTGCGGATGTTTGCGGCCACCTTGTGGCGGAACGCTGGCCACCGTGCCTTCCATGATTTTGAGCAGTGCCTGTTGCACGCCCTCGCCCGAGACGTCTCGGGTGATGGAGGGGTTTTCCGATTTGCGCGAGATTTTGTCTACTTCATCGATGTAAACAATCCCTTTTTGTGCGCGCTCCACGTTATAATCCGCCGCCTGCAGCAGGCGCAGAATAATGTTCTCCACGTCTTCGCCCACGTAACCGGCTTCGGTCAGCGTCGTGGCATCTGCCATGGTGAACGGGACGTCGAGAATGCGAGCAAGGGTCTGCGCGAGAAGTGTTTTACCCGTCCCCGTCGGCCCGACGAGCAGGATGTTGGATTTTGCAATCTCGATCTCGTTGCTTTTTTCCATCACTGCGATGCGTTTGTAATGGTTATGCACTGCCACCGCGAGCACCTTCTTCGCGCGCTGTTGGCCGATCACATAATCATCGAGCACCTTACGGATTTGTTGCGGCGTCACCAGCGTTTCGCTTGCCTCACCCGTCGTCGCCGGCGCTTTATCTGCCGTGCGGATGATGTCGACGCAAAGCTCCACGCATTCGTCGCAAATAAAAACCGTTGGACCCGCAATCAGTTTGCGTACTTCATGTTCACTCTTACCACAGAACGAACAGTAGCGGGTGGTTTTGGTCTCGCGTGGTTTACTCATATTTTCCTCGTTTCACTCGGTTAGCGCTGATTAGCTCGCACTAGTGACTACTTCTTCTTCGACTCTGCCTCGGAACGGTTTTCAACGATTTTGTCGATGAGGCCGAACTTCAGCGCCGCGTCCGCCGCCATGAAGTTGTCGCGATCCATCGATTTCTCGATGATCGGCAGCTTCTGGCCGGTATGCTTCACATACATATCGTTCAGGCGACGACGCAGGCTCAGAATTTCCTGCGCATGAATTTCGATGTCCGACGCCTGACCACGGAACCCGCCGGAAGGCTGGTGAATCATGATCCGCGCATTCGGCGTTGCAAAACGCATGCCGGGCTCACCCGCCGTCAGCAACAGCGACCCCATGCTCGCCGCCTGGCCGATGCAGAGCGTGCCCACTTTCGGCTTGATATATTGCATCGTGTCGTAGACCGACAGACCCGCCGTAACCACGCCACCGGGCGAGTTGATGTAGAGCGAGATTTCTTTTTCGGGGTTCTCGGACTCGAGGAACAGCAGCTGCGCCACGATGAGCGTACACATATGGTCTTCCACCTCACCGGTGAGGAAGATGATACGCTCTTTCAACAGGCGCGAGTAAATGTCGTACGCACGTTCGCCGCGGCTCGACTGCTCCACCACCATGGGCACCAGAGATGCTTTCTCGGGCGTGCCGAGCATGTCGTGGTAGCTATCAACCATATCGCGTGTGCTGTGAATCATTGGACTCTCCTTGTTATCTTCCCTGCGGATGGCAGGTGCATTCATTCGTCTACGCTGCCCGAGCAAATGCATGACGTCAAAGCCCGTGCGCGTTATTTTAGTTGTTCCATAGCAAAGATAGTGCCGATGTGGGTTTCATGCCACTCTGCACTGCGGCATGGTTTTGTATTTTCGTATTTATACCCCCAAAATGTCATCAAAACGTCATAAAACAGGCTAATTTTTGTGGTATAGTGAGGGTATGACAGAAAACCCGACACTCCCTGAGGCCATCGGCGCGTTCATTGAAACGGCGTATGCCTCGCGCCACTATACGGGGGCGCATGGATATAATCATACAATGAACATCCAGTGCGACGAGCAAACACTCACGCTCAAAAAATGGCAAAATTACATGGAGGATTTCGAGCACGATCTCGGGCGAATTCAAGAGCAGTTCGCCGATTTAGGCATTACGCTCAACCCCATCGCCAATGAGGCCGAAACTGTCAAAAGAAGCCGCTTCCACCAGTTCCTCAGCCTGAAAGCAGACCCTGAAAAACCAGATGTATCCTTCAGCATCGCGTGCGAGAACCCTGCAACAGCCATCGCCGCACTGACGCAGAAAACAGGGGAGATGAAGGAAATCGCGCTAGAAAATAGAGCCGCCCAGATCATCCATAGTGCTGCAGCATCCATTCCCAAGAACATGCCGCCAGAACTGGCGCGGAAAGTAGCGAACGGGCTTGGTG
Source organism: Rickettsiales bacterium (assembly GCA_044237845.1). Taxonomy (GTDB): domain Bacteria; phylum Pseudomonadota; class Alphaproteobacteria; order Rickettsiales; family UBA3002; genus QFOX01. Next base: position 5,758 of record JBIIEL010000038.1, on the reverse strand, counting down.
ACCTCGCAATAGAAACCGCTAAAAAGCACAAGGTGCCACTATACACGATAGAACATGGCTTGCATCACGAGGCAACCATCGACGAGTGTAAAAGCCCCTCATTCGTGCTAGACTAAGCCTTCTTCGCCTTTTTCGCGGGGGCGGCTTCTGCTTCCTCATCGTCACGCATCAGCTCTTCGACGGTCACGTTTTTCGGCGTGCGGGTCACTTTGCTGAGGATGAAATCAACCGCTTTTTCCTCGAGGATCGGGCCACGCAGCTCGTTCACTTCCTGCGGGTTCTTGCGGTAGAATTCGAAGATTTTATCTTCCTGCCCCGGATAGTTACGCGCCTGGCTCATCACCGCCGCCGACAGCTCCTCGCGGGTGATTTGCAAATTGTTGGTACGCGCGATTTCCGACAGCGCGAGGCCAAGGCGCACGCGGCGCTCGGCGATCACAGCATATTCTTTCTTCAGCTCATCATCCGACTTGCCCTTCAGCTCTGGGTCACCTGCTTTTTTCGCTTCCATCACCTGCGTCATGATGCTGTCGGTTTCCGCCGTCAGCATTTTCGAAGGCACCTGGAATGTCACCATGCCGTCGAGCGCATCGAACAGCTGCTTTTTCGCCTTGGTGCGCGCGGTGTTTTTGTATTGGAAATCGATCTGCTGACGCACCGCGCCTTTCAGATTCTCGAGATCTTTGAAGCCCAGCGATTCGGCGAATTTATCGTCGATATCCGGCGTGTGCTTGCGGTGCACTTCATGCACGGTCACGTCGAACTCCGCGGGTTTGCCCGCAAGGTCAGCGCTGTGGTACTGCTCCGGGAAGCTCACGGCAACGGTGCGCACGTCGCCCGCTTTCACGCCGACGAGTTGCTCCTCAAAGCCCGGGATAAACTGGTTCGAACCCAGCTCCAGCATAAAATCCTTGCCTGCACCGCCGGGGAATGGAGTACCCTCGCGCTTGCCGAGGAAGTCGATTTTGACCACATGGCCGAGCTCTGCCGCGCCGTCCATTTTGTGCGTATGCGCGCGCGATTTAGCAAGGCGGTCGAGGCTTTCGTTCATTTCCGCCTCGGGAATGTCGTACACATACTCATCGACAGTGATTTTGTCGTACGCGATGGCGGGCAGTTCCGGCATCACTTCCACCGTGATATCAAACGCGAGGTCGCCGCCTTCTTCGAAGCTGACGATGTTAATGTCCGGGCGCAGCGCGGGGCGCAGTTTTTTCTGCTCGATCACTTGCGCGGTCGCCTTGTTAACGCTGGCTTCAAGCACATCGCCCATCACGTTCTTACCATATTGCTGGCGCAGCATTTTCATTGGCACTTTACCGGGGCGGAAGCCCTGCACTTTCACCTTTTTGCCGAGCGATTGCAGCTCGACTTCCACTTGCGCCTCCACATCCGCCGCGGGAACGACAACATGGTAGCTATATTCAAGGCCGGAATGCGCTTTATCGGTGATCTGCATAATCTCTCTCTATAAACGGTAAATAACGGTAAAAATTGGCTCGCAGGCTTATTGGCACAGGGTTTTCAAACCAGCAAGGGGTTTTTTACGGGGTTTGCGGGCTTAGGGCGCGAAATTGCCCCCAAACCATCATCCAATCTTCACAAAACTGTCACATTCAGAGGCAGAAGGAGGTGGTATAGTGCCTCAGCAACCAGATTTGGAGTGAGTGAGATGGGTAATGCAGAATTCCACAAAATAATCGAGCGCATTAAAAACAATGACCCGTTGCTCACGCATGTGGATCTTACAGATTATGAACTCTATAGAAGTGATGCGAAAGACTTGGCGGATGCATTAAAACGCAATACTCACCTAACTGAGCTGGCCATAAAATACTGCGATACTAATATGAGCGACGGATATGGATTGGCACCCGCGATAAGGATCAATAGTGGCCTAACTGTGCTAAGGGTCTCTTCAGTTTTTGGAGATGTGATTCCGGATGCTGCACTGCTTGACGCAACGCGAAATAATAACAATAGAAATATACTCACACTCGACCTACCACGGGGCTGCTTTGAGATATTAGACAATCAAAAAGAGGCTCTGAAATTAGCAGAAATGCTACGCGATGGTAGCGTTGACGCTCTTACAAACGAGGATCTCTGGAATATTGAGGCACGAAAGAGTGCGATTAAGGAAGTAGGCTTGAAGAAGCTGAATATGTCCAGAGATATGCTGCAAAAAATGATTGCTACTGTAGAGAAAAAACTGGAGCAGAAAGCGCAAACGCAAGAAACTGCGCCCTCGCAGCCTGAAAAACCCCTCATACAAATCTATTCGCCCAATTATAAAGGCGAAGAACTCGAAGCGTTCAAAGCAAAGCTCATCAACAAAACAGGTGGCGTGCAGCTTTAAGCGGCCACCACCGCCTTGGCACCGGCCAGCGCGACTACCTCATCCTCGTGCGATTTGACGCCGGAGACGCCGACGCCGCCGACGCATTGGCCATCCACGATGACGGGCACGCCGCCTTGCACCGGCAAACGGCCGGGGAACAGCGCCACCGCCGGGCGGTCTTTTACCACGTCCTCCAGCGCTTTGGTGGGCGCGCCGGAAAGGGCGCTGGTGCGTGCCTTCAACGTGGCGACCTCAGGGCTTTGCGCCCCTGCCCCATCCATCCGCTCGAGGTGAATCAGCATCCCCGCATCATCCACCACCGCGATCGACACATTCCACCCCTTGACCATCGCCTCGGCCTTCGCCGCCGTAATGATATTCGCCGCTTCTTCTGCACCCAACGTCGTTTTGATACGCATAACTATGCCTTCTTCACAAATTCCGTACGCAACACCAGGCCTTTGACCTTCTCGGCGTTGCACTCGATTTCTTCCTCGTTGAAGGTGAGGCGGATGTTTTTCACCATCGTGCCGCGCTTCAAGGTCACGTTCGCGCCCTTCACTTTCAAATCCTTGATCAGCGTCACCGAGTCGCCGTCTTTGAGCTGCGTGCCGTTGCTGTCTTTGACCACCAGTGCGTCGTCCATGATGTTCCCTTTCCTCATCTATTAACTATCGCGCTCCGACGAGCCGCCTCTAGGGGCGCGACTTCGAATAAACCGCTTCAAAGTACACTGAGCGCAGCGAAGGACTTTGAAGCGAAACAGGTGGTGCGCATGGAGGGACTTGAACCCCCACGCCTTGCGGCGCCAGAACCTAAATCCAGTTCCATAAATTTCAAATATATAAATAAACCAGCTAAATCAAGTGAAATATCGTTGATACGCGATTCAAAAAGGCTTACACATAGCTTACACAATTTCGCATTTTGACGGGTTCCACTTCCTTAAGGAGGGCGAAATGGCCGAACATCACAGGCTAATGGGCGGAAAACTCCATGTTTACCGGCGTGAAAATAGTTCTCACTGGCAGTGTTCGACGTATCTTGCGGGGAAAAACTGGCGCGTCTCTACCAAGGAAGACAGCCTTGCCCATGCCAAAGACTTTGCGGAGGACTGGTATCTCGGCCTCAAAGGCAAAAATCGCTCCGGGGATCTAAAAAGCGGAAAAACCTTCAAGCAGGCCGCAGAAAAATTCATCCTTGAGTATGAGGTCATTACTGCCGGTGAGCGCAGCGCCAAATATGTCGATGGCGTGCGCGACCGGCTCCGTGTCCACCTGCTTCCCTTTTTTGGCAACAAAGTGCTCTCGGAAATCACTCCCGGACTGGTTCAGGAATACCGGATTCACCGTATGACGTCGCGGAAACATCCTAAAACAGATGCCGTGCTCCGTCCGGCGCGCAGCACGCTATCGCAAGAGGTGGTGGTGCTCCGGCAAGTGCTGAAGACAGCCAATCGCCATGGCTGGCTGCCTTACCTTCCCGATATCTCGATGCCCTACAAGGCATCCGGCAAAATTACTCATCGTGCGTGGTTCTCCCCTGCCGAGTATAAGCAGCTATACGAGGCCACCCGCGAACGGGCGAAGAACCCACGCAATAATCGCTGGCAGGCCGCCTGCGAGCAGATGCATGACTATGTTCTCTTTATGGCCAACACGGGGCTGCGCCCCGACGAAGCCGCACGACTTGAACTTCGAGATGTCGCCATCGTGACCGATGACGCGACAAGCGAACGCATCCTCGAAATTGAAGTGCGGGGTAAGCGCGGGGTTGGCTACTGCAAAAGCATGCCCGGCGCGGTTCTGCCTTTCAAACGCCTACAAAAACGAAACAGCCTTCAACCTACCGACCGCCTTTTTGGCAAATCCCAACGGGAGCTGTTTAATACCATTCTTGCCGAGCTGAATCTGAAGTTTGACCGGGATGGCAACCGCCGTACTGCCTATAGCCTCCGGCATACCTATATCTGTATGCGCCTCATGGAGGGGGCGGACATCTACCAGATTGCGAAGAATTGCCGCACCAGCGTGGAGATGATCGAGAAATACTACGCATCTCATATCAAAAACACCCTCGATGCTGCCGCGATCAATGTCCGCAAGCCAAAACCACAACGCACACCCACCCCCGCCTCGCCCACCACACAAGACGAGCACACACACCGCTAATGGCGCTTGCGAAATCCGCCCTCACCGCTATAAGTGCCCTGCGCGGCTGTGGCGGAATTGGTAGACGCAACGGTTTTAGGTACCGTCGGGGCAACTCGTGGGGGTTCGAGTCCCTTCAGCCGCACCATCTGAGAAACGCATACTAAGCACGGGCTGACATCCGCTACACATTCAGGCAATAGGCGGCACCGCCATGTCCTCTTTGCGAAGGTTTGTCCGGACGAACAAACCGTTGGCGATGAACACCACGAAGGTGGTGCAGCCATCGCTCTTGAGTCAGTCAGCCTAGCGCTTGATATTAGCACTGTTCTCACTGACTTTAGCGACAGCATTTGCGGGTACTGTGGACGTGCTCAGCGCACACCATTGTCCTTGAACTTCTCGTTGATCTTGGCGATGGCTTCGGCGGCAGCGGCGTATTCTTTCTCGTCGAACTTGCCGTCTCGGAGCGATGCATCGCTTTTATCGTCGGTGTTGTGCGTGTAGTAGCGGGTGAGTTTCACCATTTCCGCGAGCACGGCACTCTGTAGTGCCGGGTCACCGAAGGCCGGGTTCTGCGCGATGAGGTTCAGCAGTTTTGGGTCGATTTCGGAGGTGGGTGTTGTGGGCGCGGGGGGGGTGGGCGCAGCAGCGGGTGTAGTGCTCGCCACGGGCGATACCGCAGGCTGAACAACCGCAGCGACATCTTGCAGCAGGGGCTTCAGCTTCTCAGCCGTAGGAACGGAAAGTTGTGCCTCCAGCGCGTCGAGTCGTTTCAGGGTTTCATCAAACGGCACAGGCGTTTTTTTGATGTACGCCGCATAATGCGGATCGGTTTTTACCTGCGCTTCATGCTGCTTCTTAAGCGCGCGGATTTCTACTTCGTACTTCTCGACTTTTGCGAGTTCCGCTTTGCGCGCCGCTTCGTTCTTAGCGATGAAGCTGTTCGCTGCTGTAAGATCCGCCGCCGTTGCTGTATGCGTCTCAAGCTTCTGCTGCAACGATACTGCGATGTCTTCGGTCTTGCCCAGCGACTTAATCAGCGGTTGGCGTTTTTCGTCGATCAGCCCGTTAAACTTCTTACAGGTCGTCTGGAATTGCTCTGCCGCATGCTCTTTCGGGATTTCGGTTTGGCGCTTCTTGGCAATCGCATCAAACTTCGGTGCATCATGCTTCTCGATGCCCTCGATATTCAGTTCCTGACCACGGCTGCTTGTCACAAAATCAAACTCAGCTTTGTTAATGGCCATCCAACCATTCTTCATCA
>JBIIEL010000004.1:0-74147 GCA_044237845.1 Rickettsiales bacterium | reverse complement strand
TAGAAAATACCCGGCATTGCGATACCGTTCCGTAATCGCGCCCGCGAACATATAGGCAATATCGAGGGTAATCTCCTTGCCAAGATAGGGGGTATAAATATCTGCAATCTCAGCCGGCGCAAACGCCGTGACTCCGTTCAGTTTCACTTCTTTGAGTACAAAGCGGATGGCTTTCGCCCCTTGGGGAATGGGCGTCGTCATGGCGCTGGAAGGGGAGGCGACAGAACTACCAGGTGTCCGCGTTACCCGGTGTGTTTTGGGCGCCGGCTGGATACGCCCCACATCGGCTGACCCGGGAATATCAATCGCTAACGCCGCGCATGGCGCTACTATACAGAGCCACGCGCCCATGGCAGCGCCAAGCCTCTGCGCTTGTCTCAGGTGGTCTGTCGTTATGAACGCCATATCATTTTGCTGTGGGGTGGGGCATGCGGACAAATAATCGCCCTTTCTAACCTATAGCTAAGATATTTAGAACCATAAAATAGCTTTATACTGCATCGAAATAACCCAATATATAGACCGTAGGATATTCTGCTTCCTTTATGCAACAATATAAGGCGTGAACTCAGCACATTTGCATCACCTCAAAAAGAGTTATCGACCATATATTTAGTGCGCAAAAATGTGCTATTTACATCTTACGAGTTGATGAGATCCTATCTAACTCACAAAGTGGCCGCGAGAGCCCAGGCGCTGGAAGTGGAATCAGGTTCGGCAGCGCCAGTACCAGCAGCAGCGTGGCATAAGCTCTGCCTAAAAGCGCATTGCTGAGGGCAGAAAATCGCTGCTATATGAGCCTGGCTTCACGCGGCCTCCAACATACCACTACTGCTGCGCGCTATATACACATCATAAAAATGGCCGACACCCTGGTGCCGGCCATTTTCCCTAGCAATCGACGTGCGATAAAATCTATCGGTCTCTATGCGGATGCGGATTGCTGATTTCCGTTGCTTCGGAATAAAGAGGCATGCCCGCCTCCTTGCGCATTTGCGCACCATGATCCGCCACTTCTTGTTTGCTGAGATAGCCGTCATCGTTTTTGTCCGCGCGGATAAACATTCTTTCCGCGGCTGTCTGGTGCTCGTCTTCACTGATGAACCCGTCTCTGTCCGCATCCATTTTCATCATCATATGGTTGAGCATTTTGTTGTGATTACGAGCGCACATGTCGGTAGCGCCAGCAGGCAGTGCCGCGAATACACTCAGCATTCCCGCGAGGGTGAGGGCTTTATTCATAGAAACTCCTATCAGGTAACATTTCAAAACAGAGGATTCTGCTTCGAGGGTAGAAAATACTTATTGTGAATCTGCCGGCGCACGGTTCGTAAAATGGTTGGTATGCTTGCGCCTTGCTTCGCGCCGTTTATCGACCGAATAATCTGGCCCGAGCGACACGTCGCTCTTCATTGGCTGGCCCTTTGCGATGCTCTTAGCGACTGCCGTGCCATCGCTAACATTGCAGGCGATATCGGCGCTTTGAACATCAGGATTATCCGTTATACGCCGACGCAGGACTCTGTTCTCAGTCGGTTTCGTTTTCATGGGACACTCCTTTTAAGTGGTTTGAGGTCGCGACGATTGCACACCACGACCTCGGTGCCAATCATGCTATTTTGTGTTTTCGCTGGTGCTTTCGACCGTCTTGCCATCAACGACTTTTTTGTGCGTATTCTTCACCGCACCATCATGCGTCACATCTTGCGTGTCGGTCGTTTTGGTGCTGGTCTTGTTCATCAGCCCTTTAGGATCGGTTGTTTTTTCAGACTCCACCGTATTGTCGACATCACCATTGCTATGCACATCGACTTCCACTTTTTCTTTGTGCGTGGTGCTGCCTGCAGCGTTGGTTTTCTTGGTTTTGCTATCCTCGTTATAATTGCCCTTGGAATCGCTGGAGACTTTGGTCTTTGATTCATAGGTTTCTTTTTCTGCCGCAAAGGCTGATCCAACCATGGCAAGAGCAGCTACGGAGGCGAGTAGTACGGTCATCGTTTTCATAAAAAATCTTTCTCAAAAAGGTGGGTTCCGCGGAATTGCGGGAGGCGGCAAAATTAGGTGGATGGAATGGCAAGTCGGTTGAACGCGTCGCGCGCAGCCTGGCGTGCAGCAGCCCATTCCAGTCTCGAATCCCCGCGGGCAATGTTCCAGTTATTGCGTAGCGATGGCTCAAGGTCTTCGAAGCTTTTGGTGGGATGGCTGACATAGCCATCGATCCCAACGCGGTATGCAGGGCGATAACTCAAATAATCGTCTCCCCCCACGCTATAGTCCCGCGTATGGTGATTCTGCTCCCAATACATCTCTTCAAGGGATGGTTTTATTTCGCGTGCGATGTCTTCTGCAGCACTGCCACCAATCGCGCCGCCAACGGTCATCCCAAGCACACCTGCGAGTTCATGGGTATCCTCTGGCGTATTGGCATCTTTGAGGTGAATGACGGGGTTATTGTTATTTGCAGCGCGGGACATAACGACTCCTCAGTTAACGTGTGAGTCGTGACCGTCGACGAACCCCCATAAAAATGCGACAGGACTTGTGCGAGGAGTCATAAGGGGGGTGTAAAGAGAGTGCGGCACCAGCAACGGAGACAACAAGGCGCAATGAACCAAATATCGGGATTTTTTTGAAAGCATCTAAAATGCTGATTTTAGTGGTTCAAACTTTAACACCAATGAAACCTTTGGCCTACCTACGCTTATCGTCCAACTTCCTTGCAAGAGACAGCAGGAAGCAATAATGGTTGGAAGAGATTCCCTAGCGCAGCGTAGTCGGGTTTTATCCGAGACGTGGTCATTTTGCCGAGCTTATTTCAGCATCACGCACCTGAAAGAACAACCCAAGGTCGGGGTTGGTGGTGAAGGTGAACGTGCCGGTGACGGCGATGATATCTCCACCGTTGAAGCAGCGAGTTTTGGCCATCGCCCATTTTTAGGCCGGATTTCTTGGCTACTTCCGCACCGAGCACCGCCACCATGTGCAGCGTTTGGTAGATGATGCCGATATTGCGCCCGCGAAAATCATCGAGCGCCACCCCTGAGAGCGCAAGAATATTGGTATCACCCAGCCTAATTTCACCCGCAAGCGGTTTCAGCACACCCGCCAACGCATAGAGCAGCGTGGTTTTGCCAGAGCCAGATTTGCCGAGAATCAGGGAATGGTTAGCTGGGTCAAGGTGCTTGGCAGCAATCGAAAAACATACTGACGTTAGGCAGCGTTTGTGTTGACTGAGTTCTTCCCCAGCCACTCCTATAGCCCATTGTGTTTTGATGGGGTTGCCGTTACAGGCTTAGTATGCTCCGCCTTACCGAAATCAAACTACCACTCGACCATGCGCCGGACGCGATCGCGAAGGCCGCAGCCGCACGCCTCGGCATTCCGGTGCGCGAGCTACTCTCCTGCACCATCTTCAAGCGCGGCAACGATGCGCGGAAGAAATCCAACATCCAGCTCGTCTATGCGCTCGATGTGGAGGTAAAAAACGAAGCGGCGATTCTCAAACGCTTTGCAAACGATGTGCAGGTGCGACCCACACCCAATACGGAATACCAGTTCGTGGCGCGTGCGCCTGAGAATCTCGTGAACAGACCCGTGGTTATAGGCGCAGGCCCCTGCGGCCTGTTCGCCGCACTCATCCTTGCACAAATGGGCTTTCGCCCCATCATCCTCGAGCGCGGCAAGGAAGTGCGCGAACGGACGAAGGACACCTGGGGGCTGTGGCGCAAATCGGTGCTGCACACCGAGTCGAACGTGCAATATGGCGAGGGCGGCGCGGGCACCTTCTCCGACGGCAAACTCTACAGCCAGATCAAAGACCCGCGCCATCTCGGGCGCAAAGTCCTCACCGAATTTGTGAAGGCCGAAGCGCCGCCTGAAATCCTCACCGAGGCGCACCCGCATATCGGCACGTTCCGCCTCGTGAAGATGGTCGAGAACATGCGCCGCACGATCGAATCGCTCGGCGGGGAATACCGGTTTGAGTCACGCGTCGTAGATATCGAAATTGAAGAAACAAATGGGACGCGCCGTGTTGCAGGCGTGGTGCTGGCGAGTGGCGAGCGCATCGCGGCGGATCATGTCGTTCTTGCCATTGGCCACAGCGCGCGCGACACGTTTCAGGTGCTGTATGATAAAGGCGTTTACGTGGAGGCGAAGCCGTTCTCCATCGGCGTGCGCATCGAGCATCCACAATCGCTCATTGATGCGGCGCGCTTTGGCACATTCGCGGGCAACGAAATCCTCGGCGCGGCGGATTACAAGCTGGTGCACCACGCCGCAAACGGGCGCGATGTCTATAGTTTCTGCATGTGCCCTGGCGGCACGGTCGTCGCGGCGACGAGCGAAGAGAACCGCGTGGTGACCAACGGCATGAGCCAATATTCACGCAACGAACGCAACGCGAATGCGGGCATCGTCGTCGGCATCACGCCGGAGCGCGACTATCCCGGCCACCCACTCGCGGGCATTGATTTCCAGCGCAAGTGGGAATCCGCCGCCTTTGTCGCCGGGGGTAGCAGCTACGCTGCGCCCGCACAGCGCGTGGCGGATTTCATCGCCGGGCGCGCCTCTACCTCGCTCGGTGCGGTGGTACCTTCCTACAAACCCGGCGTCACGCCGACGGATCTTTCCGCGTGTCTACCGGATTTCGCCGTAGCCGCAATCCGCGAAGCGCTGCCTGCGTTTGGCAAAAAAATCCCCGGCTTCGACATGGGCGATGCGGTGCTGACCGGGGTTGAAACCCGCACCTCATCGCCCATCCGCATCACGCGCGATGACACTCTCCAGAGCCTCAACACGCGCGGCCTCTTCCCCGCGGGCGAGGGCGCAGGCTACGCGGGCGGCATTCTCTCAGCAGGGGTCGACGGCATCAAAATCGCCGAGGCAGTGGCGCAGAGCATGCTCGCTATTGCCTAAGCCACACGGCGCGCGAATAGTAGCAATGGAACGGCCTGATCGATTTTTTCTTCTAGCACATTGTGCGGAATCCGAATACGAATCGGTGAATATTTTTCTCTGACGCATGAGTAAATTCCCATGAGCCTGCTTGCTACCATTAAAAATGTCGTGCTGGTGCCGATCCACCCGAAGGGGCGGCCGTTTATTGCCATCGCGGCGGTGATTGCAGCGGTGCTTTTTTCGTATTCGGATTTCGCAGGCTGGGTCGGCATTCTGCTGCTCTGCTTCTGTACCTATTTTTTCCGCAATCCGAATCGTATGGTGCCACAGGGAGAAGGCTTTGTGCTGGCAAGCGGCGACGGCGTCATCAGCCACATCACGCGCGCGCCGCTACCGAAAGAGCTGAACTCAGATGGCACACTCTATCAAAAAGTATCGATTTTCCTCAACGTCTTCAACGTGCATGTGAACCGCCTTCCGGCGAGCGGGCGCATCACGCAACACCATTATATTCCCGGGAAGTTTTTAAATGCTGCGCTTGATAAGGCGAGCGATGATAACGAGCGCACTGTAACCGCAATGGAAACCACACAAGGCCACATCATCGGCTTCGCGCAGATCGCTGGCTTCGTTGCCCGCCGTATCATTTGCGAGATCGTGGCGCCGCAGCAAGTAGTACAGGGCGAGCGCTACGGCATCATCCGCTTTGGCAGCCGCTGTGATATTTATATTCCGCCGCATTACACATTGCTCGTCGATGTCGGCAGCATCGCCGTTGGTGGTGAAACCATGCTGGCGGTTGATCCGGCAACCTTCCAGCCCACCACCCTTACCTGGAAGAAAATATGAGTCTAAAGTGGATTCCCAATGCCATCACACTGACAGCGATGTGCCTTGGGCTCACGGCGCTGCGCCTCAGCTATGTGCGTGAGGATATTTATACCTCGCTCGTGTTGCTGCTGATTGCAGCGTTTCTGGACGGCATCGATGGTAAAATCGCACGGCGGCTGAAGGTGGAAAGCCCAGTCGGTGCGCAGCTTGATTCGCTGGCGGATTTCCTCAATTTCTGCGTCACACCAACGCTGATTATCTACGAGTGGCACCTCAAGGAACTACATTTCTTCGGCTGGGCGGCGACGCTGATTTTCCTCGTCGGCGGAGCCTATCGTCTGGCGCGCTTTAATGTGATGTACTCGACAAAAGGCGTGGAGAATATCTCCTCCAACTATTTTGTGGGTGTGCCCACTCCTGCGGGCGCGATTTTGCTGTTCTTGCCGATGGTGCTCGACCTCAAGGGCTACATGCCGGCCTCGCCGATTTTTACGGCTTTGTATTCAACCTTCCTCGCTTTCCTGATGATCAGCCACATTAAAACGCCATCGAATCGGCTACTCTCATTCAGTAAGAAATATGCACCCCTCGCGCTTGCCATTGCTGGTGTCCTCGTCGCTGGATTTATCTATACTCCGCTCGATACCTATCTCGTACTGACGGGTTTCTATGGCTCGGTGACATTGTTTTTATTCTTCAATGACGCGGCCTATCATCGCGCAGCGAATAAGCATTAAGCTACGACGAATACCGCACCGCGATCACTTCAATCACTTCCACCCCAGCGGGAATGCGAAGCTCCACGCTGTCGCCGACGCGCGCTTTCATCAGCGCTTTGGCGACGGGGGAAATCCAGCTGATTTTGCCTTGCGCCGCATCGGCCTCGTCGGTGCCCACCAGCGTCACGGTCACTTCACTATCGTCCTCGCGCACATAGGTGACGGTGGCGCCGAAAAACACCTGCGTCAGATTTTTCTGCTGCTCGGGGTCAACCACCACCGCGCTCTCCAACCGTTTCGAGAGATAGCGAATGCGGCGGTCGATCTCGCGCAGGCGGCGCTTGCCATAGATATAATCCCCGTTTTCCGAGCGGTCGCCATTGCCCGCTGCCCAGGCCACAATCTCTACAATCTTCGGCCGCTCCTCGCGCTGCAACTGGCGCAACTCGTCCTTCAGCGCTGCGAATCCCGTTGGCGTCATATAGTTCACCACCGGCGCAGCAACCTCCGCCTCCGGCAGGTCGTCATCCTCGTCGTCACCATCGCCTTCTTTGGTAAATGCTTTGCTCATGCGAAAAACATAACCGATTGCGATGCGACGCGCCATACCCTAAGAACCAACCCATGGCTCTTTCCATCACTGTCCTGCGTAACCGAGATTTCCGTTGCCTGCTGCTGGCGCGGGTCACCGGCTTGTTTGGCCTGCAGGCACAAGCGGTGATTGTCGGCTGGCAGATCTACACCCTCACGCACGACGTATTCATGCTCGGCCTTGTGGGGCTGGCGGAGGCCGTGCCCGCGATTCTCTTCGCACTTATCTCCGGCCATGTGGTGGATGTCGGGCGCCCGCACCGTATTTATGTGTTGTGTTTTGCTGCACTCGCGCTCAACGCAGCGCTACTCTTTCTCATCGGGGGCGACCTGCTGACGATGGCGAACGATGCCCGCGTTGCTGCGCTATTCGCCTGCGTTTTTTTCTCCGGCATTGCGCGCAGTTTCATTGTGCCGTCGTCGTTCACACTGCTCTCGCGCATTGTGCCACGCACGCAGATGTCGGCCGCCAGCGCGTGGATGGGCAGCGGCTTCCAGCTCGCCGCCATTCTCGGGCCTGCACTTGCTGGCATTATCTATGGCGGTTACGGCGCGCATGTCGCGTGGATGATTCCGCTCGCCGCGCTGCTCATTGGGTTTGTGATGACGCTGCTCATCAGCAAGCCGCATCGGCAGCACCGCAACACGCATAAAAACGAACCCGCGCTGGTGAGCATCACGGCGGGCTGGCGGTTCATTTTGGGGCATAAGGTGCTGCTGTCGGTGATGTCGCTCGACATGTTCGCGGTGCTGTTTGGCGGGGTGGTGGCCATTCTCCCGGCCTTTGCCGATCAGGTGCTGCATACCGGTTCCGAGGGGTTGGGGCTGCTGCGCGCCGCGCCGGCGATTGGCTCCATCGCCACCGCGCTTTATCTCGCGCTGAAGCCGATGGAGTCGATTAAAACCCGCACGCTGCTGCTGGTAGTGGCGGGGTTTGGCGTGTCGATGCTCGCCTTCGGGTTCGCCACCAGCTTCTGGGTGGCGGCGGTGATTCTCATCATCAGCGGCGCGTTCGATAGCGTGAGCATGGTGATGCGCGGCACGCTTATGCAGTGGCTGATTCCAGACGACATGCGCGGGCGTGTGTCATCCGTCAACGGTATGTTCATCATTTCTTCCAACGAGATTGGGGCGTTCCGCGCCGGAGCGACAGCCAGTCTGCTCGGACTTGTGCCCTCGATCATTCTCGGCGGAGTGATGACGCTCGGCGTGGTCGCCGCCACCGCCTTCTTCGCGCCGCAAATGCGCAGCCTGCGCGTCGAGGCGGGAGAGAAGAAGGCATAACGCACTCCGTCATTGCGAGGAGCAAAACGACGCGGCAATCCATCTTTTCAATTACTCCGACGCAGGCTTAGAATCTTTCTTCCAAGCAAGATAACCCCGACACTGCATCACAACGAAAATGATATTGGCTACAATCATAGGAATACTGCCGATTAGGATGCTGAGAATCAGCGCGCACATGCAGCCCAGCGCGCCATACACAAAGCCTATCACCTGCTTATTCTTTAAGGCATTGAGTGAAAAGAAACTGAGGAGAATCGCTGCCCAATCTAGCCCGTAATACTGCGTGAGGGAATCGAGAACAGTCTGCATTATTTTACCTCCGCAGGCACTTCCCAGCTGCCGCCCAGCGCGCGAATCAACTGCACGGTGGCGATATGGCGCTGCCCTGTCACCTGCGCGTGGCTGCGTTCGGCGGCGAGGTATTGGCGCGTCGCGTCGAGATATTCCAGCTGGCTCGAATAGCCCACTTTGTAACGTTTCCCGGCCACGGCGAAGGCGCGTTTTGCTGCCTTGAGTGCGCTTTTGCGTGCCACCGCCTGCTCACTCAAATTGCGCGTCGCGCTCAGTTGGTCTTCCACCTCGCGCAGGGCGGTGATGGCGGATTCGCGGTAGCGTGCCACCGCGCCGTCATAATTCGCTTTGCGTTCGTCGAGCGTCGCACCGATGAGGCCGCCTTCAAACAGCGGTTGCGTAATCACGGTGCTGCCCGCCATCGGCCCCAGCGCCCAGAATTTGCTGGTGCTGTTGAAAAGATCGCCGAGTGATTTCGCTGCGAACCCGCCGCTCGCTGAGAGCGAAATATCCGGAAAATAGCCCGCCCGTGCCGCGCCGATGCGCGCATTCGCCGCCGCAATTTGTTCCACCGCCGCCTGAATATCCGGCCGCCGCTCCAGCAGACGCGAGGGAATCCCCGCCGGAATCACCGGTGGTGCATCACCGAGGGTGACCTTCGGCAGAGTGAATTGCTGCGGCGTGCTGCCCATCAACGCCGCGAGCTGATGCTCCGCAACTGCGCGTTGCTGCGCCACTGCGCTATACTCCGCTTCTACATTCGCCAGCTGCGCCTCCGCCGAGGAAAGGGCGAGGTCGTCGATCTCCCCCACCGCTTGTTTCTTACGCACCAGCGCCAGCGCCTCGCGCCCCGCGTCACGCGTGCGTAGCAGCGCGTCGGATTCCGTGTTCAAAGCGGCGAGCGCAAAATAAGTCTGCGCGATGTCGGCCTGCAGCGCGAGTCGCGCTGCGCGATACGCATTCGCTTCAGCATCCGCATTACGTTCCGCGGCGCGCGTGCTGTTGCGCTGTTTGCCGAACAGATCGAGCTCGTAGGTAATATGCCCCTGCGCGGTGTAGGTCGTGTAAGGCTTGGTGGTCACCGCGCCGCTGCCGGAGTTTGCACTCGCCCGCGCGGAGGAAGGCAACTGCCGCTCCGGCCCCGCACCCACGCCGATCGAAGGATAGAGATTCGACGCGCTGATACCCGCGAGCGCCCGCGCTGCCTCCACACGCGCCACGGCGATGTCGAGGCTCGGATTGTCTTTCATCGCCTGTTCCATCAGCCCGTCGAGCGCCGGGTTTTTGAACATGCGCCACCAGGCGAACTCTTCAATTTTTGCCTTTTCGTCAACGCGTTTCCAGTCGATGCCTTCAGCGGAGAAATGGTCTAGGGCTGCCGCCTCTTCTGCTGTTTTTTCTTCCCCTTGTGGCGCAGCCATCTCTTTAAAAATCTCCGGCATTTTCAAATCCGGCAGCTGATATTCCGGCGATAAGTCGCAGGCCGAGAGGGTGAGAAGTGCTGTACTCAGCGCAAAAATATGTCCGTAGCGTGGTGAAGATTCAGAAAGAGTTTTGCGCGAAAGCAGCAGGTTTCGCGAACCGGCGCGCAGCTTACTAAAGTACGTGAGCACCGGAAGTCGAGAAAGCTGCTGTTTGCAGCCAAAAATCTTCTGAAGATTCATCGGGCTACCCATGCATTACCTTCGTATTTCCTGTAATCCGCACCGCTAAAGTGCGCACCACCACGTAAAACATTGGCGTCATGACAAGGCCAAAGAACGTGACGCCGATCATGCCGGAGAACACCGCCACGCCCATATCCTGCCGCATCTCGGCGCCGGCACCACTGGCGAATACCAGCGGCAGCACACCCATAATAAACGCAATCGATGTCATGAGAATGGGGCGCAGGCGCAGATGTGCTGCTTCACGCGCGGCGTCGATAATGCTGCGTCCCTGCTGTTCGAGGTCGCGCGCGAACTCCACAATCAGAATCGCGTTTTTACACGCAAGCCCCACCAGCACCACAAAACCAATCTGCGTGAAAATATTATTCTCTTTGCCCATCAGCCACACGCCCCAGATCGCGCCGAACAGACAGAGCGGCACGATGAGAATCACCGCCAGCGGAAGGCTCACACTCTCATATTGCGCGGCGAGGACGAGGAACACAAAGAGCACGCAGAGCGGGAAGACCAGCATCGCCGTGTTTCCGGCGAGAATTTTCTGATAGGTCAGATCCGTCCATTCATAGCTCATGCCTTTGGGCAGCGTCTCGGCGAGAATGCGGCTGATGGAGGTCATCGCCTCGCTCGACGTGAATCCAGGTGCGGCGTTACCGTTGATATCCGCCGAGGTGAAGCCGTTATAACGCATCGCGCGATCCGGCCCATAGGTTTGCGAGACCGAGAGGAGCGAGCCAAGGGGCACCATCTCGCCGCGCGCATTACGCACTTTCAGCTGGCTGATATCTTCCGCCTTGCTGCGGAACGGCGCATCCGCCTGCGCATAGACGCGGAAAGTGCGGCCAAACAGGTTGAAGTCGTTGACATAGTAAGAGCCGATATACATCTGCAGCGTGTTGAAAAGTTCCGTGAGGGCAACGCCCTGCTGCTTCGCGCGCACGCGGTTGATGTCCACCTCAAGCTGCGGCACGTCCATCATGAAACCGCTGAACATGCCGGTCAGTGTTTTGTCCTGGCGTGCTTTGTTGATGACTTCCGTCAGCGCGGTATTCAGCGCGTCATAGCCAAGATCGCCACGGTCTTGAATCTGCAATTTGAAGCCGCCGATAGTGCCAAGGCCGCGCACGGGCGGCGGAGGGAAAATCGCGACGAACGCACCACTGATAGCCTTGTTGAATTCGGCGTTAAGCGCGCCGGTGATGGCCCATGCCGAGAGGTCAGGCGTGGTGCGCTCATCGAACGGTTTGAGCGGCACAAACACGATGCCGGCATTCGGGCTGACGCTGAATCCGGCGATAGAAAGTCCGGGGAATGCCACTGCCGCCTCAACGCCGGGATGCTTAAGCGCGATCTCCGACATCTGGCGGATGACGGCGTCGCTGCGGTCTAGCGACGCACCGCTTGGCAACTGCGCGAAGGCGACGAGATATTGCTTGTCCTGCGCGGGCACATAGCCGCCGGGCACCTGCGTGAAGCCAAAAATGGTGAGTGCTATAAGCGCGAGATAGAGCGCTACCAGCCTGCGTTTACGGGTGAATGTCCAGCTGACGAGATGCTCGTAGCGCGCCGCTGCATCCGCAAAGAAACGATTGAAGCGCGCGAAGCCTTCCGGGTGTGCAGCGCGGCGTGCATGCAGCATATGGCGGATAGCCACCACCAGTCCAATCACGAGCATCAGCACACAGAGCGCCTTGAATAAAATCGCCACCAGCGCCACCGCGGGCAGGCCAAATAACAGCGGCGCAAGGCCAAACATTTTCATCGCGAAGGATTTTAAAATCGCACCGATGATGAACAGAACCAGCGCACGCACCCACCAGCGTGTGGCAGCGAGCAGCCCGCCAAAAATCGTTTCCGAACCGCGCGTAAAACCGTCTTTCGCCGCACCGTGGGGCTTGAGCAGCATCGCCGCTAGCGCGGGGCTGAGCGTCAGCGAGTTAAACGCCGAAATCACCGTTGAAATGGCAATCGTCAGCGCAAATTGTTTGTAGAACTGCCCGGTGAGGCCGCTGATAAATGCGATCGGCACAAACACGGCAACCAGCACCAGCGCGATGGCAATAATCGGCCCCGATACTTCGCGCATCGCCTGATAGGTCGCCTCGCGCGGGCTGAGGCCGCCCGCCATGTTGCGCTCCACATTCTCCACCACCACAATCGCGTCATCCACCACGATACCGATGGCGAGCACGAGGCCGAACAGGCTCAGCGCATTGATAGAAAAGCCGAATGCATGCATCACCGCGAACGTGCCGATAATCGACACCGGCACCGCGAGCAGCGGAATAATCGACGCGCGCCAGGTCTGCAAAAACAGAATCACAACAAGCACTACCAGCAGCAGTGCTTCAAATAGCGTATGCACTACCGCGTCGATGGATTCCGCCACAAACCGCGTCGGGTCATAGACGATTTTATAATCCACGCCTTCGGGGAAATCGGCCTTGAGCCGCTCCATTGCTGCGCGCACATTGGTTGAGATTTGGAGCGCGTTGCTGCCCGGCGCCTGAAACACCGGAATCCCCACCGCAGGCTTGTTGTTGAGCAGCGAGCGCAGTGCGTAACTGCTCACGCCGAGCTCCACCCGCGCCACGTCTTTCAGTCGCGTCACCGCGCCGGAAGCATCCGCCTTCACAATAATCTGCTCGAATTCCTCCACCGATTTGAGGCGTCCCTGCACATTCACCGGCAGCTCGAACGTCACGTCTGGCGTGTTGGGTTGTGCGCCGATGACGCCGGCGGCAATCTGGATATTCTGTTCGCGGATGGCATTCACCACATCCGGTGCGGTGAGGTTGCGCGCCGCCATCTGCTGCGGGTTCATCCACACACGCATCGCGTAATCGCCTGCACCGAAGAGGTCGACCTTGCCGATGCCTGGCAGTTTACCGAGCTGATCCTTGATGTTGATGAGTGCGTAATTGCGTAAGTACGACACATCGTAACGCTCGTTCGGCGAGAAGAGATGCACCACCATGGTGAGGTCTGGCGAGCTTTTCACCACCGTCACGCCGAGCGAGCGCACTACGTCTGGCAGGCGCGGCAGCGCTTGGCTCACGCGGTTTTGCACGAGCTGCTGCGCGAGGTCGGGGTCGGTGCCGATGGCGAAGGTCACTGTAATACTCATCGCGCCGTCGGTGGTGCCCTGGCTGCTCATATAGAGCATGTTCTCAACGCCGCTGATCTGCTCCTCAAGCGGCGCGGCAACGGTTTCGGCGATCACTTTCGGGTTTGCGCCGGGGTAGGCCGCGCGGATATTCACCTGCGGCGGCGCGACTTCCGGGTATTCCTAAATCGCCAGCAGAAACATCCCCATCCCACGTTGTATAAAAATAAAACACGACAGCACACCCGCGAGAATCGGTCGGTCAATAAAGCGGTGCGAGATGTCGAGCCCGGCCATTACTGGGCGACCTCAGCAGGCGGGGCGTCGAGCGGTTTCAGCGTGGTCATGTCCACCATGGTGGCGATCACCGGCGTGCCAGGCTTGAGGCGCTGCAGCCCCTCGACCACGATTTTCTCGCCCTCGGCAAGGCCGCTTTCCACCACCTGTAACCCATCCACCAGCACACCGGGTTTCACTTCGCGATATTCGGCTTTGCCTTCGGCATCCACCACCAGCACGAATTTCTTGTTCTGGTCGGTCGCAATCGCCAGCGGGCTAACGAGGATCGACGCAGTTTCCTCCGGCGTGCCCATGCGCACCGTCGCGAACAGGCCTGGCACCAGCGCACCGTCTTTATTCTCTATGATTGCCCGTACGCGCAGCGTACCGCTGCCGGGGGCGATCTGGTTGTCGAACGCATGAATATGTGCCGGAATTGCTGCACCGTTAGCGAGCGCCACCGTCACCGGAATCTGTTTCAGCTTCGCCGCAGGCACGCCCTGAATGGTTTTGAGGAAGCTTTTCTCATCCAGCTCAAAGCTCGCATAAATCGGCGCGAGGGTAACGATGCTGGCAAGCAGCGGCGCGTTGATGCCAGCGTTCACCATGTTGCCCACGGTCATTTCCGCGCGCGAAATTTTTCCCGAAATCGGCGCGGCGATATGTGCGTAGGAGAGGTTCAGCTCCGCCGCCTGCAGCGCGCCCTTAGCGCTCGCAAGCGCACCGCGCGCCTGAATGGATGCGCTTGATTTCTGCTCGAACTCGCTTTGCGAAATGGCTTTGCTTTTCACCAGTTGCTGCGCGCGCGCCAAATCCTGACTCGCGCGAAGCGCGGCAGATTCTGCAGCCACCAACGCGCCCTCGGCACGGCTCACCTCGGCGGCGAATGGCCGTGGGTCGATGGTGAAGAGCGGCTCACCGCGTTTTACTTCTTCGCCGTCTTTGAAATGCACTTCGGTAATTTGCCCCGACACGCGCGGGCGGATTTCAGCGGAGTGCGCGGCCTCAATACGGCCAGGGAAGCTGGTCCAGAGCATCACCGGTTTGCTGATAACGCTGGCAACGCTTGCAGGCATAGGTGTGCCGGGCGGCGGCATGCCGGGTGCCCCCGGAGCGCCACCACTGCCCCATAATTTCGGCACACCGTAAAACACCGCCACGCCGAGTGCGGCCCCAATCAGCCATTTTTTTAACGGAAACGGACGCTTTCCGGGCGACGAATACGGAGCCATGAACCCTCTACACACCTTGTTTTCTGCTGTGTACTAGAGTTTCCCTTACAACTCAAGCTGCGCCGGGGCTGTGAATAACGTATCGCGCCCGGCGCATGTGGCAGTGATTCCGGCAGATGAGACTGTGATCAAAACGCATTTTAGTGAGGGAAGCGCGCGAAGAAATCTCCCGCAGAACCGAGGCATAGCAGCGCTACGGAGCGTTCGAGGATAGATGTCGACAACCAGATTCTTCACTAAAATGCGTTTTGGCGAAGTCTACCGTCCCTGACGACCCGCATGTGCCTTGTTATACGCCACCACGGTTGGTGCCAACGCATCGGTAATCTCACGCCCGGTGATGCTGCCATCATGGTTTTTGTCGATGCTGTCGAGCTTCACGCCGCTTTTGGCGAAGGCGTTCTTGATTTCATCGAGCGCGATTTTCGTATCGCCATTGCCGATGAATTTACCCCAACCCTTGGCCTCCAGCTCAGCCAGATGCGACTGCAGCGCCGCGCCTACGTCCGGCGCAGGGCGTTTTACCGCCACGGCCTGCTGCTGCGCTTTGGCGATCGGTTGCAACGCATCGCTCAACTCACGCGCGCTGAATTTGCCGTCATGGTTTTTATCGACCGACTCCATCCGCACACCCTTTTTGGCGAAGGTGCTGATGAGTTCACCCGCACCGATGCGCGCATCGCCATTGCCTACATATTTGCCGCAACCCTTGGCTTCGAGATCTTTCAGCTGCGCTTGCAGATAGAGCCCGTCGCTGATCTCTTTGCCACTGACACCGTTCTTATCCCGATCCAGCATGCCGAGCGTAAGGCCATTTTTTGCTAGCGTTGCGCTCAACTCATCGCGGGTGACTTTAGCATCGCCATTGCCCACATGTTTACCCCACCCTTTCTTCTCGAGGTCGGCGAGAATCGGCTCCCATTGCTTGGTAGGATCTTTAATGTGGCGATGAGCGTCGACCGCCCCCTTACCTACCTCATAGGCAGTGATGGCAAGATCCACCGTCGCACAATGGTAGGCAGCATTTTTCTCGCCGAATGCCGCTTTTGTGCCCCAGTGCACGCCTTCCTGCAGCGCCTCACCCGCACCAAAACCGACAAACCCACCCGCAACTCCGGCTACTGCAGAGAGTGAAGTGCTCGTCACTTTCTGCCAGTTTGATTCGCCCTGGGTTGCTTTATAAATTTCATTGCCGATGTTATACAATCCGAAGCCGACACCGACCACCGCACCCACCACCGGAATTTTTCCACCGACAGCCTGGACCATTTTTCCAGCTTTTTGGTTCACCAATTTACCAGTGGCGTTGGCAAGCGCTTGCCACACGCGGTCGCTCTGCGCTGCCTCGATGACTGTGTTAGCCGCGGCTACACCCGCATATTGGCGGGCTTTGTCATAATCACCCTGCAATGCTGCTGTAATCGACGCAGCGGTGTTGACGGTAATCGTCGCCACACCAAGCACCTTTCCTGCTTTTCTATCCAGTTTGCCGAGTGATGTCTTCGGCTCAGGGTGGCGCTCTGCGATAATCGCATCAATGCGCTCTTCTTTGGTCATCACATGCGGCTTTGCCTCCACATGCTTACGCAGTACAGGAGTAGTTTTTTGCAGTGGCGCGCGCTCCACATGCCCATGCTCAATCGCATAGTTGCGCTTAGACTTAGCAGAATGAGTCGTGTTAGTGTGCGACTCCACTTTCGTAAATTGACTGACCGCATGTTGCTCCGCGTTGCTGAAAAGCATATGGTGCATGCTTTGCTGCAGTGCGCGCCGCGAAAGCTGCTCCATCTCATAATGCAGTTCCGCACGCACGTCTTTGTTGACATACCGAACTGCTCTTTTCAGCCCCGGCTTATAGACCCGCGGCTCGCTCTCAAGGTTGAGCGTCGGCGCATGCACTGTCTCGCGATGCACGGTATGGATATGCGGCATATGCATTTCGACATGCTCTTTTGCACGCTCCATATGTGCCTCAGGTAGATGTACTTCCGCATGCGGCTCGGCATATTGCTCGCGCTCTTTTGTACGCTCTTTGCTGCGCTCCTCCACATGTTCGCGTTTTGCAGCCAGAACACTCGCATGTTCTGCCTTGCGCTCGTTGAAATCAATCAGCGGTTCGAGGCTGATGAGGAATGTCCGCCCACGCATTTCAGCCTGCGCATAGGTGCGCAGCTGCACCAGCGCCCCTCGTGTGGCACGCAGGCTGTTGGCAATCTCCGGGTGGGTTTCCGCCGCGATATCGATATCCATCTGTTTAATCGCACGGTCAACATTGCCTGGCGTCACTACCGGCTGCGGGCTGATGGACGCCCGCATGAGCTCGACTTGTAACGACTGATAGGCCTCTGCGTTACCCGTCATCCGCACCGTTGCGCCGAGCAGGCGCCCGGCACTTTCCGTATAGCGATTGCGCTGTGCGAGGGCGATGAGCGCGCTTTTATAGCCCACTTTTTCGCCTTGCACGGCTTTCAATACGTCTTCAATATGGCTGTCGGGGAGGGTTTGGTTTGCATCCAGCATCTGCTGGAACTGCTTCGCATAGGCCGCCGTTTGCGGGGAATGCTTCATATGGTTGATAATGACTTGCACCGATGTTTTTTGCTCAGAAGTGTAGGACATGACAGTCTCCTTCTGTTAGGGGTTGATGGGGGGTCGAATAGGCGATCCTTTTAGTTGGTGAATTCTCTGCGTAGGCGGGTCTTCCTGACCCTTTTTTGCTAAAATTTTTGCAAACGTTATTTCAAATGTTGTGAAATTTGCTTACATCCCCGGTCTAGCAGACAGAGGTTAAGGAACCGCTAACGGGAGGTTACGATTCGGTTAACATTGCATTATTTTTGAGAGAATTTTGTTAAGGAACTGGGACATTCAGTGCCCAAATGGCCTGCATAAAAATACGCATGCCGCTGAAAATAAATAATAAATTATTTCGGCGCGGGGACAGCCACGCCGGATACAGGCGCTGGAGCAGTGACCAAACCTTCCAACCCGCCACCGCGCGCAACCCGCTTTTGCGGCAGTGGCGCATATTTTTCCGCCAGCGCACTCACAGCCACCTCATCTGCCACCATCTGCGGGGTGCGTAGGTCAATCTTGTATTTGATGGGATCGTCCTGCTCAAACCAGTTAGACTTATCTAAAGACGCCTTTGCCAACAACTCCAGCGCATGACCTTTAATCTGCGGCGTATTGAGCGGCCTTCTGCCATTCAAGGGCTCCACACTTTTCACATGCGCATCGAGATAAATCTCTGCCGTGCGCTCACTCAAAGGCGCATAGCCCTGTTTTAGCAAAAGCTGGGTGAAGGCACGGCCTTCCTCCGTGGCAATCATTTCCCGCACCCACGGGTCATGGTCGTCACGCCCACAAAATTGACGAAAAGTGGGATCAAGCAGGTAATATTGCGTTTCGACCGTGCCGCCATCCCCCAGAATCGGCAAAGCCACCACTGAAAATACATGCGGGGTGTAATAATCCTGAAGCAGCGCATGTGTGAAATGCCGAAAGGTCTCCATGCCCATCATCCTCTCAGACTGAGCGGCAATCATTTTCCCTGCGCGGACGCATACCCCGCCCGCATATCCGGGGTCATTAAAATAGTTCACGGCACATAGCGGAGTTTGTCGAATGCCATTCTCTTTTTCGTTTTGCCGATATTTACTCAGCAACCCCTGCTCTGTGCGGCGAATGATCCATTGCAGCAACTTGTCGGCTTCCGCAGGCGAAATTCCAGCCACCAGTGCTTCAGCTTATTCATTCGCCACCTTGGCCACCGCAAACGCCTGCTCTGCCGCCAGCGCATCATCCAGCAGCGGCTCTGTCAGCGCCGGGTGGGTATCCAGCGGTTGTTGGTTCTCGTCCATCACCCCAGTGTAGCAGCGAAGCCTTAATTTAAGGTTAAGAATCCCAGCCTAGTCAGCTCGATCTCTATGCGCGGCCAGTGGTCGGCTTCTTCGCGCCGTGATGGGCAACGCCATGCGCATTCAGCGCATCTGCAATCTCTTTCGCCTCGATACCGTTGCCATTTTTATCGAGCGACTTATTGTCGAACGCCACCCCATGCGCAGCGAGGGTTTTCTTCACCTCATCCAGCGTGATATGGTTGTCATGGTTGCCGAGATATTTCCCCCAACCACTTTTCTCTAGCGCGACAAGCGTTGCCTGCCATTGTTTGTCGGGGGCAGGTTTCTGTGCGGGGTGTAGCGCATCCGTAATCTCCTTGCCGCTGATGCCATCGCCATTCTTATCGAGCGAGTTAAAGGCAATGCCCTTATCCTTGAAAGTTTTCTTCAGCTCATCCAGCGTAATATGGTTATCATGATTGCCGACATGCTTGCCCCAGCCTTTTTTCTCAAGGTCGGTGAGCGTTGCCTGCCAACGCTTATCGCTATCCGTTTCAAACCACGACATGACTTCTTTCTTGCAGCTTGCGTACGTATCTTGCGCCGCCGTGCTGATATCATTCCCGATTGTTTTGACACCATTGACTACGGTATGCGCCGCACTCTTTGTGTGGGTCGTGATAATGGCAACTGCTTTTTCCGGATGATGGTAAATTTCCTTGGCCGTTTTCGTCACACCCTGTGCGATATATTCCACAGCATCGTTTGCTTTATGGCCAATATATTCCGCGGCTTTCCCGCCATGGTCCACAATCTCACCTACTGCTTCGACTGTCTTACCCGCCACTTTCAGCGTAGTGCTGGTGAGTGTTGTGGAATAGGTGATGAGGCCCTTGGCCACAGTTGATACGACTTTGGGCAGATGCTTGTCGCATTGCTCTTTACCAAAATCGGCCAACTCATCGAGCTTCTGCCCGCCATAATGTGTCACCTGCCCGAGCGCTGTCACCGCGCGGCCGATAGAGGACGTCGCGGCCCCAAGTAGATTGATTGGCCCCCCTGGCGAGGCAGCATAATCATAGCCGAGTTCTAGCAGCTCTGCCTTGGCCGCCTCGCGCTTGGCCGGGTCGTCGTTATAGGCGATGGTATTTACCAGCCCGCCGATTTTTGCGGCTCCGTCACCCACCACCACACCGGCCACGAATCCAACGACCGGGATAGGAATCAGCATCTGCCCGGCAACACCGGCAGCGATGCCACCACCGATGCCCCAGGTCGCCGCGCCGATGGTTTGCGTATCGCCTGTCTTATACGCAGACATCAGCATCGGCACCGAAAGGGCGACCTGAACCAGCGGGCCACCACCACGTGCCAACTTCGGTGCTATCTTTGCAAGCCCCTGCGCGGCCATGTCGTCAAGGCTCAAGCCTGCCGCGCTCATTGCGGTGGAGCCGCTATTCAGCGCCGCTGCCGTATATTCTGCAGCCGAAACGCTTTGCCCTGCCTTGCGCTTCTCATCGATAGCTTGCCACTCGCGCACCGACATCGCAACACCAACGCCGTTCACCACGTGATGGTCCACCATCACCGCAGCGGACGTCGTCGCCTTCTTATCCTGCGTTGCCATCGGCGCAGAGGCGTTATGCTCGTTCGCAGGCAACGGCAGCGCCTGGGCGGGCAACGGCAGCGCCTGGGCGGGTAACGGCAACGCCTGCAGGCCCGTGCCATCAAAGAAACTACGCATCGTTTCCTGGAAACTGCGGCCTACGCCGCCCTGCGGCAACATCACAGCTCCAACCATTGCCGATGTACCACCCACATTGAACGTATGGGCGGTGGTAGTCGTCCCCGGCGTTACACTGCTATAAGCAACGTTTGGCGCATGACCGGAAACGCCACCCGTGGTCGTGCCCGTATGTGGCTCGCTATGCGACATCCCTGTTCCTGCCGAAACATGCGTGGTCGTGCCAGATGCGTCCCCCATGTTCGTGGTCGTATGCGTGCTCGCTCCCGTCGCATTATGGGCGGTGGTTGTTGCCGCGGTGGCTGCCGGAACATGCGATGTAGCCATCACATCGCTGACACCGGCCACCATCTGCGGGGAGCGCAGATCGATGCGGTGCCCACCCACCTCTAGAAAATCGTCACCAAAATCATACATGCTAGCATACGATTCCGTTCTCAGCAGCTCCAACGCACGGCCTTTTACCTCCGGTGATGGCTTCGGGGATTGCGCCTTTTCTTCGGCAATCTTGACATGGCTTCCGAGGTAAATTTCTGCCGTTTGCTCGGTAAGCGGCATATAACCATGCGTCAACAAGCCCTGAACGAGCGCGTGCCCTTCCGGAGTTTTGATCATTGCCTGTACCCATGGGTCAGGATTGTCGCGCTTTGTGAATTGGCGGAAGGTGGGGTCGATGAGGTAATAGGATTTTTCTACCGTACCCGCCGGGGTTGT
This sequence comes from Rickettsiales bacterium, assembly GCA_044237845.1. Lineage (GTDB taxonomy): Bacteria > Pseudomonadota > Alphaproteobacteria > Rickettsiales > UBA3002 > QFOX01. Next base: position 52,945 of record JBIIEL010000004.1, on the reverse strand, counting down.
AACAGGAAGTGCCGCCACCAGAAACGCATGCCCTGCATGACCATTCTTTAACAATCGATCGGTTTGGTGACGGAAAGTCTCGATTTCCCAACCGCGACTCGTCTGGGGAGCGGCGAGCGATAAGGCTTTCACGCAACGTTCCGGCATCACGTCTTCGCTCGCAAAAAATTCCTCAAGCGATACGTGCGATTCTGGGTTGCTCATGCGCTCTTCATTCAATAGCGCCGTACGGGTGCGATGCACCACCCACTGCATGATCGTATTGGCGTGCTCACCTGATATTCCCGCAACCGGTGTCGTAGAATGCTGATTTTTAGTCTGTACTTCCTGCAACGCACGCTGCGCGGCTAGAGCCTCTGTCAGCGGCGGATCATACAAAACCGGCGTATTCTCAAGCGGCGGCAGCGAAGGTGAAGTGGGCGCCATGTTCGCTGTCCCCATTCCATCGCCCGCGTTATATGAAGCAGTGATGTTGGTCGTCATCCCAAGTGGCGCACCATCCGCCGCGTTATGGGTGGAGGCATCGCTGCGGCTATCACTCGCCGCGGTGAATGTGTACTGGCTGCCGAAGCCTCCCCGCTGCGTATTTTTTGGGTTAAAAAGAAAGCGGCTATCTGCGGTCATCACAGTATTGCTGAGGTCATTTTGTAGTTTACTCAGCGCACGTTGGCGGGCTTCGGTGACGGTCTTGGCGGCAGCAATATTTCCTTCCTGCCCACTTTCATGGCCGGCGAGGAGTGGAGCCTTAATGGCATCGGTCGATACAGTCGCAACCGCTTTCCAATCGATAGGGCTGCCATCGGGGTTGCGTAAGTTTTCATGCGCATAGCCAGCATCTAATTTACGCCACCGCCCATCATTTTCTCTCCGCAAAATAACTTCACCTTCGCCATACTGTGTGCCAACATGCTCTGATACCCCGCTGAATGCGATGGCTTCCCCCGATTTTCCGCGCACAATCAATATTTCCTGCATACCACCGGCACGGCGATAAACGCCCGGCGCATCCGTCTCGTGGCTACCGAACGTATCTTTAGCCGAATCATACGGAAATTTGCTGGTGTTACTGTTGTAAATATCCGGAACAAGGCCTTTTTTCTCGTACCATGCATGCGTTTCTTTCAGCACCTGATCAAATTGTGCGAGGCTGATGTTGTGTTCACCATGCGTGATGGTGCTTACTTTTCCGGCCAGCTCCGAAGCTTCGGGAATGGTGCTGGTCGGCAGAACCAAGACCCCCTCCTTAACCGCAAATTTTTGCACGGCATGTCGGTCGCCACTGTCTTTGGGGTTGATGTACTCAACAGAAGTGATTTCACCTGTCTCCGGATCACGGTTTACCGCTGTGACTCCAACCTGGACAGGCCGCCCATTTTGGTCTTTGGTCATGAATGGGGAAGGTACAAATGGTTCACGCACATCTAAATTCAACTGTTGAAGCGTGCGGATAGAATCATTGCGCACCTGTGTGCGCTCAACCTCCTCAAGCTGGCTTGGATTGATAACGAAGCTCGCATCGTGCGTATCCAGAATTTTCGCATCCGCTGCGCGCAGATCATTCACCTTGTTGATTTCGCCATTGGCTTCTTTCAGCGCGGCCTGATTGATGGGCAGATCATACTTCACGCAATGTTCAACATGGGCGCCGAACTCGACGACGATAATAGAGTTATCGGCATATTTTCCGGATTTATATTCGCCTGCAATCCGCAACAACTCTTTTGCCTGTTCCGGTGAATACAGATTTTCCTTGGCAGGATAGGCCGTTTCAATCCGGGATTCCTCCGGATAATTCACTGAATTCAGCTCGTTCAATGCCATCAGCTGCGCGTTGGCCTGACGCAGCGCGTTGACGCTTTTGAAGCCCGCGGCGGAAACCTCATTGGCACCTAACGTTGCAGCGTATTCCAGCTTACTCTTAGCAACATCCATGATTGTTTGTTGCGCGGTGATCAGCTGTTGCTTGGTTAATGGCCGCCCCGTTTGAAGGGATTTTTGGATATTGGTATAGACGCCATCCAGCGTGTCGATGGTTGCGCGCTCGCCAGCCAGTCCGGATTGCTCCAGAAGCGCCAGAATGTTCCGCTCCGTTTTGAGCGTATTTTCACTGAGGGTCTGTGGCATAAAATTCTCTCACGCATTAAGGTTCTACCTCTTCACCCTAGCATCAAAGGTTTAAGGAATTCTTAAGGCCGGGGCGGAAATTTGCTGCGTTTTTCAGCCTTCTGAAGGGCAATCACGCCCCACGCAGCATATAAAAACGGATGAATTCCGGCCTTTTTCAACAAAAACGCTGGCCAAGGCGGGCAAAATCACTTATTGCGGCGCACAACCTGATTTTTTACCCCGATTAACCCCCAGCGTAAGGCGGGTGATGGTGATTGAAATGCTAGGAGTGACCGAGCACCGGGCACGACAACGCAGTTCGCCGCCAGAACACGCCGATTGTAGAGTATATGACACAGCTTCGTAACGTCGCCATCATCGCCCACGTCGACCACGGCAAAACCACCCTCATCGATGTGATGCTCCGCCAGGCGGGCACCTTCCGCGACAACCAGAAGGTCGAAGAGCGCGTGATGGATAGCAACGACCTCGAGAAAGAGCGCGGCATTACCATTCTCGCGAAATGCACCAGCATTCAGTGGAAAGACACACGCATCAACATCATCGACACCCCCGGCCACGCCGATTTCGGTGGCGAGGTGGAGCGCATACTAGGTATGGTTGACGGAGTGTTACTGCTGGTCGATGCCGCAGAAGGCCCAATGCCACAAACCAAATTCGTACTGATGAAAGCGCTCGCCCAGGGTCTGCGCCCCATCGTCATCATCAACAAAGTCGACCGCCCGGATGCGCGCGTGGACGAAGTGCTCAACGAAGTCTTCGACCTCTTCGTCGCGCTGGATGCGAACGACGCACAGCTCGATTTCCCGGTCATCTACGCTTCTGGCCGTAACGGCTGGGCGGCGAAAGACCTCGATGCTCCGCGCGAGAACCTGCACTGCATCATGGACGAAGTGGTGAGTTACGTAGAAGCGCCGGATGCCGACCCTGAGGCGCAGTTCGCCTTCCTCGTCACCCTCATCGAGTCCGACAACTTCCTCGGCCGTATTCTCACCGGTAAAATCGAATCCGGCATCGCCAAAGTGGGCATGCCAGTAAAAGGCCTCAGCCTCGACGGCAAAGTGGTCGAGCAAGGCCGCATCACCAAGCTGCTGTCGTTCGATGGCATCGAGCGCAACCCGGTGAACGAGGCGGAGGCTGGCTCTATCGTCTCCATCGCGGGGCTTTCTGCCACCACCGTGGCCGATACGGTCGGCGCGCTGGAACTCACTTCGCCACTGCGCGCCACGCCGATCGATCCGCCAACCATGGCCATCACCATCGCGGTGAACGACTCCCCCCTCGCCGGCACAGAAGGCAGCAAAGTCACCAGCCGCATGATCCGCGATCGCCTGTTTAAAGAGGCCGAATCCAACGTCGCCATCCGCGTCAAAGAAACCGAAATGGCGGATGCGTTCGAAGTCGGTGGCCGCGGCGAGTTGCAACTTGGCGTGCTGATCGAAACCATGCGCCGCGAAGGCTTCGAGCTTTCAGTGTCGCGCCCACGCGTGCTGTTCCGCACTAACGACGCGGGCGAGCGCGAGGAGCCGATGGAAGAAGTACAAGTCGATGTGGACGAGGAATACTCGGGCATCGTGGTCGAGAAACTCAGCCTACGCAAAGGGAACATGACGGAAATGCGCCCCTCCTCCGGCGGCAAATTGCGCATGAAGTTCATCATGCCCTCGCGCGGGATGATCGGTTATCAGGGCGAATTCATGACGGATACGCGCGGTTCCGGCGTGCTGAGCCGCCTGTTCCACGGCTACGGCCCCTATAAGGGCGACATCGCAGGCCGCAGGAACGGCGTGCTGATCGCCAACGCCACCGGCGTCGCAACGGATTACGCACTCTGGGGTCTCGAAGAGCGCGGCTTCATGATTATTCCGGGCGGCGTGAAAGTCTATGAGGGCATGATTATCGGCCAGCATAGCCGCGAGAACGATCTCGAGGTCAACCCGCTGAAAGCCAAGCAGCTTACCAACATCCGCACGACGAGCAAGGACGAGGCCGTGCGCCTCACCCCGCCGAAAGTGCCGACGCTCGAGCAGGCGATTGCCTATATCGAGGACGATGAGCTGATGGAAGTGACCCCGAAAACCATCCGCCTACGCAAAAAGCTGCTCGACCCCAACCTGCGCAAACGCGCCGAGAAAGCCAAAAGCGCGTAAGCGATGGCCGACCTCGTCATTGGCGGTATCTACCAGCATTACAAAGGCCCGCGCTACCGCGTGCTGGGGCTGGTGCGTCACAGCGAAACGCTCGAAGAACTCGTGCATTACGAATGCCTCTACGACAACCCAAGCGGCCAGTTCTGGGTCCGCCCCCGCGCGATGTTCGAGGGCAGCATCACCGTGGATGGTGTGGAGAAGCCGCGGTTTGCGTATCAGGGCGAAGGTTAATCCGTCCGCCCACCGTCTTGATGTGTGGCGATGAGCGGGTGTTGCGCTCTACCATTGCCCACCTGCCCCAAATTATGAATATTGCCAACAGTAGTGGCCGCAGCACTCTTGTTCAGCCCTGCATAATCGATCATTTTTGTCAAATCATTCGGTTGCGTTGGAAAGTGGGCTCCTTGCGAAGAGGATGCCACCCTAAACTGTTCAAAAGCCCCCCTGAGCAATTTGGGGTTCACGCCCGCGGGGAGAAACCCGCTCTGCACCAGCAGGTCGAGATAAGATAAAATATTCGTACTTTCAAACATCGGCTTAGGACAAGCTCTTCTGATTTCTTGAGTTGTAGGTTGAAACTTATCCAGCAGATCTCCATCGTCCGACAATAAACATAGGTTGATGTTGTAACTCTTGTCGTACGGAGCGGTGGAAAAATAGTCTTTTATCTTGAGAATTTCCTCATCTCCAGACTGCGCTTTACCTCCTTTCACAAGGCGATCGTCTTTCAAGCCCATCTGCTGCTTGTGGTGCTGTGCTGAACGATTCCTTTTTGCAAACGCATCGCCGTCTTGAAACCCATTCCCTGAAGTGAGCGAGTGCAAATCTGAAACGATGGCAAAACACGCTGTCTCTTTTGGGGGCGCCTTAAAATATTCCTCAGCAGACCCAAAACACTGCACTCCACCCTCTTTATGGCGCGCTAGGAGATAGTTGACCAATTGCTTTCCCCAAATACGGTTGTCGTCATATTTTATTCTGCGTAAGGATTCGACATCCAGATACGGAGCCCCATTGGCGTCAAGCCCCAAGCCCCAATCTCCTCCCTTATTTTGCGTTATTTCACGCAGCACTTCGTTAGGAATAACGAAATGACAGCCACGCTGTGCAAGATATTCCAGCCCTTGCAACGGTGTTTTCTCGGCGGGGAATGGGTCGGGGCGAAGCTTGCCCTCTTTCCGCATTTCATTAAAAAATGCATCAAACCGCGACAAATGCAAAAGGAACGACGTATCGAGAATGAATGTTGGCTTTGGCGTCTGGCTCATAATTCCCCCTGCACATCAACCTAACAGAAAACAGTTAAGGATTTATGACAGTTTTGTGAAGATTCGCAGCGTGGAGGCTGCCTCAACGCTTTTTTACCACCTTGCCCTTGGGCGCTGGCGGTGGTGGGGCGAGGGTAAAACACCGACCAGCCACCTCGATTTCAAATCCCTCGGCGCGGATTTCAAGCGTACCGCCCGCCTGCGAGAGCACGTCGCGGATGGCGGCCTGTTCCGTTTTCGGGTTGATTTTCCCATCCGCCAGCCCAAAACCGAGATAGTCCTAAACCCTATCCGCCACCCCCGCCTCGAGGTGGGGGTTGGCGCGCAGCACCTTCACAATCTCCTGAATCTGCGGGAACCTCTTCTCCGATTTCTGGATGGTCGCGGCCATCCGCGCCGCGCAGGCTTCATCCGTCTCGCCCTTTTTTTGCTTCATTGCCAACGCAATGCTGTCCAACGCCAACTCCGACACCGCCAAGTCAAGCGCTGCCCATGCGGCATCTCTTCCCTCTCCCGCGACATTCGCCAGCGCAGCCTTTATTTTTGGCTGAATCGTGGCGATGAATCCCGACGTCTCCACCACTTCGTTATTCTTGAGGAGCAGCCCGTTATTTCCCTCAATCGCCAAATAGATCACGTTGCGCTTTGCATCGACGCACTCAATCTCAATCATACCCTTTGACTGGATAATCGTGATGCTGTCCTTGTAGATCAGCTTATCCCCCGCCCCACACGTCTTAGGTTTGGCATCTTTATCTGCGTTTTCTTTAGGCAGGTATGATTCTTCTGGAGGCAGATATCCCATCTTCTCACTGCCTCCCGCCCTTTGCGCATGCGTATAGATGTGCCCACTGACGCATTTCACTTGCGTGACGACATAATGCTTGGGTGCAGTATTCTTCTCGGGCATCATTCCACCTTTAAGCCGCCATCATACACCCGCAGCGGTTAATTTTCCGTTTAATTTCGATGAAATCCGCACCAAAACGCGCAAAAACCATCCAAAATTGCCTGATTTCTCATCACGGCTTCCCCTGACCGGCCGACTATGCTAGCCTCGGGGCGATGACAAGCAGCTCGACCCCGAAAAAACCCCGTTACGCCAATGCGCTAAGCGCGCAGGTGGCGGCTGTCGTCAACGGCCTCTACCGTTTCCGCGAGGAAGCCCCCGCGCTTGCCCGCCTCACCCAACTCCGCACCGCCTATACTCATGCCAGCGAGCAAGAAGACGATCCGCGCGCCCTCACCCTCTGGATCCGCAATTTCGAGGTGAGCGAGGACGAAGAGCAAGCCGGGTTCCTCGGCCATTACGCCACGCTACGCGTGGTGCGGATGAAGGACGAAGACGCGCATTACACCATCACTGCCACAAAAATGCTGCGCGAGCTAAAAACCCACCCGGCGCGCAAACGCCCCGCCGCGCGTTGCCCCAACTGGGGGCACCCGGTGCTACGCAACGTGCTCAAGGGCAAGGAATACGCGAATATCCACGAAGCCGCCGACGCACTCGAAGCGCTCCATCTCGAATACCCCGAAACCACCATTCCGGGCGACAGCATGAGCAAGCTGTATCTCATGATCTTCAGCCGCCGCGACAATCCCAAACAGCCGATCGAGAAATACATCCTCGAAGTCAAAAACCGTCAGGGGGGTGGCTTCACCATCGAGTGTCGCAAAAACACCTATACTGGCACAAGCGCCACCGCGCCGAAAGCCGAAGAAGGCGCCGCCGCGCCCGCGCCACAAGGCCATTTCGCCTCAATGGTCGCCCTCAAAAAGCGCAAGCGCAAACCGGGAACGCAGTAATCTTCTACAGCACCATCTGCATCATTTTATGCGGAATGCCAGCGTCCAAATATTCGTCACTCACCACGGCAAATCCGCATTTCTCATAGAAGGGAATCGCGTAACATTGCGCGCTGAGTTTGGCGCTAGTCACGCCCGGTTGCTGCCGCGCGAAGGCGAGCAAATGCACCATCAGCTGCTCGCCCAACCCCTTGCCACGTGCAGGCTTGCGGATGGCAATCCGCTCCAGCTTCGCCACATCGCCGAGGATGCGCACCCGCGCCGTGCCCATCGCCTCGCCGTTAATCCTCATCAGAAAATGCGTCGCGTCGTCTTCAAACGCGTCCCACTCATCCGCAGGCGGCACGCCTTGTTCCACGAGAAACACTTCTTCGCGAATCGCGCGCGCCAGCGCAAACTGCGCCGCATCGTTAGTGGTAAATTGCTCAAAGGTCGGGCTGCCCATAGGCAGATTACATAGGTGTCCGATCGACAGATGCAAGGGCACGCGCAATCGCCGCCGCTTGCACGCGCAGTTCCGGCACAGCGGTGGATTCGAGCAGCTGCCCGGTCATCCACGTGCCCACCACATAAAGCTGCGGGTGTGCGGCACCCCAGGCGCGGTGATGCGGGTCAACCGCCACGCCGAGGCCGTTGCTATGCGGCTCCACCACATGGTCGGCGAGCAGTTGTTTCATCAGCGGATTGCGGCTTCTGGTCGCCGCAAGCTCGCTGCCCGTGCAGTTGATGAGATGGCTGGGGCGCAACTGCTCCACACGCGCGGCGATATTCCCACATGCCTCCACACGCAGCGCTGAATCCGCTTCAAGCGCCGCCGCAATTTCTGCCGCCATGCGGTGGCGATGCACATTCCACACGCTCATCAATCGCGCAAGAAACCGCTGCTGGTCACGCGCCGAAAATTTCTGCCACAGCGTTTGTGTATAAGGCCGCAGCCCGTCGATTACCGCGTGCCAGTCCCCCGTTTCTGCAATCTGCTGACGCACATAGCGCAGCACTGCACGCAGGTTTTTCTGCGCCAGGAGTTCGTCCTTTTTAAATTCAAAATGGCTCGCACGCAGTGCGTGGGCTGCTGGCCAGCGCCCGTGGCGCGAGGTGGCGATGATCTCGCCCGTATAGCCCGCTGCGCGCAGCGACATCACCGTGTCGACCGCCGTCAGCCCCGCGCCCACCAGCATCACCGGCGACGCCCACTGCGCCTCCCCGTTAAGCGCGCCCGCTGCCCACGGCGTCTGAATCACCTGCGTGCCTTCAGCCTGCCATGCCATGGCTTTCGTTTCGTTGCCGATGGCGAGCACCGCCGCCTCCACCGCAATCGCATCGCCCCGCGCAGTGAGAATGGCGAGCCCGCCCTCGGTGCGCACCCGCGTCGCGCGGGTTTCCACCAGCTTCAACATCACCCCGCGCGCGGCGGCGGTTTCCTGCGTATCGCGCCAGAGTTCGCTGAGATACTCGCCATAGAGTGCGCGCGGCACGAAATCCGTCGGCGCGTAATCCTTCGTCAGCTTCCAGCGCTGTTTGGCGAGCGCCCCGTTCGCCGTTTGCATCCACGCATAGAACCCGTCGATGGCGTCCGGGAATGCGCCCATGCGCCCTGCTGGCACGTTGAGCAAATGGGCGGTGTCGCCCGTGCCATAGGCCATGCCGCGCGCCGAAAAATCATCGGCTATAATATAAATAATGCCTCCCGGCGCAGCTTGGCGCACGAGATGCGCCGCAACCATCAGGCCGGAAAAGCCGAAGCCAATAATGCCGATGCGCCGCGCGGCCATGCGCTAAGCGTCGTCCGCGTCGAGCGTCTCGCGGCGTGACTTCGGAATGCGGGATTTCATGATGCGATAGACCGTTTCGATCTGCGTGCTTGCCGCCGTCGTGAGCAGGAACGGAAACGCGCCATGAATCATAATCACCAGCGAGGCGTAGAGGAACCGCGCCGACATCGTCGTCGTGAACCAGAGATGCTGCAAATACGTCTCCCCAGCCTCTTCCGGATGCTCGGTAAACGCGCGGTGTGCCTGCGCTTTCAACTCTCGCGCTTTTTGCTGATGCTCCTCGCGCAGCAGCCACGCCTTCGCAAAGCGCAGATAGCGCAGTAGCTTCTGTTTTATCTCAGCAGCGTTGGTCATATATCAGATGTATCGCGAAACGTATTTTTTGGCAAGCATCGCTCCTGAGAGCATTCTGCAGCCGGTTTTGACAAAAAACGGCCGGGGGTGAGCCCGGCCGTATAAAGTGGGGATGTTACGAACGAATATTAGTGCGCGGCAGCATCATCGGCGGTTGGCGCATCGGTCGATACGGGCGCGCCTTTGATCACCGCGGTGGGTGCGGATGCGTCACCTTGCCGGGTGACGGCTGGGCGTGGAAATTCTTTCACCGGCTCCGGACGTGGGCGTGGTGGCATTTCCATTGGACGACCTTCCATCGGTGCAGGACCACCGCTACCCAGACCCACCACTGGCGGTTTGGTCGTTGGCGCATTCACGTCCACCTTTGGTCTGGTTTGTGTTTCGGGGCCGCCTGCTGGGATATGCCCGGGACGCAGATGTTCACGACGGTCCTGACGCTTCTCGCGATGCTCTGCGCGTTTTTCCTGATGCTTGCCGTGCATCTCCTGGCGGTGCTCACGACGGTCATCACGCAATTCTTTGCGCTCTTCATGGCGCGCGCGCATATCGTCGCGCAGCTCTTCGCGGCCTTGTTTGACTTCCACTTTCTCTGCAGCTACCGCATCGGCATTGCCTTCACGGCGCGCATCACGCAGCTCCTTCCGGTCCTCATGCAGCTCCCTCCGGTCGCCGATGATTTCCTGACGGTTATCGCGCAGCGAGTGCAGCTTCTGGTGCGCCGCATCGGCAGCGGCCACCTTTGGGTCACGCGCGATATCGGCCGGGGCTGATTCGGCAACCGCCGCGCCCGCACCGATAAGGGTAAATGCCGCGGAGGCCAGTAACAGTGATTTACGCATCGTCATAAAATCTCCTGAATGTATGGTGGAATGGGAGTGAAAGAAGCTGTCTAAAGATCGTCTATAAGGTCGTCTATGTTGTCGAAAACCACCTATACGCCCCCCCTATGACGCGAAACTGAAGAAATCCGTTTCCACCCCATTATTTTTGCCGTTGACGGGGGCGGATGATTCGTCTACCACCCTCCCTGCCCGATTCGGGGCGCAGCATTGCGCGTGGGGATGTAGCTCAGTTGGTAGAGCGTCTGCTTTGCAAGCAGAATGTCGCAGGTTCGATTCCTGTCATCTCCACCAATCTCCCTTTCAAAAATTCAGATGTAGACCTACTGCTGGTTGAGGCGGTTCTAGGATTTTGTCCTGATTTTGCGTTATAATCGTTCAAAAGCGCTGAATTATAAGGCTAATTTTTCCGGTTCTATCCGACTCCGCTGAGGTAACTGGGAGGCGGAGCATAGAACATCTTGCGTATTATCTGTAATTTGGGTATAATAAGGGAAATAGGAGATACGCTTATGATTACTGTTCCTTCCAGCGAGTTTTCAAAGAACTTTGGCCGTTACCGTGAAGCCGCGCAGCGTGAGCCGGTGGCCGTCACCAGCCATGATCGCGTGACAGGTTATTTCGTGTCAGGTTCAGACTATGAGGCCTATCTGCGGATGAAGGCACAGATGCCCAAAGCGTTTGCAGTAGAAGGGCTATCCGAAGAAACCATTCAGGCGATAGCCGCCAGTAAAATGGACGCAAAGCACGATCACCTGAACAGCCTGCTCGACGACTAATCCACCATGGCCATTCCAAATCCAGAACCCGGCCTCGTGATTTCCTACGCCTTTTTATGGCGCAGGGAGTTTGAGGCAGGTCAGGAGGAAGGCCGAAAGAGCCGTCCGTGCGTCATCGTGTTGTCGGTGGAGAAGCACGATAGCGGCACGCAAGTCACCGTTGCGCCCATCACGCATTCACCACCATCCCCCGGCACTCCCTGCTTAGAAATTCCCCTGCGAGTGAAGCAGCATTTAGGGCTGGATGATGATCGCTCATGGGTAATCCTCGATGAGGTGAATCAGTTCGTCTGGCCGGGCTATGATCTGCGACCTGTTCCCGGTAAGCCGGGTGAAATGACCTATGGCTTTTTGCCGCCGCGCTTATTCGATCAAATCCGCAGCGGCATTTTGGATATTATTCTCAAGCGGCGCGACAACATCACGCCACGGGATTAAGCTGCAAGTAGCATAGGTTCAAACTTGAACGCCTTTTTCTCAAGTTTTACATGGCTCTCAAATATCTTGCCCATCTCGTTCATGGCGTTTACGAATACCACTAATTGGTTCGCTCCGACTCCGCTGCCGACCACCAGTTTCCCATATGCCTCCTGTCATTTTAGCTACCCGCACCCTCAGCCGCGCCTTGGGCAGGCTTTTTATTGCCAGAATGACTGGAGACTATCACTGCTAGGGCGGAATGGAGCCTGTTGCGGAGGGTTATCTCTAGAGGCGAATGTGCGGGTCAAGATAGCGATACCAGCAGATTTAAAAAATTTTCCATGTAGATGAGCAAAGATTCTTGGCTTCTTAAAAAGCGATTAGATTTGTAGGCAAAAATTGGCTTTAAAAATAAAATCCTGCTAGCAATTTCACTCGTGAATGCCGCAATAGTGTGGGTGGCGATTCTGGTGGCCTGATACGTTGGCTTGTTCTGGTCATAATCGCGTGGCGATGAAACGCACCCTGCCATGTGCGACTTTGGCCTCATTTGTGGTGTAATGTACACGCCTAGCCCGCTTTTGTAGGCGAAATTCCTGTCGTGCAGCCTTATCCCTAGAGAAGCCAACGGAATCAATTTAGCATGACGCGATTGGGTGCGCGCATGGAAAAAGTTACGTTAGCGAATAGTTTGCGAATATTGCTGGTGGAGGATTCCGCGAGCGATATCGCACTGATTGAGGCAGCGCTCGCGCAGAGCGGCTTTATACATTACAGCCTGCACAAAACGCGGTTGCTGCGCGAAGCGATTCATCTGCTCGAAACAGAAGCGTTCGACGTGGTGCTGCTCGATTTTACCCTGCCGGATACGATCGGGTTTAACGGGCTGCTCAGTCTGCAGTCGGTGGCACCCAGCTTGCCGATTATTATGGTCACCGGTCCGGTGAGCGGGGTGGCGGAAGAAGAAATGGCTCTCTCTGCCGTGGAATGTGGAGCACAGGACTGGCTACTCAAAAGTAACATTAACAGCCAATCGATCAAACGCGCGATGCAATATGCGGTACAACGCAAGCAGCTCGAGAACATGAAGAATGAATTTATTTCGATGGTGAGCCATGAATTGCGCACACCGCTCACCTCCATCCGCGGTGCGCTGGGGCTGGTTGTTGGCACGATGGCGGATGCGCTGCCAGAGAAAGTCCGACGGTTAATTACGATCGCCCATAGCAACAGCGAACGGCTGATTGTGCTGATTAACGATATTCTTGATATCGATAAAATCGCCTCCGGCCATATGCGGCTTGAAATGCAGCCGGAATCGATTCTTGCCCTCACTCAGCAGGCGGTGGATGCAACCCATGGCTACGCAACGAAATACGACGTATCGGTCGAGATCATCGCTGAAGAGGGTGATTTCGTGGCGAATCTGGATGGTGCGCGCTTCATTCAGATTTTGTCGAACCTGCTCTCGAATGCGGCTAAATTTTCGCCGGCACATAGCGTGGTTACTGTTCGGGTGGAGTCGTGTGGCGACCAGGTGCGGGTCGCGGTGAAGGATTGCGGCTCCGGAATTTCCGATGAATTCCGTGAGCGTATTTTTGGCCGCTTTGTACAAGCGGATTCGTCGCTCACACGCAGAAAGGGCGGCTCTGGTCTGGGGCTGCATATCAGTAAAGCGCTGGTCGAGCATATGGGCGGCACGATTGGTTTTGATTCCCCGCCTGGCGAGGGAGCGACTTTCTGGGTAGAGTTTCCTATGATGGGGGAGAACGCGGATGACGCGTAAATTGCAGCATGTGCTTTGTGTCGATGACGAGGCAGATATTCTCGAAGTGGCGGAGATGTCCCTCGCCACGGTCGGCGATTTTACAGTGACCTGTTTGCATAGCGGTGCCGAGGCAGTCGCGAAGGCAGAGACGATCGCTCCGGATATTATTTTGCTCGACGTGATGATGCCGGAAATGGATGGCACTGCCACGTTGAAAGCTCTACAACAAAATCCGGCGTTGGCTTCTGTCCCGGTTGTTTTCATGACCGCGCGGGTGCAGACGGCGGATGTGACGCGCTATTTACAGCAGGGAGCGATCGGCGTGATTGCTAAACCCTTCGATCCCATGTTACTGTCTGCCCAACTGACTGAACTCTGGGAGAATTACCATGCCAGATAGTGCAAGCCATGATGTAGAATCCAAGATGCAGGTGCTGCGTGCGCGCTATGTGGCGCAGCTTGCTAATCGTGTGGCGGTATTGAAGCGCTTTCTGGCAGAGCGCAATGTCGGCGCGTGGCCTGAAAACGCGCGGATGGAAATGAAAGCGCTGGCGCATAAATTGTCTGGCACGGGTGCGACATACGGCTTTCCCGAGATCAGCATCGCTGGACGTGCGCTTGAAGAATTGCTCATGCATCCGGCAGAAGAGGCGTCCCCAAAAGAAGTGTCGTATCTGCGCGCATTGCTCGCCGCCTGCGAACTAGCTAAGGAAAGTTCCTCGCCTGCAGCCGCAGTCGAATTGCATGAAGAGGCAGAGGTCGCTGGCCACGCATTGCCGAAAATGCTGGTAGTGGATGACGACGATGAAGTGCACGCCATTCTGCACGGGCTATTCGCACGCGATGCGGTAATACTCAAAGCCACAAACAGTCACGAAGCACTGGCGTTGATGCGGGCGGAAAAGCCCGATCTTGTGCTGCTGGATGACTGGATGCCAGAAGGCACGCACGGCCTCAAGCTGCTGGAAGAAATCCGTGCGATGCCCGATATTTCGGGGATTCCGGTGGTGATGATCACCGCGAGTGATCGGCCCGAGGAAATGATGCAAGGGCTGATGGCGGGTGCAGTAGATTACATCACCAAACCATTCTCTCCCACGGTAGTGTCAGAGAAAATCAAACGGCGCTTGCAGCGCCTTGGGCGGCATATTCTGATTGTAGACGATGATGAATCCGTGCGCGAGTTACTGGCGCATAAATTCCGCCATGCTGGCTGCAAGGTATCGATGACGGTAGACGGCACCGAGGCGTGGAAATTTCTTCTCAAAAATCCGGTTAGCCTTGCGTTGCTCGACCGCATGATGCCAGGCATTGAGGGATTGGCGTTGCTGCGGATGATGAAGGAAACCAAAGCGCTGGCGCATATTCCCGTCGTGTTCCTCACTGCACGGCACTACAGCAGTAACGTGTTGGAGGGGCTGAATACCGGGGCAGAGGATTACATCATCAAGCCATTCAATCCGGAGGAAGTCGTCGCACGATGTATGCGTCTGATGCAGGAATCCGCGACGGCGAGCGTATAAGATGAGCAAGGCACAACTCGTAGCAGCAATGATAAGCGTGGTGATGCTGGCACCTGCAGCGTTCGCCCTGAACACGATGGGGACGGTTGCCGAAAGCCGTAAACTGGCAGAGCAGAAAAAATACGGCGCCGCACTTGAATTGCTGAAAAAGGCGCTGGCGGAATCGCCGGAGGATGGCGAACTGATGCTCGCACGCATCCGCGTGCTCGATTGGGCAGGAAAATATAGGGAAGCGGAAGCCGCTCTGAACGCGTTGCCGCAAGCCCAGCAAACCAACCCGGATGCGATGTTGCTGCGCGGCTCGGTTGCCTATCATCAGGGCCATTTCGCCACAGCGGAAAAACACTATGCTGCCATTCTCACCCAGCACCCGGATTATCAGGACGCGCGCGATGGATTGTTGCGTGCACAGAAAGCGACGCGGGCTGCCCGTGTGGCTGCAGCAAAGCCTGCCGCGGCTCAGGAAGCTTTCCTGCCATGGCAGGTAGATACAGGGTTAGAGCTAAGCCAGTTCTCGCGCCGCTCGCAAACGAATTGGAACCAGGAATTTTTGCAGCTGACACATTTTCTCGACGCGCGCAAAACGGCGCTGCATGGCAAGCTCACACGCTACGACCAGTTCAACGCGCGTGACGCTGAAGTGGAACTCGGTGCTGACCACCAGTTCTCACCAACTGTTAATGGCTATGCCGCACTTTCATTGGTATCGCATGCCAATTTTCGTCCGCGCAACCGGGTGGCAGGTGGTGGCGCCATGCGAGTGATGGATAGTACAACGCCGCTTTGGGCGACGATAGATGCGCGCTACGATACCTATGCCGACACGCGCGTACTCAATCTCAACCCCGGACTGAAGCTCGACGTTGCGGATGGTTGGAGTGTCGCCGGGCGGCGGATTATCGTTGACCAGTCGAGCGAGAGAAAAGCCTACGGTTGGGATGGTCGTCTCGACGGCACGGTGACGGATGGACTGCGGTTTTATGCAGGCTATGCCTCTGCGCCCGATACGGTCGCCGGAGTGACAGTTGACACCACTACCTGGTTCGGTGGTGCGGCGTATGACGTGACGCCTGTAAACACATTGCGTGTGGGTTACGCGCGTGACGACCGCCAAAACTCTTACATCCGCGACATATATAATGCCAGTATCAGCTACCGGTTCTGAGCCAACGCTACTCTCCGCGCTGTGGTACGGATCGCTGATTCTTGCCGCGCTCGCTTTTGTGGTGATGGCGGGGCTGATTATCAAACGCGTGCTGTTTGTGCGGAAGTTGCGCCATGCGGATCACCATACCCAGCATTGGACACGTTGTTTTCATGCAGCGATCAACGCGCCGGTGGCGCCAACGAAGACAAGCCTGCCACCTCTGACTGCCGTTGATGTGCCTGTGGTGATGAACATCGCGCTGACCTTATTGCGCAACGTACGCGGGCAGGATGCTAACCGAATCATTGCAATGTTTGAGGCGTGGGACCTTATAACCTTGCTACGCACAAACCTGCGTACGGGCAGCAAATCCGAGCGCTTGCGTACGCTAACTTTGTTCGCGCATTGTACGGATGAAGCCTCACTCTCCCATTTGCTTGAGCAGGTAAGCGCAACGGATATGTATGTGCAGCTCACCGCGTTACGCGGTCTTGCCATGCGTGGGGCAACCCAGCATCTGGACCATATCCTCGCGAGCCTTGGTCGCTCAGGTCGCACAAATATGCTCATGCTGGCCGATGTATTGCAGCGTTTTGGCGCGCCGGTGGTTCCTTCATTGTGTGCATTGGTACAATCGGAAGCGGTACTGGAAGTGCGCCTCGCGGGGATTCATGCGCTTGGCACACTCGGTGTGCTTGAAGCAGTAGATACGCTGGTGGCATTACTCGACGATCCACACAGCGACATCTGTGCGGCGGCGATTACAGCACTCAGCAAGCTAGGCGACAGCCGCGCCGGGGAAGCGATTCTGCCACATCTTACCTCGCCAGAGCAAGCTGTGCGCGTGCAGGCCGCGCAAGCGTTGGGCGGATTCCACTTGCCCGCCGCCATCGCACCGCTGGTGGCACGGCTTGACGATTCGGATTGGTGGGTACGGTTCCGTGCGGCAGAAGCGCTTCACCGCTATGGTGATCAGGGCATCGCCCTACTGCAAGCAATCGCGAGTCGCGAAGGCAATAGGGGGGTTATCGCCCAGCAAGTGCTTGCCGAGCGCGGGGGACTGGTATGAGCAGCAGCTTCAGCCTGTTTTTGCAAGAGCACACACTCTGGGTTCAGGCGATTTCCTGGGCGATCTTATCCGTGGGGATGATTCAGAACCTTGTCTATCTTCTGCAAGTGCCCGCCGCGTGGAAAGAGCTGCGCGCGCGCAAACAGGCCGATGACAGCGACTATGCCTGGCAGATGATGATGTCGGATGTGGCTATCCCCATCAGCGTGATGATTCCCGCCTACAATGAAGAGACAACGATCGTGGAGAGTATTCGCTCCATGCTGTCACTAAGCTATCCTGAAGTAGCCATTATTGTAGCGAATGATGGTTCAAAGGATCGGACTTTACAGGTGCTCATCGAAGCATTTTCAATGACGCCCGTGGTGCGGGCACATGAACAGGCCGTGCATCACGCTGCCGCGCGCGGGCTTTATGGTTCAGCACTCTATCCGCAGTTGTTGGTGGTCGACAAAGAAAATGGCGGTCGTGCCGACGCGATTAATGCCGCAATCAATTATTGTCGAACACCGCTGTTTTGTGTGGTGGATGCAGACTCGCTACTCGAAGTGGAGTCGTTGTTTGGCGTCGTGCGCCCATTTATGGAAGACCCGAAACACATGGTTGCTGTCGGTGGCACAATTCGTATTCTCAACGGATGCACAGTGCGTCAGGGACAGGTTGTTAAAGCTGCGCTTTCCAGGCAATTCCTGCCGCTGGTGCAGACGCTCGAATATCTCCGCTCATTCCTGATGGCACGTACGGCATGGAGCCATTGGGGAATGTTGAGCATTATCTCCGGTGCATTTGGAGTCTTCCGCCGCGATATCTGGGTGGATGTGGGCGGCTTTTCCGATGACACAGTGGGTGAAGATTACGAGATGGTCCTCAAGATGCATCGCTATCTGCGCGATCAAAAACGCCCCTATAAATTGTGCTATGTGCCAGAGTCCGTCTGTTGGACGCAGGCGCCAGAAACCTGGCATATCCTTGGCAGTCAGCGGCGGCGGTGGCAACGTGGTGCACTTGAGGTATTCTTCCGCTACCGAGGAATGATGTTCCGTCCACGCTACGGCAAAATTGGTATGATGGGTATTCCCTACAGCTTTATCACGGATGTACTAGGGCCTCTCACCGAGGCGTTCGGCTATCTGCTGATCCCACTTTTCTGGTGGTATGGCATGCTCAACACGCCGTTGATGCTTGCCTATATAGCGCTGTTTTTTATGTTTGGCGTGTCGATCAGCATCTATACGCTCATTCTCGAAGAACTGGAGTTGCGCCGCGCCCCAAGCCCGCGCGACCTTGCCATTCTCGCATTGATCTCAGTCGTCGAGAATTTTGGCTACCGCCAGGTCAACAATCTCTGGCGCGTCATCGGCTGGTGGGAGTTCCTGCGTAAGAAAAAGGGGTGGGGCCACATGGTGCGCACTGCCATCAGCACACCAAGCTAGGAGTATGTTATGAATCCACTTCTTGACCTCATCACCTCGCGCAGCCTGTGGTTTGTTGGACTGTTCATCCTGTTTGCGCTGCTCGCGCGGCTGGCACCTGTCGTGCCAAGCCAACGGCTCATCCGCCGCGGCTGGGTGGCAGATATGCTCTATTATTTCACCTATCCGCTGTTGTTTCCGCTGGTGGTGGCAGGGTTGCTTGCGCTGATGACTTCCATCGCCGTTGTCAGCGCCACGTTAAGCAAGCCAGGCTTCCTTGCGACCTTACCACTCTATATACAGGTGCCGCTCGCGCTACTCGTTGCGGATTTTATGGGCTACTGGCTGCACCGCATGATGCATAGCCGCCACCTTTGGCGCTTCCACCGTATTCACCATTCTTCCGAAGAACTGGACTGGCTGAGCTACGCGCGCTTCCACCCGGTTGACTTTATACTCTATTACACGCCTGTCGCTATTGCGATGATGTTTCTCGGTTTCTCGCCCGAGATTGGGCTGTATACCGGCCCCTTCATTTTATTTTACTCTGGCTTTCTCCATGCCAACCTGCGTTGTGCACTGGGGCCATTGCGTGGCATTGTCTCCAGCCCATCGTTTCACCGCTGGCATCATACGCGGCGGCCGGAGGGGCAGAACAAGAACTTTGCCCCCACATTTGCGTTCTATGATCGGCTGTTTGGCACCTATTATTTCCCCCATGCCGAGTCACCGGACCCCATCGGCGTTGCCCCACCGATTGCAGACGACCTTGCCAGCCAACTACGCGACCCGTTTGGCCGATGAGTGAGTAGTCGTTTGATTTAAGCATTTTCCATGGCTGCAAATGGGGCGATCCGAGAACCGCTGCGCAAGTGTACATAAAGTACATGCGCAGCGGAAGCGCAGGAGCTTCCCATTTGCAGCCATGGAAAATGCTTAAGGCAAATGACTACATTTCCTTGTTGACACTAGGCGCCGTGCCGACTAGAAAGCCCACCCTTATCGAAGAAACTCCAATAAAAAGAGCACGTCATGAAAACGTTCTCGGCAACGCCGAAAGATATTAAAAAAGAATGGGTTATGATCAACGCCGAGGGCGTTATTCTGGGCCGTCTCGCTAGCTATGTCGCGAAAGTCCTGCGCGGCAAAACGAAGCCAAGCTACACCCCGAACATGGATTGTGGCGACAATGTCGTCATCATCAATGCGGACAAAGTGAAGCTGACCGGCCGTAAGCGCGGCAAGAAAGTCTATTACTACCACACCGGGTACGCGGGCGGTATTAAGGAACGTTCGGCAGAGCATATCCTTTCGGGTGAACACCCTGAGCGCGTGATGCTGAAAGCGATCGAGCGCATGCTGCCAAAAGACAGCCCGCTGGCACGCAAACAGTTCAAGAATCTGCATGTTTATAACGGCAGCGAGCACCCGCATAGCGCACAGTCGCCGAAGCTGGTGGACTTTGCTTCCTTCAACGAAAAAAACGCACGCTAATAAGGTAACAACATGGCAACGGCAGCAGAAATCGAAATCCAAGAAGCCCGCACCCCGAAGATCGACAAGCTCGGTCGCGCGTATGGCACAGGTCGTCGTAAAGACGCTACTGCCCGCGTATGGGTAAAGCGTGGCAGCGGCAAAATCACCGTCAACGGTCGTTCGCTCGAGACATACTTCGCGCGTCCCGTGCTGCGCATGATCATCAACCAGCCCTTCGTTGTGCTGGCGAGCGAGAACAAATTTGACGTCACCGTCACCGTCACTGGCGGCGGTCTGTCCGGCCAAGCCGGTGCCGTGCGTCATGGCATCAGCCGCGCGCTGGATGCCTACGATCCTTCCTTCCGCCCAACGCTGCGTAAGAGCGGCTTCATGACCCGCGACAGCCGTGTGGTCGAGCGTAAGAAATACGGTAAGGCGAAAGCCCGCCGTTCGTTCCAATTCTCGAAACGTTAATCGTTTCCTTTTCGGAAAGCATACCAACCCCGGAATGGCAAACGCGATTCCGGGGTTTTTCTTTGTGAGGGTGTATGACAAAAACCATCAAGACCGCCATCCTCGGCGCATCTGGCTATACCGGCGCGGAGCTGCTGCGCCTGCTCCACGGCCACCCCGTGTTCGAGATCGTCGCGCTGACGGGCGATAGCCAAGCCGGCAAGCCCATCGAACAGGTCTACCCCCATCTGCGTGGGCGCAATCTTCCGGCGCTGGTGAAACATACCGAGGTGGATTTCACGCGCGTCGCCCTCGTCTTCTGCTGCCTGCCGCATGGCACCACGCAAGAGATCATCGCCGGCCTGCCCCAGCATGTGCGCATCGTCGATCTCTCCGCCGATTTCCGCCTGCATAATGTCGCCGCCTATGAAGAGTGGTACGGCCACGCACACCGCGCGCCCGCGCTCCAGAAAGAAGCCGTCTACGGCATCACCGAACTCGATAGAAATGCGCTCAAGGCGGCACGCCTTGTGGCGAACCCGGGCTGCTACCCGACCTGCACATTGCTTCCCTTAATACCGCTGGTCGAAGAGAATATCATTGCCCCCACCGGCACGGTGGTCAACGCGCTCTCCGGCATCAGCGGCGCGGGGCGCAGCGCGAAGCAGGAGCTGCTGTTCACCGAGCTGGATGGCGGCGTCTCCGCCTACGGCATCGGCCATCACCGCCACATGGCCGAGATGGAGCAGCAGCTTGCCGCGGCGGCGAAACACCCTGTCACCCTCTCCTTCACGCCGCATCTCATCCCCATGACGCGCGGCATGCTGGCGACGATCCATACCACCCTCGCCCCCGGCAAAACGGTGGAAGACGCACGCAGCGCACTACAAAAACGTTATCAAGGCGAAGCCTTCGTCACCGTGCTTGAAAACGGCGCCCCCAGCACCCACCACGTCCGCGGCACCAATCACTGCGTGATGTCCGTACACAAGGGGCGCCTGCCGGGTGAACTCATTCTTGTGTCCGTCATCGACAATCTGGTGAAAGGCGCGAGCGGTCAGGCGCTGCAAAACGCCAACCTCATGTTCGGCTTGCCGGAAACCACCAACCTCGCACTCACAGCGGTATTCCCATGACCCACGCCCCCCTCATCCTCCCCTATAACGGCATCATGCCCACCATTCACCGCGATGCGTGGATTGCGCCGGGCGCGGTGGTGATCGGCGACGTGCATATCGGCGCGTTCACCAATGTCTGGTTCGGCTGCGTCATCCGCGGCGATGTCGCGCCCATCCGCATTGGCGAGCGCACCAACATTCAAGACGGCTCGGTCGTGCATGTCACGCGCGAGGTGGGGCCGACGACCATCGGCTCGGGCATCACCATTGGCCATCAGGCGCTGCTGCATGCCTGCACGCTCGCCGATGATTGCTTCGTCGGTATGGGCGCGAAGGTGATGGATTTTGCGGTGGTCGAATCCGGCGCATTTGTCGCTGCGGGCGCGCTCATCACCCCGCGCAAGCAGGTCAAATCCGGCGAGCTCTGGGCAGGCAACCCCGCCAAACTGCTCCGCCCCGTCAGCCCCGAAGAAGCCGCCTATATCCCCATCTCCGCCCGCCATTATGTCGAACTGGCGATGGAGTATAAACCTTCTCACTAAATAACTATCGCGCGCGGAGGGCCGCCCCGAGCACGCGACTTCATGATTACCGCTTCAAAGTACACCGAGCGCAGCGAGGGACTTTGAAGCGAGAGAATCACCCATATCGCCCGCTGATATAATCCCGCGTCTGCGTCTGCTGCGGGGCTTCGAACATCTGGTCGGTGGTGCCCGTTTCCACCACGTTGCCCATATGGAAAAACGCGGTGGTTTGCGCCACGCGACGCGCCTGCGCCATGGAGTGCGTGACGATCACAATCGTATAGCGCGCGCGCAGCTGCTCGATGAGGTCTTCCACCCGCCCCGTCGCAATGGGGTCGAGCGCGGAGCATGGCTCATCCATCAGAATCACTTCCGGGCTGACCGCCATCGTACGCGCGATGCAAAGCCGCTGCTGCTGCCCGCCGGAAAGGCCGGTGCCCGGCTGGCTTAAACGATCTTTCACCTCGTCCCAGAGGGCTGCGCCCTCGAGCGATTTTTGGACAATTTCATCAAGCTCCGCCTTGCTTTTTGCCAGCCCGTTGATGCGCGCACCATAGGCGACATTTTCGTAAATCGATTTCGGGAACGGGTTCGGCTTCTGGAACACCATGCCCACCCGCGCCCGCAGCGCCACCACATCGAGCGCGGGGGCGTTGATGTCTTTGCCGTCGAGCAGAATTTCGCCCGTCACCCGGCAGCCGGGGATGAGGTCGTTCATGCGGTTGAGGCAGCGCAGGAACGTCGATTTCCCGCAGCCGGAGGGGCCGATAAACGCCGTCACGCTGCGCGGCGCAATGGCGAGCGACACGCCATGCAGCGCCCGCTTTTCGCCGTAGAACACGCTGACATCGCGTGCGTCGATAGTGCCCGTTGGTTGAGTGTCCGTCACCTTAACTCCACAATTTCTGTGAACGCGCGCGCACCATAATCGCTGCCATGTTAAGAAGCAAGAGCAGCACCAGCAGCACCATAATCCCGGCCGAAGTCTTCTCGATAAACCCGGCCTCCGGGCTGCTCGCCCACAAGTAAACCTCCACCGGCATCGCGGTGGCCGGGTCGGTGAATCCGCGCGGCACATCCGCCACGAAGGCCACCATGCCGATCATCAGCAGCGGCGCGGTTTCACCCAGCGCGCGGGCGATGGAGAGAATCGTCCCCGTCATAATCCCCGGCAGGGCATAGGGCAGCACATGGTCGCGCACCACTTGCAGTTTCGTCGCCCCAAGCGCTGTCGCGGCCTGACGCATGCTCGGTGGCACCGCGCGAATCGCCGCACGCGCCGCAATAATCATCACCGGCAGAATCAGCATCGCAAGCGTGAGGCCGCCCGCCAGCGCCGACCCGCGCGGTACTTGCAGTACCTGCAGGAATACAGAAAGTCCGAGTAATCCATAGATAATCGACGGCACCGCCGCGAGGTTGTTGATGAGAATCTCCAGCCACTCGGCGAACTTCGTTTTGCGCGCGAATTCCTCGAGCGTAATCGCCGCGGCAATCGCCACCGGCAGCGCGAGCAGCATGCACACGAGAAGCGTCAGCAGCGAACCGACAATGCTGCCGCCGAACCCGGCCGCCTCCGGCGCGCGGGAATCGCCACGAGTGAAGAATTCGCTATTGAAGCGCGAGGTGATCCGCCCTTCGCTCTCCCAGCGGTCGAGCCAGATGATCTGCTGGTCAGAGATCGGCCGCTCGGCCATCGGCGCATCGCGGTCGATGCTGCCCTTCAGCAACAAATCCGCATTGCTGGCGAGTGGCAGGGTCACTTCCATCACCTTGCCCCATTGCGCGGGGTGGGCGAGAATTTCTTCTTTTACTGCGAACGCCCCAAACGTGCCACCGAGCGCGAGGAGCTGGTGCCGCGCCGCCGCATCCGCATGTTCCGCGCCCACGCTTTTGAGCAGCGCCGCATTCGTCAGCGCGTAATAATCGACCGCCGCCGGGTCACGCGCAAGCTGCGCCGAAATGCCAGCCGTATCCACCGTCACCCGCAGGCTATGCTGCGTGAACCCGCTAATCCCGGGGCGGATGATCGACAGCATCAGCACCAGCAGCATCACCCCCGCAAAGCCCAGCGCCGCCAGCCCCAGCGCCTTGAAGCGTCGCTCCGCCCGATGCCGTTTCGCCAGATGCTGTGCCGCCTTATTCATACTGCTCCCGATATTTCTTCACGATCACCTGCGCGAGGATATTCAGCAGCAGCGTGAAACAAAACAAGGTGAGGCCGAGCGCAAATGCGGCCAGCGTTTTGGGGCTGTTGAATTCCTGGTCGCCCGTCAGCAGCGTCACCATCTGCACCGTCACGGTCGTCACCGCCTCAAGCGGGTTGGCGGTGAGGTTGGCGGAGAGGCCCGCCGCCATCACCACAATCATCGTTTCGCCCACCGCGCGGCTGATGGCGAGAAGCACCGCGCCCATGATGCCGGGCAGTGCCGAGCGCAGCACCACACGCTTAATGGTTTCCGATTTCGTCGCGCCGAGGCCGTAGGACGCATCACGCAACCCGCGCGGCACGGCGGTAATCATATCGTCGCTGAGGGACGACACGAACGGGATAATCATGATCCCCATCACGATGCCCGCCGTCAGTGCGCTTTCGGACGCGATGGAAATGCCTAAAAACTCGCCGATTTTATTCATAAACGGCGCAACGGTAATCACCGCGAAATAGCCATAGACCACGGTGGGGATGCCTGCGAGCAGCTCCAGCACGGGCTTCGCGAATTTACGAAACCGCGCACTGGCATACTCCGCAAGATACACCGCACTCATCAGCCCCACGGGCACAGCGACGAGCAGCGCAATCACGGTAATCATCAGCGTTCCCGCGAGCAGCGGGATCGCGCCGAAGCTGCCGGATGCGCCCGCCTGATCGGCGCGCATCGCGGTTTGCGGGCTCCAGTTCACGCCGAACAGGAAATCAAAAAACGGCACATGGGCAAAAAACCGCAGCGATTCACTCACCACCGAATAGATAATCGCACCCGTAATCACCACCGCCACGGCGGCAGCCAGCCACATCAGCGCCATCACCACCGTTTCACCGGGGCGGCGCGCGCCATGCTTCAGCCATTGGTTTAGAGCGAATATCACACAAAACTCTTAAATTAAGCCTACAAAACCGCTTTAAGACACGGAATCCATTTCATATGTCTCAGGGTCATCCTTACTTACCAACACATTAATAGTATCTCCAGTGGCGACGCCATTGGGTTCTGTTTCCAAAATATCGCTGGAAAACTCTAATACTACTCCAGTGGTTGGATCTTTCCATTCCGCGTAGACAAGCCAAAATACCGTTTGATCTTCGTCTTTAAAATTTTCACGTGACACTTCCGTGATCTTGGCCTGCACGGTGATAGCATTCTCTCGCCACAGCCCACTCAGAGATTCCTCTAGCTCACTTAACCACATGGCATCTTGATCCATCAATACATTCACCCTCTTGCCCTTACAGGATTGTGGTATCGGGGTATAAACAATCTCATCGGCGAACTCTATAATTTCTTGCGTATTAGGGTCTTGCACCTCCAGCGTTATGCTCCATTCTTTTTGCTCCTCTACTGTCAGCTCTTTGATTGTTATAATCCTGGCCTGCACGCTGATGGCTTTTTCCTGCCATCGCCTTATTCTTCTCGTTGATTGCTTGTGATAAAAACTCGCCGCTAGCCACAATATAGAGATAAATCCCAAGACAACTATGTGAGAGAATCGATCGACAGCGCTGTTAATACGCGCATCCTCAGCAGAGCTATACAATACCTCCACCGTTTCGTCGACCTCAGGCCCAGAGAAAAAAGATACCTTTTTCCCGCTACCTCTGAATCTATGAACCCGATCATTTGCACGGTATTCTACAATCGGGAACGTCCAAAGCCCAACATGCTCAAGTGCGACGACTTTACCAACAGCTCTATTGGCTGATTTCGAGAATTCTAGTTCTTCATAGAACATGCCGCACGTTGCCGCTAGTATGAGTATAGGCAAAACCCAGCAGAGCAGAACGCGGCCAACTGCACGCACAAACGAACCCAACGAATTCACCATAAACTCACTCCATGCCCCGCGGTTTTAGCGGGCGCGGCGGGGGAAGTAAACCGGCTTATCGTTGCGCACGGCACATAGGGGGAATGCGTGCGACCTAACTCTCCCAAATCGGCAGGAACACCGTAAAGTTCGTGCCCTCGCCCACCACCGAGTCGATGGTGATCGCGCCGCGATGGCGCTGGACGATGCCTTTGACGATGGCAAGGCCGAGGCCGGTGCCGCCGACCTGCCGCGTGCGGGCGGAATCCACACGATAGAAGCGCTCCATCAGCCGTGGCAGATGCTGCTTGGGGATCCCCTCCCCGCGGTCGCGCACGCTGAGTGCCACCACGCGCGTCAGGTTGCGCATGTTAAGATCCTGCGGCAGCTCCGTCGTCACCCGCGCGGTGATGGTGACATCCGAATCCGCAAAGCCATATTTGATCGCGTTGCTGATGAGGTTATGCACCACCTGCGCCAGCTCGTTCGCCTCGCCCTTCACCTGCGGCAAATTGTCGTGGAGGCTCATCACCATGCGCAGGTTTTTCTCCGCCGCCATGCGCTTCAGGCTCTCCACCTGCTTACGCACCACGGCGGCGAGGTCCGTCGGCTCCACCGGCACGGAATGCACGTTCATCTCAATTTTGCTGAGCGACAGCAGATCGCCGATGAGCTGTTGCATGCGGTCGGATTGTTCGAGCATGATTTTTAAAAACTCTTCGCGCGCCACTTCGTCGTCCTTCGCGGGGCCAAGCAGCGTTTCAACAAAACCCTTGATGGACGCGAGCGGCGTGCGCAGCTCGTGGCTCGCATTGGCCACGAAATCCGCGCGCATTTGCTCGACAGATTTCAGCTCCGTAATATCGTTCATGGTGATGACGGTCGAGATGCCGCCTGCGGTTGGCACCGGGAAGCGCTCGATGATGGCGAGGAAATCCCGCACCAGCGGGTCTTCAATGCGGAACTCAATCTCCCGCCCGCGCAAATCCTGAATCACGGAGTTCACTGCATCCGTGAGATAGCGGTTGGGAATGACATCGGTGAGTGTTTTTCCCGCGAGGTTCTGGCCAAAAATGGCGCGTGCAGCGCGGTTGGTGCGCACGACTTTTTTGTCGTCATTCACCATGATGAGAATATCCGGCAGCGTATCGACGAGAATTTCACGCTCGGTGATGATGGTTTCCATCTGCTTTTTCTTTACGTCCCACCCGGCCTGCAGGCGGTTGAGCGCGTCACTCAGCTCTGTCACCGAGCCGATGAAGCTGAGATCCGGCGGCGCGACGCGTTTATCCTGCGCGATCTCGTTCACGTAATGCGTCAGCGCCGACACGTTCGAGAGAAACGGGTAGATCAGCGCTGCCGTCGCCGCGAAGATAATGCCGAACCCATACATCATCTGCGAGAGGCTCAGAACGTCGAAAAACACATAGAGTCCCAGCACCACCAGCGCCGGGCTCGAGACCACGAGCACGGATTTCAGCAGGGTATTGAACGGGACATAGTGTTTGCGCATCCGCCCATGACAGCCCAAATCATCGCATTTAGCAAGGAAAACCGCTGGTTAGCCCCCAGCCCGCCGGGCGAATGTTTACGGTTGACATGGTGGCGGACGCGAGTATATTCCCGCCTCCTTAAAAGTAATGCACTCACTAATAACCAGACTGAGTTTGGTGATGGTGGATGAGATGCTGAAACAGCAAATCGCCACCAGAAACAAACGACAAAAAGGATAATAATATGTACGCAATCGTACTCACAGGCGGCAAACAATACCGTGTTACCGCGGGCAGCATCATCGAAGTTGAAAAGCTGGAAGGCGAAGCGGGCGATACCGTGAAGCTCGACCAGGTGCTTGGCCTCTCGGGCGATAAAACCGTCATCGGCGCGCCCTTCGTGGCTGGCGCGGTGGTGGAAGCACAAATCATCGAGCAAGGTAAGGCCGACAAGGTGCTTATCTTCAAAAAGAAGCGCCGTCACAACTATAAGCGTAAGAACGGTCACCGTCAGCGTTTCACCGCGCTGCACATCACCGCAATCTCGCTGAACGGCACCGTGGCTGTAAAGGCCGAGCCGCGCAAGCTGAAAGCACCGCGCACCGCTCCGGCTGCAAAGAAAGCAGCCCCTGCGAAAGCGGCACCGGCAGCTAAAAAAGCCCCTGCTGCAAAGAAGCCTGCAGCAGCCAAGAAACCCGCCGCTAAAAAAGCAGCGAAATAATTAAGCCAAAGGAGTTTAGTCATGGCACATAAGAAAGCCGGTGGTTCATCCCGCAACGGTCGCGATTCGCAAGGCCAGCGCCTTGGCGTGAAAAAATTCGGTGGCGAAGAAGTGCTCGCCGGTAACATCATCATCCGCCAGCGCGGCACCACGTACCATCCGGGCGTTGGCGTCGGCCTCGGTAAAGACTACACCATCTTCGCAACGGTGGATGGCGCAGTGAAATACAGCAAAAAAGCGGGCAACAAAAACGTGGTGTCGGTTATCGCCGCCGCCGCTGCGGTGGAAGCTGCAAAAGCCCCGAAAGCGCCGAAGAAAAAGGCCGCTGCATAGTTTCGTCATCCCGCCTCGCGGCGGCATGACACAAAGAAAAGGGAGCGTTCTCGCTCCCTTTTTTGTTTATATCACACGCGGGCATGCTAAACACTCCCCCTAACCTCCCGCCCCTAACGACTGGCACCTCCTATGCACTTCGTCGATGAAACCAAAATCTACGTCAAAGCCGGCGACGGCGGCGAGGGCTGCGTGTCGTTTAGGCGCGAGAAATTCATCCCCGAGGGCGGGCCGGATGGTGGCGATGGCGGGCGCGGCGCCAGCATCGTCATGAAGGCAGTCACCGGCCTCAACACCCTCATCGATTACCGCTTCCAGCAGCATTTCAAAGGCGCCAAGGGCGGCCACGGCATGGGCAAGCAGCGCTACGGCAAAGGCGCAGAAGACATGATCCTCCTCGTCCCCGTCGGCACCCAGATTTACGACGAAGACCGCGAGACGCTGCTCGCCGATTTCACCCATGGCGATCAGGAAATCGTCATCGCCCAAGGTGGCCGCGGCGGGCTCGGCAACATGCATTTCAAATCCTCCACCAACCAGGCGCCGGTGCAATCCGTCCCCGCTGGCAAAGGTGAGGAGCGCACCCTCTGGCTCAAGCTGAAATTGCTGTCGGACGCCGGGCTTCTCGGCCTGCCGAACGCGGGCAAGTCCACCTTCCTCGCCGCCGTTACGGCGGCCAAACCCAAAATCGCGGATTACCCGTTCACCACCCTCGCGCCGCAGCTTGGCGTCGTGTCGGTGGGCGATACCGAGTTCGTGCTGGCCGATATCCCCGGCCTCATCGAGGGCGCGGCGGAGGGCAAGGGGCTTGGCACCCGCTTCCTCGGCCATGTGGAGCGTTGCGGCGTGCTGCTGCATCTCGTCGATGGCACGGCAGACGATGTCGTCGCCAGCTACGAAACCATCCGCCACGAGATCGCGCAGTTCAACGACGACCTCGCCGAAAAGCCCGAACTCGTCGCATTAAATAAGTGCGACGCCCTCACCGCCGCCGAGATCAAAAAGAAAAAGAAAGCGCTGGAGAAGGCAGTAGCCAGTAGCCAGTCGCTAGTCGCCAGTAAGAAAACTGGATCACTGGCTACCGGCTACCGGCTACCGGCTACTGTCCACACCATATCCGCCGCGGCACGGCAAGACCTCGAACCACTGCTCGTCGAGATGCTGCAAACCATCGAAAAATACCGCGGTGAAAAAGAACCCCCACCCCTACCGTTTTTTGTGAGTAATACTGAGGAGAGCTAGCGATGAACAATCGTCTTCTTTTTATGACTTTACTACTTTCTCTGTATAGCAACGGCGCTTATGCCTGCCCAGAGTTCAAGGATGAATATGGCAACCGATGGATTATCGAAAAATCCATCACCGCCAATATGGATGGGTGTGATTTCTCTAATGTCTACGTTGGCAATAGCCTCAAGAATGTTTCCGCCAGAGGTGCCAACTTTACTAATGCGGAAATCTATCATATCAGTCACAGCGATCTCAGTGGCGCTAATTTTACTAACGCTGATATCAATATGGAGGTTTCCAATTCCAAGTTAGACGACGCGAATTTCACCAACGCGGATATTGGCAGCTCTATTGTGTCTTCCACTGCCGTCAATGCCATTTTTATCGGAGCGACCCTGAGCAGAGCCATCAAAGACAGTGATTTCACCAACGCGAACTTTAAAAATGCACGTTTCACTGGTGAATCGTATAATGGTATCCCCTATGTTGCATCGCTAGAGAACAGCAACTTTACCAATGCTAATTTTCAGGGAGCTAGTTTTACTTTCAGAACACTCGCGCCGACGTTCAAAAATCTTATCCTAGATAAGGCTGACTTTACTAATGCCTTTGTGTGGTGGCGTAGCCACTACGACAGTAGCGTGGGCGGAGATAAAGTCTCTCTTGATCGCAACAATCCTGTCCTTGAAGAAATTCGTCAGAAGGGGGGCATCGTTTACAACGAGGATCTCGAACCTATTCTTCGCGACCCAGCGCGTCTTGAGCCTTTCAAAGCGTTGATACATCCCGACCGCCCAGGATATAATATTAGTTTCCCGAGAGCGATCCCCGGAATGAATCTGAGTCACGCAGATTTGCGCCATGCCGCGATACTTTTTAACAATTGCAACTGGAAGACCTACTCCTGCGATTTCCGTAACGTAAATTTCTCCTATGCCAATCTGTCTAGCCTTTCTCTCTTTGGAGATATGGATGGCGCTGATTTTACAGGGGCAATCCTCTCTGGAGCCAGTCTGGACGGTAGCATGAGAGGCACAAAATTCGATCACGCTACGTTGACCGGAGCAACAATAGACAGTCGCTCTCTTGCTGGCGCAAGTTTCAACGGCGCAAAAACAGAAGATGTCACTCTTGCGCCGCTGAGCAGAGATGTTGACCAAATGGTTGGCATCACTGCGAGTGAGCTTGATCCGAAATTTGTTGCCCCTGCGGCACGCAATGAACGCCTGAACAAGAGATTGCGAACACTGGAGAAAGAAACACGCGAAGCGCTCAAGGGGCCATTCCTTGGCTCGCTTGCTTTCGCACTTAGCTATTGGCTGTGGCGACGCACCCAAAAAGCATTAAGGAGTGTTTCTGCTCCATCGCGCATAATGTCGTTCACTATGTTATACCTTTTACGCGGAACGATCCTTGCATTAGCGCTCTTCCACGCAAGCACTGCGTATTTCAGGCATGTCGTGATTATTTATCATACGGACGGGCTCTTATACGTGCTATTCATGATTGTAGCGCTACCCTTATCTGCATTGCTCTGCGTGGTAATGCTTGCCATTGCGCTAACTAAAAAGGAGTATAACCGCGCACGCGTCTATGGTTTTGGAGCACTGCTTTGCCTGATGGGTTGTGTACACGCTTACGGTACAGCAAGCTACATCCCTTGATGCAGACAAAACCTAGCTACTTCCCCTCACCCGCCTTCACCTCTTCTGCCTTCACGAGGTTGGGGTACATGCTGAAGATCGGAATCCGCCAGCCATAGACCTTGAAGCGGTAGCGCTTGCCAACGTCGAGATTCCCGTACACGTCCGAGCTGTTATATTTCACGAACCAGCCCGCATCGTCGTTACGGAACACGCCATGGTCGGTGAAAATGAGGTAGGTACTTTGCACCTTACCGCCCTTCTTCGCCGATTCGGTGGTGATCTGCTTATCCTTCACCAGCACGTTGTCGATGCTGCGCTGAGTGAGCCACTGATAGGGCGCGTTGGTGAACATCAGCGCGATGATAATCAGCGCCGGAATCGAAATCAGCAGGAATTTCTTTATTTTCATAACCGCCTCGTTGTGTGGAGAACAGCTATACACCGGCGCGCGGGGTAACGTCAAACAGTGCACAGCCGCGCCCCAATCTCGGTTGTCACCCCGGCTTTACGCCGGGGTCCAGCTTTTATTTAAAGGAAGCGGGATCCCGGTGTTTGCGAAAGCAAAACCGGGATGACAGGCTGTGTGCGTACTAGCGACTAGCACTAGCGACACGCACTTTATTGCGCTATGAACACCCTATGTCCCTCACCACCGCCAAACGCATTGTCATCAAAATCGGCTCCAGCCTGCTGGTGGGCTCCGGCGCGTTGCGTCGCGAGTGGCTGGCTTCACTCGCCGCGGATATCGCCGCGCTCCGCACGCAGGGAAAAGAAATCATCCTCGTCTCCTCCGGTGCGGTGGCGCTTGGTCGCCCGCTGCTCGGCCTCGGCACTGAAGCGCTCAGCTTGGAGGAAAAACAAGCCGCCGCCGCTGCCGGGCAACCGCTGCTGATGCAAGCATGGCAAGCTGCGCTTGACGCGTATGGTATA
The DNA here is from genome assembly GCA_044237845.1 of Rickettsiales bacterium. GTDB lineage: Bacteria > Pseudomonadota > Alphaproteobacteria > Rickettsiales > UBA3002 > QFOX01. The sequence goes on along the minus strand of JBIIEL010000004.1, from coordinate 20,561 downwards.
AAAACAGCCCAACTCCTCCTCACGCTCGATGATTCGGAGGAGCGCCGCCGCTACCTCAACGCCCGCGCCACCTTCGGCACGCTGCTCGCGCGCGGGCTCATCCCCATCGTCAACGAGAACGACACGGTCGCCACTGCCGAGCTGAAATTCGGCGATAACGACCGCCTCGCAGCGCGCGTTGCCGTCATGCTCGCGGCGGATGCGCTGGTGCTGCTGTCGGATGTCGATGGGCTGTATGACAAAAACCCGGCCTTGCATGCGGATGCGAAACATATCCCTGAAGTTGCCACGCTCACGCCGGAAATCCTTGCCATGGCCGGTGGCGCCGCCACCACACTCAGCAATGGCGGCATGAAAACCAAGCTCGACGCTGCCGCGATGGCGACCCGCGCGGGCTGCGCGATGGTCATCGCGCGCGGCACCGAGAACCACCCGCTCGCCGCCCTCGCAACAGGCGCGCGCGCGACCTGGTTCACCACCAGCATCAAGCCGCAACTCGCACGCAAACAGTGGATCGCCGCCGCCGTGCATCTGCCCGGGCACCTCGTCATCGACGACGGCGCCGCCCGCGCGCTCACACAAGGAAAAAGCCTGCTTCCCGCTGGCGTCACTGCCCTCGAAGGCAGCTTCGAACGCGGCGACATCATCGGCATCAAAGCGCCCGGCGGCACGCTCATCGCGAAGGGCATCACGGGTTATGACGCTGCCGAGATCGCCGCCATCATGGGTAAAAAGACGGATGCCATCGAGGCGATTTTAGGCTACGCTCACCGCGACACCCTCATTCACCGCGACGATCTGGCCATATTATGAACGCATCCGCTTACGCCATCTGGCATGACCGCTTCATCGCCTATCTCATCGATAGCTTCATCCTGCTCATCCCAACGATGATTCTGATCGGCCTCACCGGCAGCGTGGATGCCGAAGGGAAACCCTCAGTGGCGCCGGTGTTCACCCTTATCGCATTCCTCATGCAACTCGCTTATTTCCTCTCGTTCTATGCGGGGAGCTGGCAGGCCACACCCGGCATGCGCGCGATGAATATTCACCTCATCCGTCTCGACGGACGCGCCCTCACTCAGCGCGACGGGCTGGAGCGTTTCCTCGCGCTCGTCATTCCTTCGCTTGCCCTTCAAACGAGTTTCTTGTCCACACAATTCGCCCAAAGTCTCTTTGTATTTTTGCACATCATCTGGTTCATGCCGGTGCTCACTACCCGCGTCGGATTTCATGACCGGCTGACGAATATGCGCGTCGTCAACGGGCGGATCGCAGTATGAGCCTCTCTGCGCAGATGGCGGAAATCGGACGCACCGCGCGCAATGCCGCTGCCGCACTCGCGCAACTTTCCGCCGAGAAAAAAAACCACGCGCTGATGGAAGCGGCACGTGAAATCCGCGCGCAGGAAGACTCCATCCTCGCCGCAAATAAAATCGATATGGATGCCGCGCATGCCCTCACCGAAGCGCTACGCGATCGCCTGCTGCTCACCCCCACGCGTATTGAATCTATGGCCGCGGGGCTGGAGAAAATCGCCACACTGCCTGACCCTTTGGGGCGCGAACTCGCCGCGTGGAGCAACCCGGAAAACGGCCTCGATTTCCAAAAAATTTCCGTGCCGCTCGGCGTCATCGGCATGATCTATGAATCTCGCCCCGGCGTCACGGCGGATGCCACGGCGCTCGCCTTCAAAGCGGGCAACGCCGTCATTCTGCGCGGCGGGTCGGAGAGTTTTCATTCCTGCCGCGCCATCCTCGCCGCCATCCATGCGGGCTTCGCGCGTGCAGGCGTTCCCACCGATGCCGCGCAGCTCGTACCAACCACCGACCGTGACGCCGTGGCCTGGATGCTCACCGCGAGCGGCATCATCGACGTCATCATCCCGCGCGGTGGGCGCTCCCTCACCGAACGCGTCGCGCGCGAAGCCCGCGTGCCCACCCTGCTGCATCTCGACGGCAACTGCCACACCTACCTCCACCACGCCGCCGACGCCGCCACCGCCTTGCGCGTCATCACCAACGCCAAACTCCGCCGCACCGGTATTTGCGGCGCTACCGAATCCCTCCTTGTAGATGCGACTGCGCCCAAAGGCATGATTCAAAACATCCTCAAAAACCTTCTCGATGCCGGTTGCGGAATCCGTGGCGACGCGGAAATTTCTGCGCTCGACCCACGCATCATCGCTGCAACAGAAATCGACTGGTCAACCGAATATCTCGCCCCCATCCTCTCCGCCAAAATGGTCGCGGGAATCGATGAGGCGATCGCCCACATCAACCGCTACGGCTCGCACCACACGGATACCATTCTCACCACCGACGAAAATGCTGCGCAGCAATTTTGCCGCGAGGTGGATAGCGCCATCGTGATGGTCAACGCCTCCACCCAGTTTGCGGATGGCGGCGAGTTCGGCTTCGGCGGCGAAATCGGCATCGCCACCGGCCGCCTCCACGCCCGCGGCCCCGTCGCCGCCAACGAACTCACGACGTATAAATACATCGTCACCACCACCCGCGAGGGCGGTGCCACGCGAGCAGGCTGATGCGCAAAATCGGACTTTTAGGTGGCTCGTTTAACCCCGCCCACGCAGGTCACCTGCACATCTCGCTCGAAGCGATGAAGCGGCTCGGGCTCGATGAAATCTGGTGGCTGGTCTCGCCGCAAAATCCGCTCAAAAAAGCGGATGAGCTGAACGATTATGCCGTCCGTTTCGCCCACGCGCAGCGTGTCGCCGCGCACCCGCGCATTAAGGTGCTCGACCTCGAACAACGCCACGGATTGCGCTACACGATCGACACGATCCGTTTCTTAAAAAATCGCCAGCGCGGCACGCGCTTTGTGTGGTTGATGGGGGCGGATAACCTCGCGGGCTTTCATCGCTGGCGGGCGTGGCGCAGCGTTGCGGCGCTGGTGCCGATTGCGATTCTCGACCGTGCACCCTTCGCGTTGCGTGCGCTCCATGGGCGCTTTGCGCAGCGGTTTGCATCATCGCGCCTTGCATCGGCAGATGCAGCGCAACTGGCGGATGCCACTGCCCCTGCCTGGGTTTACCTCGCCATTCCGCGCCATCCGGCCAGCGCCACGGATTTACGAAAAACGCTTGGAAAGAATGTCTTTTTGCGCCATACTGCGTGAAGTTAACGTCAGAGGGAGAGCCATCATTCCACCGCGCACCACTGCTAAAAAATCTACCAAACCTGCTGTGAAAGCATCTGTAAAAACCACGGCGAAAGCGGCTAAACCCGCCGTAAAAGCCAAGGCCAAACCGGCCGCGAAATCCGTCGCTAAAAAGGCTGCACCTGCTGCAACCAAAAAAGCGGCCGCCGCTAAAAAACCTGCCGCTGCGCCGAAAAAACTCACCGGCTCCGCCGCCCTCGCCAAACAAATCGCCACCATTCTTGATACAAACAAGGGCGAAGACATCATCACCCTCGCCCTCGCGGATAAATGCAGCTTCGCCGACTATATGATCGTCGCCTCTGGCCGCGCGCCGCGCCATGTGGTCGCGCTGGCGGATTATGTTGGCGACATGCTGAAAAAACAAGGCATCCCGCCACTCTCTATCGAGGGCAAAGAAACCGGCGACTGGGTGCTGATCGATGCCGGCGACATCGTCGTGCACATCTTCCGCCCGGAAATCCGCCAGTTCTACAACATCGAAAAAATGTGGGCGATCCCGCCCGCCACGCGGTAGATGCAACTCATCCTCGCCGCTGTCGGCAAAGCCAAGCGCAAGGCGGAGGCCGAGCTCGTCGCCCATTACCTCAAGCAAACGCGCTGGGATGTGGTGGTGGTGAAAGAAATCCCCGACGCGCCGGAAAATCTCTCTGCGGATGCGCGTCGCGCGCGGGAGGCAGCTTCCTTCCAAAAGCTCCTCACCCCCGGCACGCGCCTGATTGCCATGGATTCAACGGGCAAAAATCTCACCAGCCCACAATTCGCAAAACTCATCCAAGACGCGCAAAAAAACGCCCTCAAGCAACTGGTATTTGCCATTGGCGGGCAGGATGGGCTGGATGCCTCGCTGCTCAAATCCGCGCATGCCACCGTCGCGTTCGGTGCCGCCACCTGGCCGCATCAGCTACTGCGCGCCATGCTCGCCGAGCAGCTCTACCGCGCCTACACCATCACCATCGGCCACCCCTATCATCTGGGGCATTAAGGTGTTGTGAGTAATGAGTCACGAGTTGTGAGTTGTGAAAGAGCCTGCTAATCCTCCACTCACCACTCACCACTCACCACTCACTAAACATGACCACACTTCTTTGCATTCTCGACGGCTGGGGCGAAAGCGATGCGCGCGAGCATAACGCCATCGCGCAGGCGCATACCCCGCACTGGGACGAACTGCGCGCGGCCTACCCCTGCGCGCTGCTCGATGCATCGGAAGGCAATGTCGGCCTGCCTTCGGGGCAGATGGGCAATTCCGAAGTCGGACATATGAACATTGGCGCCGGGCGGGTGGTGATGCAGGATCTGCCACGCATCGACGCCGCGATTGCAGATGGCACGCTCGCACAAAATCCTGCACTACAAAAATTCATCGCCGCGCTGAAAGCGAGTGGCGGCACCTGTCACCTGATGGGCTTGCTGAGCGATGGCGGCGTGCATTCGCACCTCTCACATATTACCGCACTCGCAAATATCATCGCGGATGCAGGTGTTCCCGTCGCCCTCCGTGCCTTTACGGATGGGCGCGATGTGGCACCGAAATCCGCGCAGCAATTTTTGCGCATGCTGCAACAATCGCTGCACAAAAATGCGGTGGTTGCCACCGTCAGCGGCCGTTACTACGCCATGGATCGTGACAATCGCTGGGAGCGCGTGGCACTCGCTTATGCTGCACTGGTCAGCGCGCACGGCAACAAAGCACCAAGCGCCGAGGCCGCTGTTGCTCTCTCCTACGATGCCGACAAAACCGACGAATTCATCCTCCCCACCGTCATCGGCCATTACGAAGGCATGCGCGACGGCGATGGCATCCTGATGGCCAATTTCCGTGCCGACCGCGCGCGGCAATTGCTGCACGCGTTGCTCGACCCCACGTTCGATAAATTCCCACGCGCCCGCCGCATCCACTTCAGTGCAACGCTCGGCATGGTGGAATATAGCGAAGCACTCAACCCGCTCATCCCCGCCCTTTTCCCGCCGCAAGAGATTCGCGATTCACTCGGCGAAGTGGTCGCCGCCGCCGGCCGCACGCAACTGCGCATCGCGGAGACAGAGAAATACGCCCACGTCACCTTCTTCTTCAACGGCGGGCGCGAGGAGCCATTCGCGGGTGAATCGCGCATCCTCGTCCCCTCGCCCAAGGTCGCGACCTATGACCTTCAGCCCGAAATGTCGGCGTTCGAGGTGACCGATAAACTCGTCGAAGCCATCACCGCGCGGGCGTATGATCTTATCGTCGTCAACTTCGCGAATACGGATATGGTCGGCCATTCGGGCGACCTTGCCGCCGCCATCAAAGCGGTGGAGGCGGTGGATATCTGCCTCGGCAGAATTTATGAAGCGATAAAAACAGTGAGCGGAACGCTCCTCGTCACCGCCGATCACGGCAACGCCGAGTGTCTGCATGATGCCGACGAGAACCAGCCCCACACCGCGCACACGCTCAACCCCGTGCCCTGCATCATTGTCAGCGAGGCGCTGGCGCAGGCACCGCGCGACCTTGGCCGCGGCATCCTCGCCGATATCGCGCCAACACTCTGCGCGCTGATGAACATCCCCACGCCCGCCGCCATGACCGGGCGCGACCTGCTAGCGGGCAAAGCATGATGCGGAAAACCCTGCTCATCCCCCTCCTGCTTCTTGCCACCAGCGCGCATGCTGCGCCGAATGATGCGCAGCAGAAGAAACTCACCGAAACCCTCGCCACCCTATCGAAAACGAAGGACGAACAAGCCGCGCTCGCCAAGCGTCAGGCGGAGGTTGAGGCGGAACTCGCGCGGCTGCAAACCCGCTCTGCCGAGATCGCCGAGCGCCTGCAAGTGGCCGAGCGCCGCGTGAGCAACGAGGAATCGGCACTCGTCACCGCCAGCGGCAAACTCTCCGCCAAGGGGCGCGAGTTCGAGGCCCGCAAAGCCGAATACGCCGCCACCGTCGCCACGCTCCTGCGCCTGCGCAACCTGCCGATGACCACCGTGTTCGCACAGCCAGAGGACGTGCATCAACTGCTGCGCACCGGCAGCGTGCTCGAAGAAACCAACAAAGCCGTCGCCGAAAAAGCCAAGGCCTTGCGGCGCGACCTGATTGCGCTCAAGGAACTCAAATCCGATGCGAAGGAGAAGCGCACCCGCACCGCGGTTGAAACCGCCGCGCTGAATGCTGAGCAGGCGAAGCTCGACAAAGCACTGGCCGAGCGCGAGAAACTGCAAGCCTCCATCGCCGCCGACCGCAAGGAGGCCGAGGCAAAAATCGCCAAGCTCTCGAAGGAATCCGAGTCGCTGCAAACGCTGCTCAAAAAACTGGATGTCGAGGAAAAGGCCGAGGAAGCGCGTGCCAAGCAGCCGGCGAAAAGCAAATCCACCAAACGCTTCGATAGCGCAAAAGGCACCCTGCGCCCACCCGTTTCCGGCGACGTGGTGCATCGCTACGGCGAGAAAAAATCTGCCAACGAAACCTATCGCGGCACCGTCATCCGCGCCCGTTCTGGCGCTACCGTCGTCGCACCGTATGACGGCGAAGTCGTCTTCACCGGCCCCTTCCGCGATTATGGCAACATGCTGCTCATTAAACACAGCAACGGCTATATCTCGCTGGTGGCCGGGCTAGGCAAAATCAACACTCGCCTGAATCAGACGGTCATCCGCGGCGAACCCGTGGCGTTGACCGCCACCGGCACCATGCCCGAAATCTATGTCGAACTACGCGATTCCGACGCCAAGCCTATTGACCCGGGCGATTGGTTCGCTAAGCTCGCCCACTGATATACCTCCCTCTGATTAGGACATTCCATGCGCCGCATTTCCCGCCAGTTCGTTTCCTTCACCATGCTCACCTGCCTTGTGCTCAGCAGCAGCGCGGCATTCGCAGCGAAGCCTGCCGAAAAAGCGGCTGACAAATCGGGTGATGCCTCAACCTACGAGCTGCTCAACCTGTTCGGCGAAGTGTTCGACCGCGTGCGCACGGATTATGTCGAGCCGACAACGGACGACAAACTTATCGAATCGGCGCTGAACGGCATGCTCACCTCGCTCGACCCGCACAGCAACTACATGAACGAGAAAAGCTTTGCCGACATGCGCATCCAAACCAAGGGCGAATTTGGTGGCCTCGGCATCGAGGTGACAATGGAAAACGGCCTCGTCAAAGTCGTCTCGCCGATCGATGAAACCCCGGCAGCGCGCGCGGGTATCAAGCCGGGCGATCTGATTGCGGAGATCGACGGCACCGCGGTGATGGGGCTCACCCTTGCCGACGCGGTCGATAAAATGCGCGGGCCCATCGGCACCAGCGTGAAGCTGATGGTGGTGCGCGAAGGCCAGAAAGCGCCCCTGTCCTTCACCTTGAAGCGCGACCTCATCAAAATTCAGGCCATCAAAAGCCGCTCGGAGGGTGACGTCGCCTATGTGCGCATCACCTCTTTCTCGGAAGCGACCGCAGACGGCATGAAAGCCGCGTTCGAGAAAGAAAAGAAAAACATCGGCAGCAAACTGAAAGGCCTGGTGCTGGATCTGCGTAACAACCCTGGCGGCCTCCTCGACCAAGCCATTGCGGTGTCAGACGCCTTCCTCGACCATGGCGAAATCGTTTCCACTCGCTCACGCAAGCCCGAAGAATCACGTCGTTACAACGCCACCGCAGGCGATATTACAGGCGGCTTGCCGATTGTGGTACTCATCAACGAAGGCTCGGCATCGGCATCAGAGATTGTCGCAGGGGCGCTTAAGGACCACAAACGCGGCGTCGTGCTGGGCATGAAATCCTTCGGTAAAGGCTCGGTGCAAACCGTGATTCCGATCGAGAGCCACGGGGCGATCCGCCTCACTACCGCGCGCTACTACACCCCGTCGGGCGTGTCGATTCAGGCCAAGGGCATCGTGCCGGATATTGTGGTCGAGCAAGGTAAGCTGGAAACGGTAAAGAGCAATATCAACTTCTCCGAAGCGTCGCTCAATGGCCACCTCAACAATGATCAAGGCGAGGATGAGACAACCAGTCCAGCAAAAGAAGAAAAGAAAAGCTTCTTCAGCCGCGATAAGGACAAAGACGCAAAAGACAACAAAGATAAAGACGCAAAAGACGGTGATAAAAAAGACGCTACCAAGGATGATTATCAGTTGAGCCGGGCGCTCGACCTCATCCGCGCTGTGTCGATTTATCAAAGCGCGCAAGGGGCTGATGCCGTTTCCCCTGCCACGCCGAGCGTTTCCGTCGTGACTCCAGTCAAAAAAACGCCTGAGAAAAAGTGAGTCCCGCATGGCACGTGCAGCACTTCCAAGCCTACCACTCAATCACGGGCTAGTGCTGTGGGGCTCGCTCTCTGCCTTGCTATTCGTAGGTTTTGTCGCCAGCACGATTGGCTTTATCGGCAGCGGCACAGCGGAATCATTGCGCGCGAACATGCATGGCCAACGCGCGGTGGGGGACCCGAAAACCGGCCATCTCACACTGGCCACCATCGGCAAGAAAGTCGTGGAAGAGAAATTCGACGTCACCACGCCGGAAGAGAAAAAGTTTGATGTCGCCGCACCCACCGATGCTGCTGCCACGCCACAGGTGGATGCACCACCTTCACAGGGTGAAACCCTGCCAGAAGGCCTTCCCGAATTACGCACCGAACCACTTACTGATAAACTACCGGATTCCGGTGCCAGCGCGACGGATAGCCTCGTACCTGCTCCTGCACCTGAAATCACGGAAACGGTGGATGGCATGGCATTGCCCAAACGCACGTCGGAAAAAGCTGGCGCCAATACGCTTTATGCACGCCGCTTCACGCGCACGCCAGAGCAACATCTGCTCTCTATCGTCATCCTGGATGCGGGCATCAGTGTGCAATCCCTACCGCTGATGATGTCGCTGCCGAAAAATATCACTATCGCTTTCTCGCCCTATACGGAAAATGCTGCAGGGCGCATCGCCACGCTGCGCCACGCGGGCTACGAAGCCTGGGCCATGCTGCCCGCGATGAGCACGCGCTACCCGCAGGACGATCCGGGCCCACTCGGCCTCGTTGCCGCCCTGCCGAAAGACGAACTCATGCGCCGTCTGCGTGTGGTGATGGCAGAAACGATTGGTAGCGCGGGCATGCTGCTTCCGCTTGGCGACATATTGAGCACGAAAGCAGAACCCTACGCGCAACTCACGAGTGAAATTGAAACACGCGGCTTGTACCTTCTCGCCGCCAACCCGACTGCGACACCGGAACAGCGCGCGGCCGAGAAAAAACAAAAGGCGTTTATGCGCCGCGCCGATCTTGTACTCGATCACGAACTCGACCCAGCGGCGATGGAAGCCGCACTTAGCAAGCTTGCAGAGGATATAAAAACCAAAGAAACCATGATTGTGGTTACCAGTGCGCGGCCGCAAAGCCTATTGCTGCTACAACGTTGGCTCACGGATCATCCGCTCACTGAGCCCGCCGTGCTTGCGCCGCTCAGCGCCCAGTGGCTGCCGAAAGAAGTGCCGCCGCTGCCTGCCGCTGAAACGTCCGACAGCCATGGCGGTGGTCATGGTGGCGGCGAGAAGAAAGACGCGAAGAAATCCAGCGGCGGGCATTAAAAATGGCAGCGCGGTCAACGCATTTATGTGAGGCGAGTAGTGCTAGGAGCGCCCGCGCGCAGGCGTCACGCGTAGCAGCGCTACGTAAGACGGCGGGTACGGACGTGACACCGCAATCGGCCACCGAAATGCGTTGCGGTGTTTGTTATGCCGTATAGCCACCTGCCCTATCGCCGCGGCGTCGGCATGATGCTATTTAACGCGCGCGGCGAGGTCTTCGTTGCCAAACGCATCGACACCATCAGCGATGCCTGGCAAATGCCGCAAGGTGGCATCGACGACGGCGAGCTGCCTGCGGCAGCAGCAGCAAGAGAATTAAAAGAAGAAATCGGCACGGATAACGCGACGATGCTCGCCGAATCCGCCGACTGGTATCGCTACGACCTACCCGCCGACCTCGTGCCGAAAATCTGGAAAGGCCGCTACCGTGGGCAAGAACAGAAATGGTTCGCGCTGCGTTTGAATGGGGATGATTCCGCCATCAACATCGCCACCGAGCACCCCGAATTCTGCGAGTGGAAATGGGTCGCCATCGACACGCTGCCCGATCTCATCGTCCCCTTCAAACGGGATTTATATGCGGCGTTGGTCGCAGAGTTTAAGCAGTTCGCCTAACCGAAACTAGGGCACGTTAGTGATCGTATTCCCGCCATAATTAACATAGTCTAACCCAGGATTCGCCGCTTCGAGACCCGCCTCGCTGGCAGCATACCCTGTGGTAGCGATATTAATCGAGGTATTGACCACTTCAAACGGATCGCCACTATTGCCCGACATGCCTCTGATGCTGATAAGCGACCCCCCCGCAGCCTGGGAAAGGATTGCTCCGGTATCCCACAAGCCAATCGTGCGGCTCGATGAGTTGTTACGCAGGTTGGTTACGGTCAGCGGATTGGTGGAGTTGTTGATCAGGAACAGGCCACCAGCCAGTCTTCCTCCAGCCTTAGCACGATCATCCAGCAAGGTATTGCCAGAGAAATTCGTCACGTTCATCGATGATGTCCCCATCGACTCAAAATTGACCATACCAGTGAGTGCCACGTTGCCAAAAATGACAGAGTTTGTGAAAGTGCGTTTGAATGTGCTGTCACGCACATCAATGTTCATGGCAGAGTTATTACGCGTGCGCAGCGCAAGCCCATAATACTCACCCTGATTCACCGTTACATTCGTCGTGCCGGAGGTGATATCAACAATCACCGAACCTTCACTGTTGACGTTGTTGAGCGTGAGGCTTGAGATCGCATTACCGCTGTTGGAGATCATGACATTATCGTCACCCGTGAGCCCGCTTTGGTTGGTGAAGTCGATATTCTCAAACAGGTTGCTGGAGCCTGCACCCAATACAATCAGCGGAGTTGCAGCCGCCATGCCGCTGCCTTTTACCAGCTCTGCACGAGTACCACCGGCCGAGAACGAGGCCGTGGCGCCCGAAGCGGAGTGAACACCAAGCGTGTTTGTACCCGAAACAAGTACCTGACCAGACTGAAGCGTCAGCGAGCTGGTAAGGGTAATCGGCGACCCACTATTGAGCATGATTGCCGCATCTGCCGGCAATGCCGCCAACGCTGTCGTGAGCGATGCTTCATCTGTCGGGGCAATCACATGCACTGCGCTATGCTGTACACCACCAAGGGTCGTCATCGCCGCCTCGGCAGTGGCTGCATTGGCTTATGCGTGGGTTACAATATCAACGTCACGCACGATGGGCTCCATCATGCGCGCATGCAGGCTCGTCGCATAGCTTGGCTTCTTACCGGAATCCGCGCCAAGCGGAATCACCAGCTGTGCTCCCAGAAATTCTGAGGTGCCACGGATATTATCGTTCATCACCTCGCCCGAGAAGCGGGCTTTGACCACCTGATTGCCAATCACGTGATCGTCCGTCTGCAAGCGCAGGCGAGCGCGCGCACCCAGCATATTGTTATCGTCCATATCGAAATAATAGGCCCCTGCATAAGCGCGCAAATCGATATTTTTCAGTGGCAGCCGGTAGCCATATTCAATATCCGCGCCGGGGACACCCTTCTCGTAGGTCTGGGTATTCTCAAAAAACAACTGCGTGCCCGTTAACGACGTACTGTTAACGCTGGAAACGAGATGTTTTCTCTGTTCCGGGAAATAGGCGTTCACCCGGAAATCGTGGTTGAGAGTGAGCGCCTCCGCGCCCAGCATCAGCTGGCGGATGGTATGGTCAGCCTCGGTGCGCCGTGCATCAAAAAACCCATAGCCCGTCACAATAGTCGAAGGGTTGAGCAGCGAGCGGTAGGCCAGACCAAAATTGCCTTCGCGTGCGTCATCACTGTCGGCCTTAAAGCGGAAATCCGTAAACCACAGATGATCGGTATCCTGCGCCAGAGGCATCACAAACTGCGTTTCACCAATATTCCGTTTGTCGCCGAACATACCGCCGACCGAAACATAAGGCTGATAGTCTCCAGCATGCGCCGCACCCACGCCCAGCAGTGCGGTAATTATCATGCTCAGTGTTTTATACGCCTTTGGCATATATCCCCTTGGAATCTTAGCAATATTAATAATTTAAGGTTAATCTATGGGTTGCGTGCCTCGCTGTCAACCTGAGAGGGCGCTGTGCCTGGCTCTATCTCGCTTTTTAATTCACGCCCGTATCATCGTGGACGCACCATGCTCGGTAAACGTCTCAATCAGCAACACATGCGGAATGCGGCCATCGAGAATATGCGCGGCCTTCACACCGGCGTTCAGCGCGTGGATGCAGGTTTCCACCTTCGGGATCATGCCACCGGTGATGGTGCCGTCAGCGAGCAGATCACCAATCTCCGCCGCGTCGATCTCGCTGATCAGATGTTTGTCTTTCGTCAGGATGCCCGCCACGTCGGTCAGCATCATCAGCTTGGTCGCTTTCAGCGCGGCCGCAATCGCACCCGCTGCCGTATCGGCGTTGATGTTATAGGTCTCGCCATTGCTGCCCACGCCAATCGGCGCGATGACGGGAATCATGCCCGAGGCCAGAATATTGTTGATCGCCTCCGGGTTAATCTCCGTCGGCTGGCCCACGAAGCCGAGATCCAGCACACGCTCGATGTTGCTGTCCGGGTCTTTCTTGGTGCGCTTGAGCTGCTCAGCGCGAATCAAATTCGCGTCCTTGCCCGAAATCCCCACCGCCGTGCCGCCCGCGCGGTTGAGCGCGCTCACGATCTGTTTGTTGATCGTGCCGGAGAGCACCATTTCCACAATCTCGACCGTCGCCGCATCCGTCACGCGCAGGCCGTCGACAAAGCTCGACTGAATTTTGAGGCGCTCCAGCATGGCGCCGATTTGCGGGCCGCCGCCATGGACCACCACCGGGTTGATGCCGATGGCTTTGAGGATCACGATATCGCGTGCAAAGGTTTCCGCCGTGCGCTCGCCGCCCATCGCATGGCCGCCATATTTGATCACGAACGTATGGCCCGAAAAACGCTGGATATACGGCAGCGCTTCGCTTACCGTTTTCGCGGTGCGCAGCAGCAGTTCTTTGGTTTTGAGCGTTTTAATCTGCATTTAATGTCCTGTTAATGCCTCAATAACAGCATCGCGGAGGGCGTCAATCCCTAGTTTTTCCGAAGCACTGGTGGCCACCACGCCCGGATGCGCCGCCGGGTGGCGTGCCGCCACTTGCAAAACTTTTTCTTCCATGGCTTCGATCTCATCCGCGCGCAACGCATCGGTCTTGGTCAGCACGAATTGATACGATACCGCAGCATCGTCGAGACGCGTGAGCATCTCATCATCCGCCGCTTTCACGCCGTGGCGCGCATCAATCAGCACAAAGGCGCGCACCAGTTGCTGCCGCCCACGCAGATAATCAAACAGCACGCCCTGCCATTGCTTGATGTCTTTCTTGCTCGCCTTGGCGTAGCCATAGCCCGGCACGTCGACGAGATGCACGACCTCGTGCAGGTTGAAGAAGTTGAGCTGCCGCGTTGCCCCTGGTGTACCCGACACGCGGGCGAGATGGTTCTGGCCAACGAGTGCGTTGAGCAGGCTCGACTTACCGACATTACTGCGCCCGACAAACGCCACTTCCGGCAGCGTCAGCACCGGCAGCTGATCGAGATGCGCCACCCCCGCCACAAAGCGGATGGGTTTGGCAAACAGTGCTTGGGTGAGACCCTGGGTTTCCATCGGGTTATTTCAACCCCTTCTTGGCGAGACCATGGTTGATATACAGCATCTGCAAAATCGTCAGCGCGTTGTTCCACGCCCAGTAAATCACCAGCCCCGCCGGGAAACCCGCGAACAGGAAGAGGAACATGAACGGCATATAGTTCATCACCATCGCCTGCACTTCATCCGCCGGTTTGGGGCTGAGGCGCTGCTGAATGACCATCGTCGCGCACATGATCATCGGCCACACACCGAGATGCATGAAGCTGGGCGCATCCCATGGAATCAACCCAAACAGGGTGAAGAGGTTCGAAGGGTCGACTGCCGAGAGGTCATGAATCCAGCCAAAGAACGGCGCATGGCGCATCTCGATGGTGACGAACAGCACTTTATAAAGCGCAAAAAACACCGGGATTTGCAGCAGAATCGGAAGGCAGCCTGCCACGGGGTTCACCTTCTCGCGCTTATACATCGCCATGATTTCCTGGTTCATCCGCATTTTATCATTGGCATAACGCTCGCGGATTTCCTGCATTTTTGGCGTGAGCTGTTTCATGCGCGCCATCGCCGTCATCGACTTGCTGGCGAGCGGAAATAGCAGCGCCTTGATGACAACGGTGAGCAGCAGAATCGCCACGCCGAAATTACCGACCAATCCATGGAAGAAGGTCAGAAGTTTAAAAATCGGCTTGGTGAGGAAGTAGAGCGCCCCGAAATCCACCGCGCGGTCGAACAGCGGAATGCTGTATTTCGTGCCATAATTGTCGAGCTGTTCTACCACCTTGGCCCCGGCGAAAAAACGCGTGGTCACGCTGGCGCTACCAGCGGCCGGCACCTCGAGCGGTGCACTGCGGAAATGGCTCTGATACGCATCCGCCTCGCCACGTTTGAAATGTTTGAACTCGCCGTCAAAGGTCGCCTCGGCCTCCGGTACCAGTGCGGTCAGCCAATATTTATCGGTGATGCCCACCCAGCCGCGCGCGTCCTTGAATTCCTTTGCGCCATCCTCGCGCAGATTCTTATAGCTTGCATCTTCAAGCACCTGATTCATCACCCCAAGCGGACCCTCATGCAACATGGCGAAATGCTCGGCGCTGGCATCGTCGTAATCACGGCTGATGAGGCCATACGGGTACAACGTCACCGCCTGCCCGCTGTTGTTTTTCACCGTGGTCGTCAGGGTAAACATGAAATGTTCATCGACCGCAATTTTCTTCTCGAAGGTCAGGCCTGCGCCGTTGTTCCAGCTCAGCGTGATTGGCGTTTTCTCCGTCAGCTCCTTACCGTTGGCCTGCCACAGCGTGTTGGCATCCGGCACGCGCACCTCGGCGGCGGCGAGCATGCCTGTCTCAGCGAAATAGGCCTGCGTGGTGCCAAGTGGGCTGAGCAGTTTGACTTCCGCCGCGTCGGCGGCTTCCGTTTCGCGGTAATTGGCGAGGGTCAAATCATCGAACCGCGCGCCCACCAGCGACAGTGAACCATGCAGCGACGGCGTGTTAATCTTCACACGTGCCGTGTGGCGCGAAATGGGTGCCTCGCTTGTGGCAACGCCACCACCCACCACCGGCTTTTCTTGTTGTTGCTGCGGGTCACGCGCTTTCGCGGCCTGCTGCGCTTCTGCGGCGACGCGAGCGGCTTCCATGCGCGGGCGTTCGTAGAAATACTGCCAACCGAGCATTACAGCGGTCGCCAGCGCGATGGCCAGAATCAGATTGCGGGTATCAGGAGCAGTGGCAGGGTGGTTCATACAACATCATTTCACAGTAAAATTTTAAAAAGGCACCGAAATTACCCATAGAAATCCCTTTGTTAGGGTACGGGATCATGGCCGCTCCCACCCCACGGGTGACAGCGGACGATGCGTTTTACGGTAAGCCACCCGCCTCTGCAAGCGCCATGTCGCATCAGCGCTTCATGGGCATAGGCCGAACAGGTGGGGTTGAAGCGGCAGTTTATGCCCAGCCACGGCGAGAGCACAATCTGGTAGAGCCGTACCAACCATAGTAAAAGCCATTTCATCTGGAAGCGTCTCCTACTTCTGGCGACTCGCGCCGAACGCCTTCACCACCGCCGCGCGCAGCAGTTCGTGCACCACCTCGCCTGCACCCGGCGATGCATCGGCCCGCGCGATGAAATTATAGGCCACGCCCACCTGTGCCAGCTCCGGCGCCAGCTCACGCACCAGCGCACGTAGGCGGCGCTTGATGCGGTTGCGCATCACCGCGTTGCCGCATTTGGTGGTTACCGTATAGCCCACTTCGACTGCCGTTGCATCGCTCGCGGCGCCGTAACGCAGAATAAAATAGTCCGTCATGCACTTGCGCGCGCGGTTGAGGCGCACAAAATCGGCACGTTTGGTGAGTGTAATAAGTTTGGCAGTTGCTGTCATAGAACGCCCCCCGTCAGAGGGTGGTGAGTACACAGAGCGAGCTGGGCGAGCTAGCCATGAGCCCGCGAGAGCGGCGCGGAGGGTTGATCAGCAGATCAACGCGAAGCCACTAATAAGAAAGTATTAAGTGCTATGCGCTTAATACTTTACGGCCCTTGGCGCGACGCGCAGCAATCACCCGACGACCACCCACGGTTGCCATACGCGCACGGAAGCCGTGACGGCGGGCGCGAACGAGTTTGCTCGGTTGGTAAGTACGTTTCATGGCTTGCTCCGAAAATAGCGTTTTTGTAGTGAGTGGGGGCTTATAACGAGGCGACCGCCGCCTGTCAAGCGGGTTGAAACGCCTTCGCTATTGTCTTTGCCGGAACATCGGCTACAATCGACGGATGTTCTCCTATGTACGCTATTTTGCAATCGCAAGCCTACTGCTGATTTTGGCAGGCGTAGGCATCGTAACCTATTATTTTATACAAATAAAAACTGAAAATCTGGTTGCCGCACACACCGCCTATGCCGAAGCCACGCTAGGTAGTTACAGCAACACAGTCTGGCAGCGCCACGGCCAAGAGGTGCGTACAAGTGCACAGCCATCGACCAATTATCAGTCTGAAACGGGCGCCTTCTTTCAGCGACAGCCTTTTATCAAGGTCACGCTTTTCTCGCCGGATGTAAAACAGCTCTATTATAGCTCAACCAATGCCTACGCGGCGAACAAAGACGCGAGCCGCATTACCCTGATCGATTTGCCGCAGGTGCAATCCGGGCGCACGGCAAGCCGCATTCTCCATGAAGCGTATTTCAAGGAGGGTGAGGCACCGAATCAGCCTCGGGTGATGGTACAACTCATCCTTCCGATCGCAAAAACAGTTGGCGCCACGCCGGAAGCGCTCGCGGAGCTCTATATGGATGTCACCGACGAGTGGCAAAATCTCCATATGCTACAGAATCTTGTAATCGGTGCGATGGCCGCAACCTTTACACTTATGCTGGGGATGCTGTTTTATATGGCCGCGCGCGCGGAGACCATCATCAGCAAACAGCACGAGGTGAATCTAGAGCTCACTGCAGCGGCCAGCCAGGCTGAGGCACAAAGCCAAGACAAATCGCAATTCCTAGCCAGCGTGAGTCACGAGCTACGCACACCGCTCAACGCCATTATCGGCTTTTCCGAGATTCTGCGCAACGAGGTCAAACCGACGCTCGATAAAATCTATCAGGAACATATCGACGACATCTATGCCTCCGGCAAACATCTGCTCAGCCTCATCAACGACATTCTCGACTTCTCGAAGGCCGAAGCCGGGAAACTGCAAATGGAATGGGCAGAAACGGATGCCACCAAAATTATCCGCAACTCGCTGCGCATGGTGCTTCCGCGTGCGGAGACCGCACAGGTCACCCTCATTGAATCCATCCCAAGCCACCACCTGGTGCTGGTGACGGACCCAAAAAAACTCAAGCAAGTGCTACTCAACCTACTCAGCAACGCCGTGAAGTTCACCCCCGCAGGTGGCGAGGTGCGCTGTCAGGCATGGGTGGATGTGACCAGTAACGATCTGGTGATTGTGGTCAGCGACACTGGCATCGGCATCGCACCAAAAGATATCTCGAAAGTAATGACACCGTTCGGTCAGGTCGAATCCGCTCTCTCGCGCCGCTATGAGGGCACGGGGCTCGGGCTGCCACTATCGAAAAAATTTGTCGAGTCCATGGGCGGCGAGTTCGCCATCAAAAGCGAGCTGAACGTCGGCACGACCATTACCCTTACCTTCCCTAATGCCCCGCCAACTTGGCGTGGCGACGATCACTCCCATGCGAATGAGGATACTCATGTCCAAGGCGCCAGCGAACAGCTCAAACAACGCGCGTAATATCCCCGCCATCCGCGCCCGCAAGGGCGGCGAGAAGCTCGTGGTGCTCACCGCCTACACAGCGCCGATGGCCGAACTCATCGCGCCGCAGTGCGACATGTTACTCGTCGGCGATTCGCTCGGCATGGTGGTCTATGGCCTGCCCTCCACCCTTCCCGTGACGCTCGACATGATGATCGCGCATGGTGCCGCCGTGGTGCGTGGCGCAGGCGGCGTGCCAGTGATTGTTGACTTGCCTTTCGGTAGCTATCAGGCCTCGTGCGAGCAAGCCTTCCAAAGCGCCGCACGGGTGATACAGGAAACCGGCTGCGCCGCCGTGAAGCTCGAAGGTGGTGCAGAGATGGCGACGACGATTCGTTTTCTCTCGGAACGCGCGATTCCAGTGATGGCACATATCGGTCTCATGCCACAGCATATGCACCAGATGGGCGGATTCAAAACGCAGGGGAAAGACGACGCAAGTTATGTCGCCATCCTCGCCGCAGCACGGGCGGTGGCCGAAGCCGGTGCCTTTGCCGTTGTTGTCGAAGGCGTCATCGAACCGCTCGCGGCGGAAATCACCCGCACGCTTGCCGTGCCCACTATTGGCATTGGCGCTTCACCCGCGTGCGACGGTCAGGTGCTGGTGGTCGATGATATGCTGGGCATGTTCACCCATGCACCGCGCTTCGTAAAAAAATACGACGACCTGCGCACCCGCATCACGGATGCCGCTACTTCCTACGCTGCCGAGGTGCGGGCGGGCAAGTTCCCCAGCGACGCACATTGCTACGGCGTCGTGGCCGGCGCAGGAAAAAAGCTGAAGAAGAAGTAGCCGTCAGTTCATCGTCGGTGCGCCGACATCCGGCGGCGGGCCCATAGGCACCACGTCGGGCACGCCTTTGGCTTTTTGTTCGTCTTTGAACTTCTGGATTGCGTCGAGCTCTTTCTTTACCTTGTCGAGGCGGCCGATACGTTCATCGACAAAATGACGCATAAAATTCAATTCACCTTGGTTGAATTCTTCAGGATGTTTCAACACGCCATCGATAATAGCGGCCGCATCATCAAACTCGCCGCGCTGCTCGTGAATGAAGGCTGGAAGCTGCTGCGCCCAGATGGGAATACCGCGAATGCCCTCAAGCCGCTTGGCGAGCGCGAGTGCGAGGTCGAGATCTCCCATTTTATGTTGCGCGAGGTATGACGCCTGCACCACCCACCACCATTTCTCTTTTTCGCGGCCACGCGTGTACTGGTCGAGATAGGCCACAATATAGCGTACATCCGACGGGTTTTGCGACTGGCTGAAATAATAACTGCCAAGCGCAGGCAAATAGTTCGACTGGTTGTTGAGCGTGTCGAGTAAATGGAACCATGCGCCGAGCTTTTTAAAATCATATTTATAGAGCGCGGTGAAGCGGCCAAATGTATCGCCCGCATTTTGAATACCGAGGGCATGCAGGCGGAAGAACGCCTCTGTGTCACCGAACGAAAGCGCATGCACCGTGCGTTCACCGGGCACAGCAGGAACAATATCCATCTCTGGGCGAATCTCGCGCGTGTTGTACCAAAAAGCCACTTGCAGCGCTAAAAGAACGGTGAACACCGTGATGGCAAGCCGCATCGCTGGGGCGCGCATGATCGCCCGATCAGCATGTGCGTGGGGTTTTGCGCGAAGCAGCCGCATAGGCTAAAACTGTTTGCGTTTAAAATCGATGACGGAGGCAGCAATAAGCAGTGGAATAAATACCGCCGCCTGCATCAGGAATAGCCAGAGATCATCGTAGGATTTAGCACCATAAATCAGCCACTGGCTTTTGGCAAAAAAGTCGAGACGCGGAATGACCGTTGAGATGGCCGACATCAGCCATTTGGCGCCGAGATTCACCTCGGTGCTCGCAAATAGCGCGGCGGATCCCGTCGTCGCCAGGAAGAATCCCATCATCCGTGAGAGCGTGTACATGGCAAGTGAAGTGAGCACCGTCGCCACTCCACTACGAAGTGTAAGCGCAGCAAACAGCGTGATCGAAATCACCAGCAGCGATTCAAAATAGAGGCTCGCGCTCCACAGCAAATAACCCGTCTGGTTGATGGCGCCAATGATCGCCACCAGTACCAGCGTCGGCACCACGAGCAGCGTTGCCACCACGGCGAAGCCAAGCCAGTACGACATCACCAGCGAGGTGCGTGAAATCGGCCGCGAGAGCAGCACATCGATTTCCCGCGCATCAAACGCATTTTTCATGTGAAAGCCGACAAACACAATCAGCCCAACCATGATAATCACGCGCGCACTTGCGGCGGTGAAGCTGAGTGTCATTTGTTCAGCCTCGAGCATCGCGGTAGAGCCAAGCACACTCGATACATAGGCCGCGGCCAGTACGCCGATGAGTAACCCCAAAAATAAGCGGTCACGGGTGGCGGTGAGCAACACGTAGCGAATATTACTAAACATCTAA
>JBIIEL010000007.1:0-64081 GCA_044237845.1 Rickettsiales bacterium | reverse complement strand
ATGTCGATTGCTGGCGGGAGCCCATGCCTGACATTCTAGAGTCGAATGTTAGAAAAAATACAACGCGCGTTGGTAGCCGCGCACCTAAAACAAATGTTTTACCAATCACGCTAGATCCAAAAAAATCAGCAGATTTTAAAAATGAGTTGCTCGTTCACCGTGTTGCAGAAATAGAAACTTTTTATTCTGATGGGCTCAGAGACAAGAGTATTTGGAAGGCAAATAAGTTTAAAGAATCATCGAATGTTTTGGGAAACTTGCGCGGGTGGCCAAACTTCCGTCAAGGAAAATGGCAAGAGCTTGGCATTGAAAAGATTCATGTCAGTATAAAAAAGAAATAACATCGGCAGCGCAGTTTGCGTGGAGATGACAGAATTAAACTATGAAAAAACAAAACAAAAACGCCATCAACGGCTGGATTAATCTCTCTAAGCCGCTGGGCATCACCTCTGCGGATGCGGTGAATAAGGTGAAGTGGCTGCTGAGGCCGCAGAAAATCGGCCATGCGGGGACGCTCGACCCGCTGGCTACGGGCGTGCTGCCACTCGCGCTCGGCGAGGGCACCAAATGCGTGAATCTGCTGATGGATGCCAAGAAAACCTATGAATTTGCCGTGACCTTCGGCGAGCGTCGCGCGACGGATGACGCGGAAGGGGAGGTGGTCGCGACCTCGGATAAGATTCCAACGGAAACCGAGATACGCAGTATCTTACCTGCCTTCACCGGCACGGTGATGCAGCTTCCCCCGGCTTATTCCGCCCTCAAAGTTGCCGGAAAACGCGCCTACGACCTTGCCCGCGCGGGGGAGGAGGTGGTGCTTCAGCCGCGGCCAGTGACGATTTATGCGCTGGAGTTTTTGGGGTTTTCCTGCGCCAGCCCTCACCCTGAATTTGCCCAAGAGCAAATTCAGACCTCTCCCAAGGGAGAGGTGACGCCGCGTCACCTCTTGTATTCAAACAATAACGCACACTCGGTTACCTCTCCCTTGGGAGAGGTCGGAGCGCTTTGGGGCGCTCCGGGTGAGGGCTTACCCACTTTGAAAACCGCGGAATTTCGCGCCAAAGTATCCAAAGGTACATATATCAGGAGCTTAGGTCGTGATATTGCGCATGCGCTGGGCTCGGAGGGCTATATCTCGCGCCTGCACCGGGCAGCGGTGGGGCCCTTCACCGATCGTGATGCGATTTCGCTGGATTTTCTGGCCGAATCGGTGCATAACGCGCCACCGCTTGGGGGAGAAGCTTTCCTCGGGCTTACGCCGCTTCACGCCGCGCTGGACGACATCCCGGCACTGGCATTGGAGGGCGGGCAGGTGAACACACTGCGCCATGGTCAACGGGTAACGTTGGCTTCTCACTATCCTGATACGCCACTGCTTGCGGTGCTGCATCAGGGGCAATTGGTGGGGCTGGCGCGAGTGGAAGGAAATCAGGTGATTTCGGTTCGGCTGCTAAACACTTAACCCGATGTCGAGAGGAAGTACCATGACCATCACTGCTGAGCGCAAAGCTGCGCTGATTAAAGAACACGCTACCGGCAAAGGCGACACCGGTTCGCCGGAAGTACAAATCGCCATCCTGAGCGAGCGTATCACGAACCTCACCGAGCATTTCAAAGGCCACAAAAAAGACCACCACTCGCGTCGCGGCCTGCTGAAAATGGTAAGCGCACGTCGTAGCCTGCTCGACTACCTGAAGGGCAAGGATACAAAACGCTACAGTGTCCTCATCGAGAAGCTGGGCATTCGTAAGTAACACATAACGGGGCCACCTTAATCGGTGGCCTCTTTATTTTCACCACGGGTGCGGGTGGTGGGAATATTGGATAACGCACAACCACAGGCTCCCGCCTGGTTGGAATCGCGGAAGATAGAGAGATATATTTTGCGGTCGCGCATCTCATAGGGAGAATGCGTAGAAGGGATGGGGGAAATGAAAGGACTACACGACCATGTTTAACGTTACTAAAAAATCAATGGAATGGGGCGGCCGCACGCTGACCCTCGAAACTGGGCGCATCGCCCGCCAAGCCGATGGTGCGGTTCTCGTGACCTACGGCGAAACCGTCGTACTCTGCGCAGTCACTGCTGCAAAACAACCGAAGCCGGATATCGATTTCTTCCCGCTCACCGTGACTTATATCGAAAAAACCTACGCTGCCGGGAAAATCCCAGGTGGCTTCTTCAAGCGTGAAGGCCGCCCAAGCGAGAAAGAAACGCTCGTTTCGCGCCTCATCGACCGCCCGATCCGCCCGATGTTCGCAGAAGGCTTCTATAACGATGTGCAAGTCGTGTGCACCGTGCTCAGCCATGACCTTGAAAACGATTCCGACATCCCGGCGATGATCGGTGCTTCGGCGGCGCTCGCCATTTCCGGCGTGCCGTTCATGGGCCCGGTTGGTGCGGCGAAAGTCGGCTACATTAACGGTCAATACGTGCTCAACCCGATGAAGTCGCAAGCGGCGGAATCGACGCTCGACCTCATCGTGGCGGGTACGCGTACCTCGGTACTGATGGTGGAATCTGAAGCGCAGGAACTCTCCGAGGAGCAAATGCTTGGCGGCGTGACTTTCGCGCATAAAAGCTTCCAGCCGGTGCTGGATCTCATCGTTGCTTTCGCGGAATCTTCGGCGAAAGAGCCATGGGATTTCACCGCAGCAGAATATCCTGCGGAACTGAAAAGCGGCGTGAAAGCGATTGCAGAGGAACCTCTGCGTGCGGCGTATAAAATCACCGCAAAGCAAGAGCGCGTGAATGCCATCAACGCAGCGAAAAAAGCCGTGAAGGAAAAATTCGTTGGCACCGAGGCTGGCCAGTATGGCGAGAAACTCGTGGGCAACGTGCTCAAGAAACTGGAGCAAGACATCGTTCGTACGGCGATTGCAAAAGACAAGCACCGTATCGATGGTCGTAATCCGGAGCAGATTCGTCCGATCACCTGTGAAGTGGGCATTCTACCACGCACGCATGGTTCGGCGCTGTTCACCCGTGGCGAGACGCAAGCGATTGTCGTCACCACACTCGGCACCTCGCAGGACGAGCAGCTCATCGACGCCATCGAAGGCGCGTATGACGAGCATTTTATGCTGCATTATAACTTCCCTCCTTACTCGGTAGGTGAAGCATCTCCGCTGCGTCCGCCAGGGCGTCGTGAAATCGGTCACGGTAAACTCGCATGGCGTGCAGTTCGTCCGATGCTGCCAGCGAAAGAAAGCTTTCCCTACACCATTCGCGTGGTGTCGGAGATTACCGAATCGAATGGTTCGTCGTCGATGGCAACCGTGTGCGGTGCAAGCCTCGCGATGATGCATGCGGGTGTGCCACTCAAGTCGCCGATCGCGGGTATCGCGATGGGCCTCGTGCTTGAAGGCAAGGACTACACCGTGCTTTCCGACATCATGGGCGACGAAGATCACCTCGGCGATATGGATTTCAAGGTGGCGGGCACCACCAACGGTGTGACCTCGCTGCAGATGGATATCAAAATCCAAGGCATCACCGAAGAGATCATGAAAGTGGCACTCCACCAGGCAAAAGCAGGTCGTCTGCACATCCTCGGTGAAATGAGCAAAGCGCTGACCGCTCCAAGTGAGATGTCGGAAATGGCGCCGCGCATCACCACGATCAAGATTCCAGTCGACAAAATCCGTGAGGTGATTGGCTCCGGCGGGAAAGTGATTCGTGAAATCACCGAGACCACCGGCACCAAGATCGATATCGGTGAAGACGGCACGATCAACATTTTTGCAACCACCGGCGAAGCTGCCGAGGCTGCGCAAAAATGGATCGAGGGCATCACGGCGGTTCCTGAGATCAACAAGATCTACGACGGTAAAGTCGTGCGCATTGTTGATTTCGGTGCGTTCGTCAACTTCCTCGGCGGGCTTGATGGCCTCGTGCACATCTCGGAAATGGCTGACCACCGCGTCAACCAAGTGACCGATGTGGTGAACGAAGGTGACATGGTGAAAGTAAAAGTGCTGGAGATCGACGGTCGTGGGAAGGTTCGCCTCTCCATGAAAGTGGTGAACCAGGAAACTGGCGAAGACATGTCCGACCAATATGAAATGGCCGGTAAGTCGATGCGTCGCAAGCGTCAAGGCGGCGAAGCACAAGAAGCTTAGTTTTAAAAGGGGCGCAAAAATGCGCCCCTTTTTCTGTTTCATTGCGCCCGGAATTTTCTCCTGAAAATTCCATGGCGCGCCGGTTGAATCGCTCGGTCTACTGACCTCGCACTCACATACCAAAGGCCGCGGAGTTATCTGCGGCCTTTTTTGTTGTGTGTAGAAATATGCCTGCCCGGCGCGGGCCACAAAAAAAGGGCGGCTAAAAAGCCGCCCTTTCGTCTAGTGTGCGAGAAGAACTACTTCTTCTTAGCTACTTTTTTAGCAGCCGGCTTTTTTGCCGACTTTACAACTTTCGTTGCTGCTTTTTTAGCTACAGTTTTTTTCGCAGCTGGTTTTTTAGCAGCGGTTTTCTTTGCAGCAGGTTTTTTAGCAGCGGTCTTCTTTTTGGCTACAGCCATGGTACTCTCCATAAAAAGGTTAACAACAAGGCCAGTTACTCATAATTGATTTCGTTTTTCTACGAATGATTGCAGTAAAGAATCGCAAGAGGATTATTTTTTTCCGAACAAAATAATTTTGTTGCAACACTGCAACAAAAATTGCAGCGGCGATGAAATGGTGAGTAGTGAATTTTAAGTAGTGAGTGATGAATTTTATTTCATGAGCGCACAAAATGAAGCGCAGTAATTTTACGAAATGATTTTTTGAATAAGACGGAATGGTAGAAGTCGCTACTCACCATTCACACTCACGATCTCACTTCTGTTTTTTCAGCAGCTCGGCGATGAGGAATGCCAGCTCCAGCGATTGCGATGCGTTGAGACGCGGGTCGCAATGCGTGTGGTAACGGTTGGAGAGATCGAGTTCGGAAATTGCCTGCGCACCACCCAGACATTCCGTGACGTCCTGCCCGGTCATTTCGAAATGCACGCCACTGCCATGCGTTCCTTCTGCGTGATGGATGGCAAAAAATTTCCGCACCTCGGAAAGAATGTCGGTGAACTTGCGGGTTTTAAATCCGTTCGGCGATTTGATGGTGTTGCCATGCATGGGGTCACAACTCCACACAACATGACGGCCTTCGTTCTTGAGGAGCTTCACGAGTGATGGCAAAAACTGCTCCACTTTCTCTGCGCCCATGCGTGAAATAAACGTGAGGCGTCCCGCTTCGTTGTTCGGATTCAGCGTGTCGCAGAGGCGGATTAAATCTTCCGGCGTCATGCTCGGTCCGACTTTGCAGCCGATGGGGTTCGCCACGCCGCGCAGGAATTCCACATGCGCTTCGTCCGGGTTGCGTGTGCGATCACCGATCCACAACATATGCGCGGAGCCTGCGTAATATTCGCCGGTGTTGTTGTCACGGCGGGTGAGGCATGCGTCGTAATTGAGCAGCAGCGATTCATGCGAGGTGTAAAAACGCGCTTCGGAAAGTTCTTCCGAGTTTTCGAGATTCATGCCCGTCGCGCTGATGAAGTCGAGACAGTCATTGATGCGCTCGACAATCTGCTGAAAGTGACGCCCCTGCGGCGAACCGGAAACGAAATCCATATTCCACTTCGCCACGCGTGGCAGCGCGGCGTAACCCGACCGCGCGAGCGAACGCAGAAAGTTTAGCGTCGCAGCAGATTGGTAATAGGCCTGCACCAGACGGTCAGGATCCGGCACGCGTGCGTCGGCCTCGAACTCCATGCCGTTGACCATGTCGCCACGATAGCTGGGAAGCGCGACGCCGTTTTTGGTTTCCATTGCATCCGAACGTGGTTTGGCAAATTGCCCGGCGATGCGACCGACCTTCACCACGGGTGAACCCGCGCCATACATCAACCCGATGGTCATCTGGATGAGTACGCGGAAGAAATGACGCAAGTTGGTTTCGTTGAACTCGGCGAAGCTCTCAGCGCAATCGCCCCCTTGCAGCAGGAACGCATTGCCCATCGCGGCTTGTGCGAGTTCGGATTTCAGTGCGCGGATTTCATCGAACGACACGAGCGGCGGCAGCCCGGCGAGTATGCGCTCCACACGGGCGACGTCAGCAGCATCCGGGTAGCTCGGTTGCTGTTTGATTTCGCGCTCGCGCCACGAGTCGGCGTGCCAGTAGCCTGTCGTGGCAGGTGCTTGGGTCGTTATTTTTTCGATCGAGGCCATATCACTCTTGCGTTGCAGCGGGTTTAACCCTAGGAAACATGCGGTATATGTAGGATTGGGAGCAAAAAATGTCTAGCACTATCGACGCCGAACACACGATCGCCTTCATGGGTGTCGCCGGAGCCAATGCCGATCTGGCTTGCCGCCGCAATCACCCGTATATGACGACGCTGCCACTCGCCTCATTTATGGAGGTGTTTAAGGCGGTGGAAGAGGGGCGCGCGAAATATGGCATGGTGCCGATTGAAAATAGCCATGCCGGGCGTGTGGCGGAGATTCATAACCTGTTGCCAGAAACCAGCCTCAGCATCGTCGAGGAACATATCGAACCGATCGAGCATCATCTCTATGGCGTACCCGGTGCGACGCTGGCGGATGTGAAGGAAGTGTACTCGCATCATCAGGCGCTGATGCAGTGTCGCAACTTTATTCACGAGCATCAGCTTGCGGAGCATATCCACGGTAACACCGCCACCGCAGCGCATGACGTGGTGCAATGGGGTGACAAAAGCAAAGCGGCGATTTGCTCTGCACTCGCGGGAGAATTGTATCAGCTTACCAAACTGGCGGATGGGATTCAGGATGCAAATGACAACGCAACTCTGTTCGTGACTGTCGCGCGCGAGCCGGTCGACCCCGAGCCGGAAGATGGCAAGGTGCTGACGAGTTTATTTTTTACCGTGCGCAATATTCCGGCGGCGCTCTATAAATCCCTCGGCGGGTTCGCGACCAATGGGGTGAACATGCTCAAGCTCGAGAGCTATATTCAGGCGGGCACGGGCAGCGCACAGTTTTTCATGACGTTCGAAGGCCACCCGCGCCAGCGCCCAGTGCAGCTCGCGATTGAAGAACTAGGCTTCTTCACGCAGAAAGTGACCGTGCTCGGCGTCTACCCGGCGGATAAAAAACGCGGCTAGCTGATAATCTCCCAACTGCCATCTGGCTGACGGCAGGCTTGGCCATAGCCGTTCTGAAGGCGGCTATTCACCATCACCTTCGCCTGATATTCACGGCAGTAGCGCCCCTCGGTAGATATCACGCGACCGGGGGTGAGCGAGTAAGCCCCGTTATTCATCGAATGTTTGAGTATCACCCGCGAACCCGGTGTGGCATATTCAAAGGCGTCATAGGCATCCGGTGTCATCAGCGCAGATTGGAAATAGTAGGTGGAGCTGTAATGGCGCGGTGCGTAATAAGGCATCATCGGCATGTGAACAAAATGCGGGCGGTAATAATGATGTGGGCGGGTATAATAGCGTGGCATGTATGGTGCAGGATAATAGCCGTTCGAGAAATTTACTGTAACGCCGGAATGGCGATGATGATGGCCATCATATGGTCCCGCAGATGCACTGTTGCTGAGGAATAGACCGCTGGCAAAAGCCGCATACAGGGCGGATTTCGAGAAAATATTCGACATGGGTGCCTCCTAGGTTTGTTCGACAACGATAGGGGAAGCATAGCGGCATTAGATGATGTCTAGCTGAAGTGTTACTTGTCAAAAATCTGGGCGATGTCATCGGCTGCAAGTATGCGGAAATCTCCAGCAGCAAGGTCTGGTGGCAGGGCGAGGCTGCCGATGCGTTCGCGGTGCAAGGCTTCTACATGATTGCCGACCGCAGCGAACATGCGGCGTACCTGATGGTAGCGCCCCTCATGCAGCGCCACGCGCGCGCTGGTGGGCGAAAGCACTTCCATTTCCACGGGCAGAAGCGGCTTCTCTTCGCGCTCTAGCATCAGCGTTCCGGCGGCAAAAATGGCTACCTCGTCGCCATTGAGTGGCCGCGCGAGAGTCACATGATACGCCTTCGCCACATGATGTTTCGGCGAAATTATTTTATGCAGCAGCGCGCCGTCATCCGTCAGCAGCAGCAGGCCGGAGGTTTCCTTATCCAGCCGCCCGATGCTGGAGAGCTGAGGGTCGCGGCGCTTCCAGCGTGTGGGCAGTAAATCATAAATCAGCGCGCCGGATTCTTTGTGCGAGCAGGTTACGCCAACAGGCTTGTGCAACATTACCACCATGCCCGGCAGCGGGTCGAGCGGTGCGCCGTCCAACATCACCCGCGCGGGCAAATCCGGCGTTAGCGCGATGCGCAGATCCGCATCCAGCAGCGGTGCGCCATCGAGTGTGATCCGTTCGGCATAGGCCAGCGCATCCACCTCGCGGCGCGAGCCATAGCCCATGCTGGCGAGGAGTCGGTCAAGGCGCATGGTTGGTGCGTTCATCTTATTTCTCCGCCACGAAAATTTTGAATCCATCCGCCTCGGCCACTCGGCGCACGTTGCGGAAGCAGCTCTGAAGTAGCGCCTCATACGGCAGATGGCGGTTGGCAGTGAGCCAGCACGCGCCACCCGGTTTCAGCACCAGCGCGGCTTGCGTGATGAACGCCTGACCGAGCGATTTATCTTCGATGCCAACCTCGTGAAAGGGCGGGTTCATCACCACGAAATCAAGGCTGCTATCGGCGAGGTTGTTCTGCCGCACATCCGCCCACACACACTGTGCGCGCGGGTCGGCGATGTTACGCTTCGCTGCTTCCACCGCGCGACGATCGATATCCATCAGCGTCAACGCACTCACCTGCGGCGAGGCAAGCACTGCACGGCTCAGCACGCCCAGTCCACAGCCGAAATCTGCACCTTTTTCCGCCAGCGGCGGCAGATGCGCGAGCAGCAGCGCGCTACCCATATCCACGCGATCCCAACTGAAAATGCCCGGCTGTGTCCATAGCCCGTGTGCGGGGTGCTGTTGCATCGCCCCTGCATCCAGCGCTTCGGCGATGCCGCTCAGTACTGCGGGGCGTGTGGCGGCGCAAATGCGGTAATGGCTGCGCGAGGTTTCAGTGACATCGCAGCCGAAGCCACGCAGCTCATCCGCAATACGGCTGCCACCTTTGTCCTTCAGCGCCAACACGGTGAGCGGCGCACCGGGTGCCAGTGCCTGCAGCACGCCCGCGAGCACATAGCAGCGTTCCAGCGTTCCCGGCGGCGCGGCAATGACCGCGCTGGCGAGGCTGCCCTCGACGCAGTTTTCGAGCGCAAGCGCCCCTGGCATCAGCGGCGAGAGCTGCACGGCGTCAGCTGGCACATCCACCAATTGCCGTGGTGGCGCGCCATAAATAGCATGGAGGGGAACATCATTCATGCCCCATCCATACCAGCATTTTTGGCAAATCCAACCTTTGCGCGCTTGCAAGGTGGCCGTCACGCGCTTAATGAGGCGCTATGGCAGAAAATTCAACAGTTCGCGATTGGCTCGCTGCGCTGGGCGATGCGGTGGCAGAGGCGCGCTTTGTAAAGGCAACCCTCAGCAAACCGACGTCAGAAGCGGGCGACCTCAAATCCATCGACATCCGTCCCATCAGCGTGAAACGCACGCTGATGCTCAGCTTTACCTATCACCATAAAACGCGGGATGTGGTAAAAAATTATCCCCCACACGAGAGCCTCGCACTGCTTGCCGAGCTGTTCGGCGCGCAATTCGCACAGGCCAAACTCTATACCCAATCGGCCGACCTGCATCTCGCGCAAACGGGCGACCAGTGGCGACTGAGCGAGCACCCGCCCACCCATACCGAAGCGCCAGCCTTGTCGCATGACCGCGCCAAGAACCGCCTCGTCGAAAGCCGCAACAAGCCGTATTTGCAGGCGCTCGGGCTCACGGATGCGAAGGGAGATGTCTACAAAAACGCGCAGGATAAATTTCGCCAGATCAATAAATATATCGAGATTCTCGACGGGTTGGTGAAACAACTGCCGCAGCGCGAATCGGTGCGTATTGTTGATATGGGCGCCGGAAAGGGCTACCTCACGTTTGCGCTCTACGACCATCTCGTCAACACGCGCGGCATGAAAGCCGAGGTCACAGGCGTGGAAACCCGTGTCGACCTCGTGAACCAGTGCAACAACATCGCAAACGCCGCGCAATTCTCCGGTCTGCGTTTCGCCCAAGGCAGCATCGCGGACTATGACTGCACGGGGGCGAATATCGTTATCGCGCTGCACGCCTGCGACACCGCGACGGATGACGCGATCCACAAAGCCATCCGCGCGGGGGCGGCGCTCATTGTGGTGGCGCCGTGCTGCCACAAACAAATCCGCCGCGCGATGGCGCCTGCGGTTGCCGCGCACCCGCTCGCGTTCCTCATGCAATACGGCACCTATGTCGAGCGCATTGCCGAAATGGTAACCGACGGCATGCGCGCACAGCTGATCGAACTCCATGGCTACCGCACTAACCTATTCGAATTCATCGCCGATGCACACACGCCTAAAAACGTGATGATCGTGGCTACGAAATCCGCCCCCCTCACGCCTGATTCACGCACCGCACTGCTCGCCCAAATCACTGCCAGCAAAACCCAATTTTCCATCTCCCACCACCGACTAGAGCAGTTATTAAGCTAAAAATCTGGTCTTTTTCTGGGATGCTGCTAGAAAATGCGGCTCTTTAACCTGTGAGGTGACCTGTGTGGCTGTCGATCATTAACTTCCTTTCTTCGCCGAATGCTCCGTATGTGTTCTGTGGGGTTATTCTACTTGCATTTCTCTATGCGATGCTGGAGGGCTGGGTGCGCTTAAACGCGGTACGTGTTGCGGTAACGCGGGCGACGGGTATCATCGAATCTACAACGAATTCAGAAGCGTTTTATGAGCAATTCGAGAGCCTGGGTGATCGTTTCAGTAAAGAATCCCTTTTCACCAATCCGTGGGTAGAATTTTCAAAAACTGTGGTGCTCGATAGTGCGCGACTGCTGGTGCGTATTACGCGTCGTCCGCAGGAATTTTTTAACACAAGCAGTCTCGTTGCGCCACGCATCAACTTACGGCTTTACACGGCAATGCCGGGTTATCTTATCAGCCTTGGCCTGTTTTTTACCTTCATCGGCCTCGTTGCGGCAATCGCAATTGCCGCTAACGGGTTGGGGCAAGGGGTGGATATCACCCACACTCAGCAAGCGCTTGTACAGCTGCTTGATGTGGCGAGTCTGAAATTCATCAGCTCCGTAGCTGGGATTTCGCTGAGCATTGTTCTCTCGTTCATTCAGAAAGCATGGTTGAACCGGGTAAATATGCAGATTCACCACTTCTGTTCGGCGATGGAGAATCGTACGCAGCTGATCACCACCGAGCAGTTGCTTTACCAGTGGCTGATCGCGCAGGAGCAAACCACGCGCGGCTATGCACGTCTTGCCGAGGATATTGCGACGGAAGTGACGCTTCAGCTGAACCAGAGCCGCTAGCATGAGCCAAGATACGGAAGAATCCACTGAGCATTTCTTCACCTCGTTCACTGATTTACTAGTGGGGGTTATCTTTCTTTTTATCCTGCTACTGATGGTGTTCGCGCTGAATATGAAGCAGTCGGAAACGTCAAAGCCTGTCATTATTACCGAGCAAATACGTGCGAATATTCTGCGTGAGATTGAGCGACGCATGAAAGAGCGCGGTACGCCTGTGACGCTTGATTTTACAAATGGTGTAGTGAGGCTCCCTGAATCGCTTCTGTTTGATTCTGGCCAGTGGACGTTACTGCCAGAAGGCCAGAAGGCAGTTGAATCGCTGGCGATAGTGATGCAGGAAATTCTGCCTTGCGCGTCGGAATCCACCAGTCCCTGCAAGTGGGAGAAACAACCGGTGATGCTCGATACGGTGCTGGTGGAAGGACATACGGATAATCGACCGTTTAACAGTCCCCAAGGATTTACAAACTGGGAGCTTTCGGCGTTCCGTTCTATCGCGGTGTATAAAAAAATGATGGAAGCAGCCCCTGAATTGGAGCAGGCGATTATGAACCCCAATCATCAGCCACTGGTGGGTGTGAGTGCCTATGCGGATCGTCGTCCGGTGGTGACCTATGTGCTTGATCCAAATCGCCGCATTGACGTGCGGTTTACCATGCGCGCGAATAATATGGAGCAGTCGCAGCCATGAGCGCGCCATTCCACCATGATGCGATTGGGATAGAAGTCACGTTTCCTCCTAGTGAGAATGGCGTCGCACCGCACACGAAACGATTTACTCATGCGGAGGTTTCCGCGCTTACCAATTATGATGCGTTGAATTTGGGGCTGCCACTGACAATGGAAGCAGTAATGGTGCTGCGCATTGAGGGGCGGATCGATATGCCAAACTTCAGCATTCGCCACAGTATCGAGCCGTTTAACCATATGCATCCATGGACGGTTTATCGGCGCGAAGGAGCACTGTTGTTTGTGGGCGAGCGCGTGATGCGGCTCAATCCCTATCAACTTAAAGTATTCAATGCGCTGGATGCAATGCATGCGGCGGGGACAGATGTTGCCGAGCGCCTTCGGGTATGGTCAAAGCTTGTGGAATCGATTGATGTTGGCCGCAAGAGCCATGTGATTGTAGAAGGTGAGCTTCCTTACCTACGGCTCGTGATGACAGAACAATTCCCCGCCAGCGCAATGACACGCAGGGACGGTCTACTCACTCCAGCCTCTCACGCGCAAGGTGCCACATGGGCGATGGAATCTGGCCGGAAGTATTATATTCGCTAAGCCGCTTTCTTCTGCGCGTGTGTGACGCCGCCTTCAAGCATCGCACGTAGCCCCGCGCGTTTGGCTTGCGCTTTTTTAAGGCTTGCATCCTTGACGGGGCCATAGCCGCGAATCTCATCCGGCACAGAAAGCAGTTCAGCGCAAATCTCCAGCGTGTCGCTGCGTAGCGTTTTTTGTACTAGCGCCATATCCGCCTCATAGTCCGCAATGAGTTTGCGCTCAGCGCGGCGGTCGTGGTGGTAGCCGAAAATATCGAGCTTTGTGCCGCGCAGGAACTTGAACTTCGCCAGCATACCGAAGACAGGCAGCATCCACGCACCGAACTCGCGCTTACGCGGGCGCCCCGTGGCAGGATCATTCTGTTCCATGATCGGTGGAGCGAGGTTGAAGCGGATTTTGTAATCGCCCTGGAAAGTTGCTTTCAGTTCCTTCAGGAAGTTGCCGTCCGTATAAAGCCGTGCCACTTCATACTCATCTTTATAGGCGAGCAGTTTGTGGTAGAACCGCGCGGCAGCTTCCGTCGCCTTCGTACTTTCGAGCGCTGCTTCGGCGGCTTTGATTCCGGCAATCGCTGTGCTGTAACGCGCGGCATAGGCGGCGTCCTGATAGTCGGTGAGATACGCCGTGCGTTTTCGGATGATCTCTTCCAGCGTTTGCGCCACTGGCTCTTCCTGCACCTCGCCGCGTACATCGGCCATCATTTTCTCGATCGCTTGCGGATTATGCGCCGCGAGACGGCCGAAGTTGAACGCTTTTTTGTTGGCTGGAATCGCTACACCATTCAGCTCAATCGCCCGTTCGATGTTCGCGCGGGAGAGTGGTATCAGGCCTTGCTGCCACGCATAGCCAAGCATGAAGACGTTGGTAGCGATTTCATCGCCCATCAGCACCATCGCATAAGACGATGCAGGAACGAAATGCTGGCCGTCTTTCACCGTCGCGGCAAGAATTTCGCCACGCACCTGCGCCTGGTGGAAATCGACATTGTTGTTGGTCACGAATTCGGCAACGGGGGTGTTGTCGGTGTTGATGATAGCTTTCGTGCGCGCAGGGTTCAGCGTTTCATGCGCTGTTTTGCCGACCGAGGCCACCACGTCACATGCCAGCAGCAAATCAGATCCGCCGGTGGTGATATGGCCGGTACTGATAGAATCGAGGCTTTTCGCAAGGCGGACATGCGAAAGCACTTCACCGCCTTTTTGCGCGAGGCCGGTTTGATCCAGCACGCGGCAATGCTTGCCTTCGAGATGCGAGGCCATGCCCAGTAGCCCACCGATGGTGAGTACACCCGTGCCGCCGATGCCGGTGACCATGATGTTGTAGGCGTCGTTGCCCATTTCCGGCACCGCCGCATCGGGAATCATGCTGAACATATCGTCCACCGAGCCTGCTTTGGTTTTCTTTGGTTCGCCACCAAGTACGGTGACGAATGAGGGGCAGAAGCCCTTCAGGCAGCTGAAGTCCTTGTTGCACATGGATTGGTTGATGGCGCGCTTGCGGCCATACTCCGTTTCAACAGGTTGCACGGCCATGCAGTTGCTCTGCACGCTGCAATCGCCGCAGCCTTCGCAGACGGCTTTATTGATAAACACGCGTTTGGCTGGGTCAGGATATTTCCCGCGCTTGCGGCGGCGGCGTTTTTCGGCAGCGCAGGTCTGGTCGTAAATAATCACTGTCGTGCCAGGCGTTTCACGCGCTTCTTTCTGGGTGTTATCCATCCATTGACGAGGCAGTATGCGTACCGCGCTCGGGATGTTGCTGCGATCATTATAGAGTTCGGGATTTTCGGTCACGATCCAGCATTTGCTGACACCTTCAGCGATCACTTGCTGTGCCACGCGGTAGACGGGCATTTCACCATCAACCGTTTGGCCGCCGGTCATAGCTACCGCGTCGTTATAGAGAATTTTGTAAGTGATGTTCACTTTCGCCGCGATAGATTGACGAATAGCGAGCACACCAGAATGGAAATAGGTGCCGTCGCCGAGATTGGCAAAAATATGCTTGGTGTCGCTGAACGGTGCCGCACCAACCCACGGCACACCTTCGCCGCCCATATGCGTGCACAGCGCCGAGTTGCGATCCATCCACTGCACCATGTAATGGCAACCAATACCAACCATGGCGAAACTACCATCGGGCACTTTGGTTGACGTGTTGTGCGGGCAACCGGAGCAATAATACGGTTTGCGTTGCGAGGGGGGCAGGTAGTTCTTCTCGCGCAAATTATAGTCGTCGTAAAACTTCAGTGCCGTTTCCACTTTGTCGTTGTGATAGAAACGTGCAATGCGCTTGGAGATGACATGCGTGATCATGCCGACTGAGTGGTCGTTCTCAAGTGGCAGCAGCTTATCGCCTTTTTCGTCGTATTTTCCGACGATGGTGGCGGGGCGGCGTCCTGCTTCCCAGTTATAGACAAACTGTTTTAGCTGATATTCGATGAACTCGCGCTTTTCTTCGACGATCAGTACTTCTTCCAATCCCTCGACAGCAGCCTTGATGCCCTGCGGCTCCATCGGCCATGTCATACCCACCTTGTAGACGCGGAGGCCAATATCGCGCGCGACGTCATCGGTAATGCCTAAATCGGTGAGCGCCTGACGTACATCGCCATAGGATTTTCCTGCGGTGATGATACCAAAGCGTGGCTTGGGCGAATCCATCACGATGCGGTCAATTTTATTTTTGCGCGCAAAGGCGTGGCAGGCGAAGAGCTTGTAGTTCTGCAGACGCCAGTCGATATCGCGTGGCACATCATTCAAACGAATGCTGAGACCGCCGGGCGGCATGGTAAATTCATCTGCGGTCGGCATGGAAATCTCGCGCTGTTCGCGCGTCAGATCTACCGTGCCAGAAGTTTCTACCGTGGCGGTGGTGACTTTCAGCGCCGTCCAGCAGCCGGAATAGCGGCTCATGGCAATGCCGAGCAGCCCGTATTCTACAAACTCCGAGAGGCTCTCAGGGTAGAGCAGGGGCATCTGCATTGCATATAGCACATGATCACTCTGGCAGGAGAGTGTCGATGATTTACAGCCATGATCGTCACCGACGATGGCAAGTACGCCGCCGAGCGGCGCGGTGCCGTTGGCGCTCGCATGTCGCATCACGTCGATGCTGCGGTCTACGCCGGGGGCTTTGCCGTACCAGATGCCGAACACGCCATCTTTTTTTGCACCGGGGATAAGGCCCACCTGCTGTGTGCCCCATACGGCGGTGGCTGCCAAGTCCTCGTTGACGCCGGGTAGAAATTTGACGTCCATATCTTTGTAGTAGCGGTTAGCATGCGACAACTCGCGGTCAAGCGCGCCGAGCGGTGAACCACGATAGCCGGAAATGAACCCACCCGTGTTCAGACCTGCCGCTATATCGCGGCGGCGCTGTACAATCGCGATACGCGCAAGCGCCTGAAGCCCAGACATATAGGCTTGGCCTTCTTCAAGCGTGAACTTATCTTCGAGCGAAACGTCTGCCGATTTCAATGCTGCCTGCGCCATTTTATCCTCTGATCGCGACCATGCCGTAATGGCGGGCGAACACACCATGAAATGGACATATTGGGAAGCAAATTCTGACCGCTTCATATTGTGCTGTGCACAATATCAGCCATTAAATAAAAATTAACAGAAGCTTGCTGGGTTTCTCTCCATAAGAACAACTCGCTACCGCCGCGCTCGCAGTCCTCGTCACTGCTGGCTTCGCCACGAAGGATGCCACAAAGTAATGGAATAACCTCTGCTATTGCCATTCTGTATGGACATCCTATACTGCGCGCATGAACAAACCACAGCCCAAATCAAACGGCGCTATTGCCGCACACCCGTTGTTTGCCGGAGATCCGGCCGTGTGGGACAGTGTCGCTGGGTCGCTGCGTACCCGCGCATTTCTCAACAACGACCGTGTGGTTTCGCATGGCGACGCAGCCTCGTGCCTGTGGCTGGTGTATCATGGCTGGGTGAAGCTCACGCGGCAAACGCCGGATGGCAAGGAAACTGTCATCGGGTTATGTACGGAGGGCGATATTTTTGGCGAAGCGGCGCTGTTTCCTCATGCGAACTACCCCTATACGGCCGAGGTCCTGGGCAACGACGCCGAGCTGATGGCTATCCCGGCGGCCACACTGCGTGGCGTGATTGCCCAGAACAGTGCCATCTCCACGCATGTGATGGCATTGTTGAATGCCCGCACATCTCAGGCACAGTTAAAGCTGGAGCATATGACCACCATGAGCGCCGCGCAGCGGCTGGGATGTTTTTTGCTGCGGCTCTGCCATACGCAGGCGGATGGCGCCAAAACGCTTCAGATACCGGTGGAGAAACATATCCTCGCCGCCTATCTTGGCATGAAGCCCGAGACCCTCTCGCGCAGCCAGCAGCAGTTGAAACCGCTTGGCATTGTGGTCAGCGGGCACAATATCGCTATCGGCAACATCGGCAAGCTACGTGATTTTGTCTGCGGCAGTTGTTCGGAATCTGGCAGCTGCGACATCGAAGAAGCCGCAAGCTAGACATTCCAGAGTCATCAGGCGTTAAATACACCCTCAATGGCGCGGGCGAGGCTCGGCAGCGGTTGCGGCTGCTTGAACCAAGCAGGCAGGAGCGGGTATTCTATTTCAGCAACGATATGGCGTGTGGCAGATGAAGGAAGCGATGCATGCACCCAAGCAATATCTCCACCGCTGCCGATGATGACAAGCTGGTCGAATCTGTGCCTGTCTTCGGCCTTTTCTATCGCGTTCTGGAAGGCCTCAAGCGACGAAAACACGGCGCTATCCAGACCATGCAGGGGATGCATCTTTCCCTGAACGTCTTTCTCAAACAGCGAGATCATCCCTTCGCAGGCGGTAACCACCCAAACACGCGGCGCGCTCGAACAAGTGCTTTTGCACTTGCCCGAGCAGGCCTTGCTGGAGGGTGGCCCGAGAGGTGTGATCTCGCAGCGTGTCATGACTAGAACTTATAGCCAACGCCCATACCGATAACCCATGGATCAATATCCACGTCAGCACGGATGGTGTCGTTCGAGAATTTGGCGGTGGTGTCGATATAGAGTTTTTTTACGTCCACGTTCGCATACCAGTTATTACCCAGTGGGAAATCTGCACCGGCTTGCAACGCGCCACCCCAGCTGTCGGAGTATTTCACGTCACCCAGTACGCCCGGGTCAGCGTTATAGAAGTGCGTGTAGTTGATACCCGCACCCACATACGGTTTCACACCTTTGAGCTGTGTGAAGTGGTATTGCAGGGTCACGGTCGGCGGCAGCAGCCATACATCACCCGCATCCACACCGCCGGTGGTCGACACGTTATGCGGCGTTACGGCAGCAATGACTTCCGCAGCCACGTTGGGGGTGAAGAAATAGGTTGCATCAATCTCAGGCACGTAGCTGTTGCTCAGCTTCACCTCGTCGGCGATGCTCATGCTGCTGCTCTCATCCGGCACAACGCCCAGTGCGCGTGCACGAATCAGAATGTCGCCAGCTTTGAAATCGCTGCTGGGTGCTTTGGTGTCGCCTGCAGCAAATGCCGAACCAGCGGTCAGCGCAATCAGGGCAACGCTGGTGAGTAGTGTCTTCATTTTAGTCTCCTTACAGTCAAGTTTACGTGGTTAATCCGTATTGTATTTCTGGGCGCAACCTAGCGCAAAGAAACGCCCCCATCTTGACTTATATCAATCTCAAACAGGCATAACGGACTATGCTCGTTTCTATTAACAAAGGAGATGTTATGCCACTTGAAAATCACAGCCTTGTTCTGGAGTTCCCCGAATACCGCGAGACCATCCACCGCCTGAAAGCGGCGGATGCGCATTTTGCCAAACTCTTCGCGCAATACGATGAAGCCGCGCACGCTGTTCACCGCATCGAGGCGGGGGCGGAAGCCGCGTCGGATGAGCGTCTGGAAGCGTTGAAGAAAGAGCGCCTCACCCTCAAAGATACGCTCTACAGCC
This sequence comes from Rickettsiales bacterium, assembly GCA_044237845.1. Taxonomy (GTDB): domain Bacteria; phylum Pseudomonadota; class Alphaproteobacteria; order Rickettsiales; family UBA3002; genus QFOX01. Next base: position 45,399 of record JBIIEL010000007.1, on the reverse strand, counting down.
TGCTCAAAAAAGCGGCCTAACGCGCGCCTCAAGTGGTTTCGTCGTCGTCGCGTAGCACGCGATGGGCGGCGCCGTCCAAATCGTCGAACTGGTTGTTGCGCGCTGCCCAGAAGAATGCGGCAAGCCCCACGAGGCCAAGCGTCAGCGCGATGGGGATGAGGTAAATCAGGATGTTCATGTACGCTCCTTTGTCCATGTCAGGCGCATGGCGTTGGCGATTACCAATAGCGACGAGCTCGACATTGCAATTGCCGCAATCAGCGGGGTCACATATCCCGCTACGGCAAGCGGAATAGCCACCACGTTATAGAGAATGGCCAGTGCGAAATTCTCTTTCACCAGCCGTTGCGAAGATTGTGCGGTCGTGAGCGCTGTCAGTACTGGCTGGAGTGTTTCGCCCTGAAACACAATATCTGCCGCGTTCTGTGTGATATCCATCGCGCTGGTTGGCGAAATCGAGACAGTGGCAGCGGCGAGTGCGGGAGCGTCATTCAGCCCATCTCCCACCATCAGCACCTGTGCGCCACCGGCCTTGAGGGCGGCGATTCTCTCGGTTTTCTCCAATGGTGTCAGGGCGCCCGCATATTCCGTTATGGCGAGTGTTTCGGCGATGGTTCGTGTAACTTCTTCGCGGTCGCCCGATAGTAGATGCGTGCGGATACCGCGTGCAGAAAATGCTGCAATCACTGCCGCAGCATCACTTCGCAGCGCATCGGCAAAGGTGAATTGCACGGGCGCATGCCCCTCCCGTGTAAGCCATAGTTCAAGCCCCGGCGTTCCGTCATCTGGCAGTTGCGTAGCCCAGCTGCGCTTGCCGAGCTTCACTCCATCTGCTTCCAGCCCGCAGCCTGCTATCTCGCGCACTTCAAGCGGCAACAACGCGCCCGTATAGGCTTTCACCAGCGCCTGACTGAGCGGGTGTCTGCTCTGCGCAGCGAGCGAGGCGGCGAGCTGCATGTCGCTTTCGGCATGGGTAGAGGTGAGTGCGGGTTTCCCAAGCGTCAACGTGCCGGTTTTATCGAATACTGCGTGGGTGATGGCCGAAAGCCGCTCCAGCGCGCTGCCGGATTTGAGCAGAATGCCGCCGCGCATCAACTTGCCGCTGGCGAGTACCTGCACCACCGGTACGGCGAGACCTAGCGCGCAAGGACAGGTGATAATCAGTACCGTGGCGGCATAGAGCAGCGCCACTTGCCAGGGCGCACTTCCCCATAACATCCACCCGGCAAATGTCGCAGCAGCGAGCGCATGGACCGCGGGTGTATACCAGCGCGAAATGCGGTCGGCGAGCGTGACATAGCGCGCCTGTCCCTGCTCAGCGGTTTCCATCAGCTTCACAATCTGCGCGAGCAGCGATTGCGCGTGCGGTTTTGTCACCCGCAGCGTCAGCGGTGCAGCGAGATTCAGCGTGCCTGCAAAAACCTGTGTGCCTGTAGTCACTGGCCGTGGCAGGGTTTCGCCGGTAATGAGACTGGTATCAAGCTCCGAACTGCCGGAGAGAATTTCGCCATCCGCACTGATTTTTTCGCCTGCCGCCACGCTGAGAACCATGCCCTCCTGAATCTCGGAGAAGGGAATTTTCTCCTGCGTGCCGTCGGGTTTTTGTACCGTGGCAAAGCCGGTCATCATCTGCAGCAAATCCTGCGCGGCGCTGCGGGCGCGGCCTTTGGCGCGCGCTTCGAGATAGCGGCCAATGAGCAGGAAAAACAGCAACATCACCCCGGAATCGAAATAAGAATGCGTGCCGTGCGTCATGGTTTCGAACAGGCTCATCAGCGTGGCGAGAATCACCGCGACAGAAATCGGCACGTCCATATTGGTGTGGCGTTGTTTGAGTGCGCGCCATGCAGAGCGGTAGAATGGCAGGCCGCAATAGCTGATGGCGGGAATAGCAATCGCCGCCTGCACCCAATGAAACAGCGTGCGCGTGGCGTCGCCCATGGTCGTGGCATCGCCGCTCCATAGCGGTACCGAAAATAACATCAGATTACCGCTCGCGAAACCCGCTACTGCGAGGCAGCGCAGCAGAAATTTCTCGTCTTTTTTCTCAGCGGTTTCGGCAGTTTCCGGGTCGAACGGCACGGCGCGATAGCCCATGGTGTTGATCAACTCGACCCATTTTTCACCCAGTGTTTCTGCACCCTCCCACACCAGTTTCAACCGCCGCGTCGAGAGGTTGAGGCGCGCGTTCTTCACGGCGGGCTGCTTCATGAGCGCGGTTTCGATAATGGCTACGCAGGAAGGGCAATGCATGCCATCGACCAGCAGGTTGAGGCTATGTCTGCCATCGGCCTCGGCGGCGATGAATGGCGCGAGGCTCATGGAATCACAAGCCGCTGCGTTTGCTGGTAATGCTGGCCATTTGCCGTAGCATCCACCCGCACGTCCCATTGCCCTGAGAGTGGGAATTTTACCGCGGCGAGGCCGTTTTTCAGTGGCACCTCAAAATCCATTCCCGCCTGGGTGGGGCGCGAAAGATGCGCTGTGGCCTGCGTGGGGGTGAGCATCTTGCCCGTCTTGTCGTGCAGTGTGAAATGCAGCTGCTCGGCATGATAGGTAATGGTGCTGCTCCATCCGAGCACCTGCTGCGCCTCGGCAGCCTCGACCACCGCATTATAGGCCAGCCCTTTTTCGTACGGATGATCCGTCACTGTGCCGGTATGGGTGCGCAGTGCGAGGGTGACCATCACCCCATTCACCAGCGCGATGAAAGCAAAGAACATGACAAAATACCACGGGATCATTTTGTCGCGCGGCAGCATGGGGCTCTGGCTCATGGTTTTTCGCTCACGAAAATGGAAGGTTTCTTGTCGCTGAGAGTAGCACCATTTTCCTGAATGCTGAAAGTAATTTCCACACGAGGCTGTTTTGGCTCTGGCGCGCGTAGGAATACACGGAAATTGCCCAGAGAATCAGCAAATACCGGCAACGATTCGGCGGTCATCGTGCCACTTCCCTGCACCTCGATCGCGGCATTCTCAAGCCCCTCTACGCGCAGCGTATAGGTTTTGTCGTCATGCGATTTGTTAAGGATATGCAATACATAGCCGTTGCGAATCGCGCCGTCTGAAAGCTTCACGAAGAGCGGATTGCGGTCATGAATCACATTGAGTTCGAGTGGTGAGCGCGTGAACAGGCTGTAGAGCATGAACAACCCAACGAGCGAAATAATGCCAGCATACCATAGCGTGCGCGGGCGCAGCAGATCAATTTTATTTTTACTCTCGGTGTCATAACGAATCAGCCCTTTGGGCAGGCTGATTTTTTCCATCACGCTATCACAGGCATCAATGCACAGGCCGCAGGCGATGCATTCCATCTGCAATCCATCGCGAATATCAATTCCCATTGGGCAGACCACCACGCAGGAGTCGCAGTCGATGCAGTCGCCTTGCGCCTGCGATTCACTTTTTGCGCCCGCCAGCAAATCATGCGCCGCCGCCTGATAGGTAGCTTTCCCAGCAGCTTTGGCGAGATAGGCCTCTTTCTTTTTCCATTTGCCGCGTGGTTCGCCACGTTGCGTGTCATAGGCAATAATCAGCGTGTCCTTGTCGAACATCGCCGACTGGAATCGCGCATAAGGGCACATATAGGTACAGACCTGTTCGCGCGCAAACCCAGCCATGAGATAGGTCGAGAAGGTGAGGCCGAGAATCCACCCCGCCACGCTCCACGGCACATCGAGATGGAGGATCTGGTCGAGCAGTGTTGGCGCGTCGTTGAAGTAGAACACCCATGCACCGCCGGTCATCAGGCCGATGAGCAGCCAGAGTGTATGGGTGAGCAGTTTCTTCCAGATTTTCTCGAAGCCCCAGCCCTGCTGGTCGAGTTTTTTACGCGCGTTGCGGTCGCCCTGCACCATGCGTTCCACCCAGACGAATAAATCCGTCCACACGGTTTGCGGGCAGGCATAGCCGCACCATACCCGGCCGAACAGCGAGGTCACAAAAAACAGCCCCACCGCCGCCAGAATCAGGATACCGGTGATGTAGTAGACTTCCTGTGGCCAGATTTCGATGCCGAAAAAATAGCCGCGCGTATGGCCAAGGTCGATGAGGATGGCCTGGTCTGGGGCGTTTTCGCCCCGATCCCAGCGCAGCCACGGTGCACCATAATAGATGCCGAGCAGTGCTACCATCGCCAGCCATTTCAGCTTACGAAACTTTCCCCAAACACGCCGCGGATAAATTTTCTGCTGCTTTTTGAAGAACTGGATAGACTCGTCCATTACTCCTCTTTCGCGGCGGGCGCAGGTGCAGCAGCAGTTGCGGCGCCTTCACCACCACCTAGCGAGTGCACATAGACCGTGAGCTGCTTGATGGTTTCGTCCGGCAGGCGGTTTGCCCAGCTTGGCATTACGCCGTGGCGCGGTTTGCTGATTTGTGCGACGATGTCGGCTTTTTTGTCGCCATAGAGCGCAATAGCATCCGCAAGGTTCGGCGCACCCATGGCACGCGTTCCCTTACCATCGGCGCCGTGGCATGCTGTGCAGTTCTGCGTGAACAGCGCTGCACCATTCGCGTTAGCATCTGCTTTGCCCGAGAGGCTGAGCACATGCTCCGCCGCGTCGGAGACGTCCTGCTTGCTCAGCATATCGCCAAATGCAGGCATCTGCGAGGTACGCGTTTCTTCATGCGTCGACCGCGCACCATATTGAATGGTGGTGTAGATCTCGCTGAGGGAACCGCCCCATAACCAGTCATCGTCGTTCAGGTTTGGATAGCCCGGGCGGCCTTCCGCCCCGGTGCCGTGACAGGCCGAGCAGTTTTCTTTGAACATGGCTTTGCCGCCCGCAACCGCGAACGCATAGAGCTCGGGATCTTTCTGGATGTCTTCCAGCGAGTGTGCCTTGATTTTTTCAGCAAATTCACCACGACGCGCGGTAATCTCCGCCTGTTCTTCGGCCAGTTTCTTATACTGCGTCCACTCATGGCTGCCTTTGGTGCCGCCGCGCTCGCCTTCGCCCGAGAGGGTAGGCCATGCAGGGAAAACCACCCAGTACCCAACGGCCCAGATGCAGCAGATGAAGAACACCCACAGCCACCAGCGCGGCGCAGGGTTGTTGAGCTCCTTCAGGCCGTCCCATTCATGGCCGGTGGTTTCAACGCCGGAATGTTGGTCGATTTCTTTTTTATCGTTACTCATGGCTGTTCTCCTCTTTCAGCGGAATGAGGGCGTGGTCTTTCATCGTTTGTTTGGCTGCAGGCCGATAGGCGTAAAACGCCGCTCCCAGAAAAAAGAGGAAGAAAAATATCAGGCTTGCAGAAGGCGCATATTCGTAAATCAGATGCATTACTTTGCCTCCTTCACCGGGGTACTCTCAAGCTGGTAGCTCTTGAGATCCACCAGCGTCCCCAGCGCTTGCAGATAGGCAATGAGCGCGTCCATCTCGGAAACCATTTCTGGTTGACCGTCAAAGTCACGTACATTCACCTTGGCGCCATAACGCTCGTTCAGGCCGCTGGCATCCGAATCGGTATGCGCTTGTGCCATGGCGTCGTCATACGCACGCTCAATCATCGCGTCGGTATACGGTACACCAACCGTGCGATGGGCTTTCATCAGCGCACCGATGTTGCTGAGGTCAGCACCCGTATTGCGCATGAAACCGTAAGACGGCATGATGGATTCCGGCACCACGTCACGCGGCTCCACGAGATGTGCGGCTTGCCATTCGTCGGAATATTTTCCGCCCACACGTGCCAGATCCGGGCCCGTACGCTTGCTACCCCACAGGAACGGATGATCATACATGCTCTCAGCCGCCAGGCTGTAATGGCCATAGCGCTCTACCTCGTCACGCAGCGGACGAATCTGCTGGCTGTGGCACGAAGAACAGTTTTCGCGGATATAAATCTGCTGCCCGGCGAGTTCCAGCGGCGTGTAAGGGCGCATGCTACTCACTTTCTCGATGGTGGTCTCGACGCGAAACAGTGGGATAATTTCCACCAGCCCGCCAATCGAAACGGCGACGATGATGAAAACGAGAAGCCAGATGGAGTTGCGCTCCAGTTTACCGTGATGCTTAAGCATTGCCTTCCTCCTTGCTGCTGCACTGGCAGGAATCGCACTGCTGTGAGCAGCCCGCGATGGTCTTCCAGCAGTTATAAATCATGATGAGCATGCCGCCGAGATAGAGCAGCCCACCGAGTGCGCGAATGATGTAGTAGGGGTGCATGGCCTCGACCGTTTCCACGAAGGAATACTCGAGGAAGCCCATCGCGTCATACGCACGCCACATCAGGCCTTGCATAATTCCCGCCACCCACATCGCGGTGATGTAGAGCACGATACCAATCGTCGCCACCCAGAGATGGATGTTCACGAGGCGCATCGAATACAGCTCTTTCTTTTTCCACAGCACGGGCACGAGATGGTAAATCGCACCGAAGCTGATGAATGCCACCCAGCCAAGCGCACCGGAATGCACGTGGCCAATCGTCCAATCCGTATAGTGGCTGAGCGAGTTGACAGCTTTAATCGACATCAGCGGCCCTTCAAACGTGCTCATGCCATAGAAAGCGAGCGCGACGATCATGAAGCGTAGCACTGGGTCTTCGCGCAGTTTGTTCCATGCTCCCGAGAGTGTCATGATGCCGTTAATCATGCCGCCCCAGCTTGGCATCCACAGCATAATCGAGAAGGTCATGCCGAGCGTTTGTGCCCAATCCGGCAGCGCGGTGTAGTGCAGATGGTGCGGGCCAGCCCAGATATAAATGAAGATGAGCGACCAGAAGTGCAGGATCGACAAACGGTACGAATAGACCGGACGCTCTGCACGTTTCGGAATGAAATAATACATGATGCCGAGGAAGCCTGCGGTCAGGAAAAAGCCCACCGCGTTATGGCCATACCACCATTGAATCAGTGCAGCCTGCACACCACCCCACACCGGCACGGATTTCGCACCCAGCGCCGAGACGGGAATGCTCGCCGCGTTGACGAGGTGCAGCACCGCAACGGTGGCGATGAAGGCGAGGAAGAACCAGTTCGCCACATAGATATGCGGCTCTTTGCGTTTGGCCAGCGTCATCAGGAAGATGAGCAGATATGCCACCCACACCACGGTAAGCCACAAATCTGCATACCATTCCGGCTCGGCATATTCTTTGCCCTGCGTGATGCCGAGCACGTAGCCCAGCGCCGCCATCACAATGAAGGACTGATAGCCCCAGAAAGTGAAATTCGCGAGCTTGTCATTCCATAACCGCGTGCGGCAGGTGCGCTGCACGATGAAATATGACGTAGCGAACAGCACGCTGCCACCGAAGGCGAAAATCACGCCTGATGTATGTACGGGGCGCAGACGGCCAAAGCTGAGATATGGCTCGATATTGAGCTCAGGGAAGGCAAGCTGGAGGGCAATCACCAGCCCCACCAACATCCCCACCGCACCCCAGAAGAGGGCGGCGATGGTGAACTTTTTGACAATGTCGTCGTTATAGACGGGTGCGGTACTGAGACTTTGTTGCATATTCTACCTCATTGCTTTTTCGGCCAACACCAGCAGTGCCAACCCGTTAAACGCCATCCCCGCACGACCCATGCGCGGTATGATTTCTTTCCACCGTTGCGCCAGCAGGGCAGCTGCCCCGCTTGCCATCACCAATGCGGGCAGGGTGCCCAGCACGAACAGCCACATCGCCAGCATGCCCGCTAACGGATTGGCCAGCGTTGCCGCCATCATCAGCGCGGCGTAAATCAATCCGCAGGGCATGAAGCCCATCAACGCGCCGCGCAGAAACCCATTGCGCGGGGCACGACCCACCACACCATGACGGTTAGGGAAGCAGGCGCTGAGCAGGAACAACCCGCCTGCTACCAGCATCATCGCGCCGGAGAGTGTCGACCAATAAGGTGCCGCGGCAATCTGTTGCGAGAGCAGCGCGGCCACAAAGCCGAGTGCACCATAGGTAAAGAAACGCCCGGCATGATACTGCCATTGCGACGCAGCTTCCATGCGTTTGCCGCAGCCGCCACCACATGCCGATTGGCACGCCACCACCGGCCCACACATGACGAGGCAGTGGCTGAGGCTGCCCATCAACCCGCCGAGAAAAAATCCGACAAACATGCCTCCGTGACCGGAAAATGCTGCCGTACAATGTGCTAATAATGCTTCCATTCTGACGGCAATCTAGAAGGATTGCGGCAGCATATCTTGACCTGCATCAAGGAAGACAGTGATCGCTATACTGATCACTCTTTATAGCAAGCTTTTGTTGATAGCAATGTGTCTGGGAATGCAGAAACAGAGGGTTTTTTTGATTTTCGCCAATCCCCAGAGATTGGCGCTCTGAGTTTGCTTTCTCGGAAGCAAGGTTGCTCAAACTTTAAGGCTTTGAGCTCCTTGGTCTACCTAAACTGACTGTTTAACTTCCTTGCAAATGCAAGCAGGAAGTGATCCCGCTCCCTATTTAGAGCGGCTTAGGCTGGAGCTGCTGCATGAGCAGACTCATGAAGTCACGGGATTATACGGTTGTCATAAAAAACTGGGCGACGCGGGTGACTTCGGTCTCAATGTCGGCGAGCATTTCTCCTTTTATGGTTTCATTCGCAGGATGGCTCGCTTCGGCCTGTTTGCACAGATGATGCAGGTGATTCGCACCGAGATTTCCTGCCGAACCCTTGAAGCGGTGCGCAGCGGATTTCCATGCGTCGTGCGCGGCGGCTCCTTTGCTGTTGCCGAGAATCACCAGTAATTCGTGCGCTTGTGCGAGAAATAATTCAGCGAGGGCTTTTTCTTCCGCTAGGTCACCATCGGTGAACATGCGCAACTGTTCGAGATCGACCGGTGCCTCGAGGCTCGGCGTTTTCGCTGCGGCGGTGGGCGCGACAATCTGTGCTTTCGCGGCTTCCAGTTCAAACCAGTGGCTGATGGCGGTTCTAAGATGTTCTGCCCGCAGGGGCTTGCTGATATAATCATCCATACCAGCCTTGAGGCATTTCTCGCGGTCGCCCACCATCGCGTTGGCGGTCATCGCCACAATCGGCGTATGGCGGTCGGTTCCGGCTTCGAGGGTGCGCAGGCGCTCGGTGGTTTGGTAGCCATCGAGCTCTGGCATCTGGCAATCCATGAAGATGATATCGTAGCGATTGCGCTGATATTTTTCCAATGCCTCAAGGCCATTTTCGGCAAGGTCGATATGCACGAAGCCAAACTTGCGTAGCAGCTTTTGGGCAAACACCTGATTGACCGGATAGTCCTCCACTAGGAGCACTTTAGCCTTAGCAATCGGCAGCAAATGCTCTGCTGCCTGGCAGCGGATGCTGCGCTGTGCACTGTGGGAGGCCATGTCGCTGGCATCCGCAGGCTTGCACGGAATGGCAAACCAGAAGGTGGAGCCTTTGCCTTCGACACTCTCAACACCGATTTGCCCACCCATCAGTGCTACTAACTGCTTGGTGATGGCAAGCCCCAGCCCTGTGCCGCCAAATTTGCGGGTGATCGAGGCGTCGGCCTGCGTGAATTTATCAAAAATCTCGCCTAGTTTAAGCGCGGGAATGCCCATGCCGGTATCCTCGACACGCACGTAAATCATGGTGTTAGAAGGTTGCTGTTGCAGCTCAGCCGTAAGACGCACATGGCCTTTGTCCGTGAACTTGATGGCGTTGCCCACGAGGTTGGTGATGATCTGACGGGTGCGCCCCGGGTCGCCCCATACATGGCTCGGCACATGTGGGTCGATATGCACGGTGAGTGCGATAGCTTTTTTATCGGCTTGCGGATGCAGCAGGTTCACCACGCCACCAAAAGCGCCGTGCAAATCAAATGCAAGATTCTCCAGTTGCAGCGCATCCGCCTCGATTTTGGAGAAGTCGAGAATATCGTTGAGTAGCATCAGCAGGTTTTCGGCAGAGCCGTTGATGGTTGATACCAGTTCGCGCTGCTCGGTATCGAGCGGGGTGTCGCCGAGTAGATGTGCCATGCCGAGCACCCCGTTCATCGGTGTGCGTAGCTCGTGGCTCATGTTTGCAAGGAAGTCGCTTTTAGCCTTATTCGCCTTCTCTGCTTTCTCGAGGCTGGAGGAAAGGTCGCGCGCTGCGGCCTCGGATTTTAGGTTGGCGCGTTTAAGCTGTGTCATGGTCTCTTGCATCTTCGCAAGAAACTGTGCGCGCTCGAATACTTGTCCGAGCTGGTTTCCAATACTTGCCATCAGGCCAAGCAGTTCTTCGCTCGGAATGGTGCTACTCGGGCTATAGAACTCAAGCACCCCGAGCGCTCGGCGACCGACCATCACCGGGAAGGCAAAGGCCGCTTTGATGCCGCAAGAAGCGGCGATTTCTTTGCGGCAATAGGCAGAAGATTTCTGCACGTCGAGAATCCACATCGGCGTAGTATCGGCATAGACTTCGCCGATCATTTCCTCGCCAGATTTCAGCACCAGCGCTTCCGACGCCTTCCTGAAAGCATCGTAATTTCCCTTACCGCGCACATGCCAGACATCCGCGCTGACGAGCGCTTTTTTATCCTCTGAATAGGCGAAGGCGTGCCCCACCGACCAGCCCGTATAGGCGCAGATGCTCTCGATTCCGGCCTGTAAACCTTCCTGAATTGTGTCGGCCTCGTTTGCTGCGATGGCGACGGCCTGCTGCAGTTGCATCAATTGTATGTTCTCGGCTATTTGCGCAAGGGTGGGGCGAATCACGTAGAACCACAACCCGCCGAGAGAAAAAACGGCACCAATAAATACAATAAAGGGTGATGGATGCAGTTTATCGAGGAAAATAATGATAGCCATCAGGGCGGCAGCGGCAAAAAACATCCGCCGGATTCTGATCGCCTCACGCAGTATAGAATGTTTTTTAACCACAGGCTTTTCCATGATGGAGGACGCTGTCTTCGATGTAATGCATCAGGCGTGTCCGCTGGAAAGGTTTTGCGATGAATCCCGCCGCGCCATTGTTAAGCGCTTTGGTCACATTATCAAGATAGCTGTTGCCGCTGAAAATGACGATATAGGCATCCGGGTCAATTGCTACCAGTTTCTGCAACACGGCAAACCCGCTAGCATCCGGCAGACCAATATCAAGGAACACAATATCCGGCGTATAAATCAGATATTCCATGACAGCCGCATGAGCCGTCTCAGCGGTAATCAGCGCGTAATCGTCGCGAAAGGCGTTGGTGAGCAGGCGGCGGGTAAGTGGATCGTCTTCTACAATCATCACATGCTGCGGGAAGCGCAAGCGACGCGCGGCCTTCATTTCCGTGAATCCTTCGCGCATGTAATCCAGATCGGTAAAGGCTTCAGCTTCGGGTGCTTCAGCAGAAAGATTTGGCATAGTTCTGCATTTGCTCGACAGAAGATTGCGAATCGCGCGCCAGTCTTTGAACAAATGGTAGAGCGTCAACTCTGCGTTGCCGTGACCAACCAGATCATTAGCGATACAATGCAAAGCGTCTTCGCTGAGTTCCTGACTGACCAGTAACAGATCACCATCCGGACAATGCACGATATCACAGCCCAGATTTTTATTGTTTTCTTTGACTTCAATGAGAGTGCACGGATTAATTTCCGCCCCATAAATATGAAGACACCACCAACTATCAAGGCTGGAAGGGTCTTGGTGAATTGCTCCCGCGAGTGCCTGAATATAATGGCTGGAGCTTTTGTCATGAAGGCGCATAGTCATCCTAAAGTTGTACAGTGGAAGTGATGGTGGGGCAGCGGCTGATATATTGAAACAGCTTGTCACGGGTGAAGGGTTTGGCCACGAACCCTTTGGCGCCAATGCCGAGTGCCTTCGAGATATTCTCGCGGTCGGCATTGCCGCTCAGCATCACCACATGCGCCTCGGGATCAAGCGCCATGATTTTTGCCAGCAGTTCGTGGCCCGTGACATCGGGGAGATCGATGTCAAGAAACAGTAAGTTTGGTGCGGTGCGCGCATAGGTGTTGAGCGCCTGGTCGGCGGTGGCGAGACTGGTGATTTCATACTGTTTGCCCACCACATTCTCGACCAGCTTGCGCGAAAAAGCATCGTCCTCGATCAGCATGATCTCGGCTTTCTCGCGCCCATTGCGGCGTGCAGAAATATCGCGCAGTGCGGCATGGGCGCCGCTATTTAAAATCGCCTGGCGTTTTTGCTCCAGCTGAATGGCGGCCTCGGCACGACGTACACTCGTGGCATAAATTCTGCGTAGTTGGTTTTTAACTGGCTGGAAGATAGTATAAGCTACAATTGATTCAGGGCTTTTACAGTGTCATTGGCCAAGCCCACCGCATTTAACCACACTTCCTCAATCCGCGAGGTGGATGCCCAGTCGCTAGTTGCGGCAATGCCTTGGTCGGAGTCAAAATAAAAACCAGATTTTTCGGTTTCCTCCACAATCGCATATTTCCAGCGATGGGTGGAGATATAATCTGCATTACTGCAATCAATACCTGAAACGGCCTCAAACTGCTCAAGCAAATATTTCTGTGCCTCATCCATATTATCGTCAATATGCTCATCAGCCCAATTGTTGCGGGAATGGGCAACAATGGCTGTAACTTCCTTGCTCCTGCCAGGCTTAGTGGAATTAATCGAAATCCATTTGATCGGATTATCACGTACTTTTGCTGCGATCCATTGCTTGTCCCACGGCTTGTTAAAGCCAATCATTAGCGAGTAGCAACCTTGCATGCGTGCCGTATGAAGGGGTGAATTATCTGATAGGGCAGATTGAAATAGCGCCAGCGTTTGGGTAGGTGGTGCGGTAGATATTACCCAGTCATACTCACCAAGCGTATTGCCTTGTTTATCTTGCAGCGTCCATACCCTAGATTGCTTTTGTGCAAGCGGCGCAACTTCTACTGTAACCCGCACATCAATCCCCTCTGCTAGTTTCTTGCACAAGCTATTCATATTCGGAGCAGCTACCAAATGGGGCTCAAACCATAGGCGTTTGGTAGTTTTCTTACCGATTTCAAAATTAACGACTTTGCCGCTCCACTCGGCAATCGTGCCGTTTTCCATATAGGGCTTGAGAAATGCCTGAAATGCCTTGGTGCGTGAGGTGAATGTGTGTGTACCATGGTCAAAATAAAACGGATCAGCATAACGAGTGCTCATGCGTCCACCGACGCCACGTGCTTTTTCATACACGACTACATCGGCATGGTTTTTGAGGTTATGCGCCAGCGTAAGGCCGGAAATGCCCGCGCCGATAATAGCGATTCTTTTTTTCATGAGAGCCCCGCGATAACGGCAAGGCATAGCACAACAATGATAGTGGCATTTCGGCGCAGACTGTAGAACCACTGCGGTAATATCCCTGCATCTCGCAACTTCAAGTCCAGCGTGAGCAAATACAGAAAACACAAAGCCTGTAATACTATTGCTATGTGCTGATGCGTTGCCAGTAAGGAAGCCCACGCAAGCAGTGCAATCACATTACTGGTAATCAGCAAATTGCGCGGACATTTCTCTGCAAAGAACAAATATACCGCCCAATGAATACAGCATAAAAATGAAATAATAATCGCGGCGTAGGTTCTGGCAATAAGCGAACTATCAAAGCCATTCACGGGAAAATAGATACATATTGCGGACGCGATGAGTGGCAGCGTACCGCTATAGGTAAGAATATTTGCAAGCAAGCGATTGGTATTGTCCATCATTTATCTTATCTCAGTGACAAGCTATTGTAATAAGAGGAAATGAACCCCATATCAACTTAGCAAATTTCTTTGCAGCTGAACGTAAATTAAATCTTGCGCCCAGACAACCCACTCATGGAGCCTTTATATGAAAAATATCGTTGAAACCGCTGTTGCTGCTGGAAATTTCTCAACCCTTGTTGCCGCTGTAAAAGCTGCAGGACTTGTTGATACACTGTCTGGCACTGGCCCGTTCACCGTGTTCGCACCCACCGACGATGCATTCAAAGCATTGCCAGCAGGAACCGTTGAATCGCTACTAAAGCCTGAAAATAAAGCCAAACTGGTTTCTATTCTTACCTATCATGTGGTAAGCGGCAAAGCCGATGCCAAAGCAGTAACAGGTAAATCAGAATGGAAAACAGTTGAGGGTTCTCTAGCGCACATTACCAGCACCGATGGTGCAAAGATTGAAAACGCAAAAATCATCAAAACCGACATTGAATGCAGCAATGGCTACATTCACGCCATCGACGCGGTGATTATGCCAGCGTCTGCTAAAGACAAAAAAGCAGCATAATTACTCTATGTTCAGTGGCGGGGAGAATTATTTCTCTCCGCCATTTCTACATCTATCGGAACAGTATTTAACCTCATTCCATACTTTTTCCCATTTCTTTCGCCAGCTAAACGGCCTGCCGCAACGAGCGCATATTTTGGTAGGAAGATTTGCTTTTTTGATTCCTTTAGGCATTTATGTTCCACAAAAAGTTTGAAAATTCGGATTGCTATGTGGCGGTGGTTTTCGGAAAACAGTGTTCGTTTCGGTTTCATCAAACGGGTGTTGCACGGCTTCGAGCAGTGCATGAAACAGTTTTAGGTTGCCTTGTTCAGCCGCGGTGAGCGCATCTTCAGCATATTGGTTGCGTGGGATGATGACGGGATTATTCGTCCGCATCAGGCATAGGGATGATTTCAGGGGTTGCGGGTTGCGGACAAGACGCGCCTGCCAGCGTGTGTGCCAATCTTGAAAGGCTTGTGATTGATAGGCTTCATCACTGGGTATAGCTTCTGAAATCAGGTCGCGGAAGGTAATGGTGTAATCTGCGCCTGTTTCCTGCATCCGTTCGAGAAGTGATTGGATAAGCGGCAGATCCTCGGCTTCCCCGCCAAAAACCCCTAGCTTGCGGCGCATACCTGAAAACCATGCTTCGTTGAAGATCGTTCCGTAACGCTCAATCGCCACTTCGGCGAGGTCAGCGGCAGTGTGCATGTCTTCGTGTAATAGCGGCAGCAAGGTTTCGGAAAACCGTGCCAGATTCCACTGCGCGATGCTGGCTTGATTGCCAAACGCATAGCGCCCATTGCGGTCGATGGAGCTAAACACTTTATCCATCGCAAAGCGATCCATGAAGGCGCAGGGACCGTAATCAATCGTCTCGCCGCTTATGGTCATGTTATCTGTATTCATCACGCCATGGATGAAGCCCACATGCATCCAGCTTGCCACCAGCTTAGCCTGACGTTCTATCACCGCGCTTAGGAATGAAAGATAAGGCGCATCATGCGTGCTGAGTTCAGGATAGTGCCGTTTTATCGCATAATCCGCAAGCGCCTTCAGCCCTTCGCGGTCTTCACGTGCTGCGGCATATTCAAACGTGCCAACGCGGATATGACTCGCCGCGACGCGGGTGAGGATTGCGCCTTGTAGCGCTGTGTCGCGGAAAACGGGTTCGCCCGTTGCTACCACCGCAAGGCTGCGTGTGGTAGGAATGCCAAGACCATGCATCGCTTCGCTGATCAGATATTCGCGCAGCATGGGGACAAGTGCCGCACGGCCATCGCCACGGCGGGAGTAAGGCGTTTGGCCAGAGCCTTTGAGCTGAATATCAAACCGTTTTCCATTTGGCGTGACCTTTTCACCGATTAGATGCGCCCGACCATCGCCGAGCATCGTGAAGTGGCCAAACTGATGGCCAGCATAAGCCTGTGCGATGGGCGTTGATCCTTGCGGCAACGCGTTGCCAGAAAATAATCGCGCCAGATCATCGGGGTCGGTTTCAGTAAGCGATAATCCCAGTGATTTTTCCAGCGCGTGGTTGAAAATCACCAGCTGCGGTGCTTTCACCGGCGTGGGCGCAATATACGTGTAGAACGCCTCTGGTAGCTTAGAATAACTGATTTCCAGCTTCCAGCCTTGAGATGAATCTGCATGTGGTACAGCTTCATGCATTGGCACCACCATTATGTAGAAATGCTGTTTTTTCAGCCTTGTTCCAGTATTGGAAAAAGCGGCGAAATTCGCTTGGCTTTTTGATGACTACAAAGGCTTCGTCTTCAACTACTTTTACTTGAACTGTCGCTTCGAGCGAAGCAATGATGTTTACAATCAGCGGATTATTCGTTGCAGGAATATATAAGGTGGGTGGTGCAAGTTCGCGTATCACATCGAGCGTATTGCCGTGAATGATATCGACGGGCAGCTCACACAGCGTTTCATAGATAAAAATAAGCCGCTTGAGGCTATAGTTCGCTTGCCTAAAATAGCCATCATCCCACACATATATCGCTTTTGTTCTTTCGGGCACAACCTTGAATACGGGGTGAGTCATGCGCAGCGCTTCTTCGTGCAGCCATATCAAAGGCACATTCATGCTGTCCTCACATTCGGAAATAGTCTGGCCTGAAGTGTTTCATAGCTGGCATGAAGTGTCTGATTCGTAAGCGGTGAAGTATCGACCTGCTTGCTGAAATATTTATCGACGTTTTCAAGGTTAAAAATATACGGCTTATGGCTGAAAGTGCTCGCTACCCATTGCCACGAGAGATTGTTACTTGCCAGGTCCCCATCCAGCAGATGCTGTAAAAACCAGCGTGCGCCTATTTGCCACTTAATACGGCGGAAATGCACAAGATAACTTGCTAGGTACATACGAGCGTGGTTATGGATGTAACCCGTTGCCGTGAGCTCATGGATGAAAGCATCAATGCAGGTAACGCCTGTTTTTCCCTGCGCTATATCATCTGGCAGTACATTCGCATAATCCTGGGCGGTAAAGCCTGTTTTATAGGGCTCTGCATCCTCCCATGCCCACTGCGGATGCTGCACTAAAATACGCTGCCAGAAATCACGCCAAGCCAGCTCCTGAATGAATTTGGTGATCTGCACCGGCTCGCTGCATTTTGTCAGCGCGTGGTTACGCACCTCGTTTAAGCTCATAATGCCGTGATGAATGTAGGGGGAAAGTCGAGTAATTTTTCCATCGCCATGATTGCGCGTACGTGCATACGCAATAGGATCGATATTGACGAGCTTCATATCTGCTTTTTGCCTGCCGCCCTGAATATAGCTGCGCTCTCCTTCCGCCCAAGCCGCAAGCGCCTTCACATGGGTAATCAGGCTTTCTCTATCATCGAATTGTTTTTGCAAAACTTCCATTTACGGCTTTTGATATTTCTTTAAGGTTTCGAGAGGAATATATTTCAAGGTTTTCTCGTGGCAGGCTTCCAGCACGACCGGCGGCGCAACGCCAGCATCATGCGCTTCACGCCAACGTAGTGCACATAAACACCAGCGGTCTCCTGCTTTAAGTCCCAGAAAATCACACATAGGTCGAGGTATTTGAAGGTCATTACCGCGTGATTTGGTGAATTCCAGAAATTCATCTGTCACAATCGCTGCAACCACATGACTACCCGTATCTGCCTCACCTGTGCGACAATAACCATCGCGGTAAAAACCCGTTTTGGGTGAATGGCAGTGCAGCGCTAGTTCTCCGCCTAATACGTTTTTCTCTCCTGTCATGTTTAATCTGCCAGCTTCAGCATTTCGATATTATTACCGCTGGTGTCTTGAATATAGACCGAGCTTGTGCCGTCACGGTGCGGTACAGGAGTGCCAAATGGTGTTACATCGTCGCGGGTTATGGCAAAATGCGGCGGGTGCTGATTGGGGAGAACTAGGGCAAGTGAAATATTTTCAAAGGTCAGCAATGCCCAGCTTACATCGTGATAGGCAACTTCGCAGCTAAAGTTGGATGTGTACCACGCAACGGATTGCTCTACATCCTGAACCTGTATGGCAATATGATGAATATGATCGAGTGTTTTTGTCATAGAAGTTCCTTTATTTTCTAGCCATATCATCCGCTTTTAGTGCTATTTTGCAATGGGCAAGCCGATTAAAACGCCATGCAGCGAAAGCTTTGTAAGCTATGTTCGCAACAGGGCGAATAAAACCAGCGCCGACTATGGCTGCCAATACCCGCCAACGCGGTATCTGACGCCATATCAGGATAAAAGCATCCACACCAACATGCAGTTTTCCTTGTGAATCTTGTGCGTGGAGTAGCTTTAATCCATCAGCATAGCTAATTCCCAGCCTTTGTGTAGCGGATGCATCAACGGTAATATCCACCCATTCAAATACGTCCTGAGGTGCAATGTGCTTGTAATGACCAATCTCTCGCCTACACAGGCCGCATTTGCCATCATAAAATACGGTAATCATAATGTTCCCTCGGCCATTTTTTGAAGTGTATAGGCTGCTTGCGTGCGAATTGCTTGTTGCTTGTCGGGCGCAAATTTATCCCAAGTAGAAAACACATAAGGCATGCGCTGATTACAACGAAATTTATCTTCGTGACGCACCAGAAAATCCCAGTACAGCGCATTAAAAGGGCAGGCTTTTTCGCCTGTCATTTCATCAGGGTCATATTTGCATTTTTTGCAATAATTGCTCATGCGGTGAATGTATTTACCGCTTGCTGCATAGGGTTTGCTGGCTACCACGCCGCCATCACCAAATAGCGCCATACCCAGCGTATTTGGCATTTCTACCCATTCATACGCATCGGAATACACTGCCAGATACCATGCCTGTACCGCCTTCACATCCAGACCTGCCAACAATGCAAAATTGCCAGTAATCATCAACCTTTGAATATGATGCGAATAGGCGTGATCGTGTGTGTGGCGCACACTTTCTTCCACACAAAACATATGCGTATTTGCGCCCCAGTAAAAATCGGGCAGCGGGCGGGTGGCATTCAGCGTATTGCGCTCGCCATATTCAGGCATGAAGTGCCAGTAAATGCCCCGTATGTACTCTCGCCAACCCAAAATCTGGCGGATAAACCCCTCCACGGCATTCAGCGGCGCTTTTCCTGCAAGGTAAGCCGCCTCCGCCATACGGCATATCTCCAGCGGCAACAGCAGTCCCGCATTCAGGTAGCTGGAAATAAGCGAATGATAGAGATACGGCTCACCGGCCACCATCGCATCCTGATAATCGCCGAAGTTTGGGAGCAAATGCGTAATGAAATGCTCCAGTTCTATCAATGCTTGCGCACGTGTGACGGCATAGTGAAACGGCTCGAGCGTCCCGAAATGGTGGCTGAAACGCTCTTTTACCAATACCAGCACTTCTTTTGTTGTGGATGATTTTCTGTGGCTTATGCGTGGTGGTGATTGCATACCTGCTTTTGGGGGCTTGCGGTTTTCTTTATCGTAGTTCCACTCGCCTCCGGTGGGCTTGCCATCAGGATCTATCAGAATCGAGTATTTCTTACGCATCTCGCGGTAAAAAAACTCCATGCGGAGTTGTTTCTTACCCTTTGCCCATACTGAAAACTCTGCGTGTGTAGCAAGAAAACGAGTATCAGGCAAAATCTCAACTGAAATGCAAAGCAGCTGCTGCCATGATCGCATCATTTTAAGTACGCGGTATTCGCTTGCTTCCGTGACGATTATTTTTTCTGGCTTGAGTTCCAAAAACACTCTTCGCACTTCACTCGTCAAACTGCCTGTATTTTTTGCATCATCCAACTTCACATATCGCACACGCACACCATTCGATTCCAGATCCGCTGCAAAATGGCGCATGGCAGAAAATAAATAGGCGATTTTTTTTGGGTGATGCGGGACGTACGTCGCCTCGCAAATCACCTCGCAAAACATGACGGTATCATTCGCTTTGTCTAAACCCTGCAGCGAAGCAATAGACTCAGAAAGCTGATCGGCGAGAATAAGGCGAAGGACAGATTTCATTGCTCCTGAAGCGCCTTCTCAACAGCCTCAACGAGTCGTGACGAATCAGGACTAGTCGTGGAGTTGAAATAATCAACCAGTTTCCCCTGACGATTAACCAAGTATTTATGAAAATTCCATTTAGGTGCTGTTCCAAAACCTAACTCACTTTTAGCCCATTTGTAAAATGGGTGCGCTGAATCACCAGAAACAACTTCTTTCGATGCCATCGGGAAGCTTACACCGTAATTCAGTTTGCAAAAATTGGCGATTTCTTTGTTATCGCCCGGTTCTTGTGCACCAAAATCATTGCTGGGAACACCGATAACCTCTAGCCCTTGATCTTTGTATTTCTCATAAATTTTTTCTAACCCTTCATACTGAGGCGTAAAACCACACTGCGAAGCCGTATTGACAATCAAAAGCACTTTGCCCTTAAATGCTTCAAGCGGCATCGGTTCTTCGCCTATGAGTTTCTTGAAAGAAAAATCATAGGCCGTTTTCGTAACTTTATCGGCTGCTTGCGCTGAATTCAAAGAGAGTAGTGACATAAATATAACCCTTAATAGCTTTTTAAACATACATTACCCTTTCATCTTTGGACGCACACGCGAAAGACCACCATCCACTGCCAGCACTTGCCCCGTAATCCAGCTATTTTGTGGATCAAGCAAAAACACAATCGCTCGTGCCACATCTTCTGGTTTTCCCAGCCGCCCAAGGGCATGCATGGCTTCCGAGAATTTACGCGACGTTTCGCTGCCAGTAAGCGCAGCGGTCAGAGGTGTTTCCGTAAGCCCAGGCGCAACAGCATTCACGCGTAGATTCATCGGCGCATAGGTTGCGGCGGCTGAAAGTGTGAGGCCAAGTATGCCCGCTTTTGCCGCTGCAATCGCCTCATGGTTGGCAAGCCCTTCCATCGCCGCAGCGGAAGAAACCAGTACCACCGAACCGCCCTTATTCATATGCTTGCCAGCTCCGCGAACCGTTGCAAATGCAGTGGTTAGCGAAGCATCAACCACCGCCTGATATTGCTCTTTGCTCGTCAAATGTGCCGATTTAAGCAGTAATGAACCGCTGCAATTTACCACGCCATCCAGTTCGCCTGCCTGCTTGAATACGCTATCTACCGCATCAAAATCGGTCGCATCCAGTGTTGCGTCGGGTGTGATTTTTGTCGTATCACGCGCGGTGGTGAACACGCTGTGATCTGCTTCTTTAAGCAATGAAACGACTGCCTGGCCAATACCGCTGCTTGCTGCAATCACTAAAAAATGCGCCATAGTTATATCCTTGTTTTGTTTTTAGAAACATACTAATAATCCAATTGAACATAAAGGAGCTTTTTTATGAAAATTAAAGATCGTATCGAGTTTAAGAGCAAAGCACCTGTGATGGCATTTGCGCCTGATGATATGGTGATTCAAGCTGTTAAAGCGATGTCAGAAAAGAATTATGGCGCAAGCGTCATCGTGGATGGCGACAACAAGCCCATTGGTATAGTTACTGAGCGCGATTTCATGCGCCGACTACTTGCAAAAGGGCTGGATGCGAATACCACTCCAATATCTAAAATCATGACATCGGATTTAAAGCTGGCTTCTGAAGAAGACCAGGTGGTGGAATGGCTGCGGGTGATGTCTAATGAGCGCTTTCGTCACTTACCAGTTGTGGATTCGCAGGGTAAATTAGTCAACCTCATGTCACAAGGCGATTTTGTATCCTACACATGGCCGCAGCTTTTAACACGGGCTAAAGAAGCGGTTGCCAAATCCTTTATGGAGCGTTTCCACCTACACCTAATTGTTGGTGGAGTAATGTTTTATAGCATCATCATGGTATTCGTGATGCGAAGTGTTAAGTAGAAAGCCGAAAACAGTGAAATATCTCCATACTATGATACGTGTGAGTGATCTGTCTGCAACGATTGCATTTTTTGAATTGCTTGGGCTTAAAGAATTAAGGCGTATCGATAATGAGCCAGGGCGTTTTACGCTTATTTTCCTTGCCGCACCTGGTGATGAAGATGCACAAGTGGAGCTCACGCATAATTGGGACGAGAAGGGATACACTGAGGGGCGTAATTTTGGTCACCTCGCCTACCGCGTGGATAATGTCTACGAAAGCTGCAAGCTGCTGATGGATAATGGTGTAACTATTAATCGCCCCCCGCGAGATGGTCACATGGCATTTGTGCGTTCGCCCGATAATATTTCGATTGAGCTGTTGCAAGCAGGTGATCGTTTGCCGCCTATGGAGCCTTGGGCTTCCATGAAAAATACGGGGCACTGGTAGCGCGGTCGCCCAACTACAGGTCAAGTGCAAGTTGCTCGGATGTGATTTTCTTCGGTTTCTTGTTTCGAACAGGCTGTTTACTCCGGCTCCCTAATTTCTGGTTCACCGTCTTTGATTTCTCTTTGAAACCCTCTTGTTTCCAGCGTTTAGAGATTTCCCCGCGGGCATGTTTAATAGTCGCTTCATGTTCGACAATTGGCGCAGGATAATGTGAAGGTGGCGCATCCATAAGCCATGGCTCGTGAATAAAACCATCCGGCACAGCTTTAAGCTCAGGCACATAGCGGCGGATAAACTTTCCCTGCGGGTCATGATCGAGCGATTGCTTGATTGGGTTATACATCCGCACCGCATTGATCCCCGTCACCCCCGATTGCATCTGAAACTGCGAATAGTGAATGCCTGGCTCATAATCGGTAAACATCTGTGCAAGGAATGGTGCTGTCTTTCGCCAGTCCAGCCATAAATGATAACTCGCAAATGATACTAGCATGGCACGCATGCGAAACGTGATCCACCCGTTGGCATGTAAGCTGCGCATGCACGCATCCACCAGCGGATAGCCGGTATGTCCTGTTTTCCAAGCCTCAAAGAAATCGTCACGAAAATGCGGCTCGCGCATGCCCTCAAAAGCGGGGTGCATGCATTTGAACTCAATGTCCGGCTGTTGCTCCAGCTTTTGTATAAAATGGCAATGCCATGCAAGGCGCGAGAGGAAAGCCGAAAGATTGCGCCTGAAAAATGCGGCATCAGGATCAGGGTTCCCCGCCAGCGACTGCATCTTTGACTTCGTTGGCTGCTCCACCTCACGCACTGACAATGTGCCAAAGGTAATATGCGCACTGAGGCGCGAACAGTGACGCGCTGAAACGCCAGGTTTTGAAATGCTCTGCATGTAATTTCGGCCACGCTCTTTCAAAAATGATTCCAGCGTTTTAAGTGCCTCTTTACGACCTCCAGCCTGTACAGAGCCAATGTTCGCATCACCAAACATCAGATCATTTTTATCTGGCAGTGGGTGCGACACAATCCCCTCCACTCTGGAGGTAAAGTGCGAAATAGGCAGGATAGGCGCACTCATTCGCTCATCGCGCAACTTAGCCCACCCATCACGACTTTTTAAGCGCCGCACTACGCCGTTAGATGGCAGCTCATGCCAGATAATGCTATGAGTGCGGCACCACTCTGCAACTATAACATCGCGTTTATACGTCCAGCCATTGCCGGTTTCTTCATGCGACCAAAGCGTGAATGAGCCGAGCTCATGGCGTAGTTGTTCCAGAACTTCGGGCGCTTCCCCGATACGAATAATAAGCTGCGCACCCAGTGCTGCCAGATCACGCTGTAAATCAAGCAGGCTATCATGAATAAAATGCCAGTGACGGCGTGAACTATCGGGGAGTTTCCAAAGTTCCGGCTCAACAATGTAGAGCGGCAGCACTCGCCCAGCCTTCGCCGCACCCGCAAGTGGTGCATGATCACTCACCCGCAAGTCGCGCTTGAACCATATTATAGTAGGACTTTGTACCATGAAATATTTTCGCCGATGAGATGAAACACTAACTTCATACAATGTATGAGATATTTTTGCCATCAAAGGCTAGTAATGTTGGAGTGTCGTGATATGTTGTAGGCAGAAAATTAACACCAATAAAAGCTGCCTTATGCCATTGAGCTGGAACGAAATACGCGCACGCGCAGGACGATTTGCCGAAGAGTGGCAGGGGCGCGGCTATGAAAAAGGCGATACGGGGCAGTTTTATCATCAATTTTTCGAGGTGTTCGGGCAAAAGCCGCGTGACGTGAATATCTATTTTGAAAAGCGCGTGAAACTTGCCAGCAGCAATCAGGGATTCATCGACCTGTTTTGGCCGGGCACGCTGTTGGTGGAGCAAAAATCACAAGGGCGCAACCTTGCCAAAGCACGCGCACAGGCAACCGATTACTACCTTGCCCTAAAGGACTACGAACGCCCACGCTACATTTTGCTCTCCGATTTCCAAAGTTTTGAGCTACTCGATTTAGAAACGAATGAGGAATACGCATTTTCTCTCAGCGAACTGCCCGACAATATCCGTCATTTCGGCTTCGTGGCAGGGTATCACCTTGAGCAATATAAAGACCAGCCCGAGGTGAACATTGAAGCGGCAACGCTCATGGGCAATCTGCACGCACGATTGGAAGAAAGCGGATACACGGGTGTTGATCTCGAAAAACTGCTGGTACGCCTCATGTTCTGCCTGTTTGCGGATGATACGGGAATTTTTAACCCCGATAGCTTCCTGCATTACATCGAAAACAAAACCAGCGAGGATGGGCGTGACCTTGGCTCCAACCTCATCCACCTGTTTGAAATTCTGGATACACCACCCGAAAAACGCCAGAAAACGCTGGATGAAGATTTGCGCGATTTTCCGCATGTAAACGGCAAGCTGTTCGCTGGCCTGATTCGCACGCCCAGTTTTGATGCGCCTATGCGCCAAGCCTTGCTGCAATGCTGCCGCTTTAAGTGGAATAAGGTCTCGCCTGCGCTTTTCGGCTCGCTATTTCAAATGGTGATGCTGCCTGAAGAACAGCGCAAAGGCGGCGCGCATTACACCTCTGAGCGCAATATCCTGAAAACCATTCACCCGCTTTTTCTGGATGAGCTGCGCGAAGAATTTGAGAAAATACGCGACAGCAAATCCACGCAGCGTAAAAGCCAGATTGAAAAATTCCACACCAAACTTGGCACGCTTACTTTTTTTGACCCTGCCTGCGGCTGCGGCAACTTTTTGATTTTGGCATACCGCGAGCTGCGCTTGCTGGAGCTGGAAGTGCTGGAAGCACTCTACCCAAAACGTCAGCTAGAGCTGGATGTAAAGACGCTTTCCAAAGTGGATGTGGACCAATTTTACGGCATTGAGATTGAAGAATTCCCTGCGCACATTGCCGAAGCAGCCATGTGGCTGACTGACCACCAGATGAACATGAAGCTCTCGGAATCGTTCGGGCAAGCACTCACGCGCCTACCACTCAAAAAATCAGCCAACATCACCCATGGTAACGCGCTGACGACCGGTTGGAAAGATGTTATCGCGCCGAGCAAACTCAGCTACATGCTGGGCAATCCGCCGTTTGTGGGCTCAAAATATCAGAATGAAACGCAACGTGCAGATCTTGTGGCAGTCTTTGGCGACATTAAGGGCGCTGGAGTGCTGGATTACGTCACGGCGTGGTATTGGAAAGCGGCACAATATATTCAAGGTACGCGCATTAAAGTGGCGTTTGTTTCCACCAATTCCATCACGCAGGGTGAACAAGCTGGCGTTCTATGGCAGCCCATGCTATCGCGTTACGGCATCCATATTCACTTTGCCCATCGCACTTTCAAATGGACGATTGACGAAAAGAAGGCGAAGGGCATGCGTCTCGCCGCCGTATATTGCGTGATTGTTGGCTTTGCAGCATATGAGCCTGAAGAAAAATGGTTGTTTGATTACGAAACCATCACTGCTGACCCGCACCGCTTGAGTGCCAAAAACATCAACCCCTATCTGGTGGATGCAGGGAACACTGTTATCGTTAAACGCAGCAAGCCGCTGTGTAATGTTCCTGAAATCAAATTTGGCAATCAGCCTATTGATGGTGGTGGCTTGATTTTAAGTGAGCAGGAAAAAAACGATATAGTATCGCATTATCCAGATGCCGCTCCGCTGATTCGTAAATTCGTTGGCGCAGAAGAATTGATTAACGGCTCTGTGCGTTATTGCTTGTGGCTTAAAAATGTTTCTCCGACAGCTTACCGCAATGTCAAGCCTATTATTGAGAGGCTGGAATATGTCAGAAAAAATAGACTTGAGAGTTCGCGGCTAGTAACCAGAGAGCTGGCGAGCACTCCCTAACTGTTTGGCTTTATTAGCCACGAAGAAACGGGTTATATCATCATCCCGTCCGTTTCTTCTGAAAGGCGCTTATATGTGCCGATGGATATTTTTAGCCGCGATGTTATTGCCAGCAACCTCTGCCTTATCATCCCCAACGCCACGCTCTACCATTTCGGCATACTCACCTCGCTAATGCACATGGATTGGATGCGCTATGTGTGCGGCAGGTTGAAAAGCGATTATCGTTATTCTAACACGCTCGTGTATAACAATTTCCCATGGCCAGCCGCGCCAAGCGATGCACAGGTGAAGGCGATTGAGGAAAAAGCGCAAGCGGTGCTGGATGCACGCGCACAGTTCCCAAACTCCACGCTGGCTGATCTCTACGACCCACTCACCATGCCGCCGCCACTGCTAAAAGCCCATCAAGCCCTCGACAAAGCCGTAGATGTCGCCTACCGCAAAGCCGCTTTCACCAGTGAGCGCGAACGCATCGAATACCTATTCACCCTCTACCAGCAACTCACCGCCCCCCTTATTGCGCCGGATAAGAAAAAACGCACGCGCAAACAGGCGTAACAACGGTGCGATGCTCCATATTCGCATCCGTTGCGTATGTGTATTTCGGAATATCATATGGTTGCGCCAAAAAAAGCGAAACGAAATGCACTCCAGCGTCCTGTCGCTGGCGAAATGCCGCGCCATGCGTCCCCGTATAAAAACTTTTCAGGAAGGACCCAACATCTAACCCGCTGATATTGCTTGGTTCATCCTCGCACCCGCTTCGCTGCGTCGTCGGTGCGTGTGCATGATGCGCTATCTTTTGTGCAGCACAATGCCAATATCGTGCAGGTTTTTGCACGCGCTGTGCAAATGTGATGTGTAGATGTGCGCGGGTCATGCACTGACACAATCGACGCACTGACCATAGTGTCAGTATTGTCAGTGTGATAATTGCGTCTCTGTGATCTGGGTGATGACATACGGGTGGTGATCGCGCACCCATGCGAAGACCGCTTCGCGTAATCCCCAGTGATTTGCCTCATCGAGCGACCAGCCGCTATCATGTTGCATGATGCCAGCGCGTTCGTGATAGACCTCCTGATATTTCTCAAAATCTTGCCCATCAGCCACTGACACAGTTGACATTGTGGGTGCTGAATTCTGAGAAGTGGGGGTGATAGGTACTGACGGTATGGACATACTAGGCAGTGTGTCAGCTGTGTCAGTGGTCGAGGAGGCACTTTCCTTGAAACGCGAGAGCCATTTATTCATGATCGCCATCCCATAGTTTCGGGTTGACGAGATAGTCGGTTTTGCCGCGTTGCCCGAAGCTGGACTCAGTGACGCTTTCGCGCAACCAACCTGCCTCCACCAATATGTCACACGCTGCCTGCGCGATGTCTTTGTCGGTGAGGAAACTCCACTGCCGGCGATATACATCACGCACGGTGAAGCTGGTGCCGAGTGCTTTCTTTTTTACCCGCGCCGCGAGGATAGTAGCCGCCTTGATCGGCAGAGATTCCACCAGCCCATAAATGCGCTGCGCATGCGATTCCAGATACTCGCACCATGCCGCCGCACGCTCTGTCGCTTGCAAGCTGACCATACCAGACTCGGTGGTAGCGCCACTCGCCACATCCACCAGATGAAAGATGAGCGATAGCGATGGCATGAGCTTGCGGAACTTACCCAGATGCTCCGCCATCATCGGTTCCATCGCTGTGCCGCGCAGCTTATGTATTTCAAGTTCAGTGAGCCATTCATAGAACACTGCCTGCGCATCGGCGGAATAACGCAAAAATGGCGTAGAATCCTCGTCCTTTCTCTCCGCGCCGATGGTCATGAAGTCCATTTCACTTAAGTTCTTGATGATTTCGTAAGCGTGGTTTTTGGCCTCGGTGTCGGGATATTCATCGACCAGCGTCCAGTTCTTTGGCTCATCAGGATAGACCATCATCTGGAATCGCTGAAACATGCCATCGTTGGATTTACGGCACTCGTTGAGATAGGTGAGCAGCTTGTCTGGCTGGATACCGCCGAAGATCGACACGCACATATTCTTGGTGAAGATGGTGCCACGCCCGATGCGATCACTATAGTTGCTGTGCTTGCCGTTCCATGCCTCCAGATAAAAAGAGCGGTCGTTCTCACGGCCTTCTTTTTCCCAGCTGCTGATCAGCCCCATCAGCTCATCGCGAAACACCAGCATACCGCGTGGGTTTTCATCGAGCAGTTCGCTGAGTTTCTCCACCGTCGCGTCATTGGTGCGATAGCGACGTAGCGTAGGTTCATCGAGGGTTTCCATGTTGGCGAATTTATGCTTGAGTATTTCCTTCGCATCGCTATCGAGGCTCTTTTTCTTCACCAGATGCGACATCTCCTTGCGGATGCCCTCACGCTCGGCCTTCGTCATTTCGTTTTCCGCCTCGAAATAGGCGTGCGATTTGCTGAATTCCTCCTGCGCTTCCGCCTCTAGTCGCATCATCGGCTTGAATGCTTCCTGTAAGGTAGGTGACTTCAGCAACACACTTGGCCGCGCAATGGCTGCGCCAAACAGGTTGGGCACAATCAGCCAATCATCGCGCCGTTTTGGGCAAATGCCACAACTAGCGCCGATGATAGCAGCGGTCATGGTAATCGCCGCGCACGCTGCAATGTCAGGTTGGCATTGCAGCCGATGCGCCAGATCACCAATCCATGCCTGATAAGCCTCTGGCAATATGCCAATCGGCAGTGGCTCCACCGGCAGCAGCTGGTGCTTGATGGGTTTTGGTTCCGGCCAACCATCACCACCTGACACACTGGACACACTCACCATAGCGTCAATAGTGTCAGTGGGTGACAGGGCATGTTTTGAGTTTTCAATCAGCGCATCCACCGGCGTGCGATCCCATCCTTCCGCAAGCGCATCAGCGGCATCCCAGCCGGATGGTTTGCCTGCTGGTGGTGTGATTACGCGCACCTGATTATGGTCAGCCAATACCAGCGCCACTGCCTGCGCGTATTTTCTGCCCAGCCTCATCATTATCCGGCCAGATAAACACTTTGCGATCACGCAGGCATGACCAATCGGCCTTGTGCGCCGCGTTGCTGCCACCCGACGAGGTAATGCACACATAATCCGGCACCAGCTGATGCGCGGCATCGGCGGCTTTTTCTCCCTCACACGTCAGCACAGGCCGATGTGGATGCGCCGCCAGTCTATCCAGCCCATATAGAGGGCGAGGCTCAGGAAAACCCTTCCATCGCCACCCTGCGCCTTGCTCCATCTGCCAATAGGTGAGCGGCAATATCTGCTTACCTTCGGGTGTATCGAAGCGGCAGATATAGCCCAGCACTGCGCCAGCGCGATCACGATATGCATAGACCGCCGACGGACTGCCCAGCTTCACATGCTGCATGGTGGCCGCCTGCGCCTCGTGCGGGGCAGGCATGATACACTTCTCCTGAACGAGAGGGGCTGTGGTCATAGTGCAGCCCTCCCGCTTAAACCCAGCTTTTCCACCAGATAAAGCGCCGCCTTATGCTGCGACATCCCCTGCAAATAAGCGCACAGGCTGATAATGTCGCCACCTGCATCACCGGTGGCGAAATCACACCATCGGCCAGTGCGAATGTTGACCTTAAAACTACCCAGCCTGCGATCCGACCGCTTGGGATTACGGGCGATATATTCGCAGCCGCGCACTCTGCCATCGGGCAGCAATTGCGGAATAATCGTCGCCAGCTGCGGCAGCATCTGCTGCTGCAACGCCTGAAAATCGAGAAGGTGATTAGGCATGCGAACCCCCATCAACTCGATTCTTTTCGATAAATGCTTCGAGATCTGCGCGGCGGTATTTCACCAGACGTCCGACTTTCACATACGGTAGCGCATAGCGTTTATTGCATTTCCATACGGCGAGTGTGTGGTAGGTGATGCCAAGAAACTTTGCCGCTTCCTGACCGCTTAGTAATTGGTCTGATGGTGTGGATGTTGGTGACATAAAAATCCCTTTCGTTGGTGTGTGTGAACACAGCGCTCACGAAAGACATCGTAATCATACGTGGGGAGTAAGATAGGTAGGCTGCTGGGCAGAGATGATACGTGCAGCGGCAAACGTACTACGCCTGCCAGCAGACGCTATAGTTTCAGCACCCAATTATAGATGGTGCGCTCGCGATTTTCTTTGGACATCACGCGAAAATCGGCGAGGTTTTCCGCTTCTTCATGGATGATTTTTGCGATCTGCATTTTGCTGATGCGCGGTTTTGCTTCCAGTATTTCACCTTGACGTTTCTTGGTGTATGCGTGCGCTGGACCATAAAGCGCAATGAATTTTTGTTTGCCGCCTTTTTGCGCCAATTCCTTCGGCGAGTGCGTTTTGTTTTGCAGCAGCAATATTTGGCTGAAATTCGCGCGTTCAAGACATACGCGCATACTGATGAAATGATGCGTTTGCTCTGCATCGGTCATTTTCTCCACACCAAGCAACGCGACCGACAGCTGCATCACCGCCATCATGTGATAGAAAAGAAAGTCACCAGAAAACGGTGCGTTCTCTATAATCTCAGTCAGCACCGTTTCAACCAACGCTGCGCCAAACAAGCGCTCATGAACATAAGCGGCTTTTTTCTTGGATGAGTTTACATTCGCGCATTGCCTCTTCGCGCCGTCATCGAGCAGGCGAAGCATCGTCATCACGCTGTTATGGGGCAGCGGTTTCAACGTGCCGAGATACGACCACGCGATGACATCCGCGATGATATGGATGTTGGGGCTATATTCTTCGAGCGCGTTCAGCTGGGGCGAATCCAGAAAATGTGCGCCGATATTGAAGGTTTCAGCCAGCGCAGCAACCGGCGCAACATAGCGCTCATAGAGCGTTTCCTGCTCTTTGCTGCTGATTTTTGGTAATGGCTTCGTTGCTGGCATAGTTTCTCCGTGATGCAAACATAACAGAGATTTTTGATGATGCATCCGTTTGCACCATCATTCCCACCAAAGGTTGAAAATAGGTTGAAAAATGGGTTTTGGTGATTTTTGCCAATCGCCGGAGATTGGCTCTGAGGTTGGTTGCGGGGGCCGGATTTGAACCGACGACCTTTAGGTTATGAGCCTAACGAGCTACCGGGCTGCTCCACCCCGCGTCACCAAACATCTTCTAGCACATGATTACTTGCTAGTATGCTTCTATAGAATTCAACGATTTCTTCAATGTCCACCCGTCAGCAACGCATGTGTTCTGCTTGCCAAAAAGAACAGTAAAGAAACCGTGGTGTGTTCGATTACAGAGTGACTAACGAAAAGTCTAGCAAAACCTTCCGAAGCAAAAAGATTTATCGAGAAGAGGGTGCTCAAGGTTAGAAGAAATGCAAAGAACTTGTGGGTATCAGTTCTTGCATCCCGCGTAAAAATCTTTATGTTTGCGCGGTTGATAAAAAGAGAATCATTCAACAATAACAACAAAATGGATAGAAGATAATGACGACAAATTTTAAAGAAATGCGCTCGGTATGTGTGTTTTGTGGCGCGCAGAATGCGGTAGATAAGGTGCATCTCGACATGGCGCGCCAACTGGGTAACGACATGGCGGCAGCCGGCAAGCAGCTTGTGTATGGCGGTGGCGATTGTGGCCTGATGGGTGCTGTAGCCAACGGTGTGCTTGAAAAAGACGGCAGCGCGATTGGTGTTTTCCCGCGCTCGCTGGGGCGGATTGAGGTCGAGCATAAAGGCCTCAGCAAAATGTTCATGGTCGACACCATGCATGAACGTAAGCAGATTATGTACGACCATGCGGATGTATTCGTAATTCTGCCCGGTGGTTTTGGCACGCTCGATGAAATGTTCGAGGTGATTACCTGGCACCAGATTGGTATCCACACCAAGAAGGTGATTATCTTCAACCATCTTGGCTATTGGGATCACCTTATTGCGCTGATGGAGAATATCATCGCCACTAAGTTTGCGAAGGAAATCAACCGCACCTTCTATACGGTGGTGAACACAAAGGACGAGCTTTATAGCCTCCTTGGCCTCCACTAGCCGTTTTTATTTGAAGCATCGGTATCGTCGGCTATACTCCCTATACATTTAGGGAGTATGGGATATGGCGCGTCGTGGATTTACACTGATTGAGTTGGCGATTGTGCTCGTCATTATTGGCCTGCTGGTGGGCGGTGTGTTTGCAGGGAGGGAGTTGATGCATGCGCAAAAACTGCGCAACGCTCTCCAAGATGCAAAGGCCTATGCTATTGCCAAGCAATTATTTTTGGACAAATACTCCGCGCTTCCGGGTGATATGCCGATGGCCACACGCGTATGGGGCAATGCGGATGGTGGTGGCGATCCGACGGTGAATTGTGCTACGCCAGACACAGATGTAAGCGTAGGAAAGCTGACCTGTAATGGCGATGGCAATGGTGTCATTGAGCCTGGTGGGGCTAGTGGAAATGAGGTTTTCCGCGCATGGCAACAGCTTTCGGCTGCGGAAATGATTCCAGGTGCTTACACTGGTATCTCAGGACCAAATGATATGCTTGAGGCAATTCCCGGCATTAACGCGCCGCGTACAGCGCTCGCTGGCGCAGTGTTCGCGTTTGAAAGCTGGGGGCCTCAAGCAGGTGATACACAGTATTACGTGGGGGATTATAACAATATCATCATTATGGGCGGCGTGCGTCCATCGTCGCCGTATGGGCCAATTCTGACGGGAGCAGAAGCGCTTATGATGGATACGAAACTTGATAATGGTCTGCCCGGGCTTGGTGGTATTCGCACGTTTGCCCAGACATGGATGGATATAAATGTTGGTCGATGCGTATCGTCGGATGCGCCGGAAGAGGCAGCCTATATTGCCACGAGCGAGGCGCCGACCTGCTTTCTGCTGTTCATGAGCAACTTTCAAGCGAAGCCGGAATAAGCAATGGCACATTAAAATATGGCGGTTATCTGACATATTTTTTGCTTTTCCACAAAAAGTGAAAAAAAATGTTTTTTTCTGTTGACGGGGGAGGGTGATATCGCTAAACCCCACATCCCGACGCGGCGACGCAAGTGACCAAGTCAGGAAAAAGCGAATGCTTCCCCGGCCAACGATTCCGGGATAAAAGCACTCTGATGAATGATACTGTGAAGAGCGTTTAAGCGTAGGTGGGTGCAGTGGAAAAAAATCCACAAACCATACCTACGTACATGCAAGTAATTTCATTATGGGTAACACCATAACGAACGCAAGTAAGTATCGGCATTCTAGTAAGTCCCTTGTGGCAAGGAATGTCTGGATATGGTTTGTGTGAGTCTATTCAATTTCCGAAGTATACTTTAAGTATACTTCAACATAATCGGTCGAAAGACTGATTATACGAATCAAAACATGAGAGTTTGATTCTGGCTCAGAACGAACGCTGGCGGCAGGCCTAACACATGCAAGTCGAACGCCCTAGCAATAGGGAGTGGCGCACGGGTGAGTAACGCGTGGGAATGTACTGTTTAGTGGGGGATAACTTCGGGAAACTGAAGCTAATACCGCATACGCCCGAGAGGGGAAAGATTTATCGCTAAACAATCAGCCCGCGTGAGATTAGGTAGTTGGTGGGGTAATGGCCTACCAAGCCTACGATCTCTAGCTGGTCTGAGAGGATGATCAGCCACACTGGAACTGAGACACGGTCCAGACTCCTACGGGAGGCAGCAGTGGGGAATATTGGACAATGGGCGAAAGCCTGATCCAGCCATGCCGCGTGAGTGATGAAGGCTTTAGGGTTGTAAAGCTCTTTCGCCGATGAAGATAATGACGGTAGTCGGAGAAGAAGCCCCGGCTAACTTCGTGCCAGCAGCCGCGGTAATACGAAGGGGGCTAGCGTTGTTCGGAATCACTGGGCGTAAAGCGAGCGTAGGTCGCTCGATGTGTCAGTGGTGAAATCCCGGGGCTCAACCTCGGAACTGCCATTGAAACTGTCGAGCTGGAATCTCAGAGGGGATAGCGGAATTCCAAATGTAGGGGTGAAATCCGTAGATATTTGGAGGAACACCGGTGGCGAAGGCGGCTATCTGGATGAGTATTGACACTGAGGCTCGAAAGCGTGGGGATCAAACAGGATTAGATACCCTGGTAGTCCACGCTGTAAACGATGAATGCTAGTTGTTGGGGGGTTACCCTTCAGTGACGAAGCTAACGCATTAAGCATTCCGCCTGGGGAGTACGGCCGCAAGGTTAAAACTCAAAGAAATTGACGGGGACCCGCACAAGCGGTGGAGCATGTGGTTTAATTCGAGGCAACGCGAAGAACCTTACCAGGCCTTGACATGTCCAGTTTGATCGTCAGAGATGACTTTCTTCACTTCGGGTGGCTGGAACACAGGTGCTGCATGGCTGTCGTCAGCTCGTGTCGTGAGATGTTGGGTTAAGTCCCGCAACGAGCGCAACCCTCGTCCTTAGTTGCCATCATTCAGTTGGGAACTCTAAGGAAACTGCCTATGATAAGTAGGAGGAAGGTGGGGACGACGTCAAGTCATCATGGCCCTTACGGCCTGGGCTACACACGTGCTACAATGGTTGCTACAATGGGCAGCGATCCCGCGAGGGCTAGCTAATCCCCAAAAGCAATCTCAGTTCGGATTGTACTCTGCAACTCGAGTACATGAAGCTGGAATCGCTAGTAATCGTAGATCAGCATGCTACGGTGAATACGTTCCCGGGTCTTGTACACACCGCCCGTCACACCATGGGAGTTGTTTCTGCCTTAAGTCGGTGAGCCAATCTGGCAGCCGCCCACGGCAGGGATGATGACTGGGGTGAAGTCGTAACAAGGTAGCCGTATCGGAAGGTGCGGCTGGATTACCTCCTTTCTAAGGATATGGTCGGATCAATCATCAGGAATTATCCTGCTAATTTCCAACCTTCATACCTTACATATTCTACTTGCACTCATCTGCGCTTAAACGCTTCACAGTATCTTCCTTCTTTGCCATTCCTGCGAAAGCAGGAATCCACTGAAAGGATCTCCCTGCTTTCGTAGGGATAAAAAAACAAAAGAATAACCATAAGGTTAGCAACACGAAAACCCCTCGTTCGCAAGAACGGGGGGTTTTTGTGTTAGCGGAATTTCTGTTTAGAATCCTCTGCCCACAGCAAACTCCGCGGCTTCCAGCATCGCGGCTTTGGCAGGGGAAGCG
The DNA here is from genome assembly GCA_044237845.1 of Rickettsiales bacterium. Lineage (GTDB taxonomy): Bacteria > Pseudomonadota > Alphaproteobacteria > Rickettsiales > UBA3002 > QFOX01. The sequence continues at coordinate 10,465 of JBIIEL010000007.1, read as the reverse complement.
GTGAATGGAGCGAGGGCCGTTGCAGCCTGCGCAGCAAATTCATTCGCCACACGAAGTGTGCGGTCGAAGCTGTTGTGTTTCAACATGAGTTCCTTCGCGCGGGTCAGATTCTCGGGTGATAATGCTTCTCCCGCATCGAGCGCAGCTCGCCAGAATTTTTTCTCCTCGGCTGTCGCATCAGCATAGGCGAGGATGACGGGGAGGGTGACTTTGCCATCGCGGAAATCGTCGCCGATGGCTTTGCCGAGATCGGCCTCGCTGGCTTGGTAGTCGAGCGCGTCATCCACCAGTTGGAAGGCCATGCCGAGCGCTTGGCCGTAAGCCCGCAGTGGTTCGCGCCACTCGGGGCGGCCAGAAACCACCGCGCCCAGCTCGCACGCCGCAGCAAACAGCGCCGCGGTTTTGGCGGAGATCACTTCCTCATACACCGCCTGGGTGATGGCAAGGTCGTGGCTGACCATCAGCTGATGCACTTCACCCGCCGAAATCACCGCCGAAGCATCCGACAGAATTTTGAGCGCATCGAGCGAACCATCCGCCACCATGAGCTGAAACGCGCGGCTGAGCAGGAAATCGCCGACCAGCACGCTCGATTTATTGCCCCACACCGCGTTGGCGGTGGCGGTGCCGCGGCGCAGATCGCTCGCATCCACCACGTCGTCATGCAGCAGGGTGGCGGTGTGAATGAACTCCACCGAGGCCGCGAGGCGCACATGGCGATCGCCCGCGTATCCGCACAGCTTCGCCGCCGCGAGGGTGAGCGAGGGGCGCAAACGCTTGCCACCCGCCGCAATAATATGCGCCGCGAGGTCGTTAATCAGCGTGATGTCGCTGCGGCCCTGTTCGAGAATGAGGTGATTGACCTGTGCCAGATCGTCCGCCACCAGCGCGCGCAGTGCGGCCATGTCGGCGGGTTTTTGTGTCATGCGTGCAGGTGCGTTCATTGGCACCTGTCCTAACGGAGATCGGTCGCTCAGGCAAGGATTGTGTGCGGGGGAGCCGCATTTCCGCCACCCGCCGCAATGGCGGAAGGCTTAATGAAGCGCTCCGCCCCCTGTTGGAAAATGATTTGTCCGCGTAGCCCCGTGGCGGCGAGGGCGTCGCTGAAGATCGTGCGGATATCGGTGCTGATCGTGCTATCCAGCGTGTCGGCAGAGCGCAGCACCAGCTCGAAGGATTTGCTCGATTTCTCGCTGCGCACAAAGCCATCGAGCTGCATATCGCCGAGTTCGGAGAGATGTAGATCAAGTAAAAAACGATGGCCGCTGCCGATTCTTTCGACACCGCCAGCAGATTCTTCTGGCTCTTTTCGGATAAAAAGTTGCGCTGGCTCTGTGCTGCTACCAAAAATCAGCGGTAGTGGAATTGGCCTCCAATCGCTCAGTGGCGATTCCACATATTGCTGCTGAAGCACGGATAAATCCTTGCTGAGGCGGGTTATCAGCTCGGGTGCTAGTACTTCGAGGCGACTGGTTTTTACGCCCATCAGCTCACGCACTTTGCCATGCTTCACTGCGGAGATAAAAAACAACAGGCCGCTGACAAATTTTGGGCCTATGGCGGGAAACTGGCTCATCACCTCACGCATCAGTGTGGGGTCGCTGGTGGAGAGCTGTCGTAGTGCTGTCGCGAGATATTCAAACTCCGTGCGCGGTAGTGATGGGGCAAGGGCAACATCTGCAAAGACGGTGAGAGTTGCAGGCGGCGTGGCGGTTGAAGGTTCTGCTTGAATGTCGAGCACCGTGCCGGTGGGCAGAGGTTGCGGCGTGAATAATTTGAGCGTGGCAAAACGTGTATGCAGGATGTTTACACCGTCCTCGCCATGGCCGATAACGGTGGCGGTGAACACTGGCGCAGGTGCGGCGGCATTTGAGGGAATCGTAGTAGGTGTAGGCGCGCTGGGTGGTGTTGGCGTTGCCACAGGCAACACTGGCGGCGTAGCAGAATGCTGGTAGGCATTGCTCGCCTGCGTATAAGGAAGTGCCGTGGCGGCGACGTTTGGCGTGGGGAACTGCGTAGGCGACGGTGTGGGATTCGCTGCGGTCTGTGCGGCTGGGGCAGCAGGTGGTGTAGATTGAGCGCCTGCCGCGCTGGAAACCAGCTGCGTGAGCGCGGGAGGCAGGTTGAGCGTATTCACCGCCACCGGCATCGGCGGCAGTTTGACATCCATAATGGTAAGCGACAATGCGGTGCCAGAAGGCAGTTGTACGAGGTTTGCAGGTACGGGAGGTTGCGGTGTGGCTGGTACCGCAGCGGCACGCGGTGCTACACCGGTTTTTAGCGCTTGCAGTACCACAGCCTGTAGTACAGGATTTTGCTGGTTCTCTAACGTTTTTGCAGCGATGCGGAGCGGTGCTTCGATGGTGTCTTTCGCCAGCGGCTGCGCAATGGCGACGGCGTTATATTCTTCGATCGTCATCGTATCAATCGATACGATGCGTGCGCGCGAGGCAAGCGCGGTATCTACCCGGAATACCACTTCACTGCCGGTTTTGAGGAAAATATCACTATGCACCAGCACATCGCCATAAGGCGTACGCAGGATAGGGTTGTTGTTGCGGTCGCGGTTGATGACAAAGCCTTTGACCACTGTGCCATCCGCCATGGAGGCGAGAATAGTATTCACATCCGCTGCATCGCGATTGGCAGTCGGTGGCGTGAGCGCCTGAATCGTTATAATTGGGTTGATTGCTGTAATCGGCGTGTTCACCCGCGCTCCTATGGGTTTATTCCTTGGTCATCAGCTTGATGGAAATTGCGGCAACATCGCTCGCTGCAGTGGTGTGCGGTGCTTTCTCGATAATGGAAGACTGCGAACGTATGGAGTCCTTCACCTTGTTATCCTTACGTACAATGCCGAGCAGAGGGGCGGAATATTTCAGGAAATTCTCCGTCGCGCGGTTGATGGCGCCATACACCGCTTCGCCCTCTTTCTGCGAGGCGGCCTGGTTTACAACAATATGCACGGCAGGCGGGTTCTCGCGCGTGATACAGAGCTTGATAAATGCATACGCATCCGTCAGCGAGGTGGGTTCATCCGTCAGCACCACCAGTACTTTGCTCGCAATTGCCGACATGACCTGCACATGCTGCTCGATGCCCGCACCAAGGTCGATAATCACGTAATCATACTGGTCGGCGAGAGCGACCAGTTGTTCCAGCGCAGGCTGCATGCGGTGCGCGCCGAGAGAGGCCATCGAGGTCGAGCCTGAACGTCCAGCGAGAATGTCGAACTTTCCGGCCTCGTAATGGGTGATGGCGTCTTTCATCAGCCGTTGTCCGGCGAATACGGCGCCGAGGTCATATTGTGGAGTGAGGCCTAGTTGTACGTCGACATTTGCGAGGCCGATATCACCATCGAACAGCAAGGTGCGGCGCCCCGCGCGGGCGAAGAGATGTGCCAGCGTAATCGAGAACCATGTTTTGCCAACGCCGCCTTTGCCGGACGCAACGGCGATGATATTTTCGCCGCGAAGGGGTTTGGTTTTGGGTGCGGGTGCGTTCATGGGTGGCTCCTAATGGGTCAATCGCTCGCGCGCGTGGCGGAGCATGAGGCGCGCCAGCGCCGCTGCAGAAGCGGGTTGGCAGGCATCGGTGGGAATGGCGGAATGCGTGAAGTTCGCCAGCGCGTAACCACTGGCGGTGAGGGTCGAGAAGACGCTGCCCAGGCGGCGCACGGCGTCGAGTCGTGTGATAATCATTCGGTCAATCGTGAGGAACTGGAACACGCCAGCCATTTCCTCGGCTTCCTGGCTGTCCATCCCGGCGGGGCAGGTGAGAATCGGCTCCACCCCTTGCAGGCTTGCGAATTCGCCCAGCGCCTTGAGGCCCGCGAACTCGTAAATATTCGCACCGGAACTATCCACAAACATCCACGCCTTGCCCTGAAGTTTGGCAACAAGATTTTTGAGATGTCTACGTGAATCGCTGACAACGACCTCGCATTTCAGTAGTCCTGCGAGCGTATGCAGTGCATCCACCCCGCCGAGGCGCTCGGTATCGGTGCTAATGAGTACGACGGGTTGTTTTTGCAGCGTTAACTCCGTGGCGAGTTTTGCGATGGTTGAGGTTTTTCCTGTGCCATGTGGGCCAACAAGCATTAGTGCGCGTTCTGGAGGCGTTTTTGTTGCAGTAACGAATGGTTTGAAAGCGATAGTGGTTTTGAGCGCCGTGGCGAGGGTATTCTCCGCGACGTCGATTAACGCGTCTGGTTTTAGCGATTGCCGCATGATGTGGCCGAGCAGTTTTTCAGCAAGCGCGGTAGGCAGGCTGTGATACTCCATCGCGTCGCGAATGAGGGTATAAGCAGGATGAGCAAGTTCGACCTTCGAGGTGGCAGGCTTGGCAATATCGGGCGAGAAGGGCAGAATATCAGCGTAATTCGGTGCATCGTCGAATAACATTTCATCCGGCTCGTCGATCGCGAATGTAACAATCATGCCGTTACCGTTCGCCGCTTTTTTGCTGTCGATAAGCACCGCATTCTCACCCAGTTCGCGGCGGGCGAGCTCCATGGCGTCCTTCATCGACACAGCACTGATTTTTTTCATTTTCATTGCAGCATCCCAATTGTTTTAATGCGTGCGCGGGGGTGAATTTCATTCTGACTCAACACCAATGTTTGTGGTCGGAAACGCTCAATGATGGAGCGCACGTAGGGGCGAATGCTGGGGCTAGTGAGCAGGATAGGAGATTCGCCCTGCATAGCCAGTTCGTCGAACTTCTGCCGCACGTTGGTGATGAATTCCTGAATCTTGCTCGGTGGCATGGTCAGCGTGCGCTCCTCACCATCGCCGAGCAGCGACTCCACAAAGCTCTGCTCCCACGCGGGCGACATAGCGAGGATGGGGATATAGCCTTCTTCGTTCGTCACCTGATGGCTGATCTGCCGCGCGAGGCGCATGCGCACATGCTCGGTAATGAGTGCCACATTCTGGCTGACGCGGCTAGATTCTGAAACGGCTTCCATAATGGTTGCGAGGTCGCGGATCGAGATCATTTCGTTCAGCAGATTTTGCAGTACACGCTGAACACCAGAGACGGAAATCTGCGATGGGATAGTCTCTGAGATGAGTTTCTGCTCTTCCTTGCCGAGGTCATCGAGCAGCTTCTGCGTCTCAGCATAGGAGAGCAGGTCGGCCATATTATCCTTCACCGTTTCGGTAAGATGGGTGGTGACCACGGTTGGCGGATCGACTACCGTGTAGTTGCGAAACAGCGCTTCCTCGCGGTAATTCTCACCCACCCACATTGCTGGAAGGCCAAAAGTCGGCTCGATTGTTTCCTCGCCGGGCAAGGTAATTTTATTGCCTGCGGGATCCATCACAAGCAACATGTCTGGGCGAATTTCACCGCGTGCGGTTTCGACTTCTTTCACCTTAATTACATAGACATTTGCAGGCAGCTGCATGTTGTCCTGAATCCGCACTGGCGGCATGACAAAGCCTAGCTCGCGCGCGACTTGTTTGCGGAGGGCTTTGATCTGCTCCGTCAAACGGTGGCCTTTTTGATAGTTGATGAGCGGCAGCAGGCCATAGCCAAGTTCGAGGCGAATGCTGTCGAGCATCAGTGCGTCGCTGATTTTTTCTTCGACGGGCGCCTGTGCGCCAGGCGTACCGGGTGCAGCGCCAGGTGCGCCTGCCGTACCACCTGCTGCTTCGACTGTTTTCTTGAGAGCATTATTTTTATGCATGTAGAAGGCGAGATAGCCGGTAACCAGTGCGAGTGTCATGAATGGAGCAAACGGAATGCCGGGTAGAACTGCAAACGAAAAAAGTAAAAAGCTAGTGATGCCGAGCGGGGCAGGCATACGCGACAACTGGCCAAGCACGGCTTTTTCTGCCGATCCATCTACGCCCGCCTTGGTGACGAGAATACCTGCAGCGGTTGACACAATCAGTGCGGGAATTTGCGTGACTAGGCCGTCACCGATGGTCAATTTAGTGTAGGTCTCGACCGCATCCGAAAAGCTGAGATCGTTGACGACAATGCCGATTACCATGCCACCGATGAGGTTGATGAAGGTGATGAGAAGTCCGGCAATAGCATCCCCACGCACGAACTTGCTTGCACCGTCCATCGAGCCGTAAAAGGCGCTCTCATCCTCGAGTTCGCGGCGGCGGGCTTTGGCTTCTTTTTCTGTCAGCAGGCCTGACGAAATATCCGCATCGATGGCCATTTGTTTGCCGGGCATCGCATCCAAGCTGAAGCGGGCAGAAACCTCGGCGATACGGCCAGAACCTTTAGTAATCACCACGAAGTTAATGATGGTAAGAATTCCGAATACGATCGCGCCGATAAGAACGGAGCCGCCGGTGACAAACCCTCCGAATGCCTCGATTACGTGGCCTGCCGCGGAGGGGCCTTCATGCCCGTGGCTCAAAATCAGTCGTGTAGTGGCGATGTTAAGCGAGAGGCGCAGCATCGTCGAGATGAGAAGAATGGTCGGAAAGGACGAGAGTTCAAGCGGCTTGGTGACGAACAAGGCGGTCATCAGAATCAGCACAGAAACCGTAATGGAAACGCCAAGCAGCAGGTCAAGCAGAGTAGGGTTAACTGGAAGAATCAGCACCGAAATGATGCCCATCACCGCTAATGCGAAGAAAATATCGCTCCGTTTCGAAGCGCTTTTTGCACCCGCCCGCATGGCGCTGCCGGTAAAAAGAGATGCGAAATTAGTGCTCGGCAATTGCGCCATTCAGCTATTCCTTCAGGCGGGGTGAGTGATTCTGTGGAGGCATCCTAGTATCCTCCGCTGCCGCTTTTAGGCGCGGTGTTCATTTCGCCATATTGATTGAGTTTGTTACGCAGAGTGCGAATTGAAATGCCGAGTACTTGTGCCGCTTGCGTTCGGTTCCCAAGGCAATGGTTTAGTGTGTCGAGAATCAGTTCCTTCTCAACATCGCCCACCGTGCGACCAACGAGTTCATTGCGCTTGGCCGGGTCGCTTGCAGCGGGTGCCTTAGCTGTAGGCGCTGCGGCAGCAGGTGCGGGAGCGGCACTCGCCGCGGGGGCATCCTTGCGTGTGGGCAGTAGAATCGCGTTCTGGTCTATGACGTTGCCTTGCGCCATCAGAACCGCGCGATGCATGATGTTTTCGAGTTCGCGCACGTTGCCAGACCAGCCATGCGACTTCAGTTTATCCATGGCCTCTGGCGTAATTTTGCGTATCGGCATGCCGTTCGCTTTTGAATATTTCTCGATGAAATAATCCGCGAGTGGTGGAATATCGTCGAGGCGATCTTTCAAGCTCGGCAGGTGCAGACTGATGACGTTGAGGCGGAAATATAAATCTTCGCGGAAGGTCCCGCGGCGAACTTCAGCCTCAAGGTCGCGGTTACTCGTTGCCAAAATGCGGATGTTGATTTTTACTGGTTTGCTGCCACCCACGCGGTCGATCTCGCGCTCCTGAATTGCGCGCAGCAGTTTTGATTGGAGGCTAACATCCATTTCGCTGATCTCATCAAGCAATAGCGTACCGTTATTGGCTTCCTCGAACTTGCCGAGGCGACGTGAGAGAGCACCGGTGAATGCACCCTTTTCATGTCCGAACAGTTCAGACTCCATGAGGTTCGCTGGAATTGCGGCACAGTTGACGGCGATAAACGGTTTCGACGCGCGCGCGCTCTTATTGTGGATATAACGCGCTATGACTTCTTTTCCGGTGCCAGATTCACCTGTGATAAGAACGCTTGCTTCCGATGGCGCTACCTGCTCTGCCATTGCCAAGGTGCGGCGCATTGCTTCCGAACCATGAATTACGGAGTGCGTTTCTTCAGAGATAGCCTCGAGCACAGCGGCGATGAGTTCTTCGTCTGGCGGCAGGGGAATATATTCCTTTGCTCCAGCGCGGATGGCGGCCGCAGCGGCTTTGGAATCCATTTCAATACCGCAGGCGATCAACGGCACGGTGATGCGCTCTTGTGCGAGCATGGTAACAAACCGCGCAATATCCTGATGTACCTCCACCAGAATCACATCTGCGCCCTGACCTTCGCAAAGCATCTGGTACGCACCGTCAATGTCGCTGATTTGCGATACTTTCGCGCCGCGGTCGCGCGCAATTTTACTCGCAGCACCCAGCTGTCCACCTAAGTCACCAACAATTAATAAACGCATAGCACACCTCTTTGTTTTATACCCCGGCACTCTCTGGCGGCGGGGGTGGTTTAATGATTTCTTATTTATCCGGCTTGATAATCTCGGTCATGGTGACACCGATCTTATCTTCAACGACAACCACCTCGCCGCGTGCGACCAGGCGGTTGTTGACATAGATATCCACTGGTTCGCCTACTTTGCGGTCAAGTTCCACCACCGCGCCGCGTCCTAGCTTCAGCAGTTGTTGCACCTGCATACTGGTTTTACCGAGTACGACAGAAATTTGTACGGGAATATCGCTCACCGCCTCAAGCGTGATGCTGCCTTCAGTGGCTTCGGCAAAAACGGCGGTTGCATTGTCGGACATGAGATTCTCCTAGGTGGTTGGCGGTGTTTCGAGTGGTGCGGCATCAGAGAAATCTTTTGCCTCCCCTGCGGGTAGGATGATTTCTTCTTCCATTATTTCTAGCTCTGGTAACGCGAGCTTAACAGGCACTGTGGCTAACAACGATTCAATCTCCTGCCACAGGGTGGCAGTGTTGCGCTCGGCTTGACCGGAACCCCAATCAAGGATCGCGTCATAACGGCCGAGTGTATCGTTGGTACGAAATTGCAGTTCGCCTTCGAATCCGTTTGTGTGCATCAGGGTTTCAATGCGGTCGATGGTCGATTCAAACGCACCGGAATGCAATTCCACCGTGAGACGTGGTTTTGAGAGTACCGCAGGTAAGCATTGATCAATCATTGCGGCGATGGACTCAGCGCCCTGTGTATCGAGTGCCGCACCAGTCACTTTTTGTGCAATCATTAGTACTAGTTGCGAGAGTGCTTCCGACTCCGTGCGCAGGAGCTGGTAATATTGCCGATGTAGTGAAGTAAGAATGCCGCCTATCTGCATAATGGTCGCATCGACGGCGATTTTCTTCGCATCTTCTTGCTCCGCTGCGCGGGCTATTCCAGCGTCAAAACCTTGTGTAAAACCCATTTTCTTTGCGGCCGCACAGGCTGCATCCAGTTCGCTTTGGCTGAAGACAGGTGGCGGCGGCGGCGCCACCTCAATGACTTCTTCTTCAACCGCAGGCGCAACCACAGGCGCACGGAAGTCACGCAAATTCTCGAAATTATAGCGATGTAGACGCATGCTCATTAATATACCAACTGATCATCTGCTGAATCACCGCCGATAACAATATCGCCCTTCGCGGCGAGATCTTTTGCCACCTGGACGATTGCCATCTGAGCTTCGTCAACATCTTTAAGACGTACAGGGCCCATGCTCTCCATATCCTCACGCAGCAATTTTGCACCGCGCTCTGACATATTCTTGAAGAACAGCTCCTTGATAACCTCGGATGCACCTTTCATTGCAAGACCTAGTTTCTCTTTTGGTACCGCGCGTAGCAGAGTTTGAACACCTGCCGGGTGGACTTTCTTGAGGTCTTCGAAGGTGAACATGAGTGCACGGATCTTCTCCGCAGACTCGGCATTCTTCTGTTCGAGTACTGCCATAAATTTGGTCTCGGTCGCGCGGTCGAAGTTGTTGAAGATTTCGGCCATAGTTTCGTGCGTATCGCGGCGCTGCGTTTTGGCGAGGTTATTCATGAATTCGAGGCGAAGCGTTTTTTCTACGCCATCAAGCACCTCTTTCTTGACTGATTCCATGCCGAGCATGCGGGTGATGACATCGAGCGAAAGCTCCTCTGAGAATACCGAGAGTACGCGCGCGGCATGCTCTGGCTTGATTTTGGTGAGTACCAACGCAATGGTTTGTGGGTATTCATTTTTGAGGAACGTCGCGAGCACCTCCTCATTTACGTTGCCGAGTTTATCCCACGTGGTGCGACCGGCGGGGCCACGGATATCTTCCATAATGCCATCAACACGGTCTTTGCCGAGGGCCTTAGTTAGTAGGCGTTCGGTGGAATCAAACGTGCCTATCACCACGCCAGAGGAGGCCATGGAATCAACAAGATCTAGAAATAACCGCTCTACAATGTCGGCGCTCACCGAGCCAAGCGAGGCCATGGTGTTTGATATTTCTTTGATTTCCTCATCGTTCATCGATGTCAGAATTTTTGTTGCATTTTCTTCATCGATCGACATGAGAACAATCGCGGCTTTTTGTGCGCCGGTTAGCTTGCGGTAATCTTCTTTTTTCTCAGATGTTGCGGGAACTGCCATAGATGTTAGCCTTTACTTAGTTGTTTCCGCTTAGCCACAGACGGAAGATTTGTGCAGTTTCTTCCGGATGCTGCTCAACCATGTTATTGATTTTGGTGTAGGTAGAGGATTTCAGCTTTCCTTTCACGCGGTCAACATTGATCATGTCTTCTTCTTCCTCGCCATCTTCATCCGATGATTCTGC
>JBIIEL010000046.1:0-10482 GCA_044237845.1 Rickettsiales bacterium | reverse complement strand
TGTTCCATTGCATCTTCTTTGCTTGCCAGTTCTGCCGACTCGATCGCGCGGGCAACCAGTGGGCGGATGACTAGGAGGATGGCAAGAATCGCTACGCCGCCAAGCACCAGCGTTTGGATAATGGAATTCATGTCTTTCTTGATCCATTCCATCGGGTCTGTATCGAAGAGATCTGTCGTTGCGGATGCGAACTGCATGTTAACGACGCTGATTTCATCGCCCCGCGTTGCATCAAAGCCCACAGCGCTTTTAACAAGCAGCTCCAATTTCTTGAGCTCTTCTTCTGAGCGGGGGGCATATTGGTTCTTGCCGTCTGCATCTGGGGTATACACGCCATCCACCATCACGGCGACTGTCATACGGCGAACCGTGCCGGCTTCTTTGATGGAGTTGGTGACCTCTTTGTTGATCTCAAAATTGGTGGTTTCTTCCGTGCGCGCTTTGTTGGCGTTGTTGCTACCTGGGGCTCCGGCACCTGCTTGTGCGGCAGGCAGGCTGTTGCCGACGCTGACCGTGCTGTTCGCTGCATTTTGCTCGGTGGATTGTTCATTTTCACTCACCGATTGCACGGAGCGGGCGACTTGGCCTTCAGGGTCGTATTTCTCGGTATTTTTAACGGTGCGGTTGAAGTCGATATCTGCATGGACTTCTGCTTTCACTTTGCCCATGCCGACCGATTGTTCGATCAGGCGTTCTACATTCTCGCGGCTTGCGCGCTCATATTCTGTACGAAAATCTTGCGCGTTCTCATTCAAAGTCGAAGCGTCATTGGCTTCCTCTCCGCCTTTGGCGAGCAGAACCCCGCGACTATCAACCACGGTTACGCGTTGTGCTTTTAGGCCTGGGACGGCAGTGGCAACAAGGTTGCGAATGGCGGCGATTTCGTTTTTGCTGAGCGCTGCCGCCCCGCGTAGTTTGATGGCAACGGAAGCGGTCGGCTCAACGCTCTCGCGCGAGAAAAGTTCCCGGCGCGGCATTACCAAGTGGACACGTGCTTGATCCACGGCATCGAAACTATCAATTGTGCGTGCGATTTCACCCTCAAGAGCACGGGCCTGATTGAGGCTTAGCACGAAGTTCGAGGTGCCTAGTGTCTCGCCTTTATCGAAAATCTCGTAGCCCACGATCGAGCCTTGGCTCGGAAGACCCTGCTGTGCAAGCTTCAGGCGCAGGCGGTCCACCTGATCGGAAGGCACCAGAATTTGGGTGCCGTTGGCGCGCAGTTCATAGGGCACGTTCTGAGTTTCAAGCTCTTGCACGATTTTTGCGCCATCCGCGACAGGCACATTGCTATAGAGCGGGGAGAGGGTGGGGGCAGCGACGCGCAGGGAGAGGTAAGCGAAAAAGCCGATCATCACGACGGCGGTGCCAATCATGGCTACCAGCTTGATCTGGTTGAGATCTTTAAGGGATTGTACCATCACGTTCATACATGCTCCGTGCTTTAGTCTTTAGCATTGTGTGCAGCGATACAACTCGTAGCAATACAAAGGCCAAGATACAGCGTTCAATGACCGAAATCTCTGCCTGTAGCCTTCGGGCGGTGCCTTTATGCTACGTTCAGCCCTTTCGGGATTGGTGTTACGTTGCTTGCGCGTGGTTTTTTATAGTCTTTTTGGTATTTTTACGGTCTTCTTAGAGGTACATTGGGGCAAATTCTGCCCACATTGCTAATGTACCATGCGGGATCGATTTTGCAAGCGGAATTATCAACAGCTAGGTAAAAAATTCCTAGTTATGTGAATTTTCTGTGGGGGCAGAGGCAGGAGCCGCGCTTTCGCGCACGATGATGTCGGCGAAATCACGCAGGAACACCGAGCCGTTGACCGTCCTTTGCAGCATTACGTTTCGGCGGTCGTCTTCATCCTTTTTGCGGCGAATGAAGTCGAGATGGGACAGCACATCCAGCGCGCGGCAGACGGCGGGTTTCGAGATGTTGAGCTGCTCGGCCAGGCTGCGTACCGTGTGCGGCGGCGGCGCCATATACACCGTCAGCAGAATGCCAATCTGTCGCTGCGACAGATCATGTGGCAACTCGCGCAGCGAACTCGCCACCACCCGGTGCCAAAGATTGAGCGCATCCGCCGTTGTTATCGTTTCGGTCATGGAATGAGGATTAGCAGAACCACCGCGATTGGCAATGCTTAAGCGAAGGTCTTCTCAATATACGCAAACAACGCGCGCAGGCCGAGCGCTTCGCCGCCTGCGGGGCGGCCGGGCTGGGTTTCGGCGTTCCACGCATAACTGTCGAGATGCACCCATGGTGTGGTGGGCGAGACAAACCGCTCGAGAAACAGCGCGGCGGTGATGCTGCCCGCGAAACCGAAGTTCGGCGTGTTGGTGACATCCGCAATCGCGCTGTTCACATGCTTCGCATAGGGCTGCCACAGCGGCAGATGCCAGAGCGGGTCGTTGCGTGACATGCTAAGTCTTTGCAGGGCGTGCGCCACTTCATCGCGGTTAGAATAAAGCGCGGGCAGATCGGGCCCGAGCGCCGTGCGTGCCGCGCCGGTGAGGGTCGCCACATCGATCATCAGCGCGGGTTTATCCGCATCGCCCTCGGTCAACGCATCGGCGAGGATGACGCGCCCTTCCGCATCCGTCGAGCCGATCTCGATGGTGAGGCCTTTGCGTGTTGCCACCACATCCTGCGGGCGGAACGCATTGCCAGCGATGCTGTTTTCCACAGCCGGAATCAGCACGCGCAGGCGCACGGGCAGCTTCGCCGCGATGATGAGCTGCGCGAGGCCAAGCACCAGTGCCGCGCCGCCCATATCTTTTTTCATCAGCTTCATGCTGGCATAGGGTTTGAGGTCTAGCCCACCCGTATCGAACGTCACGCCCTTGCCGACCAGCACCACCAGCGGGTGGGATTTCTTGCCATGCGTCAGCTCGATGAGGCGAGGGGGCTGGCTTGCCGCACGGCCGACGGCGTGAATGGCCGGGTAGTTTTGCTTGAGTAGCGCATCGCCGACGATTTCCTTGAACGTAGCACCGCTTTGTTTGGCCACCGCGCGCGCCGCTGCCGCTAAATCCGCCGGGCCCATATCGTTCGCAGGCGTGTTGATAAGGTCGCGCACCAGATGGATTGCATCCACCTGCCTATTCAGGGAATCGATTGGAACGGTTTTCGGCAGCGCGAGCGTCAGCATTTTGCGCTCCAGCTTTTTATAGCGCGTGAACTGATATTGTGCGAGGGCGAAGCCCAGTGCTGCATCAGTGATCGCCGCGGGCTTCCACGCCGCGCTGATGCTATAGGGTCCCGAAGGCAGCAGCGCAGGCAGATGGGCAAGCGACCAGATATTGGGTGCGTCATTCACCCCGGTGAGCACCATCGCCACGCCTCCACTTGTTGCGGGCACCAGCAGCGCCGTGCCAGGTTGCGCGGTGAAGCTCTGGGTTTTCACCCACGCCTTCGTACTAGCCGGTTGCTTGGCAATGAATTTCGCCAGCTCCGCAGCGCTGAGCGCGTGAATCGGCGTGGCGTTTTTGGCGGTGTGGGTGAAATAGGCGGTCATGAGCGTGTCTCCCAAGTTTCTTCACCGCTAGTCGATCCGCCTGCGCGCGTCAAAAAAATCGTGTACTTTTATTGCGTGCGGGCTATAAACCCGCGCGACGGAGGGGTGGCCGAGTGGTTTGCAAAACGCCAGTAGGCGTTTTGGACTGCGAAGCAGCCCGAAGGGCGAGGGTCAGCAGACCCGAGTCAACGCGCACGCCGGTGGCGTGTGATTCCATGTGGAGGGGTGGCCGAGTGGTTTAAGGCGCACGCCTGGAAAGTGTGTGTACGTTAACGCGTACCGAGAGTTCGAATCTCTTCCCCTCCTCCATTTGAAACGAACCGAGGATGAATCCTCGGAGTTCGAATCTCAGTCAAAGGTTCGATAGGTTCGAAAACGTAAAATTGCTTCAAATCAGACGGCAGTCGTAGGATAAAGTATTATGAAATATATATTCGCAATATTAAGTGTTTTTATATCTTTCGCTTCTTATGCCGCAGAAAAAATTGACCATGTTGTTATTAATAAGGCTGATCGCAAAATGGAACTTCTCTCCGACAGTAAGGTTATCAAAACTTATGACATTATGCTTGGTGCGAATCCGGTTGGGGCTAAGCAGATTGAGGGTGATAAGAAAACCCCTGAAGGTGAATATATAATTTCTGGCCGCAATCCTGGTAGTCAATTTCATCGCTCCTTGCGCATTTCATATCCAAACAAGCAGGATATTGATAATGCCAAAAAACTCGGTAAATCGCCCGGCGGCGATATTATGATTCACGGCCTGCCCAACGGCACAAAAAACCCTGAATTGGTTACTGCTAAATCCGCAGGTGATTGGACGTGGGGTTGCATATCAGTTACCAATAAGCAAATTGAAGAAATCTGGGATATCGTTCCTAATGGAACAAGGGTAACCATTAATCCATAAATGCTGCACCACTAGTGAGTCTGGCCGATAATTCGGTCAATTACTTCACTAGAAATATAGTTTATTCGATGTTGTAAAATTGCTATCAAATCCGGGAGGCAGGTTCGAAATCCTTTCGCTACGCCCCTCCATGTATTTTCGGAAATTGTTTTTTTGGCAGTTTTTGGAGGTTATAAAAACCTTAGGTTTTCTGTGCCTCACGCGATTTTGTCCTGACTTGAGAATAAAAAAATCCGCGCGATTCTTTCTAAAGTACGGGTGTTTGAGAGCGCGTTATTATATTTTTCCGTACTTGGGAAAAGTCGGCATGGGATTTTTTAGTCAAGACAATTCAGTGGTTTGGTGATATAAACGCAGTTGAGAGTTGCTGCCAAACTACGCTGTAGTGTAGTTTGGGGAGAAAAATAAACTACTAAGAACAGTAACAAGGAGTGGATCAATATGAATTTCATCAAAGATAGAGAATTGGCTTTACGTTTCAAAAATAATGCAGTGCCTTCTAAGGAACGATTTTTATATCTCCTGATTTTTACAGTCTTAGGTACGGCAATAATGTCCTCGTTTGTTATTTCTGCTATTTATCCCAAAACCCCTAATCAATGGGATTTTTACACAGATATTGTTATATTGGTGATTACAATTTTAGGAACCATTATCTGTTACAGGACCAACAAAGCGGGAGATGACAAGGAATTTATAGAACGATACGTCAGCATCGGATTTCCTGTATTTATCCAGGCATTTGTGATTTTTATAGTGGTAGGAATATTTTTTGGAATTGTTGCGTCCACTTCGCAAGGTGAAATTCCTGATAGCAGTACTTTCTACGATTTATTATTCATGACTGCTTTTACACTGTATTTTTATTGGAGATTAAACTCATCCATCAAGCTAGCTTCAAACTGATTTTAGCTGTCAACATACCAATCGCTAGCGTAGTATTCATGACAGCTAAGTACGGGTTTTGAGAACCTCAGTTTGCCTTGTGTCTTCTTATAACGTGGGGCGAGCGGTGCAGCCAACAGACCTCCATATCGCATTCCAAGAGTTGTCATCACGCGTCGTCTAGGCTATACACCACGCATGGAAAAGTCGTTACTGCCCGAGGTGCTGGCGAAGGGTTACGCCAAGTTCCGCGAATTCAAATATGCCCGCCATGCCCAGCGCTATATGGAGCTGGCGGTAAAAAATCAGAAACCGCAGACGATGGTGATCGCCTGTTGTGATTCACGCGCGGCGCCGGAGACCATCTTCGATGCCTCTGCCGGTGAACTGTTTGTGGTGCGCAACGTGGCAAACCTCGTGCCACCCTATGCGCCGGATGGCGAGCGCCACTCCACCAGCGCCGCGCTCGAGTTTGCGGTACATGGGCTCGGGGTACGCAATATCGTGGTGATGGGGCATGGGCGCTGCGGCGGTATTGCAGCAGCATCCGGTCCGTCGAATCCGCTTTCGAAAAGCGACTTCATCGGTAAATGGATGTCGGATGTGGAAGAGGTCATCAAAGGTGTGCCGTGCCCGGAAGGTTGTGGCGTGCATGAACATCTCACACTCATCGAGCGGGCAAGTGTGGTGCATTCGCTGGAGAACCTGCATAGCTTCCCCTGGATCAGCGCGCTGGAGTCTAAGGGCGAAATCTCCCTCATCGGCGCGTGGTTCGACGTCGCGCTCGGTGTACTCTACATCTACGATGCAGACGCGCAGGCTTGGATGGAAGCCTAATTATTATTGATAATGATTCTCAATTGTGTACTATGGCATCATAAGAGAGGTGATATGGCTGCGTATATTCGTTCCCATGCGGTTGTTGCAAAAACAGTGAGCTACGGTGTAATGCATGTCTGCGTTGCAGTGACGGTGGCCTATGTTCTGTCTGGTAATTTGGCAATAGCTCTGACTATCGGCCTCATTGAACCTATGGTGCAGACTTGCACCTTTTATTTCCATGAACGTGGTTGGCGTAAATTTTTGGGCGTATAAAAAACGCGACGTTGTAAAACGCCGCGTTTTTTTATGAGGCGGAAAGCTGGCGTTAGGCCGCTTTTTCCTCGTTACCAATACCCAGCATCTTGAGCTTGCGGTGCAGCGCTGAGCGCTCCATGCCGACAAAGTTCGAGGTTTTGCTGATGTTGCCGCCGAAACGATTAATCTGCGCGGCAAGATATTGCTTCTCGAACGTCTCACGTGCTTCACGCAGCGGCATCGACATAATATCGGTCGAAAGCTCGGGGCGCATCACGGTGATGTTCGAATCAATCAGCTCCGGCGGTAGCGAATCGGCGGTGATTTCACCATTCGCACCCACTTGCGCCATGATAATCAGCCACTCCATCACGTTGCGCAGCTGGCGCACGTTGCCCGGCCAGTTATAGGATTGCAGTACCGCTAGGGCGTCTTCGCCCAGCGCGCGGGTAGCAAGCCCCATTGCATCCGCCGCACGCTTGAGGAAATGCGAGGAAAGCGCAGCCACGTCGTCGCGGCGCTCGCGCAGGGTTGGCATACGCAGCGGCACCACGTTGAGGCGGTAATATAGATCTTCACGGAAGCGACCCTGCGCGATTTCGTCCTGCAGGTCTTTATTGGTAGCCGCAATGACGCGCACATCGACGCTTACGCGCTTGTTGCCGCGCACGCGCTCAAACGATTGCTCCTGCAGTGCGCGCAGCAGGCGGCCTTGCGTTTCCATATGCATGTCGGCCACTTCGTCGATGAACAAGGTGCCACCATGAGCCCGCTCCAGCAGGCCGAGTTTCTCCGCGCCGCCATTGGGGTTGGTATCCTCGGTGCCGAACAGCTCTGCCTCGATCCGCGAGGGGGTGAGGGCGGCCGCGTTGAGCACCACAAATGCTGCATGGCCACGCATCGAGCGCGAATGGATGAGGCGCGCGATGAGTTCCTTGCCTGTGCCTGGTGCGCCGGTAATCAGCACGCGGGAATTGGTCGGCGCTACTTTCTCCACCGTTTGGCGCACGGTATTGATGGCAGCGGAATTACCAATCAGTTCGCTTTCGTTGCCACCGCGCTTTTTCAGCTCCAGATTCTCATGGCGGAGTTTAGCTGCTTCGAGCGCGCGCTTGACGATGATCATGAGGCGTTCGGCGGTGAAGGGTTTTTCGATATAGTCATAGGCACCCATGCGGATGGCGGAAACCGCCGTTTCGATGTTGCCGTGGCCAGAGATCATGATGACCGGCACATGGGCGTATTTTTTCTGTACGATTTCAAGAATGCCCAGACCATCGAGTTCCGAACCTTGCAGCCAGATGTCGAGGATGATGGCGGAGGGAACGCGCTCAGCAAGAGACTTCAGTGCACGGTCAGAATTATTGGCGACGCGGACGTTGTATTTTTCGTCCGTCAAAATGTCAGAAATGAGGGAGGTAATGTCGGATTCGTCATCAATGACAAGGATATCTGCAGCCATGAGTAGCAACCTTCTCGCTTTTATAATGTTTAACTTATTTGCTTGCGAAGCGTGCCATTTTTTGCTGTTGCCCAAAAGTTACATAGCCTTGCCAAGTTTGGCAAGAATTAATTTTTGTGGGGGGTGTGATTTTTTTCACTACCGTATCTGGTAGCAAGGCACATCCTCGTCCTGTGGCGGTTTTGCAACGGTTGCGCCCACCGCTAGCGTGGGAAAACCATCGTGACACATGCGCCGCCACCCTCGCGGTTGGTGAGGGTGAGGGTGCCTTTATGTTCCTCCACCGTACGCTTAACGATGGCAAGGCCGAGGCCGGTACCCTTCGCGCGGGTGGTGACGTAGGGCTCGGTGAGCGTGGTGATTTTATCTGCCGGGAAGCCCACGCCGGTATCATCCACACGTAAGGTGATAGTGGTTTCAGAGACATCGAGTGTAATAGTGATTTCTTTTTTCTCGGCAGCTTCGAGCGCCTCTGCCGCGTTCTTGAGCAGGTTGAGCAGCGTTTGTCCGAGCTGCGCTTCGTCGCACATCATGAGGACAGCATTGCCGGGTAGTTGTTGTGTATAGCGGATTTCCGGGTGAGTGGTCTGTGCGGAGAACGCTGCCTTTTTTACGATGGCGACTAGATTTTCTTCTGCAAAGACTGATTGCGGCAGCCGTGCATAGGTCACGAATTCCTCGACCATCCGGCCGATGTCGCGCAC
This sequence comes from Rickettsiales bacterium, assembly GCA_044237845.1. Lineage (GTDB taxonomy): Bacteria > Pseudomonadota > Alphaproteobacteria > Rickettsiales > UBA3002 > QFOX01. The sequence goes on along the minus strand of JBIIEL010000046.1, from coordinate 1,926 downwards.
ATGGCGCGAGATGGTGTCGAGGTATTTGTCGAAGGACTCGCGCTCCTCGCTGCCTTCGCTGGGCGCAAATTTTTTGCGAATACGCTCAGCAGAAAGCGTAATTGGTGTCAGCGGATTTTTAATTTCATGCGCAATGCGGCGCGCCACATCCGCCCAGGCGGCGCTGCGTTGCGCGGAAACCAGCGCGGTGATGTCGTCAAATGTGACGATATAGCCTTCAATCGCATCGCCCAGTTTCTCGGCGGTGACCTGTACATGCAAGGTGCGGCGCGTGGTGCCGTTGAGAATCACCATATCCGCACTCGCGAGCTTATCAGGCTTGGTGTTGACTGCTTCTATCAGTGGAGGAATTTCTGGCAGAAGCTCTGTCACCGAAAGCCCGACAATGCTGCCGTCGCGCCCCAGAAGCTCTGGCGCGCTGCGGTTGGTCAGGGTGACATGGCGCGCATTGTTGAGCGCCAAAATCCCCGCAGATACCCCCGAAAGCACGGCCTCGGTGAAGCGGCGGCGTTCGTCGATGGTGCGGGTCGCTTCCATCAGGTCGTGACGCTGGGTTTCCAGCTGTCCGGTCATGCGGTTGAAGGTGCGGCCGAGATTGCCGATTTCATCATCTGCCCGCCCTTCCGGCACGCGAATAGTGTAGTCGCCGCCGCGCACACGGTCGGTCGCGCTCATCAGCGCGCGTAGCGGTTCAATGAGGCGCATGGCGAGCAGCATGCCCGCCCAGAGCGAGGCCAGAAGCACCAGCAGCGCCATCAGGATAAACACAATCAGAAACTGCTCCTGCAATTGTGAGAGTTGCTTATCGAGCGTGTGGTATTCGTTCACCGTTTGCAGTGCGGTTTGCATATGATTGAGCACGGTGGGGTCGACCATGCGCACAATCATGAGGTAGAGATCCGGATGCGAGGAGATTTTGATCACCGCCTGAATTTTGTCGCGGTCATCACCAAAAATCGCCACATCGCCGCTATCCGCACGGCTGATGACCGCCTCGGGCAGACGTTCGAACATCAGAGAGAAACTAAGACTGTTGCGTGCAATTACCACCGAGCGGTCCATGACAATCACTTCTGAGAGGCGATGCTCCTGACCATGCCGGTTGAGCAGCATAGAAAATGCTTCGGGATTGCTGAGGGCGAGGGGAATGTCGTTGTGCAGCGACTGACTGAGGCTGAGGGCCTCGTTGCGGATGGCGCCTTTATGTTCGTCGATATAGGCGCGCGAAATGCTGACGGAATTTTCCAGCGCGGTAACGACCTGCGTATCGAACCACGACTTGATACCGATATTGAAAAACAGAATGGAAAAACTCGCCACCACCAGCGTCGGCAGAATGGCGATGGCCGAGAACATAACAATAATCCGCGATTGCAGACGGGTGCCGAGCACACCGTCATGTGCGCGTTTCCAGAGGAGAGTTGCGCGGCGAAATACCGCGTAGGAAACCACAACCAGCATCAGCGCGAGGATGAGTAGTGCCGAGAGCATGGTGAGATGCGGGGTCATGGTGGGGATGAGTTTCATCCGCGCCTGCACGATGAGAAACAGTAGCGCGAGGAACAGCAGCCCGGTGAGAATGGCCAACGCCTTGCCGCCACGCATGCGATAATGCGCGCGGGCTTCCTTCATGAAGGAGCTGTGGCTGGGGATGGTCTCGGCAGTGCTCATAGGAAAATTCCATAGCCGAAACGGGGAGTGGGGGCTAGTGAAACCCGAAGAATGGCGGAATTGGTCTATTCGTAGGCTTCGATCTTTCTCGCCCGCACCACAAAGAGTGAAGTACGAAAGATCAATGGGTAGTGGTGTGTTGCTTGTCTAACATAGCGTGTAACAGCCCATCGTATTTGCCGACCTCAAGGGAGGTGAGAACAGGAACTTCAGGATTCATGGCTTTATTAGCCAGTATGTTATGTAGTTCGCTAC
>JBIIEL010000039.1:0-18043 GCA_044237845.1 Rickettsiales bacterium | reverse complement strand
CGCACCCAACCCTCCCTGAGCCGCGACTTCGCTATGCTGTCGCTGCTCATTCTGTTTATTCTGGTGGGGGTGGCGATTGGTGTCATCGTCGAGACCTCCAATAAGTACGAACGCGACGTGTTCAAGCAAATGGAAAGTGAGGCCTTACGCCTTGATCGCGCGCTCATTGTTGAGATTGAAAACACCTCCTACATTCTCGAATCTGTCGGCCGTCAGATACAGGCGACCGGCGACGACCCGGAGAATATCGCACAGCTTTACTTCTCGTTTGCTAAAAGCGAGGGAGCAAAACGCACGATTTTCTCGTGGATCAATAAAGCCCAGATGATCACAGTCTCGAACAATCTTGGCGTGCTGGAGATTCCAATCGATGTTTCCGACCGTGATTATGTCAAGAAATCCATCGCCGAGCCATGGAAAGTGCATATCGGCCGCCCGATTGATGGGCGCTTGTCGAACAAGTGGGTGCTGCCACTCAGCCTCGGTATTACCGATAAGAACGGCACCTATTTTGGTTCCGTCGTTGTAGCGCTGGATGCGAACACGCTAAGCGAGGATATCGGCCGCACCATGAAAGACAGTGGCATCCGCTTCGCGCTCACCAATTTAGCACTCACATTACTCACCCAATCTGGTCCCACAGAGAAGTTCTTCAGTGAGAATTTTGACGTCGCCGCTCTTTCGAGAATCAATTTCGATGAAACAAAATCGGCTATTTACTCACGCGCGTCGCTATTTAATAGCCAGCGTATTTACTCGTACTACGAACGCTCAAGCCAATATCCCTACATCATTTTTCTGGGTATGGACGCAGATGCGAGTCGTAACGCCATCTATAGGCTTCTAGCGCCCCGCCTCTTCCAACTCTGCGTGATTGCTGGGTTCCTGTTGTTCGTTTTATGGACGGTGCGCAAGCGTATCATTCAACCTGTCATTATGCTCGCGGATCAGACCGCTGCAGTACTGCGTGGCATTCCGTTTGACGCAGAGCAGACCAAAGGGCCTCTTGAGATTGAGCAATTATCCAATGAAATTAAGCGGCTTTACGACTATATCGAGGAGCGGCTACGGGTTGAATCCGAGCTCCACCTCAAAAAAAATGAGCTGACTCGAATCAAAGAAGCCGCACAAATGACCAATCAGGTGAAAGCGGATTTTTTTGCCTATGTCGGACAAGAGCTGACAGATCCAGTCGAAGTCATCCTCGCTCACAGCGAAACCGTGAAAGACCAGCATTTTGGGCCTATCGGTAACAGCAAGTATCTTGCGACAGCCAATGATATTTACGACCACGCACAACAATTGCTCGCAATGCTGGCAGATATTAAAGCCATTTCAAAGGCAGAGACCGGGCTTCTGGCGCTGAATGAGAGCGATGTGGATCTCGCCTTTGTACTGCAAAAGTCTATCCGTATTTTCCGTGATAAAACACAGAATAACATCGAGGTACAAAGCGACCTCAGCCAAGATACCATCCAGCTTCAGGGCGATGATTTGCGCATGAAGCAGTTGGTGTTGAGCATTCTAAATGCCGCGAGTCATCAGGTTTCTTCTGGCGAAACCATCCGCATTCATTGTTCTATTAAGGCGCAGGAAGTGACGCTCTCCTTCTCTTACGCGATTACCACGACGGCAAGTAGTGCTACGCGGAGCAAGCATGGGCTGGATATTGCCCTTGCCCGCCTGCTGGTGGCCATGCATCAGGGCACGCTGGAGATGAAAACCACCCCCGACCGCGTCACCACGATTCTGATAAAATTCCCTGCGATTCGAACGCTTTAGAACCATTTCAAGAACTTCTTTCCTAAAACTTTAGCCTATTAACGAAGTTTTAAGGATGTTTGGGTATAGTGATGAAGTAACCAACCACTTCCGGCAGGAGAAAAAGATGCCCAAGCCAACCAAAACTATCACTGTAGAGGTAAAAGAGTACACTGGGCATGTGGAAGCTGCTCCTACTAGGGAAATGTCTAAAAAAGAGCATGACCACCTGATTGCGAGCTATAGAAAACAGCATCCAGGTGCAAGCGCTAAAGAAGCAGAAGTGTATGTAGAAAAAATCAAGGATATTGAGCAGAAAATCAGCGCTGAACAGCATGTCGAGTTACCAAAATCATGGGATGGTAAAGTGACATTCCATAAGACTGACAACAAACTTTACAAAGATGAATTCTATGCCAACGGCGGCGATGACAAGACTCTAAGGCTCTTTGATCGCGACAAAGACGGGTTCGTCGAACAAAAAGAAATTTCTGCTGTGCTGAATGCGATCGATCATAAGAAACATGATCATTTTGATAAACTGATTAGCAAAGGCACGGTCAAACTATCTTCAGTTATCAAAGCCGCCCAAGATTTAGGCATTAGTGAAAAAGATTTAGGAAAAATGAGCCCTAACTACACACTAAATGTGAGTATTAAAAGTAAAGGCGAAGATATTACCTTTTCTAACTAGCCACCAAACTTATTACTCCGTGGGAAGCCGACGGGCGGTAGTTTGCCTTGCCCTGCACGGGCGCCGAGCCACGGAGTCATGTCAGATTCATTGCGGATACGGTCGCCAATCTGCCAATTAAGCCCCTCCGCCAACGTAAACACCTTGGCATCCGCCAAATGGGCATCTTTATATTTCTGTAGCGCCACGCCCTGCCCGCGCTTCATCACCGGCACCTGGTCGAGTGGGAAGGCCAGCAGCTTACGGTTAGTGCCAATCACCGCGACATAATCGCCGCTTGCGGGCGCGCAAACCACGGCTTTGCTGCCTTCTGCGCAATTGAGGATTTGTTTGCCACCACGTGTTTGTGCCACCACATCCGCCTCTTCCACGACGAAGCCTTTACCATTATCCGCTGCAAGGAGCAGCTTACGGCTCGCCGATGCATCATACACCAGCATCTCCACCAGATCCTGCTGGTTATCGAGGTCGATCATCAAGCGCACCGGCTCGCCCTGCCCCTTAGCGCTCGGCAGCTTGTCGCATGGCAGGGTGTAGAATTTTCCATCCGTCGCGAACACGAGCAGCTTATCTGTCGTTTTTGCTTTCAGCTGGAAGCCAGCGCCATCGCCCTCTTTGAATTTCAAGTCCGGCAAATCATCGTGATGGCCTTTGAATGCCCGAATCCAACCCAAGCGCGAGCAGACAATGGTAATCGGCTCTTTTTCGATGAATGCCTCGAGCGAGATTGGCGCGTTCGACGGCGCCTCCGTAAGCTCTGTGCGGCGCGCAGAGAGTTTTTTGTTGGCCGCGAAGCGCTTCTTCACCGCTTTTACTTCTTCGCTGATCGCGCCCCAGCGCTCGTCATCGCTTTTGAGCAATGCGTTCAGCGCTTTCTGCTCGGCCTTCAGCTCTTTATGCTCGCGTTTTAGCTCCATTTCCTCGAGCTTACGCAATTGGCGCAGGCGCATATTGAGGATCGATTCCGCCTGCAAGTCCGTCAGGTCGAATTCCTTGATGAGCTCCTGCTTCGGCTCGTCTTCCTCGCGGATGATGCGAATCACTTCATCGAGATTGAGGAAGCAGGTGATAAAGCCTTCAACAATTTCAAGACGGCGCTTAATCGCTTCAAGGCGATGCTTGCTCTTGCGCACCAACACTTCGTGACGATGATCGAGGAATTGCTGCAACATCTCGCGCAGGTTCATTACGCGCGGAATACCATCCGCGCCCAGCACGTTCATGTTTACGCCGTAGCGGATTTCAAGGTCGGTCACGCGGTAAAGCGACTCCATCAGCAGCTCAGGCGAGACGTTTTTCGATTTCGGCTCCAGCACCACACGCACTGTGTCGGTTGATTCGTCTTGAATATTTCCCAGCAGTGGCAGTTTTTTCTCGCGGAACAGCTCGGCGATTTTCTCAATCAGCTTGGATTTCTGCACCTGATAGGGAATTTCGGTAATCACCACCTGATAGAGGCCGTGGCTCAGCTGTTCCTTCTCCCACCGCGCGCGGACACGTAAGCTGCCGCGGCCATTCGTATAGGTATCCACCAGCGTTTGTGCGGATTCTGCGATCAGCCCGCCAGTCGGGAAATCTGGCCCCTGCACGAAGCTCACCAGCTTCTCGATCGAAGCATTCGGCGTTTTGATGAGGTAAGCGAGCGCATCGCACAGCTCGAGAATATTATGCGGCGGAATGGCGCAGGCCATACCTACAGCAATCCCCTCCGCGCCGTTGGCGAGCAGGTTGGGGAAGCCCGCTGGCATCACCACTGGCTCCTGCTCCGTGCCGTCATAAGTCGGGCGGAAATCGACCGTGTCGTTATCCAGCTCCTCCATCAGGAGGATCGCCGCATCCGTCAGCTTGGCTTCGGTATAACGCATTGCAGCAGCGTTATCGCCATCAATGGAGCCAAAGTTCCCCTGACCATCCACCAGGGGATAGCGCACGCTGAACGTCTGCGCGAGGCGCACCATGGTGTCATAGACCGCCGTGTCGCCATGCGGGTGGTATTTACCGATGACATCCCCCACCACGCGGGCGCATTTCTTGTAGCCGGAAGCTGGATCGAGCTTCAGCTGAGCCATTGCGTAAAGCAGGCGGCGATGCACCGGCTTCAGCCCATCGCGCACATCCGGCAGCGAACGTGCCGTAATCGTGCTCAGCGCATAGGCGAGATAGCGCTCGCCAAGGGCATCTTTGAACGAGACAGTTTCAATAGAACTGGTATTTGCGGTGGCCATAGGCCGGGCAAATTAGCGGCATTCCCGCAGAATGCAAGGGTTCTTGTGGAGATTATCCGCGTTGAAAGAATGAATGACGCTTAGGCGCTGGCGGAGAAAAAGAAGATCCAGCATCTCCATAAGTCGCCGAAATCTGGCTATGATTCTCAGCAGACATCGCTTTCAGCTCCGCTGCTTCTTTCTGATACGCGTCATAAATCTGCTGATGCTCTGCCAGATCACGCTTAAGCTTTTCTTGCACCGCTTTGGCTTCATCTGCCGCTGTTTTTTCTCGCAACCGTTCAATTTCTTCAGGCGTTTTGCCCTTCTCTAGCTCAAGCTGCTTTTCTTTTTTCTTATCATCTTCGTTTGGCTTCGACGAATCAGAACGACCAAGCAATCCATTAATCTTGCCCGAAAATTTTTGCCCCATGAAGAAACCACCAATCGCCAAACAAACTGCTGCGATTTTACCGAAGGTGCCGCTGCCAAAAACACTCCCCGCTAACCAGCCGCCACCAGCGCCTAGCAGGCCGCCGATCAAGGTGCCCCAATCGAAGGTGTTTTTATCCTTTTCGCCGTTTCCTTTTCCCTTGTTTTTGTCATCCTGCGATTCCGCGGCGCTGGCTGGCGTGCTCGGCGCGACCTTGGACTTATCATCTTTACCATCGAACATGTCTTTGACAGCATTCACACCGTCATTGATAAGATTACCAGTAGCGGCACCCGCGTTGGTTGCTTTCGGAATTAGCGCCTTACCATCCGCATCACCTTGCTTTTGCGACTCACTCGTCCCCGACGTAGGAGTGGCAGATGGCGTCGCAGCTTGGTCTGTTTTCTTTGCACCGTCAGCCTGCTTGTCAGTGACAGGTGGTTCATCAGCAAGCTTTGCCTCTTTATACTCGAACTTATATTTAACTTTCGCTTTCTCTTCATAGGTCGCAATACATTGCGTGACGTAGCGACTCAGCGAATCACGCTCCGCAGTCACTTCATTTTTAATGACTGGTTGATCCTTATATGTGGCGTCAAATTTTTTGAGGTTTGTCTGAACTTCATCCAGACCATTTTTCCATTCTTTCAAACGGTCTTCCGTTGGATGCATGGTGCCAAAGAGTGACTGAAGCTTTTTACCCTGCTGAGTCAGATGAAGCTTGGCACTTTGAACTTCTTTAGACGCCATAACGCCCCCCTCGCTGCTGCGCAGGAAAAGCAAAAAAACGATGTTCAGAACGAATTCTCATACCTACATAATAGCAGATTGTTCGCCGAGAAATGTGACAGTTCTGTGAAGATTTACATTAGTGATTTATTAATTTTATACACCGACTTGAGCGAGCATGGCAGCGGCGGCGAGGCGTTCGGCGAGGCGCTTGGTGCCTGCCTCACCCCGGGAAGTCCCCTGATTTTCAACAAAAACATCAATAATAAAATGCGGCGCGTGGCTGGGACCTTCGGCGCTCACCAGCCGATATTCCGGCAGCGGCAGCCCGCGCCCCTGCGCCCATTCTTGCAAGGCGGTCTTGGCGTCCTTCGGGGGCGCTTTCATGGTTTCGGCATGGGTGCGCCAGAACCGGTCGACCAATCCGCGTGCCGCGTCTAACCCGCCATCGAGATACACAGCACCGAGCAGTGCCTCGCACGCATCCTCGAGGTTCGAGGGGTTTTCGCGCCCGCCCTGCTCTTCTTCGCCTTCACTAAGGATGAGATGTTCTCCAAGCCTCATCGTCTTTGCAATGCCCGCGAGATGCGCACCATTGACCAGCGACACAAGCCGCTTACTGAGGTCTCCCTCGGCCTCTGCAGGGTAAAGCCGATAGAGCATTTCAGCGATCAACATTCCGAGCACAGAGTCGCCTAAAAATTCAAGCCGTTGATTATTTTCATCCTGCTCACCGCGTACTGCGGAGCGATGTGTAAGTGCATGTTTGAGCAGTGTCGCATTACGAAAATGATAGCCAAGCGAATCTTGAAGCGACATCATTTGGCTACTCGATTTTTTTGAACCAGCGGCCGGGTTCACCACTCCACGACACAGCGATAATTTCTGCCCGACCAATGAAATTTTCAAACGGAACAAAGCCGACAAGCGCGGTTCCATCCGAATCGCGATAGCGACTATCGGCGGAATCATCGCGATTGTCACCCATCATAAAATAATGCCCCTCGGGCACCACAAACTCTTCCGTATTGTCGAGGTTGCCGTCCGGCGTCTGGTCGAGCGTAATATGGCTGCGGCCACCGGGAAGCACTTCCTCAAAGCGGGGCACAGGCTTCACTTCACCGGTCATGCTAATGACATTTACTTCACCACGGCGCGTTTGCTCTACCAACTCGCCGTTGATGTAGAGACGGCTATGCTTCATTTGCACATGGTCGCCCGGCATGCCGATGATGCGCTTGATATAATCGATGCGTGTGTTGGTTGGCAGGCGGAATACCACCACATCGCCGCGTTTTGGCTCACTGGCGAGGATACGCCCTTCAAAAAATTTAAAGCCGAAGGGAAAGGAGAAGCGGCTATAGCCATATGAAAATTTCGACACGAACACATAGTCGCCCTTGTAGAGCGTCGAAAGCATCGAGCCGGAGGGGATATGAAATGGCTCATACGCTACCGAGCGGAATACCAGCGCAATCAGAATCGCAACCGCAAAAGAGCGTATCATCTCGCCTGTCGTTTCTTTTTTCTTCTCGGCGTTAGCCATGATTGATTACCATTCCATAAAGGTCATACGCATCAGCATCGGTGATATCGAGCGTCACGAAATCACCCACGCGGATGCCTTTTTGCATCGGCGCAAAGGCGTTGCCATCTACCTCCGGTGCATCTGCACGGGTGCGGCAGATAAGTTTTCCATCCGCAATCGCATCTACAATCGAAAGCTGCTTGGTGCCGATTTTTGTTTGTAGTTTGCGCGCGGAAATCGCTTGCGCCTTCTCCATAAAGCGTGCGTAACGCTCCTCTTTCAACGCTTGAGGCACGTGGTCACCGAGATGGTTGGCGGGGGCGCCGACCACATCCTCATATTTAAAGCAGCCCACGTGGTCGAGCGATACTTCGTCCATCCAATCGAGGAGGAACTGGAAGTCCTCTTCTGTCTCACCAGGGAAGCCGACGATAAAGGTCGAGCGCAGGGTGAGATCCGGCACCTGGTTGCGCCACGCCGCAATGCGCGCCGCTGTTTTTTCCTGATTACCGGGGCGACGCATGGCTTTGAGCACCTTCGGGCTGGCATGCTGGAAGGGGATGTCGAGATAAGGCAGAATCCGCCCGTCCGCCATCAGCGGCATCACCGAATCTACACTCGGGTACGGATACACATAATGCAACCGCACCCAGATGCCTAGCTCGGCCAGTGCTTCGCACATTGCAGTCATTTGTGTTTTGACTTCGCGCCCGCGCCACTCACCGCCCGCGTATTTCAGATCAACACCGTAAGCACTGGTGTCCTGCGAAATCACGAGCAGTTCTTTCACACCCGCTTTGGCGAGGGTTTCCGCCTCGCGCAGCACGTCTGTCACAGGACGGCTGACAAGGTCGCCACGCAGTGCGGGAATGATGCAGAACGAGCAGCGGTTATTGCAGCCTTCCGAGATTTTGAGATAGGCATAATGCCGCGGCGTGAGCCTGATTCCCTGCTCCGGTACCAGATCCATGAACGGATCATGCAGCGGTGGAAGCGCCTTATGCACGGCGTCCATCACCGCTTCGTAATGCTGTGGCCCCGTAATCGCGAGCACGTTGGGGAAGCGCTCAGTGATCACCTCCGGCTCGGCGCCAAGGCAGCCAGTGACAATCACCTTACCATTATCGTTCAGCGCATCACCAATCGCGCTCAGCGACTCCTCCCGCGCAGAATCGAGAAAGCCGCAAGTGTTGACAATCACAAGGTCAGAGCCTTGATAATCCGGCGCGAGTTCGTAACCTTCCGCGCGAAGCTTGGTGAGGATACGTTCCGAATCCACCAGCGCTTTGGCGCAGCCCAGCGACACAAACCCGACCCTGCGGGTCAAGCCAACATTTTTCTCTTCCTTATTCTTACTGGTGCTGCTGCGCGCCATACATCCTCACAATTCGGCGCGTTAGAGCATAGCTTACCCGCGCTTGCAAGCGGGTTAGGAGTCTTTAAAGCCGAGAACTGGCTCAAGCCGCTCGAATGTGCGATCCATGGCGTAAGAACCGTTAAAATAAAACGGCAAATGTCCGTAATGAATCCAAAGCTGGCGCTCAGCGGATTCCTCGCCTAATTTCGCCACTGCAGCCACATAAAAAGCAGCGGCAAGACCTGTGCGATCCGCCCCCGAACGGCAATGAATCAGCATCGGCTTGGGAGCCTTACGCATGACTTCAATGAGTGCCAGCGCCTGTTCCGTACTCAACTCCTCAGTCGCTGACATTTTAAAATCGATATGTGAAATCCCGAGGCGCTCTGTTTCCGCGACTTCTTCGTCATACCAGACCTGCCCCTCATGCGCGCCACGTAGGTTCAGGATAGAGCGAATCGCCTTCTTCTCCACATGATGCTTGATATCCTCTGCATCAAGCTGCGCGGAGCGATAGAGTTCATTGGGAATGACTTCATGAAAATTATCAAAATGCAGTTGTAGCCCCAAAAATGCTGCGAACAGTAAAATCGCGGCGATGCTTGCCAGTGCCATCTGTTTTGTACGCCGCCGCATGGAACCTTCCCTTGTGTACGCATCCGATTAACCGCTATTGCAGCGCATTTCAATCAGACATCGCAAAAAAGGTTGAGCTTTGCGAAAGCGCTTGCTACACCAGCGCCCGAATCGCAATAGCTCGCGATGCCCGCCTTCGCTCTTAGAGCTTCGGTGGGCGCAAGCAGTTCTAAGGCGCAATGCGCCAAGAACCGCTAGCGGAGGGGTGGCCGAGTGGCTGAAGGCGACGGTTTGCTAAATCGTTGTACGGTTAACTCCGTACCGTGGGTTCGAATCCCATCCCCTCCTCCAGAAGAAAGGCTACCTTATGGAGCCTTTCTTCTGGAGATGTGGTCTGCAGCACTTATTGATTTCTATAAATTTTACCTACGCTTATGCCACGGCCAAAGTAGCGTGCTGGTGACGAGATTGTCCAACACGCGCAACGAATTCTTTGCTGGAAAGCACCGTTTGACCAAAAGGAATAGTGCTCTCGCGGCCATTGCGCTTAATCTGTAGGAAGAATTTTATATTCCCCTCTGTCTCCGGCGCGACATGAAAATGTAGCATTCCCTGCCCACGATCCGCCTCAGAAATCGGCTCATCCCCCATAGGATGACAGTGTATGATATGCTTACCATCCTGACTGAACCCCACCAGATGCGCATAGGCTCCCATCAAAGGCTCAAGATCATTCAACGCCTCACCCATGCGTCCACGCACATCGATCATCAACATACCCTCTTTTCCAGCCCGTAGTGGGGCATCAGGGAGAATACCGACTTGCAGGTCTTCCGTTACCACACGCGAAGAGGGCATGACGGTAGGAGGGATTTTGACGCCCACCACGGCGGGTAGCTCATTCGCAAGAAAAGTCTGCGCTCCTGTTTTAGCCAGCGTGATATCGTGCCATGCGCGGTAAGAATGCGTCATGCGCGGGGTGAAATGACAAACAAAAACCCCACGCTGCGGATCATATTGCGGATGAAGATGGTGGTAATCCGTCAAGGAATGGTCAACAATCATAGTGTGTAGTTTTTTGGTATGAACCATTGCCAGTTCATCGGGAGTAAGCACTCGACCGGTGGAATCCAGCAGCTGAAATGTGAGTTCACACGGCAGATCTTTTACAATCGGCGTCGCCGACAGCAACTTCATTGTTAGTCCACTACGATCCGGTTTCCCTTCTGCTTTATCGGAAAGAAGCACTGAACCAAAAACAGGCAGCAGTGATGCCCCACAGGTAAAAAGATGGGGCAAAGTGGCTGCAGCAAGACTTACCCCTCCTTTTGCACCGGCAGAACCAAGTGTTATGGAAAGCAACCCAAGAACTTTAATACCAAAGGCAATACCTCCAAAGGTGATTGCCAAAAAAGAAAGGCCAACACTCAGGCCAGTGAGTATCGAAGGCAAGGCGATCAGCATGCTGGTCGCCAACGAGGCGTAGCGGATGACCTTGCTCCATTTGATCCCATCTGTCGGATGCAAATGCTCTTTTTTTTCAAGATAATTCGCGAGTAAGATACCACCAATGCCTATGCCAGCTGTTGCAACAAGGCTTGCATACCCGCCTGAAACAAGCGCTTCTCCTACCAATGGAATATGGCTGATTCCACCATTAATTACCCCCGCCAGTCCCGTGCCAAGGCCGTCTCCATGAAGCAATGCCATGGTGTCACCAACGGTGGTTTCTGATCCAAGCGCCGTGAAGAGGTAGGGAGCCGCGATAATAGCACCAAGACCCGTGGCAATCCCTAATGTCCACTTGTGAGCAACAGAATGAACATGTTGGGCGTGATCATTCAACGAGAGCAGCCCTGTTTGAGTTTGAAGGTCTTGTTCTCAATTTCCGACGCATCAAATTTTCCAGTTTGGCATCCCTGAGCATCGAAGGTAAGGATATTGGGATTGTGCGCGCGTGGATTGCTGGGATTTGTAATTAGCCCCAGTGCAGTCTGTGCATCAGCCGCGGCTTGGTTCGAGAGCGCCCATTTCTTCCCCGTTGCTTTATCGACAAAGATCGTCTTTTGTGGGTAACGCGCCTTATTGTTGGCTGCGATCCATTTATCATCGACCTCGACAACAGGAAAAAGCACTGTGACGTTTGGCACATTATAGACTTGGTGCATTTTGTCTGGTATCTTCGGATCAGCGAGAGGATTTGTTTCGATATGCTTTCGGAAATCTTGGCGAAACTCCTTAAACCTACCCTGCATTTCTGGCATAGAATTAATCACGATATGTCGCCAATCTTTGTCCATAGTGGCCAGCGCAGGGCTAGTATCCTTGCAATAGACCGTGCAACCATCAAAGCCAAAATTAAGCGTAAAGCGGTGGTTAGGCCTCGGAAATGTGACGATAGCTCCGGCTTCATTCATGAAGTGCATGTTTGCCAGCTTGTCGTAGGCGTTCATTGCACCGCCTGGTTCAGGAAGCGCAAAGCATTCCGGATCAATAGATTCAGCAACTTGTCTCAGAATTTCAGGACTGAATGGCATGGTTTGGTCTCCCTTGTTACCTAATACTCATACCCGCGCTATACACTGATTTACCCCAACTGTGTGTGACAGTTTTATGACAATGAGTAATGTGACATAAGTGCGCCATAAAAGGATCGTTTTATTCACGCACAAAGCCTTTACACCCCACCATTTCAGCCCTAGAATGCACAACATGACGAACAGCTACGACATTCTCATCATCGGTGCGGGGCCTGCGGGGTTGTGTGCGGCGCATGCGCTGACGCAGCAAGGGCTTTCAGTGCTGATGGTGGAGAAGCAACCGCTCGCCAGCATCGCCAACCCGTCGGTGGATGGGCGCGATATCGCCCTCACCCATTTTTCGAAGCATTATCTCGGCGAACTCGGCATGTGGCAACATATCCCGGAGGAGTCTGTCTCCATCATCCGCGAGGCGCGGGTGCTGAACGGCGACTCGACCGACCATCTTCTGCTCGCCACCCTCGCGCGCGACGCGCTCGGCTTCATCGTATCGAACCATTATATCCGCGCGGCGGCCTATCAGGTAGTGGCAGGCAATCCGCGCATTACCATCCGCAGCGAAACAAGCATTGTGTCCATCGAGCAGGGTAAAGGACATAGCGTTGTCACGCTCTCAAATGGCCAAGTAGTGCACGCGAAGCTGGTGTTGGCGGCGGATAGTCGCTTTTCCGATAGCCGCGCTAAAATGGGCATCACCGCCGAAACGCGCGACTTCGGCAAGACCATGATCGTCTGCCAGATGACGCATGAGCGCGACCATGGCAGCGTGGCGCATGAATGTTTCCTCAACGGGCTGACGCTGGCGATTCTGCCGCTTGCGGGCAAGCGCTCCTCCGCCGTGATTACGCTGAAGCCGGAAGAAGCCGCCGATCGAACTGCCTGCGACGAAGCGGAATTCAGCCGTTGGGTGGCGGAGAAATTTCAGCACCGCCACGGCGCGATGACACTGGCCAGCCCACGCGTGGCCTATCCGCTGGTCGGGGTCTATGCCGAGAAATTCATCGCACCGCGCTTCGCGCTGATTGGAGATGCGGCGGTAGGCATGCATCCCGTCACCGCGCATGGCTTCAATTTTGGGCTACGCAGCGCGCATACGCTGACCACGCTGATTCAGTCGACGCTTTATACCGGCGGCGATATTGGCGGCGCAGAGATGCTAGCGCAATACGACCGCGAGCATCGCCGCACCACGCGGCCGCTCTACCTTGCCACCAACAGCATCGTCAGCCTCTACACCAACGACAGCGCCCCGGCGCGTGCGGCGCGCCGCTTTTTGCTCAAGGCTGCGCAGCGTATTTACCTGGTGAAAAATCTGCTGGTAGAAAAACTGGTGGAGGACGACGAGGCCAACCGCGCCCTGCCCGCCCCGGTTAAGCTCGCCCGCGCCCTCTTCAAACGCGCGGCTTAGCAAGGAGAGACTTAAATGAAAATTCCGCTCGCTACTATCTGTATAGCATGCCTTGCTTCAGCTTCAGCAACCGCTGAAGATATGAAGCTAAATGACGTAAAACGCTTGTTCCCAAGCTATCTTTCCGCGCTATCTGCGAATGAAAAAAATGTTATGACCGGCGCTGAATATGAAATTTTTCAACAATTAGGGGATATGGCAAAAGCTGAGAGCTTAAAAGATGAGAGCACACTCAAAGGACCGGTTTGGAATCGTTCACAAATTCGAGACTTAATGAAGAATTACCTCAATATCAGCGAGCCGGAAGCGCACAAAAAACAACTCCAAAATGAACTAAAAGATATTGCATCCTCATTCTCGACAAAAGCCTTTGAATGCAAATATGAAGGATTAGACAGCACCTTCAAAGATTATGGGCGAGTCTCCTGTAGCGGCGGCACATCAGATAAAGATGAAGGATGCTCTAGAAAGTTTGAATTATCAATCTATGTAACCCCCCAAACAAAGCAATTTGCACAAGAGTTTTATAATATGGGCATAGTCTATCCAGCCTACTATCTGGAAAAGGAATGCCCTGGTTAGGGTATTGCCCTAGCTGACTAGGCCACCTTCGAGTAGCGCCCCAGCGCCACCCCGTGATACTGATCGAAGACCGAAGCCACCGCACGCACCGCCATGCGATACGGCGTGGTGAGGCGAATACGCTCACCTTCAATCGCCACGATGCTTACGTATTTCTCCTGCCTGAGCTGCGCGATTTCGGCAGCGAAATGCCCCTCCGCCAGACCATGCGCGCGGCGGACTTCTGCTAAATCCACCGCCATGAAACACATCAGCATGTCGATTACCTGCTTGCGGAGGATGTCCTCGCCCACGAACGACCAGCCGCGCACACCCGCCAGCTCACCGGCGGCGATGCGGTCGCGATATTCCACCGAATGCGCACTGTTTTGCACATAGCCTTGCGGAAACTGGCTGATGGAAGAACTGCCGACGCCAATCAGCATGTCGGTCGTATCTGTCACATAGCCCTGAAAATTGCGTTTCATGGTGCCGTTCAGCATTGCCACGGCCAGCGGGTCATCCGTCTTCGCAAAATGGTCGATACCAATCATCACATAACCCGCCGCGCTCAGGCGCTCGCACGCCATGGTATAAAGCGCGAGCTTCTCTTCCTCGCTCGGTAGCCATGCGGTGTCGATCATCTGCTGATGTTTTTTCACCTTCGGCACATGCGCATAGGAAAACAGCGCAATGCGCTGCGGCGCCAATGTCAGCGTTTTGGCGAGTGTATCCTCAAAACGCGCGGGCGTCTGATTCGGCAACCCATAAATAAGGTCGGTATTCATCTGCTCAAGCCCGGCACTGCGCAGATCATCCACCACCGTCGCCACCATCTCATACGACTGAACGCGGTTAATCGCCTGCTGCACCACCAGATCAAAATCCTGAATGCCGATGCTGACGCGGTTCATGCCGAGCGATGCATAGAGCGCAATGTTTTCTGCCGAGGTGGTACGCGGGTCGAGCTCAATTGCCGCCTCACCCATCGCACCGGCATCGAACGTGTCATGAATGGCGTTAAAAATCGCGTGAAGATCCTCGGTCACCAGCAAGCTTGGCGAGCCACCGCCAAAATGCAGGTTAGTGATTTTGCCGCGCCCCCCCATCATCCGCTTCAGCAACGCCAACTCCTCGATCATCACACCGACATATTTGCTAATTGGCTCGTAGCGCTTAGTCATTTTGGTGTGGCACCCGCAGAACCAGCACAGCTCCCGACAGAACGGCACATGCATGTAAAGCGAAACCGAGCTGCCGTCTTTCACGCTGGAGAGCCACTCTGCTTGCGTGGTTTGCGCCGTATCCGCCGAAAAATGATGCGCAGAAGGGTAGCTGGTATAGCGTGGGGCTTCCATGCCCAGCCAATGTTGCGTCGAATGCGTCACGGTCATACCTCTTGTTATTCTGTGGACGGAGTAGACAGGCCCCGCGCGGACTCTCTATTGATTTTAGTCAATCGACCGCGAAAAACCGCCATAAAAAGCGGTTTTTATGCTTTTTCCGAGAGATTTACTTGCATAGGCAGCCCATATGGGTTATGTGAGCCCACCGCTTTGGAATAGGTTCAGGGCGGAACACACACGTAAACGTCAGGGCTGCTGGGGTGTTCTCAGTTTCCCGCCGGTGTCGGAGACGACCATCGTTTACGGAGGATTAACCGGACAAAGGAGTATACCATGTCTGCACTACCAGATTTTTCGATGCGCGAGCTGATTGACGCTGGCGTTCACTTCGGCCACAAAACCAAACGTTGGAATCCGCGCATGGCGCCGTTCATTTACGGCACCCGTAACGACATCCACATCATCGACCTGCAACAAACCGTACCGATGTTGCACCGTGCCCTCTCGGCTGTGCGTGCCACCGTATCGAAAAACGGCCGTATCCTGTTTGTTGGCACCAAGCGTCAGGCGAGCGAAGAAATCGCCGCAGCTGCAAAGCGTTGCGGTCAATATTATGTCGATAACCGCTGGCTCGGCGGCATGCTGACCAACTGGTCGACCATCCAGAACTCCATCCGCCAACTGCGCAAACTCGAAGAGCGCATTGGTGAAGCGAATTCCGGCCTCAACAAAAAAGAATTGCTGACGATGACGCGTCAACGCGACAAGCTCGAGCGTTCGCTCGGCGGGATCCGTGATATGGGCGGCAAACCAGACCTGCTGTTCATCATCGACACCAACCGTGAAGAGCTAGCTGTAAAAGAAGCCAAAAAACTTGGAATTCCGATCGTTGCGATTGTGGACACCAACTGCACGGTTGACGGCATCGACTTCCCAATCCCAGGCAACGACGATGCAACCCGCGCGATCAAACTCTACTGCCGACTGATCTCGGATGCAGCGCTTTCCGGCCTGCAAGAGAGCCTCGGCAGCCGTAACGTGGATTTTGGTGCAAGCCAGGAGCCATCAGAAATGGAATCGACGGAAGGTCTGTCGGAGCGCCAGCAACAAGAGAAGCTGACCCGCGACAACAATAGCCGTGGTAAGGGTGGCCGTGGCAAACCTGCTGCCAAAGCTGCTCCATCCAGCAGCACCAAAAAAGAAGCCTTTGCTGAAGAAGCAAAGAAAGCTGCTACCAGCCGCGCCAAAAAGGCAGAAGTGCCTTTTGAAGCTGCTGTAGCTGCTGCTTCGACTGAAGAAGCTGCACCGACGGATGACAGCAAGGCGAAAAAGCCACGCGCTAAAAAAAGTGCGTAAGCAATATATTGTGAGTTGCAAGTCGTCAGCCGTGAACCGGCTACGACTTGCACGCAACTAACAATCAACACTTAACGACTGGAGACTCCCAATGTCTGCACAACTGATTAAAGAACTCCGCGAGCGCTCAGGCGCTGGCATGCTGGATTGTAAAAAAGCTCTCGACGAAAGCAACGGCAACATGGACGCTGCGATTGACTGGCTGCGTAAGAAAGGCCTCGCGCAAGCGGCGAAAAAATCTGGCCGCACCGCGGCGGAAGGCGTGGTTGCCGTGACCGCTTCCGGCGACAAAGGCGCGATGATCGAGCTCAACTCGGAAACCGACTTCGTCGCACGTAACGAGCAGTTCCAAGCACTGGCCGAGGCTGTTACGGGCTACGCCCTCGAAGTAGGTGGTGATTTTGACCGCCTGAAGGCACATACCTGCAGCGTCGCGAAAAAGCCTGTTGCGGATGCGATTACGGATGCCGTTGCCACCATCGGCGAGAACATCCAGCTGCGTCGCAGCACTGGCCTCACCGCGAAAAACGGCGTGGTCACGAGCTATGTGCATGGCGCTATCAAGCCGGGCATGGGCAAAATCGGCGTACTCCTCGCGCTGGAATCGACCGGCAACAAAGACGCACTCACCGCGCTGGGCAAGCAGCTTTGCATGCATATCGCGGCGTCGAACCCTACCTATATGCAACTCTCGGACATCACTGCCGAAGGCCAAAAGCGTGAGGAAGAAGTTTCCCGCACCAAGGCGAAAAAGCTGTTTGCAGAGTTCGTGGCGTTTGAAAGCAGCGCAACACAGTTCAAAGAGCACATGACCTCGGAGCGTAACTTCTCTGAGAAGCAGTTCGAGCCGAAGCTGAAAGAGCTCTCACAAACCCTGCCGAACGTCGCCGGCCTGCTTGCGGATTATGACCGCCAAAGCAAAAGCGAAGACCGCAAAGACAAGCAAGATGCAGAGAAAACCAAGAAGCTGCTCGGCGTGTTCTTCCAGGAAGCCGCATTCCTCCTCAAAAAAATGCGTTCCTACGGCGATGATGCTGCGATTGAGAGCAAGCTTACCCAGCTTTATCTCGACGAAACTATGCGCGAATCCGTGCTGATGGAGCAAACCTTCGTGATCGACGGTAAAAACACTATCGCTACCGTGCTGAAGAATGCTGAGAAAGAAGTCGGTGCACCAGTTTCTGTGCAGGCATTCACGCGCTTCGCCCTTGGCGAAGGCATCGCGAAAGCGGAGGATGATTTCGCCGCAGAAGTGGCCAAAATGTCGGGCACCGCTGCATAGTCGAGTCTACGCACCAAACGAAAAAGGCCGGGGTTTCACCCGGCCTTTTTTATTGGCGTTTGTTTAAGATCTAAGCACTCAACTGCGGCTGAAGCTGCACCACACGCTCTGCCGCGGCAGGCACAGCGATGCTATTTTCGGGAATCATCCCCACCTCGCTCGCCGCCATTTTGCCGCCACGCGTAACCGTCATTTGCGGTATAGACTCACTGGCGATACGATTCTGAACGGCTTCCTGTTGAATTTCAGCAATCGTTTTGACATGCGC
>JBIIEL010000012.1:0-56491 GCA_044237845.1 Rickettsiales bacterium | reverse complement strand
AAACTCACTCTTCCCACGCACCATATTACCCCGGAGCATGTCGGATGCTTTTTGCGTCAACGTGCCAAATATCACAGGATAGGCCATACCAAATGATGCGCCAGAAGCTGCCCCAAGCCCTGCACCAATCACGGCTGCTTCCATCGCGTCCGCTGCAACCAAAGCGCCCCAACCGATGCCACCCATCATCAAAAACGCACCAGCGCAAACAACGGCTTCCACAGCCGCACATAATGCACCAGCAAAAATCATCGTTTTTACATCAAATAATTTCGCTATACCGCCTTTATGCGTCGCGGTTAGCTCCTCGATGGTTCCTCTTTTTTCAACCACTGGATTTTTACGGTAGGCTTCAATGGCCTCACGCTGCTTTTCAGGCGAGCTCAGGATTTCTTGCTCCAGCTTTTCGCCTTTATCTCGGCGTTCACGCTCTTCTAGCCCTGCGGATATCGCGCCAGCCGATGCCCCAACTCGTGAACCGACCATACCACCTGCCCCTGCACCCACACTGACCGAGCCGAGGATGAGGACTCCCAAGCCAATGGGAAGAGTAATACCTGCAAGTGCCGCAGTCCCTGCACAGGTCAGCGCTGCCAGCGCGCCGGTAAACATGCCCAGAAGCGATCCGCCCACATAGCCCTTCGCATGGCCAAACAGGCCTTTCGTCACGGTCTTGTTGTAATAGCTATCCACCGTCACGAGCTCTTTTGCGACGTCGATGGCGGCTTTCAGCTCTGGGTTCATTTCGGGCATGCAGTGTCCTAGATATTCTCCTATGCCTACGATTATAGCATTTGAATCGGGGAGAAATGTGACAATTGTGTGAAGATTTCATCGTTATAGCCCCCCACCGACGCGCTTAAGTGGCGCGTCGACTCTCCCTCAAGCGGGAGTTAAAAATCTGTAAATTTCCCTTGTACTTTCAGCGATTGAGGCTAGTTCTATGGGCGATTCATGGAGCCTTTATGACCGCTAGCCCGCAACCCCGCCCTGCCACTGCTGCCAAATACCGCCGCGTCCTGATTAAAGTCTCCGGCGAAGCGCTGATGGGCGATAAGGGCTATGGGCAGGATTTGGCGACCATTCAACGCATCGCGGCGGATATCAAGCAAGTGGCGGATATGGGCGTGGAAGTCTGCGTCGTCGTCGGCGGCGGGAATATTTTCCGCGGCATTTCCGGCGCTGCGCAGGGCATGGAACGTTCGAGCGCCGATTATATGGGCATGCTGGCGACCATTCTTAACGCACTGGCCATCCAGAATATTCTCGACCAGATGGGGGCGGAAACCCGCGTGATGAGTGCCATTGAAATGAACCAGATTTGCGAGCCGTATATTCGCCGACGCGCCATCCGCCATCTAGAGCGAGGGTTGGTAGTGATTTTCGCGGGTGGCATCGGCAGCCCCTACTTTACCACGGATACCACCGCGGCACTCCGCGCCAGTGAAATGGGCTGCGACGCGCTGCTGAAAGGCACGCAGGTGGATGGCGTCTATAACGCCGACCCGAAAAAAGACAAAACCGCCACGCGCTACGACACGCTGACCTATCACGATGTCCTCTCGAAGGACTTGAAAGTGATGGATGCCGCGGCGATTTCCCTCGCGCGCGAAAACCAAATTCCGATCCTTGTCTTCTCCATCCATGATTCGGGCAATTTCGCCCGCGTCATCAGCGGCGAAGGCCTGTGCACGGTCATTAAAGACTAAAGGAGATTGATATGCTAGCAAACCTCACCCAACGTATGGAAAGCGCACTCAAGGCGCTGCAACATGAATTCTCGGGCCTGCGCACGGGCCGCGCGAGCACCAACCTGCTCGACAATGTGCAGGTCGATGCATACGGCAGCATGCTGCCGCTGAATCAGGTCGGCAACGTCACCGCCCCGGAAGCACGCCTGCTCTCGGTTTCGGTGTGGGATAAATCGATGGTGAAAGCGGTGGAAAAAGCCATTCGCGAATCTGACCTCAACCTCAACCCGGCGGTGGATGGCCAGACAATTCGCGTGCCGATTCCGGCTCCCTCAGAAGACCGCCGCAAAGAGATGGTGAAGATCGCGCATAAATACGCCGAGAACAGCAAAGTAGCTGTGCGCAACGTGCGCCGCGACGGTATGGACGAACTAAAGAAACAGGAAAAAGACAAGCAAATTTCTGAAGACGAACACCGCACGCAGTCCGATAAAATCCAGAAGCTGACCGACGATTTCGTCAAGAAAATCGACGAAATGCTAGCGGTTAAAGAGAAAGACATTCTCAGCGTCTAACGCGGTTTATCATGGGTAGCCCCGCTACATCACCAAATCTCATGCCTCAAGGCGCAGCCTTGCCGGGGCATGTGGCGATTATCATGGATGGCAATGGGCGCTGGGCGGCAGAACGTAAAATCTCCACCGCGCGCGGGCATAGTCAGGGTGGCGAGGCGTTTCGTAACCTCATCGAGGCCTGTAAAGAGCGCCCGTTCATTACCCATCTCACGTTTTATGCGTTCTCTATCGAGAACTGGGAGCGCCCGGCGGAGGAGGTGAACGATCTCATGAACCTGCTGCGCCATTACATGAAGCGCGAGGCGCCGCTGCTCAACGAAAACAATATCCGTGTGCGTTTTATTGGCGAACTCTCAAGCCTCGCCCATGATATTCAGCGCGACCTCGCCGATGTCGAAAAGATGACGGAGAACAACACGCGCCTCACGGTGACCATGGCAGTGTCCTACGGCGCACGGCAGGAAATCCGCCGCGCGATGCACCTTCTCGGTCAGAAAATCGCCGAGGGCACCCTTGCCCCGGAGCAGATTACCGAAGCAATGATCGAAGAAAACCTCTTCACCCACGATTTACCGAACCCAGATCTCATCATCCGCACCGCGGGCGAGCAGCGACTCAGCAACTTTCTGCTCTGGCAATCAGCCTATGCGGAATTTTATTACGACGATGTGCTCTGGCCGGATTACAAGCTCGAACATCTCGACCGCGCGATTGAAGCCTACAGCAAGCGTGAGCGACGCTTCGGCCTGAGAAAAGAGCAGCTCCGTCATGGGTGAGCTCGCCACACGTAGCATCAGTGCCATCATCCTCGCCGCTGCGGTGCTGTTTATTACATGGTGGGACCCTATCAGCTTCGCGCTAATGTGTATCCTCGGCGGATGGATTTTATGGAAAGAATGGCGTGCGCTGACTGCCACCCGTGGCGCTAAATTCCTCCTGTTTGGCGCAGTTTATATCGTGAGCGCCGTGGCATCCCTCATCTGGCTGCGGCAGCAGGACATCGCCCATATTTGGCTTTTATTTGCGCTGGTGTGGGGGGCAGACATCGCTGCTTATCTCGTCGGAAAAAAATTAGGGAAGCATAAAATCATCCCACGCATCAGCCCCGGCAAATCATGGGAAGGGCTTGCGGGCGCCGTTGTTGCCAGTGCCCTCGTGCTTTCCTTAATGGCGCATTATGCGCTACCAACCGCGCTGCTGCTCGGCACTGCATTCGCGGTGGTTGGCCTGCTCGGCGATTTGTTTGAATCCTCACTCAAACGCCATGCGGGCGTGAAGGACAGCGGCACCCTCATTCCCGGCCATGGCGGCTTGTTCGACCGCGTAGATGCGCTGCTGCCCTGCAGCTTCCTGCTTGTCTGCGTCTTACTCAGCATGGGGGCGTAACATGCCTGCCTCCGCGCAAAAAAACACGCCACAACCAGCATCTGCATCGCGCCGCGTCAGCATTCTCGGCGCGACGGGCTCCATCGGCGACAGCACGCTGCGGGTGATTAGCCAACATCCCGACCGATTTACCATCACCGCCCTCACCGCTCAAAACAATGCCGAGAAGCTGATTGCGCTGGCTAAGCAGCATCGCCCCAGCGTGGTTGCCATCGGCAATGAGGCCGAAGCTGCCTCAGTGCGTGCAGCGCTTTCGCCGCTTGGTATTACCGTGCTGGCGGGGGCAGCCGGTGTTGAAGAAGCCGCGAGTCACGAGGCCGACATCACCGTTGCTGCCATCGTCGGCGCGGCGGGGTTGATGCCCGTCATGCGCGCGGTAGAGCAAGGCCGCAGCGTGGCGCTCGCCAATAAAGAATCCCTCGTTTGTGCAGGCGAGATTGTTACCGCTGCCTGCGTAAAACATGGCACTACCCTACTTCCGGTCGATTCCGAACATAACGCGATTTTTCAGGTGCTGAATACGGAGCAGCGTGCGGAGGTCGAGAAAATAACCCTCACCGCGTCTGGCGGCCCCTTCCTCACCCGCCCGCTGGATAGTATGAGCAGCATCACCCCCGCCGAAGCGGTGAAGCATCCGCGCTGGGATATGGGCGCGAAGATTTCGGTCGATTCCGCAACGATGATGAATAAGGGGCTGGAGCTGATCGAGGCGCATTACCTGTTCAATATGCCGCAGCAACAACTCGATGTGCTCATTCATCCGCAATCCATCGTCCACTCGCTGGTGCATTATGCGGATGGCTCCGTACTCGCGCAGCTCGGCATGCCGGACATGGCGATTCCCATTGCTTATGCGCTGAGCTGGCCGGAGCGCATTGCGGTCGCCACCCCGCGACTCGACCTTGCGGCACTGCGCACGCTGGAATTTTTGCCGGTGGAGGCCGCGCGCTTCCCTGCCCTCACCCTCGCCCGCGCGGTGATGGATGCAGGCGCAGCGCAGATGATTGCGTTTAACGCCGCGAATGAGGTTGCCGTCGCCGCGTTTCTCGCAGGCAAGATTTCCTTCCCACGCATTACGCAACTCGTGGCCGAAATCGTGGAGAAAACACCCGGCGCCGCGATCACTTCGCTTGCCGAGGTGATGGAAGCCGACCATACTGCCCGAAAACATACTGAGGAATCGCTATGATCGAGTCTGCGCTGAATCTGCTGCATTATGTCTGGTCGTTCGCGCTGGTTATCAGCATCATCGTGTTTGTGCATGAATTCGGGCATTTCATCGTCGCGCGCCTTTGCGGCGTGAAGGTGGAGATCTTCTCCATCGGCTTCGGCCGCGAGCTGCTCGGCCGCACGGATCGTCACGGCACGCGCTGGAAACTGGCGCTCTGGCCACTCGGCGGCTATGTGAAAATGTATGGGGATGCTGGCGCCGCCAGCACGCCAGACAATGCCGCGCTCGACGACATGACACCAGAGCAAAAAAAAGTCGCGTTCCACTATAAACCCCTCTGGGCGAAAGCGCTGATTGTCGCGGCGGGCCCGGCTTTCAACTTCCTGCTCGCGATTGCGGTGTTTACCTATTTCATTTTTACCGTCGGCATGAATTCCACCGAGCCGGTCGTCGGCGAAATTATGCCCAAAACCCCGGCTGCCCATGCGGGGCTCAAGGCGGGCGATCGCATTCTCTCCATCGACGGCAAGGAAATGCGCCGCTTTAGCGATATTTCCGACACGCTGATGATTAATGTCGGCAAGCCTGTCGAAGTACTGGTTGAGCGCAAAACAAAGCAATTCACCGTCTCCCTCACCCCCATCCAGTTCGAGGAGAAAGACGCCCTCGGTAACGCGCAGAAGCGCCCGCTCATCGGCCTTCGCAGCAAAAAACTTACTTATGAAAATGTGGATCTGCCGACCGCCCTCGCCGCCGCGACAGAGCGCACCTACGGCATGTGCGTGACCACCGTGAAGGTGCTGGGACAGATGATTACGGGGGATCGTGGCACGCAAGACCTTAAAGGCCCACTCGGCATCGCCAAACTCTCCGGCGAAGTCACCAGCCAGGGCGAAACGATGAGCGAAACGCTCAAAACCATCCTCTGGTTCGTGGCGCTGCTTTCGGTGAATCTCGGCTTTGTGAACCTGCTGCCCATCCCGATGCTCGACGGCGGGCATCTGGCCTTCTACTACGTCGAAGCCCTCAGCGGCCGGCCACTGGCGAAGAAGTTCCAGGAATACAGCTACCGCCTCGGCATGGTGCTCATCGCCAGCCTCATGGCACTGTCACTCTTCAACGACGTGCGGCAGATTTTCTAAATCTCCCCCAAACACCAGAGCAGCACGGCTTTTTGGGTGTGGAGGCGGTTTTCGGCTTCGTCCCACACTTTCGATTGCGCACCATCGAGCACGGCGTCGCTCACTTCTTCGCCGC
Organism: Rickettsiales bacterium; assembly: GCA_044237845.1. GTDB lineage: Bacteria > Pseudomonadota > Alphaproteobacteria > Rickettsiales > UBA3002 > QFOX01. Next base: position 50,411 of record JBIIEL010000012.1, on the reverse strand, counting down.
GATGGGCAGGCAGGCAATGCAGGAAAATCGCCTCTTTCTTCGCACGCGCCATTAACGCCTCGTTCACCTGAAACCCATGAAATGCCTGCTTGCGCGTGAGGGTGTCGTCGTCGCCCATACTCACCCACGTGTCGGTATTCACCACATCCGCCCCATCCACCGCCGCTTCAGGCGAGTGTGTGAGCGTTACTTTCGCGCCCTTTTTCTGCGCCTGCTCGAGAATTTCACGGCTCGGCACATAGAGCGCCGGGCAAGCGAGCATCAGCTCAAAGCCCAACACTTGCGCCGCCGTGATCCACGTATTGGCCATGTTATTGCCATCGCCCACCCACGCGATTTTTTTGCCCGCGATGGAACCGAAATGCTCCTCCACCGTCATCACATCCGCCAGAATCTGGCAGGGATGCAGCAGGTTGGTGAGCCCGTTAATCACCGGCACGGTGGCGTATTGCGCCAGCTCCAGCAATGTGGCGTGGTGATAGGCACGCAGCATCATCGCATGGCAATAGCGCGAGAGCACCCGCGCCGTATCTGCCACCGTTTCGCCACGGCCAAGCTGTAAATCGTCCTTCTGCAGCACGATGGGGTTGCCGCCCAGCTCGCGCATGCCCACCTCGAAGCTCACGCGGGTGCGGGTCGAGTTTTTTTCGAAAATCATCGCGAGCGATTTACCGTCGAGCGTTGGCTCTTCGCCCTGACCGCGCTGGCGCTTACGCTGCGCTGCTTCTGCCAGAATCGCTTCGATATCATTCGCGGAGAGATCCCGCCAATCCAGAAAATGCCGCATGGCTTACTCCTTTATCACAGATTCAATCACGCCCAGCGCTTCGGCGACATGATGCGCATCAACAATCAGCGGCGGCACGAGGCGAATGACATTCGTGACCGTGGATGACGTCACCAGCCCACGCGCCAGCATAGCTGCGGCCAGCGCACGCGCATCGCCCGTCGGTTCGAGACCGATCATCAGCCCCACGCCGCGCACATCCGCAATCTTATCCGGGTGCGCTGCTTGTAGTTTTTTGAGACCGTCCATCAGCAATTCGCCCATGCGCGTAACATGCGCAAAGCGGCCTTCTTCCAGCATCAGGTCGAGCACGGCATTTCCCACCGCCATCGCCAGCGGGTTGTTGTTATAGGTGCCGCCATGACAGCCCGGCGGCAGCACGCTGCCCACGCGCTCCGTCACCAGCGTCGCACCGAGCGGAAAACCGCCGCCAATGCCCTTGGCCGAGGTCACGATATCCGGCGTGATGCCCGCACGTTCGAACGCGAAAAAACTGCCGGGGCGGCCATAGCCGCATTGCACTTCGTCGCACATCATGAGTAGGCCTTCAGCCTCGCACAGCTTTTTTAAATCGCGCAGAAACTGCAGCTCGGCAACGTGAATACCGCCCTCGCCCTGAATTGGCTCGATGAGAATGCCTGCCGTGTTTTTGCTGAGCACGCGCATCACCGCTGCCATATCGTTCAGCTTTACGCGATCGAACCCGCCGAGCAACTGGCCAAAGCCCGCGCGGGCGTAATTATTCCCACCTGCGGAAATTCCGCCATAGGTGCGGCCATGGAAGCCGCCCTCAAACGTAATAATCCGGTGGCGATAGGGCGCGCCGGTTTCGTAGTGATAGCGGCGCATGAACTTGATACCCGCCTCCACCGCCTCGGTACCGGATGAGGTGAAAAACACCGAATCCGCGAAGGTTGCATCCACCAGCCGTGCTGAGAATTCCTCCAACTGCGGCGTGATAAACTGATTCGAACAATGCCACAAGGCTGCGCCTTGACGCGAAAGTGCTTCCACCAGATGGGGATGGCTATGGCCGAACGCATTCACTGCGATCCCCGCCGCAAAGTCGAGATAGCGCGTGCCGTCCTCACCGATGAGATACACCCCCTCGCCGCGCGTAATACGCACGCCGTTCCTGCGATAGATGGGGAGATAGGGAGTGATGGTCATCTCTAACTCTTCAGTCGCCAGCCGCGGGCGAACATGAGGCGCGCAAGGCTGAACAACGCGATATTGGCGCCTGTCAGCACCCACATGCCGAGCGTGGGGCTAGTGTCCGACACGCCCGTCATGGCGAAGCGGAAGCCATCGATCATGTAGAAAAATGGGTTCGCGTGGCTGATATGCTGGAAAAACGGCGGCAAGTCCTGCACCGAATAAAACGTGCCGGAGAGGAACGAGAGTGGCGTAACGAAGAAATTGGTAATCGCCGCCACCTGATCCGGCGTATTGCCAAACACGCCAGTCACCACGCCAAATAGCGCCAGCATCATCGTCGCCGCGACGGCGAAGAACACCAAATGCCCCCAGGAATGCACCTCGAGATGCACGAAGAACGACATCGCGAGCGCCACCGTGCAGCCGACCAGCAGACCGCGGGTGATGCCGCCAAGCATAAATCCAATCGTCAGCTCCGCCGCGGCGAAGGGCGGCATCAGCCAGTCGATAATCACGCCTTGCAGCTTGGCGATCATGAAGGATGACGAGGTGTTGGCGAACGCGTTCTGCACCATCGCCATCATGATGAGGCCGGGGGCGATGAAATCGACAAAATGCATGCCGTGGATCATCCGCGCACTGCCGCCGAGCGCCAACACAAAAATCGCCAGAAAAATGGTGGTCGTGATCATCGGCGCGACGAGGGTCTGGTTCCACACCTTGAGGAACCGCCATGTCTCGCGCTTATAGAGCGTTGCCGTGCCGATGAAGTTGAAATCCATGGAAGGGCTATACGGCACGCGCGCCGCGCTGCCAACAGGAAACTACGCCGCGAACTGCGTCAATGAAGAGACACCGAACACTGCGTCGCTGTTACGTGCGTAGCGCGCGGCGGCACTCGCCTGCACCTGCGCTGAAAGCGACTTCAGCGTTTGCAGTGCCGCCTCGGCACCGGGACGAATAATATCGACAGGGATGGAAGAGCCGTCTTCTGCCGTGGCCTGCCCGGTAACGATGCGCGAGACCAGCGGCGGCTCGGTCACGGATTCAAATGCTTCCCCTTCGCCAAAGAGTGCCAATTCGTCGGACGGAGAAAGCTGCGGCTGTGGTTTAGCGAGATTTGCCAGCGTCTGTTGTGAGTCACGCTCGAACGCACGGCGCGAACTGCGACGACCATCCGCATCGCTGGCGGAGGCCTGTTCCTCTGTGCTAATGGTGATTTTACGGTCAGTAACGACCAGCTCACCATCCGTCCCAACCTTGTAGCGCGTGCGCGCAGTAACCGTTGCACCGGGCGCCAGTGGGGGCTGCCCCGTCGCAGTAAGCACATCCCGAACATCGTCGCTCAAGTCGCGCGCGTCAACGCGCCGGCCAGCGCCGGAAAGCGGAATAGCAGAAAAGGACGTGGTAGCGCCTGTGAGCACATTACCTGCGAAGTTAAACGTTACGGGACTTGCTGAGTTTGCGGCATCACACACACCTCGTGCCGCTTTTTATATTCGTTAATACTATAAGTTCGCCAGAAAATTGCAACAAAAAAGGGAGGCCGAAGCCTCCCTTTTCGTTACGCGGCAGGAACTGCCTACCGGCGCTCGCCCATCAGGCGCAGCAGGTTTACGAAGAGGTAGATGAAGTCCATATAGAGCTTCAGCGCGCCCATGATGCTGGCACGAGCAATACCCTCGCTGGAATTGCCCACATGGTAGTAGGTTTCCTTGATTTTCTGCGTATCATAGGCCGTGAAGCCCAGCGCCAACACCACTCCGAGGCAGGAAAGCACCAGATCCATCGGGGCGGACTTCAGCAGGAACATGTTGATGAGCGACACAATCAGAATCGCCCACATGCCCACCGAAAGGAACGTGCCCCAGCTGGTCAGGTCACGCTTGGTGGCGTACCCATACATGCTGAGCAGGCCGAACGTACCCGCCGTAGTAAACAGCACCTTCAGGATGCTCGCACCGGTATAGACCAGGAAAATGCTGTAGAGGCTTAGGCCCATCAGCGCGGCATAGGCCCAGAAGGTCACCTGCAGGGTCTGTGTGCTCATGCTATGCAGCTTGAACATCATGAAGAACACCATGGCGAGCGGTGCAAACATCACCACCCAACCGAGGGCCGAAACGCCCACCGCGCCATTGGCGCCTTGCGTCAGCATCATGCCAATGAAGGCCTCGCTGGTGCCTGCAAAATAGGCGATGATAGCCGTCAGCAGCACGCCGCTGGCCATATAGTTATAGACCTTCAGCATATAGCTGCGAAGGCCTTGGTCCACCGCGCTGATCTGGCCCGTAGTACCAGTAGTCGGACGATCCCATGCACTCATTTCATTCTCCATCAAAGGTTTGCTGTACTGGGTCTTCGCCCAATACCTGAGCTATTATATAGGATATTCCTCCCCCCTTGCAAGAGGAACCCGACAGATACAAACAAGCGCTTGCAATTGCAGTGCAACATGGCTATACAGCGCGTCCCCAATGAATCGGGGAAGTTGGTGCCGGGCGAACATGGCTGCCTGGGCGCTGCTATATCATAGGGTTAACACCCATCAACAACGGAGACCGAAATGCCAAAAATGAAGACCAAATCCGGGGCGAAGAAGCGCTTTAAGCTGACCGCGACCGGCAAAGTGGTTGCGGGCCAATCTGGCAAGCGCCACGGAATGCGCAAACGTTCACAACGCATGATCCGCAGTGCGCGCGGCACCACGATTCTTAATGAATCGGATGCTACGACCATTCGCAAAAACTTCCTCCCCAACGGTTAAGGAGTAGACCATGGCACATGTGAAACGTGGCGTTACTAAACGCGCTCGCCACCGCAAAATTCTGAAACTCGCAAAAGGCTTCCGCGGCCGTGCAGGCACCTGCTACCGCGTTGCCGTCAACCGCGTTGAGCACGGTCTGCAATATGCATACCGCGACCGCCGCAACAAAAAGCGCACCTTCCGCGCACTGTGGATCCAGCGTATCAACGCTGCCGCACGTGAGAACGGCATGGTGTATTCGACCTTCATGAGCGGCCTCATCAAGGCTGGCGTGACGCTCGATCGTAAGGTTCTGGCTGATATCGCCGTGCATGACGCAGCGATGTTTGCAAGCCTTGCAAAGCAAGCGCAAGCTGCCCTCAAGGCATAGTTTTCGGGGGCGACTTTCGGGGTCGCCCCTTTTCTCTTTCGCGACGGTCAGGATAGCACTCGACCATGAGCAACGACATTCTCAGTAACGGACTCCAATCCATCGCCGAGGCGACTTCTGTGAAGGCGCTTGAGGATTTACGCATCCACATTCTTGGCAAAAGCGGCGCCCTCACGTCGGAGCTGAAAGAGCTGGGTAAATTATCGCCCGAGGAGCGCAAGGAAAAAGGCGCATCCCTCAACCGCATCAAAGAAGAAATTACCGCAGCACTTGAAGCGAAAAAGGCAACGCTCGAAGTCGCAGAGATGAATGAACGGCTAGCAAAAGAAGCGGTTGACATCACGCTGCCCGCTGCGCCGTCGCTGTCAGGCTCCATTCACCCCATCACGCAGGTGACGGAAGAGCTGATTGCTATTTTCGCTGATTTTGGTTTCACCGTGGCCGAGGGGCCAGAGATCGAGGACGACTTCCATAATTTCAGCGCACTCAACATCCCGGAATCGCACCCCGCACGGCAAATGCATGACACGTTTTATTTAAAGGGTGATGGCAAAGATCATCCCGTGTTACGCACCCATACGTCGCCCGTGCAAGTGCGCACAATGACGAGCGAAAAACCGCCGATCCGCATCATCGCCCCAGGCACCACCTACCGCTCGGATTCGGACATGACGCACACGCCGATGTTCCACCAGATCGAAGGTCTGGTCATCGAGAAAAATATTCATATGGGGCACTTAAAAGGTGTGCTGCATGACGCGCTCGCCGCCTTCTTCGGTCTTGAAAAACTGCCGATGCGCTTCCGCGCCAGCTTCTTCCCCTTCACCGAACCCTCGGCGGAAGTGGATATCGGCTGCCGTCGCGGCAAGGGCGAACTGGTCATCGGCGAAGGCAACGATTGGCTCGAGGTCGCCGGCTGCGGCATGGTGCACCCCAACGTGCTGAAAAATTGCGGCATCGACCCGAACGAGTGGCAGGGATTCGCCTTCGGCTGCGGCATTGAGCGCCTCGCCATGCTGAAATACAACATCCCCGACCTGCGCACCATGTTCGCCGGCGACGTGCGCTGGCTGAAGCATTACGGCTTTAACGCGCTCGACATTCCCTCGCTCATCAAGGGAGTCGCGGCATGAAGTTCTCTCTCTCCCTCCTCACACGCTTCCTGACGACGGATGCCACACTTGCTGAAATCAGCGCGAAGCTCACTGCCATCGGGCTTGAGGTGGACGGTATCGAAGACAAGGCCGCCGACCTGAAACAATTCGTGGTCGCGGAAATTCTGCATGCAGAGAAACACCCACAGGCCGATAAACTTCAGGTCTGTAAAGTCAAAGCCGCGCAGGGCGAACTGCAAATCGTGTGCGGCGCGCCGAATGCGCGGGCGGGCATCAAGGTCGCGCTCGCGAATATCGGCAGCATCATCCCCACCAACGGCATGGAAATCAAAAAAGCCGCCGTGCGTGGCGTGGAATCGCAAGGCATGATGTGCTCCGCGCGCGAGCTTGGCCTAGGCGAGGATCACGCATGCATTATCGAACTACCCCTCACCGCTGAAATCGGCGCGAGCATTGTGGATGTGATGGGGCTGGGCGACCCGGTGCTCGACATCAACGTCACCGCCAACCGTGGCGACTGCATGGGCGTGTACGGCATCGCGCGCGACCTCGCCGCCGCAGGCCTTGGCACGCTGAAGCCACTTTGCATGCCGGAAATCAAAACCTCTGGCGCCTGCCCGGTCAGCGTCACGATTACGGATACGGATGGCTGCCAAGCTTTCATCGGCCGCGCGATTAAAGGCGTGAAGAACGGCGCTTCGCCGGAATGGATGCAGCGCGCCCTCACCGCTGCCGGCATGCGCCCGATCTCCACGCTGGTGGATATCACCAACTACTTCACCCTCGCTTTTGGCCGCCCGCTGCATGTTTATGACATGGCGAAATTGAGCGGCAACATCACCGTGCGCGCGGTCATAGATGGCGAAACGCTGGCCGCACTGAATGATAAAGACTATCGCCTCAACACGCAGTGTTGTGTGATTGCAGATGAAAAACACGCCCTCGGCCTCGGCGGCATCATGGGCGGCAGCGCCACTGGCGTTAGCGAGACAACAACGGATGTGCTGCTGGAAGTCGCGCTGTTCAACCCCGAGCGCATCGCTAAAACTGGCCGCGCGTTGCAAATCGAGTCCGACGCCCGCCAGCGCTTCGAGCGTGGGGTGGATGCGGGCTTCATGGAGCAGGCCGAACTGCGCGCAACCGAGCTGATTCTCGAACTCTGCGGCGGCACGGCAAGCGAGCGCGTGATGGCGGGAACCATCCCCACCGCACACACCGAAATTGCTTTTGATGCAGCCAAAATCAGCGCCCTGATCGGTGTCGATGTGCCAGAAGCACGCCAGCGCGAGATTCTCGGCAAGCTGGGCTTTACCGACAAAGGCGCGGCAATGCTCACCCCCACCTGGCGGCATGATTGCAGCCAACCCGCCGACCTCGCGGAGGAGGTTCTGCGTATCGTGGGTTATGACGCGATTCCCCTCACCCCGTTGCCCAAGCCTTCGCATATCGGCCTGCCCGCGCTGACGCCCGAACAAAACCGCGCCAGCCTTCTGCGCCGTGCTGCCGCTGCGCGTGGCCTCAATGAAACCTACAGCTGGGGTTTCTGTTCCGCCGCACAGGCGGACGCTTGGACCATGGGTGGCAAGCACTCGGAAGCACTCGAGCTACTCAACCCCATCAGCGCCGATCTTTCTGTCATGCGCCCCAAACTCATGCCGCACCTGATTGATGCCGTAAAAAACAATCTTGCGCGCGGCATCAAAGATATTGCACTATTCGAGCTGGGTGCAGTGTTCGAGGACGTAACACCCACCGGGCAAAAAACCATGCTTTCCGGCATTCGTTGCGGTAACCGCGCTGGCACGCATTGGGCTGAAACCAAACCTGTCGACGTGTTTGATGTGAAGGCAGATCTCTTCGCCGTGCTCGCCGCTGCGGGCATCAATACCGCGCAACTGACCATCCTCTCCGGCTGCGATGTTCCATGGCTTCATCCCGGCCGCAGCGGCTTTGTCGGCCTTGGCCCCAAAAACATCCTTGGCATTTTCGCGGAGCTTCATCCAGCGTTGCTCAAACAATTCGGTGTTGATGTGCCGATCTATGCCTTTACGCTGTTCGTTTCGGCACTGCCGCCAGTGAAAGCCGCCAAGCGCAAGGCGCTCAGCATTTCGGATTACCAACCCGTCACGCGTGACTTCGCCTTTGTGCTGCCGGAGACCACGCCTTCCGCTGATCTGGTAAAAGCCGTGAGCGCTGCGGAAAAAGCGCTGCTGCGCGAGGTGACGATTTTCGATGTCTACACCGGAAAAGGCATCGAGCCGGGGCAGAAATCCCTCGCCCTCACCGTCACCCTGCAGGCGGATGACCGCACGCTGACCGACGCCGAAATCGAGAAAGTCGCCGATGCCATCGTCACCAGCGCCCGTAAAATCGGCGCGGTGCTGCGCTAAGGTAAAAACGGGTCGGGCTTTTTCTTCGCCGCGCGCATCACCGCCATATTGTCGATGAGGTTGGGGTATGGCCTACCCGCTGCCGCCGCCCGCGCCCGCGCTGCCGCCACCTGCTCCGGGGTCATTTTACTACCAGATTTTTTCTGCGGGTTAGGTTGCTTCCACGGCGCTTTTGCAGGTTCTTTCATGAATCAGTCACGTTTAATAATCGTCACATGCCCCATCTTCCGGCCGGGGCGGGAGTCGCTTTTGCCGTAGAGATGCACATGGGCATCCGGGCGGCGGGCATATTCCTGCCACTCAAGCCAGTCGTCTCCCAGCAGGTTAATCATCTCGCACGGGCGGTGCGCGGTGGTGTCGCCCAGCGCCCAGCCGCAAATCGCGCGGATATGCTGCTCGAACTGGCTGGTCGGCGCGCCTTCCATCGTCCAATGGCCGGAATTATGCGGCCGCGGCGCCAGCTCGTTCACCAGCAGGCCACCCTCGGTCACGAACATCTCCACCGCCAGCAGCCCCACCACATCCAGCGCCTCCGCCAGCGTTTTGGCAATTTTCGAGCCCTGCTCCTGATGCGCATCGATAAACGGCGCAGGCGCGATGGTCTTATGCAGAATATGATCGCGGTGGATATTCTCCACCAGCGGATAGCAGCGCGCCTCCCCCAGTGTGGAACGCGCGACGATGACCGATGCCTCCGCCGAGAAGGTGATAAAACCTTCGAGAATACATTCCGTTTTGCCCAGCGTCGCCCACGCCGTCGCAGCCTCCGCCGCGTTTTTAATCAGCACCTGCCCCTTGCCGTCATAGCCCATTTCGCAGGTTTTTAGCACACTGGGCACGCCGATGGTTTTGATTGCCTCCGCCAACTCGGCCTCATTCCGCACCGGCGCAAACGGCGCGGTGGCAATGCCTTGCGCGCGGATAAATTCTTTCTCCCGCAGACGGTGGCGCGTGGTGAACAGCACCGAGGATTTCGGCCGCACTGCCACGATATGGTCAAGCATCTCCAGCGTCTCAGCGGGGATATTCTCGAACTCGAACGTCACCACATCCACACTCTGGCCGAAGGCGCGCAGCGACGCAGCATCCTGATAAGCACCGATGGTGGTTTTGGTCGCCACATGGCTCGCGGGCGAGTCTTTATCCGGCGTATAGATATGGGTTTTGTAGCCCATGCGACTCGCCGCGCGCGCCAGCATGCGCCCCAGCTGCCCGCCGCCGATAATCCCGATTGTTGAGCCTGGTGGGGTGATGGGCATCTATTTCGGCTCCTTGGCCACGCTGGCAGTTTGCGCCGCGCGCCATTTGGCAAGGCGTTTCGCAAGCGCCACATCGCTCAGCGCCAGAATCATCGCGGCGAGAAGGCCTGCATTACCTGCCCCGGCTTCACCAATCGCGAGTGTGCCCACCGGCACGCCTTTGGGCATTTGGGCGATGGAAAGCAGCGCATCCAGCCCCTCCAGCGATTTGGAAAGCACGGGAACGCCGAGCACTGGCAGTTGCGTAATCGCCGCGGTCATCCCCGGCAGATGCGCCGCGCCCCCTGCCCCGGCGATAATCACCTTGTACCCCGCCGCCTCAGCACCGCTGGCAAAATCATAGAGCCGCTTCGGCGTGCGATGGGCGGAAATAATCTTCGCCTCGTGCGCCACGCCGAGTGCACCCAACATATCAGCGGCGTGCTTCATCGTCGCCCAGTCGCTCTGGCTACCCATGATAATCGCCACCGGAGGGGTGGAGCGCTTTGCCTTTGTTGATTTTTTTGTCGCAGCCATAGGACTCTCTTCGCTGAGGAAAGCAGCATTCTTATACGATGGTTGCGCCGGGGTCAAACCTAGGCTAACCAATTCAGAAGATATTGGAGAATCCACTCATGAAAATCGCTGCTGCCCGTGAATCTTCACCGCTTGAATCCCGCGTCGCGCTGACGCCGGATGCAGTTAAAAAATATGTTGCTCTCGGCATTCAGGTGTCGGTGGAACGTGGGGCTGGACTGAAATCTGGCATCAGCGACGCTGCGTTTGCAGATGCAGGCGCCACGGTTGCGGATTCTGCCGCCGCTGCCTATGACGGCGCGGATATTGTTGTTTGTGTGGATACCCCGGCGGAGGATCTCATCGCGCATATCCCGCAAGGCGCGATTCTCGTCGGCATGCTCAACCCGCTCGATAAACTCACCGATTTCAGCTCCCTCAATAAGCGCTCAATCCATTCCTACGCGATGGAGCTGTTGCCGCGCATCAGCCGCGCGCAGTCGATGGATGTACTGTCGTCGCAGAGCAACCTCGCGGGATACCGCGCAGTGATCGAGGCGGTAGCAGCCACCAGCAAAACCATCCCCATGATGATGACCGCAGCGGGCACCATTCCCCCGGCCAAAACCCTCGTCCTCGGCGCGGGCGTGGCTGGTCTGCAAGCCATTGCGACTGCCAAACGCCTCGGTTCGGTCGTCAGCGCGTTCGATGTTCGCGCAGCAACGAAAGAACAAGTCGAATCCCTCGGTGCGAAGTTCGTGGAGGTGAAAGCGGCCGAGGCTACCAGTGGCGAAACCGCCGGAGGCTACGCAAAAGAGATGGACGACGACTATAAACGCCGTCAGGCTGAGGCGCTCGCTGCCGTGATTCCGGCGCAATATATCATTATCACCACCGCGCTCATCCCCGGCAAACCCGCGCCGGAGCTGATTACGAAAGAGATGGTCGCCAGCATGAAAGCTGGTAGCGTCATCGTTGACCTCGCGGCAGCATCGGGCGGTAACTGCAAACTCACCAAGCGAGACGAAGTGACGACAACGGAAAACGGCGTGACGATTCTGGGCTACACCAACCTGCCGAGCCGTGCAGGCACGGATGCCAGCCCGCTTTACGCACGCAATCTGTTTAACTTCATCACCACGCTGATGTTCGACAAAGCGACCAAAACGCTAAAAATTCTGTCCGACGACGAGTTGATTAAAGGCACGCTCATCACCAAAAGCGGCAGCCTCGTTCACCCGATGCTGACGAAATAAGGAGCCGTTATGACCGATCTTTCCACCATCACCGAACAGGCCAGCGACCTCGCCGCCAAGGCGAACGACCTGCAACAGCAAACGCAGGAACTGCAACAGCAGCTCGCCCATGGCGGCATGGTCGACCCATTCATTTTCGGCATCACCGTGTTCGTGCTCGCGTGCTTCGTCGGCTATTATGTGGTCTGGCGCGTGACCCCGGCGCTACACACACCACTGATGAGTGTCACCAACGCCATTTCCGGCATCATTATCGTTGGCGCGGTCATCGCGCTGGGTGCGCAAGGCGCAGGCTTCTCGCATACGCTCGGCTTCATCGCCGTAACCATCGCCAGCATTAATATTTTTGGCGGGTTTGTGGTCACCCAGCGTATGCTTGAAATGTTCCGCAAGAAACCCACCACAGGAGGAAAGCAATGAACTGTCCTACCAATAAAACTGAAGCCTGTTCGACTGAGAGCAAATGTTGTCCCAAAAAATGGCTGATGACGGCGTTTATCGCCTTCGTCGCGACCATGGGTTATGACTGGTACGTGCATGGCACGCTGCTGATGGATCAGTACACGGCAACCGCCAAACTCTGGCGCCCGGAAGCAGAGATGCAGGCGATGATGAATTACTGCATCGCGAAGCATGCTCTGCAAGCGATGATTTTTGCCTGCCTCTTCCTCTGCTGGAAGTCGCGTCAGACATTCGGCGCACTGTTTAGCTGTGCCTGCCCGGTACGCAAAGGCTTCGGCTTCGGCGCCACCATCGGACTTCTGCTTGGCCTGCAATCTGCTTCAGCCTACATCTATCAACCAATTCCACACGGCCTCGCCATCTCGTGGCTGGTCGCGGAAGTGGTAAAATGGGGTCTGGCGGGCGCCGTTCTGGCATTCCTCTGCAGCCGCAGCTGTAACAAGGCCTAAACAATAAGGATCGATACTATGAGCAGCATCTTCTACCTTGCCTATCTCGCCGCCGCCATCTGTTTTATTATGGCGCTGCGTGGCTTGTCCTCACCCGTTTCGGCGCGTGCTGGCAACCGCTATGGCATGGTGGGGATGCTGCTCGCAATCCTGACAACCCTCGGCCTGCCGCAAGTGCAAAACTATGGGTATATTTTCGGCGGTATCGCCCTCGGCGGTGCGATCGGCTGGGTGATTGCCAAACGCATCCCGATGACGGCCATGCCGCAGCTCGTGGCGGCGTTTCACTCCCTCGTTGGTCTCGCGGCAGTACTGATCGCCATGGCAGCCCTCTGGGCACCGGAGTCGTTCGGCATTGGTGTGGCAGGCTCCATCCATTTCGGCAGTTTGGTCGAAATGTCGCTCGGCACCATCATCGGGGCGATCACCTTCACCGGCTCGATCGTTGCGTTTGCAAAGCTTCAGGGACTAGTTTCCGGCGCACCAGTGCGCTTTAAAATGCAGCATCTCATCAATGCGGGTCTTGGCCTTGGCGCGCTGTTCCTCCTGCTCGTCTTCTGCGCGACGGAGGAAAAATTCCTCTTCATCCTCATGACGCTCGTCGCACTCGCACTCGGCGTGCTGCTCATCATCCCCATCGGCGGGGCGGATATGCCCGTCGTTGTCTCCATGCTCAACTCTTACTCCGGTTGGGCGGCCGTTGGCATCGGCTTCACGCTTGGCAATCCGCTGCTCATCATCGCGGGTGCGCTGATCGGCTCCTCGGGTGCGATCCTCAGCTACATTATGTGCAAGGCCATGAACCGCTCGATCATCAACGTGATCTTCGGCGGCTTCGGGTCGACTGCGTCGACGAGCGAAGCGGGCGGCGCGAAAGACGAGCGCCCGGTGAAAACCGGCGCAGCGGAGGATGCTGCCTTCCTGCTCGGCAATGCGGATTCAGTGATTATCGTGCCGGGTTACGGCATGGCCGTGGCACAAGCCCAGCACGCCGTGCGTGAACTGGCCGAGGCGCTGGAGCATAAAGGCATCAAAGTGCGTTATGCGATTCACCCGGTCGCTGGCCGCATGCCGGGGCATATGAACGTGCTGCTGGCCGAGGCCAACGTGCCGTATGAAGCCGTGGTGGAGCTCGAAGAAATCAACAACGACTTCCGCAATACCGATGTGGTGTATGTCATCGGCGCGAACGATGTGACCAACCCCGCGGCGAAGAACGACCCAAAGAGCCCCATCTATGGCATGCCCATCCTCGACGTGGCGGATGCGCGCAACGTCATCTTCAACAAACGTTCAATGGCTGCGGGTTATGCCGGCATCCAGAACGAGCTGTTCTATCAGGACAACACGATGATGCTCTTCGGCGACGCCAAAATTGCCACGGAAAACCTCGTGAAGGCGCTGAAGGCGTTGTAAATCAATAGTTAATACGCATTCACGCTTCCTTAACCTTTTTATGCGATACTTCTACTGATAAACTCAGTGCGGAGTCTTTATGTCTGGTGATCCCAAAGAAACACAGCAGGTCGATGAGTTCGCACGCTGCGTACAAATTGCTGATGCCGCTGTAGAAAAAAAAGCCAGAATACCTCGCTTTAAAGAATGCAAATTCTGATACCGATTTATCCCTCGATGCGATGAATAAGATGAAAGATGATGCCTTCATTAAGACATTAAACACCTTCGCTACTGAAAAAGGTGCCGACCTCTGTCCGTTTTTTGTTGAAGCACAACAGAAATTAGCTGAGTCGTACAACGCAACTCAGATATCAGACGCCATTTCTGATATCTGGATGGATGTGATGATAAAAGCCACATCAGACCCTGTACGCGCTTCGGTTAATATTATGGAAAGCGTGATTAGAAACAGCCAGTTTAAAGGGCAGTTATCCCCCGAGGCACTTAAAGATATTGCCGCTGCAGCAAAATCCCAAGGCCTTGCGGTCAAAACAGTTGATAACGATGGCAAGCAACGCGATGGCATTAAGGAAGACCAAATTCTGCTATATGAAAAAAGCGACAATGCGTTTAAAACACCCCTCGCCACGCATCAGGTGGAGCTGGGCAAAAATCCGCGCAACCGCTAATCATAAAATTTATTCCCCAATAAAAAAACCCCGCTCATTGGCGGGGTTTTTCATTATGAAAGATCGAAGGGCCTAGGCCTATTCGAAATCCGATTTTTTGCGAGCCAGTTTACGGGCACGACGAACAGCTTCACCAGCTTCGCGCACGCGTTTCTCGGACGGTTTTTCGTAATGCTTGCGCATTTTCATTTCGCGGTAAATCCCTTCACGCTGCATCTTTTTCTTGAGCACGCGCAAAGCCTGATCCACGTTATTGTCACGAACGACGACTTCAACCACGAGTAAATACCCCCTTCCGGCGTTTGTAGGACGGGCATTCTACACAGGGTGTGGACAATGGCAAGCGTCAAGTTGCTGGCATGGCGCGTGTTTGTTATATTTTGCGCCCAAACAAACCAAAAAAAGGCAGTATTATGGCTAAGCAAATGACCGTGACCGGTGGCGTTGAAGCCCCCAAACTCCGTAGCTACATCGAGCGCATTGAGCGCCTGGAGGAAGACAAATCAGGCATCGCCAGCGACATCCGCGACGTGATGGCCGAGGCCAAATCCAATGGGTTTGACGTCAAGGCCATGCGCCAAATTCTAAAGCTGCGCAAAATGAAGGCGAATGAACGCACCGAGGCAGAATATATGCTCGACCTCTACAAACGCGCGCTCGGTATGGAAATCGAGCTTGAGGAGGCGGCGTAGCCCTCTTCTATTCTATTCTCCCTCAGCTTCCAAAAAAGAAGCCCCGTGAACGCATGTTCCGGGGCTTCTCTTCATGGGGAACTGGTAAGCCCCCCGCTGATACCCCACCTACGAGAGGGGAGCGCAACCTCAGACGCTTTTTACACGCCGTGAGGATAAGGGTGGGCTCTCTCGTCGGAAGCATGCTCCAACTTGAGAACCCAGGCCATCAGGCGGCGTTCCAGCGCGCCTCTTCGGCCGAGCGAATCCGCTCCAGTTCTTCTTTCAGGAGCAGTTTTTGTTTTTTTAGAGTCTGTAACATAGCCAGATCTGGCGAGGGACGTAGCAGTTCCTGAGCAATTGTTTTTTCTAGTTTGCCGTGTTTTTCTTGAATCATTGCGTAGTGTGCTTGTAACGACATATGAATACCTACCTTTTGCCTGCAGATGAACCTAAACCCTCAAGCCCTCCGCAGAACCATCTGACCTGCCACCCGCGCAAAGGCGGAAGGCGCTTTCAGATCCGTGGTGCGGAGGTTTGGGGTTGTCTCAACGACATACCAATAAAAGCAAATCGGCCTTCATAGTTCAACCACAAACAAGGTCAAGTATTATCTTTTATTTTTTGCTGTAGCCTTGACTTTTTTGAACATGGCCGCAGCCAAGCCACAGATGTGGATCCAATTGACGCGCATTTAATGAAAAGGTGAATAATTTTTGATCTATCTCTGTGGATAACTACTCTTCTTCGTCAAATCGGCGCTCGATCAGCGCTACGATTTCTGACAGCGCCTCTTCAGAGCGCGCGCCCTCCGCATGAAGCTCGACCGTCGCACCGAGATCGGCCGCCAGCATCAGCAGGCTAAGGATGGATGTCGCCCCCGCCTTCACCGCATCGCGATGTTCATTCGCGCGCGGCAGTCGCCACACCTCAATCGACGCTTCAGGAAATGCAGAAGCGGCCTTCACCAGCTTCGCCGCCGCGCGCGCATGAAGGCCTTTTTTATTACAGATCGTCGCCCGGGCAATGGCCATTAGCTTGCCTTCTTCAGCAGGCTGCTGGCTACGTTGATGTACTTGCGCCCAGCTTCCTGCGCGGCCATCACCGCATCAAGCAGCGTAAGACTATCACGCACACTAGTCAGCTTAATCAGCATTGGCACGTTCGCGCCGGCGAGCACTTCCACCTTACCTGGCGTCATAACCGAAATGGCAAGGTTCGACGGCGTACCACCAAACATATCGGTGAGTATAGCGACTCCATCACCCTTATCGACCTGCGTAATTTTTGAGAGAATGTCGTTGCGACGACTTTCGATATCATCCTCAGGACCGATCGCTACTGCGACTAAATCCGGCTGACGTCCAACCACGTGCTCGGCCACCGCAATAAGCTCAGCGCCAAGCCCACCATGAGTGATGATGATAATCCCGATCATAGTGATGAACTACGCCCAAATGCGCCGGATTGCAATAGTTTGTGATGCTAAACTGACTTCGGCTTCCAATCCGTCGGCAGCACGCGACCTTCCTGCATCGCTTTCAGATAATGCAGGATCAACGCGGCTGATGTCTGGGGTGCCGGCGCCAGGCGCAAATACGGCACATCAATCCCCAGAAACTGGCGTTTTTGTAGCTCTGGAAGACGATCTCCCGCCGTTGGGTCAAGTTCTATTACCAAATGCAGTACATGCTTGGAGGTGGTATCATTCATCCGAATAAGCCCCATACCACGCAACTCAAGAATTCCCGCAAGCTCTGGTAGTTGGGCGATGGCGACCATACCCATCATCGGCTGTAAGGCAACTCGGTCATCGGCGATGAGCTTTGCACCCATCATCATCGCTTCTGCAGTAATACGTGACTTACCCGTTCCAGATGCACCAATGACAAGGCACCCCGTTCCCATATATGCAAAAGCAGAACCGTGCAGTGGTGCCTGATCGTTCATAGAGCCTCTTTGAGTGAGAATGTTAGAGGAGGCTAAGCTGCAGCTTCTTCGGGGTCAACCCAGGAGATATTACCATCCACACGGCGATACACCACATTCACTCGTCCGTTACCGGCATTGAAGAACATCAGTGCGGGCAAATCGGCCAAGTCCATTTTCATTACGGCCTGGCTCACGGTGAGGGTTTGAATATTCGTTGGCTTCTCAGCCACCACGACTGGCGCGCCCTTTTCGTCAAGCTCTGCCGAATCATCTTCTGGCTTCAACACATATTTACGTGCATTGAGCGCACGCGCAGCGTTTTTGTCATGTGCGTGGTGATCCGTCAGGCGGCGCTTATAGCGGCGCAGTTGTTTTTCCACTTTGGTTGCAGCGTCGTCAAACGCGGCGTACACCTCGCTGGCGTTACCTTGACTTTTCAGAACGATGCCTGAATGCGTTCCGGTATTCCCATGTATATCGACACGAAATTGGTGGTGCGCTTCTTTTGAAACGACAACATCCACGCTCACAATACGATCCAAATATTTGCTCAGACCATCGCTGAGGCGCTTTTCCACATGCGTTTGAAATGCCTCACCAAGGTCAACATGCCGGCCAGAAATATGAAATTGCATAGGTTCCTCTTTGGTTGGGAAGTTGAAGAATAAATAGATGAATTTCTTAGCTTAATGATACTCCGTTTGCAGGAAATAGCCAAGAGCTATCCCATAGGAGTGCGCGGAATTACTTATGGCTAAAGTTTGGGCAGTTTGACACCCAGTGCCGCAGATAGCCTGTCAGACTCGCCATAATAGGCGGCCCGCCGCAAGAAGCGCGGCATGATCCCTGTCCATTTAAACTCACCGATCAGCTTGCCATCAGGGCCATCCCCTTTATTTTGATAAGTAAAAATATCCTGCATGGTGATGATGTCACCCTCCATACCACATATTTCGCTCACCTGTGTAATACGGCGATGCCCATCGCGCATACGGCTGATTTGCACAAATAGATTTATCGCAGATGCCACCTGCGCCCGTATCGCCTGATGTGGAAGATTTAAATTTGCCATCGCGATCATATTCTCTAGTCGCGCCAGCGCATCACGCGGGTGATTCGCGTGAATCGTGGTAAGCGACCCCTCATGGCCGGTATTCATCGCCTGCATCATGTCGAAGGCTTCGGCGCCACGCACCTCACCCACGATGATTCGATCTGGCCGCATCCGCAACGCGTTCTTCATTAAATCACGGATGCTAACTTCATCCTCTTGGTGGGAGAGTCGCATCGGACGTGTCTCAAGGCGTACCACATGAGGCTGCTGCAGACGAAGCTCTGCCGCGTCCTCGATCGTTACCACGCGTTCACGATGATCAATAAATTCCGACACCGCATTAAGCAACGTCGTTTTACCTGAACCTGTTCCTCCAGAAATAACGATGTTTAGGCGACAGCGGCCGATGACTTTTAGAAAATCCGCGAGCGCAGATGACATATTGCCTTGGGTTGCCATACGGTCGAGTGTCACACTATTTTTGGTAAACTTACGAATAGAAATAGAAGTGCCATCTACCGCAAGCGGCGGCGCGATGATGTTGACGCGGCTTCCATCCGGTAATCTTGCATCAAGCAGTGGCCGCTTAATATTGACTGTGCGCCCTACGCGGTTTGCAATTGCCTCAGCCACTTTGAATACATTTTCGTCACTTGAAAACGTGACATCCGTTAGTTCCAGCTTTCCATCACGCTCAATAAACACGCGCGACGGGCCATTAATCAGTATATCCGTGATGGTCTCATCATCCAGCAACGACTTCAGAGGTGCAAGCTCTACAATGGCCTGACCAAGCGCCTCTCCCAAATCAACGCGTGCTGAGGCAGAATGCAGGACGGGCTTTTCTTCATCCACGAAAACCGTACGGAGTGATTCAAGTTGCGCCTCAAGAACGGCGATTCTTTGTGTGAGGTCATCAGCCATATTAACGCAGCACTTTCATAAACCCGGCCATGCGGCCCGCTTCAATTAACATTGGATTACGTGGAGAACCTTGTGCCCAACGATATTCACCAGGCCCCTTTGCTGTAGGCGGAATATAGGTGACCAGATCCTGCATAATGACTGTATCCCCCTCCATACCACACACTTCCGTGACATGGCTGATGCTACGCTTGCCATCTTTCTGCCGTGTAATCTGAATCACCAAATGAAGCGCGCTTGTAATATGCTGACGCACCGTTCTGCTCGTCAATGTTGGCATAGCCGACATCACCATCGTTTCCAGGCGCGACAATGCATCGCGCGACGAGTTGGCATGCAGCGTCGTCATAGAGCCATCATGCCCCGTATTCATTGCTTGCAAGACATCAAACGCCTCAGGCCCACGCGACTCGCCCACGATAATGCGATCAGGCCGCATCCGCAGCGCGTTCTTAATGAGGTCGCGCGTGGAAACTTCTGGAATATTCTTTTCATCCGTCACGCGTGACGGCTTGGACTCAAGCCGCACGACATGCGGCTGCTGCAGGCGCAACTCTGCCGAATCCTCAACAGTCACGATACGCTCGTCCTCAGGAATGGCTGCAGAAAGCGCATTTAATAACGTCGTCTTTCCAGTACTCGTACCACCAGCAATGACAATGTTCACACGCATCCGTGCACATTCTTTTAGAAATACCGCTAATTCTTGCGAGAGCTGACCGCCCTCCGCCATTCTATCTAAGGTCACATGCTGCTTGGGAAATTTACGAATAGAGATTGAAACACCATCCACTGCAATCGGCGGACCAACAATATTTACCCGGCTTCCATCTGGCAACCGCGTGTCGATAATGGGACGCTCCGGCACCCAAAACAAACCAACAGACGCCATGATGCGCTCAGCGACATCCCATGTTTCAGCGTCCGTTTCAAAACGAACCCCTGAATCGGTCAGCCTACCTTGACTATCAATATAAATACTCTGTGTTCCATTCACAAGGATATCATTGACAGCGTCATTCGCGATAAACTGATCAAGGACACCAAGGTTAGGCATCACAAAATTGGCAGCGGTTAAAGGACAACTTCCTCCTTCTGGGGTAGATGCCTTGGCTTTAAAAGATGCTTCTTGGGCTGTTGTATGGGCAAATTGCCCTGCAAACATCTCCGGAGTAACAAGCTGGGGCGACGTAGCCGTCTGTTTCAAAATACTACTCATTAGAATGATCCTCTCATGTTAGTATTATTCACTGAGTCCTAGCGCAAAAGAATGAAACTTTGGTTAATGGCCGCGACAATTTGAATGATTCTCGTCAATTGCGTGATTTTTGCAATCAAATAACAGGGTACTAACCCGCCTTCTGACGGCGGCGGACGACGGAGGATGGAATTCCCATTTCCTCGCGATATTTGGTGACGGTACGACGCGCGACGTCGATATTCCGGTCTTTCAGGCGCTTTACAATCGCATCGTCAGAGAGGATTTCCTTAGGGCCTTCGTTCGTCACCAGCTCTTTGATGTAATACATCACCGTTTTGCTGGAAAAATCATTCGCGCCCGCCGAGGCGTTGATGGAGGAGGTAAAGAAAAACTTCAGCTCCAGCGTACCGCGCGGCGTGGCCATAAATTTCGCAGTGGTCACGCGGCTGATGGTCGACTCATGCATTCCCACCGCAGCGGCAATGTCTTTCAGCACCAGCGGTTTCAAGAAACGAATGCCGTGCTGCAGAAATTTGTCCTGCTGGGTGACAATTTCCGTCGCCACTTTGAGGATGGTATTCGCCCGCTGATCGAGCGCTTTGATGAGCCAGTTCGCATTGGCGAGCTGCTCGGTCATGAATTTTTTGGCTTCTTTATCCGTCGCCCGCGCCCCCACATCCGAGGCATAATGGCGATTCACCAGCACGCGCGGCAGCGCATCTGGGTTCAACTCCAAATGCCAACCGCCATTTTTCGCGCGGCGTACCATCACATCCGGAATCACGGCTTGCGATTCATCCGCTGCAAAACCCATGGCTGGCTTCGGGTTGCAGCGGCGAATATCCGCCAACATCTGAGCAAAATCCTCAGCATCCACACCACATTTCTTCTGCAGCGCTTTCAGCTCACCACTGCCCATCATTTCCAGATTCTCGAGGAAAATTTCCATCACCGGGTCGAGCCGGTTCATATCCGCCAATTGTAAGCGCAAGCATTCCGCGAGCGAGCGGGCAAAAACCCCTGCCGGCTCGAACTGCTGCAGGCGCACGACGATAGCATCAATCTCCGCCTTCGCGAGCCCAAGCGTCTCTGCAAAGGCGCTAGTATCCTCACGCAGATAGCCCGCATCGTCGAGCATGTCGGTCAGTTGCTCGGCGATGCGCTGTTCCACCGGGTCAGCGATATCCATGTGAATTTGTTCAATCAGATATTCGCGCAGCGTTTGCTCTCGCGCGCTAGCACCTTCGATACCGAAGCCTTCGCCGTCGCCGTCATACCCGCCGGATGAACCATGCGCGCCCGCCGTGACCTCGCCGATGCTGACGGTGTCGCCTTCTGTCCACTCCCCGCCGAAAGACTCGTCTTCCAGCGATTCCGCGACGGAATAATCTTTGTCCGAGACGTCAATCTCGCGCGTTTCACTGCGGATGGCGTCTTCCTCGCTCCCCCCCTCACCTGCAGGCGCATCACCAACGTCATCGCCCGCGTCTTCCGGCGAGGCGGGCGTATCGGAATCATTTTCTTCTTTGGTAAGGAGGGGATTTTTTTCGATCTCTTCGTCGATAAATTCCTGAAGCTCGATCGCTGAGAGCTGCAACAGCTTGATCGACTGCTGCAGTTGCTGGGTCATCACCAACTGCTGCGACTGCCTAAATTCCTGTTTCAATCCGACCATGGAATAAAACTAGCGCAAATAGGCCTGCGACTCAAGCTGCCAAATTACCACAATTTAAAGCGAAAATTGGCGCCCCAGATAGACGCGGCGCACTTCCTCGTTATTCACGATATCCGACGGTGTGCCTTCCATCAGCACCGAGCCGTCATGGATGATATAAGCGCGGTCAATCACATCCAACGTTTCACGCACGTTATGGTCGGTAATCAGTACGCCGATGCCACGATTTTTGAGATGTTTCACCAGATCGCGCACATCCGAAATTGCAATCGGGTCGATACCCGCCAACGGTTCATCCAGCAGAATAAACGAAGGCATACCTGCCAGTGCGCGTGCAATTTCCGCACGACGACGTTCACCGCCGGAAAGCGCAATCGCAGGCGCGTTACGCAAATGGGTAATAGAGAATTCCGCCAACAATTCATCACACATCACGCGGCGGCGATCCACATCAAGCACGCTCACTTCCAGCACCGCCATGATATTCTGTTCCACCGTCAGCCCACGAAAAATGCTGGCCTCCTGTGGAAGATAGCCAATACCCAGGCGCGCGCGGCGATACATTGGCAAGTTGGTAATGTCGGTGCCGTCATAAAAAATCGTGCCATAGTCCGGCTTTACCAGCCCGGTAATCATATAAAAACAGGTGGTCTTCCCTGCCCCGTTTGGCCCTAACAACCCCACGGCCTCGCCCCGCTGCAGCGAGAGCGACACATTACGCACCACTGGCCGTTTGGCGTATTGCTTGCCGAGGTTATTCACGACCAGACCAGAGTTCTTCTCCACCAGAATCGGCTTCTGTGGTAACTCGGAGTTGTTGGCCACGAAAGGCACCACCGGTGGTATCGCCAACGATTCGGGGGGGGGTGGCTGATCTGCCACCGAAACAGGCGTGATTAGCCAATCATTTCCCAGCCCGTTCCCGTGATCATCACCCGCCATTATTGACCAGTCTTTCCTTTATCGGACTTCGGCACGAACAGTCCGTGCACCCGCGTCTTTTTGCTGCCGCTGCCAGTTACCTGGCCGCTACCAGAGGTTAGCATGCTGCGCCCAGTTTTCATATTATAGGTGAGATGGGTGCCTTTGAGCACGTTCTGCTCACGAGTGAGGGTTACATTCGCGCCCGTCAGGTCGATCGTGTCGGTGTCCACGTTATAAACGCCTTTATCGCCCTGCGCCGTTTCCTTAGGGGTGGTGAAGACCACCGCGCCCTCTGCATCAATCCGCGAGATACCTTGCCCTGCATCGGCTGGCGCTGCCGCTTTTTTATCGCCGCCATCGCGGTAATAGACCGTCATTTTTCCCGCGCGCATATTGGTGGTGCCTTGCACCGCAATCACATTGCCGCTGAACACCGCCTTATGTTCGTTTTGAAAAACATCAAGCGTGTCGGAGGAAATTTCGATCGGCTGGTCAGACGACGCCAATGCCGCAACCGCCGCATGGCTGAAGCATAATGCGACGACTGCACCTAAAACCCGGATCATTCCTGTGTTGCTCATCGTTATTTCTTCTTCGCCCGATCAATATGAAGCTGCACCCGCTCGGCACCGCCTGTAAACGTAATATGTGTGCCATTATCCATGATTTCGAAGCCGCTGGCAAGCAAGTTACCAAGCGGCCCCGTTCCGGTAATCCGCTCTTTCCCTGTTACTTTTGAGCTATTCATATCCACCGTCGCCTGGGGGGTTGTGAAACTATAACCCTGATCGTCAAGCAAGGTCACATCCCCACTCAGTTCAATGGTTTTGGCCGCCTGATCATAGTTAGCATTCGCCGCAGCAAGCGAGCGCCAGCCGCCGCTTTCGGTCACCAACTGTGCCTCCACCTGCTCGATGCTCACCATGTTTTGTGTTACCTGTGTAGCACGGATACCATTTATTTTGAATTGTTGCCCTTTCACATCCGTCCCACGGTATTCGGGGTTACTCATTACTGGATGTGTAACGTCTTTTGCTGTGTTTGTGGCGCTATCTACAAATGAAATCCGAATGCCTGAGCGATCTTTGCTGACGAGCGGCAAAGCAATCAGAACCGTCACCAAGGCCAGCGCAAATAGCATCAGGAACCATTTACTGAACACCACAAAGCGCGTATAATGGCCAAGCGCCGCGAAGAGTTGATCCACCTCCGCAACCGCCCAATCAGCAGAGATTCCCTTTTTCTCAGGCAGATCCGACATCGGCTACATCACACCGGCGCGCAGGCAGTCATGAATATGCAGAATGCCCACTGGTTTTTCATCCACTACCACAAACAGGCAGGTGATGGATTTGCTGTTCATCACGCCGAGCGCCTCTGCAGCAAGGCTTGTTGGCTTCATCGTCACTGGATTTTTATGCATCACTTCGCGCGTGGTTTTACGCATCAAACCTTCATCCATATTACGCCGCAAGTCGCCATCCGTGATGATCCCGAGCAGCACACCCGCCGCATCCACTACACCCGCGCAGCCGAAGCGCTTGGCCGTCATGGTGAGGATGGCCTCCTGCATCGAGGCATTCTCTGTCACTAGCGGTAGCTCGTCAGCACCATGCATCAGGTTTTCCACCCGCGTAAATTGCGCACCCAGTTTTCCGCCGGGGTGGAATACACCGAAATCATCGCGGTTGAAGCCTTTTTTCTCCATCAGTGCCACCGCAAGCGCATCGCCCCAAGCGAGCATCATAGTGGTGGAGGTGGTCGGCGCATCTACAGGCGAAGCCTCAGGCACCGCAGGCAGCACAATCGACACATCCGCCGCGTCCACCAGCAGCGATGCGTCGCGTCGCACCAGCGCCACCAGCGGAATTGCAAAGCGGCGGGTATAGGAAATAATATCGCGTAGCTCGTGCGTTTCGCCGGAGTTCGACAGACAAATAACCAAGTCGTCTGCCGTAATCATGCCAAGATCGCCATGGCTCGCTTCCGAAGGGTGCACGAAATAGGCGAGCGTACCAGTAGAGGCCAGCGTCGCCGCAATTTTTCGACAGATATGGCCGGACTTACCCATGCCACTTAGAATCACACGCCCTTTCAGCGCGGCGATTCGATTCACCACATCGATGAATTTCTCATCCAGCGCGTCGGCGACAGCGTTCAGCCCTTCCACCTCACGCGCAATCACCGCACGAGCCGAGGCCAGAAGGCGCATATCATCGTGGGTCACTGGTTTAGCGTTTTTCATACAACCTAATGCGCGAAGATGTCGATTTCCGGCCAGCCGGCGAGGTCAAGCTCCGCCCGTGCAGGCAGGAAGGTGAAGCAAGCAGCCGCCAGTTCCGTGCGGTGTTCGCGCGCCAGCATCACGTCCAGCTTCTCGCGCAGGCGGTGCAGGTGGCGCACGTCGCTCGCGGCATATTCCTGCTGCTCGGGCGATAAGGTCGGCTGCCCCCAGTCTGAGGTTTGCTGCTGCTTTGAGACATCGACTTGAAGCAAATCACGGCACAAATCCTTGAAGCCGTGGCGGTCGGTGAATGTCCGCGTCAGGCGCGAAGCAATTTTGGTGCAGTAAATCGGTGCTGTCACCACGCCGAGATATTGCTTGATGATCGCCACATCGAACCGCGCGAAATGAAACAGTTTGACGCGTTTGGGGTCGGTCAGAAGCGCCTTCAGGTTTGGCGCGTCATATTTTCCCGGCAGGAATTGTACAAGATGTTCGTCGCCCTGCCCGTCGGAAAGCTGGATCAGGCACAGCCGGTCACGGTGATTATTCAGCCCCATCGCCTCGGTATCGACCGCGATATCGCCCTGAAATTTTACCGATGCCGGTAAATCGCCAATGTGAAAATGAACCGCCATGTCTGTGTCTCTCCCGTTACTGTGGTTGCGGCAAGCGCCCGCCATAGAGGCCGGAACCACCTAGAATTTCTTCAATCCGAATCAGCTCGTTATATTTCGCAGTACGGTCGGCACGGCAGGGTGCGCCGGTTTTGATCTGCCCGCAGTTGAGCGCCACGGCGAGATGCGCAATCGTCGCGTCCTCTGTCTCGCCGGAGCGGTGCGACATCACCGTGCGGTAGCCACCGCGATGCGCCATCTCCACCGCAGCAATCATCTCGCTCAGCGTGCCAATCTGGTTTGGCTTCACGAGCAGCGCGTTGGCAAGGCCAAGCCCCATACCTTCGGCCAAAATCGCCGGGTTGGTGACGAACAAATCGTCGCCCGTCAGCTGAATCCGTCCACCCAGCGCGCGGGTGATGGCCGCCCAGCCCTCGCGGTCGTTCTCCGCGCAGGCATCCTCGATCGAGGCGATGGGGAATTTGCTCACCAGATTCTCGTAATAGGCGATGATGCCCTCCACATCGAGGGTTTTGCCCTCGCCGACGAGCTTGTACTGGCCGTCGACATAGAACTCCGAACTCGCAGCATCAAGCGCGAGCAGCACCTCGTCGCCGGGGCGGTAGCCCGCCGTTTCAATCGCCTTGCAGATGAACCCGCACGCGTCTTCCGCGCTTTTGAGGTCGGGCGCAAAGCCTCCCTCATCGCCGATGCTGGTCGATAGCCCCGCATCCGCGAGTTGCTTTTTCAGCACGTGGTAAATTTCTGCGCCGATGCGAATCGCATCCGCCATGCCATAGGCCACCAGCGGCATAATCATGAATTCCTGAATATCGATCGCGTTATCGGCATGCGCGCCGCCGTTGATGATGTTCATCATCGGTACTGGCAGCAGGTTGGCGTTCGTGCCGCCGATATAGCGAAACAGCGGCAGCCCGCTGGATTGCGCCGCGGCCTTCGCCGTTGCAAGCGACACCCCCAGCATCGCATTCGCGCCGAGATTGCCCTTGTTCGGCGTACCATCCGCCTCGATCAGCGTTTGGTCGACCAGCACCTGGTCGAGCGCGTTCAGCCCCTTGAGTGCAGGTGCGAGCGCCAGCACATTCGCCACTGCTTTGCGCACGCCTTTGCCGCCGTAACGCGCGGTGTCGCCGTCACGCAGCTCCATCGCCTCCATGCTACCGGTCGATGCACCCGATGGCACCGCCGCGCGCCCGAACGCGCCGTTTTCCAGCACCACATCCACCTCGATCGTGGGGTTGCCGCGGCTATCCAGAATTTCGCGGGCAGCGAGTGTATCGATACGTGACATAGGTCTCTCCTAAACAAACGGGCTTTCGCTTGTTTAAGAGCGAAAGCCCGGATGCGTCAAGATGTGGTTGTACAAAACACAGAAGCTTAATTGAATAATTCAATAGAAAGCAGCACAGTCCTACTCTCATCAGCAAACTTTTGACACCAAGCCATGACGCCCGCGCCAGGAGTGATCGCCCCACCCATTGCCCCACATTGACTGTTAGAAACACTACCCTTGTAAAGACATGTTCCTATTTGTTGGCTCCACCTTTGGTCATAACTCCACCTTTCGTCATAAAGCTTGTAGTTCAGCCAATCTTCAGGACATCCAGAAGGAGAAGAAACGGGTGCTTTTGTGATTTCCGCCTCTTTTCTATGCCTGCCGGGGATGTCATAAATAATCGCCAGTAATATTAACCATCCTATGATCGTTAAAATTAAGAGCACCTTCTCTCCAGGCTTTGGCATCTGGATTTGATACATTTTTGCTATTGCTTCTTCAGCATCTAGCTGATGATTTTGCTCCGCGCTCAATGGGTCTGAACCAAAACGATTGGGCCCTTCCGTTCCTCGTTCACAGAACAACATCACTGCCAGGGTCAGCGGCAAGAAGAACAAAAGATTTCCCAGAAGAAACATCCAAGAATCAAAAGTTTCTGTTGCACGAGTACCTGCGAACATTGAGATAACGCCGATGCCCATCATCGCCCAGAAGCCTGCGGGAACCAATACGTAGGGAACAAACACCCACCAACCACTCTTGTCGACGTCGTGTACCCGCCGAACACCAATAAAGAAGGTCGACACCACTATAAAAATCAGACACAACAAACTCGGCGTGCCCTTATAAGCTGTCGATGATTCCATATCAAAGATGGCAATCGGAATGGACACAAGAAGGCAGAACAATACCCAGCACCAATACTCCGAGCGAGAGGCGCGGCCAGAGAGTGTGAAGAACTTTCTAAAACCAGATTTTACTGCTTGAATTAAGTCCATCACTACCTCTCTGGGCGCACTTGGAGGATTACGCCGTTGCCAGCGGATCTGGCCCGAAGCGGTTATCGCTTGCTGGTCCTTTAGTACAGAACCAAACGATAAGGATAATCCAGCCTACGACGGGGATTATCCAGAGCAACTGCAACCAACCGGTTTTACCAATGTCATGCAAGCGACGTGCGCCTACGGCAATGCCTGGAATGAATGTGAAGATTGAAAAGAATGTCGATAGAGGGGTTTTAGTTGCTCCAAAAATCGTCGCATCAATAAAACCCAAAACTAATCCACTTAAAACCCCGAATAGGAACCAAAACCAATACTCCGAACGAGAGGAACGCCCCGTAAAATTATGGAAATTATTAAAACCGGATTTTACTGCTTCTACAAAATTCATCACGCACTCCTATGGCAGGTGGAAAGAGCGTTTAGGAAAGCGAATGGCGGCCAAGCGGTCAACCAATAACGGCGAATCAGCGCGTTTGCGCATCTGTTTCTGAGCGTGCGTGATGAGGAACACGCAAAAATGCTGGGTTTTCTATGAAGTACGGCGCAAAATCAGCGCATCATCCCGCTTATTCATTTTACTCAGACGCAGAAAAAGGCTAGAAACCGCACACTACCTAAGAATTAAATCGGCAAACTTTAAAAAATGGGGATACCTATGAGTATATTAGATGGAGTACTGGGCGGCCTCGTCAGCGCGGGCGTTACGGCAATGGTGAGCAAAGTGCTCGAGCAACACGGCGGCGTTCAGGGCCTCGTGAGCCAGTTCGAGAAAACGGCCTCGGTTCGGTGGTGCAATCCTGGGTGGGCACCGGTGCAAACCAGCCTGTTCAAGCGAGCCAGCTGCAAACAGTGCTCGGTTCAGAGATGATGCAAACCCTCGCTGCAAAAGTAGGCATGACGCCTGATGAAGTAGCAAGAAAACTCGCACAATTCCTGCCAGAAGCCGTCGATAAAATGACGCCGAATGGTACCATCCCTACCGCTGCGGCTGCGTAAGCACTACACGTGACATAAAAAAGGGGACGTGAAATTCACGTCCCCTTTTTTTATTGCCGCTAGTCGCAGAAGCTACTGCATCACGGCTTGCGGTGTCGCCAGATGAAGGCGCAGGCTGTCGCGCAGCGCGGCGATTTCAGCACGCATCGCACGCAATGCATCACGAGAAGGCGTTGCGAGCGTCGCTTGCGGCGCGACGGTTGCCACCTCTTCCACCAGCTCATCCGTCTCCGCTAATGCTTGTGCTAGTTCCGCGAGCAGATCGGGTTCGGCTTCCTGCACAGGCACCACGAAGTTGTCGTTCACGCTGGCAGGTGGCACGGTTGCCATCCATTCTGCTGGCGATACATCACGATCCGCGCGCGCGTGAATGAAATCATCCACCGCTTTTTTAGCACCCTTAATCGTGTAGCCCTGATTATAGAGCAGATGTTTGATTTGCTGAAGCACGTCGATATCCTGTGGGCGATAAAAACGACGGCCACCGTTACGCTTCAGCGGCTTGATCTGCGTGAATTTGGTTTCCCAGAAGCGCAGCACATGCTGCGGCACATCGAGGATTTCAGCGGCTTCGCTGATGGTGCGCAATGCGTTGGGTGATTTTTCTTTTTTCTGCTCTGCTGCTTCGTACGCAAAAAGCGAGATGTCCGTGCTTGCCATGAGATGCTGCCTGTTTCGATTTTTTGTTTTTTTGTGATTAGCGACGAATCGCCAACGGGGTCACAGTAACTAACGAACAACGAGCAACTAACAACCAACAACTAGTTTTTATTCACATCCTGTTTCAGCGTGTTCGATGCATTGAACGAAAGCACGGTGCGCGGCGTGATTGGCACTTCCACGCCTGTCTTTGGGTTGCGGCCGATACGTTCTTTTTTGCGGCGGAGTTTGAAGGTACCAAACGAAGAAAGCTTCACCGAATTTCCTTCTGTCAGCGCAACGCAAATTTCCTCCAGCACCGCATCGACCAGCTGTGTCGATTCCGAAAGCGACAAACCGATTTCACGATAGACCGAGTTCGAAAGATCTGCACGGGTGAGTGTCTTGGACATAGGCGGCTCCCTATTCTTCGTTAACGAAAACCCAGCTTAGTCTTCGCTGCGGGTGAGGAAAAAGCGATTACTTTCGAGAACCGCATCGTAAATGTACATATAAGTACATGCGAAGCGGAAGCGCAGAAGATGATCGACTTTTACCAGCCGCAGTAGAAGAATGAAGTAGGTTTACCAACAGATTACACAACATCCCCAGGTGAGTCCAGCACCAAGTGCAGGCATGGCGACAATATCGCCCTGTTTGATTCGCCCATCCCGCACCGCCACATCCAGCGCAAGGGGTATGGTGGCCGCCGAAGTATTGGCGTGAATATCCACCGTGACCACGCATTTTTCCTCGCTAATTCGCAGGCTGCGGCCGATCATGCGGATCATGCGCGCATTGGCCTGATGGGGCACCAACCAGCTCACATCCGCCAGTGTCAGGTTCGCTTTTTTGAGGGTTTCGAGCGTGATATTCGCCATTTTTTCGACGCCATGGCGAAATATTTCCTGCCCTTCCATAAATAAGTGGCCTACTGTTTGCGTGCTCGACACCCCGCCATTCGTGCCAAGCAAGGGGCCAAATTCACCTGCCGCCTCAAGCTTTAATGCCAGAATGCCACGTGACGTATTTTCCTGCGCTTCAAGAATCACCGCCCCCGCCCCGTCGCCGAAGAGAATACAGGTGCCGCGATCCGACCAATCAATAATGCGCGACATCGCCTCCGCACCGATCACCAGCACGCGCGAGGCAACGCCTGTTGCAATCCAACCCTGCGCCACTGAAAGTGCGTAGACAAAACCGGTGCAGGCTGCCGCCACATCCACCGCCGCGCCATGTTTCACCCCAAGTGCGGCCTGCACTTTGGTCGCAACGGAGGGCATGCTCGTATCCGGCGTCGAGGTCGCCACCACAATGCCATCAATTGCATCCGCATCGATTCCTGCCGCCTTGAGCGCGGCACGCGCTGCGTGAATCGCGAGGTCGGACGTGGCCTCACCCTCGCCCACCACATAACGCTGGGTGATGCCAGTGCGCTCGCGAATCCACGCATCATTGGTATCCACCATGCGGGCGAGGTCGTCGTTCGTCAGTTTTTTCTGTGGCAAGTAGCTGCCGGTGGCGATGATAACCGAGCGTACCATTAAGCCTCAGCGACTTTTGCAATGGGCTCCACCAGCGTGGCAGAACGCGCGTTCGCCTGAGCGAGGTCTTCGATAATTTTTTCGTTCACCCGTTCGCTCACGAGCAAAATCGCGACACGAATCGCATTGGCGAAACTTTTTGCATCTGCCCCGCCATGGCTTTTCACCGCGATGCCGTTGAGCCCTAGCAGAATCGCGCCATTCAGCCGGCGCGGGTCAAATTTCTTGAGCGCCATACGAATGGCTGGGCGCGCGAAGAGATAACCGATTTTCGCCGTCCATGAATTCTCAATCGCACTTTTAAGGCTCGAATAAATCAGGCGCGAAGCTCCCTCCGCTGTTTTTAGCGCGATGTTGCCGGTGAATCCATCCGTCACCACCACATCCGTTTTGCCTTCGAGGATATCGTTGCCCTCGACGAAACCAAAATAATCCACAGGGATCGCACCTGAACGCAAGACGCGATGCGCTTCTTTCACCTCATCATGCCCCTTCATTTCTTCGGAGCCGACGTTGAGCAAGCCAATCCGGGGCTTGTCGATACCAAGCATTGCCCGCGCATAGGCGTCACCCATGATGGCAAACTGCACGAGGTGATCGGCGGTGCAATCGATATTCGCGCCCATGTCGAGTAGCACCACCGGGCGATGGCGCGAGGGAACCGTTGCCGTAATCGCCGGGCGCTGAATGCCAGGAAGCGTTTTGAGCACCAGCTTCGCCGTTGCCATCAACGCGCCGGTATTTCCTGCCGACACCATCGCCGCCGCACGCCCGTCCGCCACCGCATCAATCGCCAGACGCATGCTCGACTGCCGCCCTTGACGCAGCGCCACGGAAGGCTTTGCATCCATCGCCACTTCGACATCGGTATGTACAATCTCAGAAACACTGGCGAGATCACGATATTTTGCAATCAGCGGCGCAATGACGGGTTCGCGGCCAAAAAAGATAAAGCGCGTATCCGGAAACCATTTCAGCACGCGGCGCGCGCCAGCAATCACAGACTCAGGGGCGTTATCGCCACCCATTGCATCAAGAGCTATCGGGAGAGGAAGAGACATCGGCACCGCGTTGGTTAGTATTCAGCATCCCGTATTCGGCATTCCGTGAGCACACGGAACCCAAACCAAAAAAACTTACTATCGCCTCAATACCCGGTAAATCCACTGAAGACCGGATACTGAATACCGAATACTACTTTTTTACCTTGGCGGTCGTCACTTTGCGGCCACGATACATGCCATCTGGCGAAACGTGGTGCGGGCGCTTTGCTTCGCCGGTGGTTTGGTCTTCGGTCACCGCGGTGGTTTTCAGCGCGAGGTGCGACTGGCGCATACCGCGGCGGGAGGGTGACGTTTTGCGTTTTGGCACAGCCATGACAGGAATCCTTCTCAAGTTATACTTTACTGATTACGCGAATCAGCGGCGCACTATAGCGATGGTTTTTGAGAGGTAAAGGGGGAAATTGGGGGTAAAACGATTTAAACCGTTTACGGCCGTGCGATAATATCCGTAGGTTCAGAGGGGTTTCTTTTGCCCATGCGCCATAAGCCCGGCTTGAGCCCCTGACTATGCCGGAATTCTGCTTTATTTTCAGTGACTATATCGGTGGCTCCATGAGGCATTTTAACCCCTGAAAAGCGCGACGGGTATAAATCATCCAAACTAAAATCGCGATGAATTGCCTGTTTCTTCTTGGGCGATGGCGCAAAAACAGTCACTGTCATCTCATTTTTAACTGTGTGCTCACTACGCTTATAGGATCGCTCCAGCTCATCTTTACTCGGCGTCCGCATTACCCCATCTTCGATGTTTTTGGGGTCGAACGTATAGGAGCAAAGCCGCTTCAATGGGTTTCCGGGAAGCAAATCCACGGCAGCGGAAATAGCCGCATTACTGGCATTAGGCATCGCCTTATCTGTTGTCGAACGGCATTCTTTGCCATATTCAAACGACCCGTCTGCCATCCCAAATACGTTAATGCGCAGCATGTCGATATTTTGATGTACCCATTGACGCACGGCTTCTTCCTCTTTTGCCGCCCCTGATTGCAGCAGGCGTGGATAGAGTGTCATGAGGGTCTGTTCATAAAAGAAGGCCGCCATTTTTTTATGGTCAACCAAACCATTTTTGTTGTGCGCCGCTTCAATGGCAGCAATCCCCATGCCCTTACGCAGATTCGAATTATAGGACAAAAAGGCTGGCTGCTCTTCACCTTTATACATCGCAGCCAAATCATGAATTATCTCTTCCAATGCCTGCTTTTGAGATACTATCTCAGCGTCATCCAGCGCAACGAAACGCTTCTGGTTAAAATGCGCTACCGTCGTTTTTAGAATTTGCCCAGGCTGAATATTTGCCAGAGAATTAATATTCTCCCCTATTTCTGGGACGACCGACGGTTCGTGTAAACTGTGAATGTAGAGAGCAGTATTCTCCGTTGCATGTTCCGCCATTTCGTCCAGACAAAACCCACATGGACCTACTGCAAAAACGCCATCTTTCCCTTCTTTTCCGCCCAGCACATGCCACTCTTCGACCATTTGCCGCGAAGGTTTGCCATCCGCGCGAATAGGCATCTCGTTATCGCGCTGCAAGTCACGATCGAGCGTGCCCATAATATTCGCCTCCGCACAGTTCTTAATATGCTGGCTTGAGCAGTTACGTATATTGAATTTGATGTACGCAAGGTGCCGATCAGAATCCCCCACCGGCTTGGGATTCTCAATAACGCCGATGGCCGCAACCTTCATGCCGTTTGGCTCCGCAGAATGTTGTCTGAAATAGTGAAGCGCTGCATCAAGCACTAGGTTGCGCTCGTTTTCGGTAAGAGATGTATACCAGTCCGCTTCTTCAAGCGACTTCGGGCAGATGACAAGCTCATTCCCAATGATTTCCGCTGAAAAATTATGACCAGATTCACTATGAATATCGGCAGCCCACCACACACGTCGCCGCTGTTGGTCAAGCGATAATTGCTCTCCTGAGGCTGTTGTAATAGAAAATGCGTTAACCACTTAATTGCCCTGTGTGTGAGGTTGGGAGGGTCAACCTACCACAATTAAGTTAACAAATCATTACCTTATCGCACCGTGGCGGCAATTATTTGCTCAGGGCGTCTTTTTTCAGTTCCGCGAGCAAATTGAGGGCATCGCGGGGGGTCAAACCATCCACATCAATATTTTTTATACGTTCAACCAGTTTTCCGTAATGGTTGGCGGTGGCTGGCATCTGGGCGGATGGGGTTGAAATTTTGGAAACGGGCGCGAAAGCAGCAGATGCTGAAGGGGATAGATGAGCGGCGGCAAATAATGGTAGCTCCGGTGCGGCCTGTTTTTCCGTCAGGCTATGGCCGGATTCGAGCGTGGTAAGCAGCGCACGGGCACGAGTGAGCACGGATTTGGGTAGCCCCGCCAGCGCGGCGACATGAATCCCGTAGGATTTGTCGGCATTGCCCTCGCGAATCGTGTGTAGGAACACCAACTGCCCCTGATATTCCTTCGCTGCCGCATGGTAATTCTTGAGGCGCGGCAGGGTTTGCGCCAACGCGGTGAGCTCGTGATAATGCGTGGCAAACAGCGCGCGGCATTTCGTCTGATTATGCAGATGCTCCGCCACCGCCCAGGCGATGCTCACCCCGTCATACGTCGCGGTGCCGCGGCCAATTTCATCGAGCACCACCAGTGATTTTTCCGTCGCCTGATGGAGAATGCTCGCCGTTTCCGCCATCTCCACCATGAAGGTGGACTGCCCGCGCGCGAGGTCGTCCGCCGCACCCACGCGGCAGAACAGCTTATCGACGATGCCGATTGTCGCCGCCTCAGCGGGCACAAAACCGCCCATCTGCGCGAGGATAGTGAGAATCGCCTGCTGGCGCAGGAAGGTCGATTTACCGCCCATGTTCGGGCCGGTGATGAGCCATAACGCCCCTGCTCCGCTCGCATCACTGAGCGCGCAATCGTTCGCAATAAACTCCTGATGGTTCCGCCGCAGCGCGGACTCCACCACCGGATGACGCCCGGCTTTAATGGCGAAATCCGCGCCGCTGGTCATGCGCGGCCGTACAAAACGCCCTGCCTCAGCAATGGTCGCGAGCGCGCAAATCACGTCCCACTCCGCAAGGCCGCGCGCGGCGGAAACAATGGCCGCCCCGGCTTTCAGAACCGTCGCGACCAGCTCTTCATATATCTGCAGCTCCAGCTTCAGCGCCTTATCCGCTGCCGATTCAATGGCAAGCGCGGTCTCGTTCAATTCCTTCGTGGTGTAGCGCAGCGCATTCGCCAGCCCCTGACGGTGAATAAACTCCGGCGGCACCTTCTTTTCATGGATCGACGTGATTTCGATGAAGTAACCAATCACATTATTATGCTTGATTTTAAGCGACGGAATGCCCGTATCCGTCTTCAGCTTCTGCTCCATCAGCGCGATGACACGGCGCGATTCGTCGCGCAGGCGGCGATATTCGTCGAGGTCGGCGCGATAGCCATCCGCCACAAAATTTCCATCACGCACTAGATGCGGCACCTCAGTTTTCAGCGCCGACGCCAGCTGTTCAGCCAGCAAGTGATGCCCAGCCAGCGCCTCACGTGCCTCATGCAAGAGGGATGGCACATCCTGCATACGCAACAACTCGTGCAGTTTATTCGTTTGCGCAAGGCTCACACCCAGCATCAGCAGGTCACGCGGGCCACCGCGCCCCAGCGACAAGCGGGAGAGCGCCCGCTCCATATCTGAAATCAGGCGCAAATAATCACGAGCTTCCTCACGCAGTTTCGGCGCATTCAGCGCCCACTCCACCGCGTCATGCCGCGCCGAAATCACCTCCAACCGGCAGGACGGCGCACCGAGCCACGCCGCCATCATCCGCCCGCCAACCGCCGTCACCGTATGATCCACCGTAGCGAGCAAACTGCCGCGGCGTGTGCCCGAAAGTGTAATAAGCAGTTCGAGATTCCGCCGCGTTGGCGCATCCATCTGCATCAGCTCGGCCGCGCTTTCCTTCACCGGTGGGTTGAGGCGCGCGGCGGCTTCCATCTGCGTCAGCGCCACATAATCAAGCAGCGCACCGCATGCCGAAAGCTCCGGCGCCGTGAACTCACCATAGACCGTGGGGCTGCTGACGGCGTAATGCGTGGCGATCCGACGGCTCGCGGCCTTGGCGTCGAACTGCACGTCCGGGCGCAGCGTCACCCGCGCTTTCCACTCATGAAACCAGGGCTGCGCGGCCAGCAGTTCATAATGCGTGTGCGTCATCAGCAGCTCGCGCGGCTGCACGCGGGCGAGCAGGTTAGGCAATTGCGCGGCTGGCGCAGCACTCGCTGTGAATTCCCCGGTTGAAAGGTCGAGCCAGGCGAGCGCGCCCTCCTCCCCCGCCATCGCCAGCGATGCGAGGTAATGCGAAGCGGTGGGAGCGAGCAGCCCGTCTTCCGTCACCGTGCCGGGGGTGACAATCCGCACCACATCGCGACGAACGATGGCTTTATAGCCACGTTTTTTAGCGTCTTCTGGCGTTTCGAGCTGCTCGCAGATCGCGATTTTATGTTCGCTGGCGATGAGTTTTTGCAAATACATCTCCGCCGCATGGACCGGCACGCCACACATGGGAATTTCCTCACCCGCATGTTTGCCGCGCTTGGTGAGGGCGATATCGAGGATTTGCGAGGCAACTTTCGCATCTTCAAAAAATAGCTCGTAGAAGTCGCCCATGCGGTAAAACAGCAGCATCTCCGGATAACGCGACTTAATCTCAAAATACTGCTGCATCGACGGTGTTGCCACAGTCGACGAAATTGGTGCAGCGCACACCGACATTGCGCTTGTCTGTTGCGATTCGCCCAGTATGGTTGCGGCCTTGGATGCGGTTGACATGCCGTCTCTCTTCGATATTTTGAACGCGTGAAATTAGTGCAAGGATAGACCAATGGCCAGTGAAAATATGAAGATTACCGACGAAGAAGCCCTGCTGTACCACAGCCAAGGCCAACCGGGAAAAATCTCCATCCTGCCCACCAAGCCGCTCATCACCCAGCGCGACCTCGCCCTTGGCTACTCACCGGGCGTGGCTGTTCCCTGCATCAAAATCAACGAAGATAAGAACGCTGCCTATGATTACACCAGCAAGGGCAACCTCGTCGCGGTGATTTCAAACGGCACTGCGGTGCTCGGCCTCGGCAATCTCGGCGCGCTCGCCAGCAAACCGGTGATGGAGGGCAAAGCCATCCTCTTCAAACGCTTCGCGGATATCGACTCGATCGACATCGAAGTGGACTCGGTGGATGCGGAAAAAATCATCGAAACCGTGCGGGCGATTTCGGTCACCTTCGGTGGCATCAACCTCGAGGATATCGGCGCGCCTGATTGCTTCATCATCGAGCAGAAACTCAAAGAAATCTGCGATATTCCCGTCTTCCACGACGACCAGCACGGCACCGCAATTGTGACCGCAGCGGGTATCATTAACGCTGCCCACATCACCGGCCGCAGCCTGTCCGACCTCAAAATCGTGGCTAACGGCGCGGGTTCGGCGGGTATTGCCTGCATCGAACTGCTGAAGCATATGGGCGTGAAACATGAGAACGTGCTGCTCTGCGACCGTTCCGGCGTGATCTATGAAGGCCGTAACGATTCCAGCATGAACCAGTGGAAGTCCGCCCACGCGGTTAAAACCAAAAAGCGTACGCTGACCGAAGCGCTGGATGGTGCGGACGTGTTCCTCGGCCTCTCCTCTGCTGGCGCGGTGACGAAGGATATGGTCAAATCCATGGCCAAAAACCCGATTATTTTCGCGATGGCGAACCCGGTGCCGGAAATTATGCCGGAAGAAGTGCTCGAAGTGCGCAAGGACGCGATTATCGCCACTGGCCGCTCGGACTACCATAACCAAGTGAACAACGTGATGGGCTTCCCGTATATCTTCCGTGGCGCACTGGATGTGCGTGCGCGCGAGATCAACGTGGAGATGAAAGTCGCTGCCGCCGAAGCGCTGGCCGAACTCGCCCGCGAGGACGTGCCGGACGAAGTGCTCGCCGCTTACGGCCACGAACTCCATTACGGGCCGGAATATATCATCCCCACCCCGTTCGACCCGCGCCTCATCACCACCATCCCGATTGCGGTGGCACAAGCGGCGATGGATTCCGGTGTGGCCCGCCGCCCCATCAAGGATTTCGACGCTTACCGCCGCGAACTTGGCGCACGGCTCGACCCTGCCGCGAACAGCATGACCAACATTTTTGAGGTGGTGCGTCAGAACCCGCAACGCGTGATTTTTGCCGAGGGCGAGGAAGAAAAAGTCATCCGCGCCGCCATCCATTGGCGCGACAATGGCTACGGCCACCCCGTGCTTGTCGGCCGTCCGGATCGTATCCGCCAGACCATTCACAAGCTCGGCATCAAGCATGCGGATGATCTCGAAATCACCAATGCTGCTGTGTCGACGCATCTTAGCCGTTATATCGACTATCTCTACGGCAAGCTGCAGCGCAAAGGCTTCCTCAAGCGCGACGTAGAACGCATGGTGAAAAACGACCGCAATATTTTCGCGAGCTGTATGATCGCTTGCGGCCATGGCGATGTGGTTATCACCGGCCTCACCCGCAACTACTACCGCGCACTGGAGAATATCTGCCGCGTGATCGACACCAAGCCGAACGAATCGCTGTTCGGCGTGTCGATGCTGGTTTCGAAGAACCGCACCGTCTTCATTTCAGACACCGCCGTGCAGGAACTACCCAGCGAGCAGGAGCTGGCGGATATCGCCGTGCGTACCGCGCGCAAAGTGCAGCAGATCGGGCACGAGCCACGCGTAGCGCTGCTTTCTTACTCCAACTTCGGCAACCCGATGAAGGAGAAATCCAAGCGCATTCGCGATGCGGTGGCCATCCTCGACAGCCGCAATGACATCAACTTCGAATACGAAGGCGAAATCTCGGCGGATGTGGCGCTGAACCCGGAATTGATGGCGCTTTACCCGTTCTGCCGCCTTTCGGGCCCGGCGAACGTGCTTATCATGCCGGCGCTGCACTCGGCGCATATTTCGGCGAATTTGCTCGAAGAACTGGGCGTCGGAACCGTCATCGGACCAATTTTGGTGGGGCTTTCGAAGCCCGTGCAGATTGCGAGCATGAACGCCAGCGTGGCGGATATCATTAACCTTGCCGCCATCGGCTCGATTGACGCGATCGAAGAAAAGTCCCTCGCTGCGCCCGCCAAGCCGAAGAAGGAAAAGGTCAAACGCGCCGCCGCTGCCAGCAGCACCCCCGTGGTAAAGGCGAAAAAAGCCGCAAAATAAGGGTCTAGCCCTGCAATTGTCACAAAATCTTCACGCAACTCGCGTGCGGGGTGGTGTATTCTGGCTATATAACCTAGCCGAGAGACCTGCAGATGTACGACCCCTATCTAAAACCTTCAGTAAGAGTCATTATGGCCTGTACTCACTTTGAGGATTCGATTCCTTATTTCTTCTTTGGCGATGAACCACTCAAAAACGCGGTTAGAAACCTAATCCAAGCTAAACATAGAGACGAAAATGTGTCGGAAAGCTGGCACACGCTTAATAACCGATTTATTACATTGCTTAGCAATGAAGCCGATTTAAAAGATCCTGTTAAAACCGCCAAAGAATGCACGCGTTATATAGCAAACTATATTGACTGCAATCTAGAGAGTCTTACAGGAAGGATAAGAAC
Source organism: Rickettsiales bacterium (assembly GCA_044237845.1). Taxonomy (GTDB): domain Bacteria; phylum Pseudomonadota; class Alphaproteobacteria; order Rickettsiales; family UBA3002; genus QFOX01. The sequence continues at coordinate 10,427 of JBIIEL010000012.1, read as the reverse complement.
GTCCCCTGCTACCGACATTAGGCGGGAAGCCCTTAAAGAAAACATAGAGGAAATATTTAAAAAACTAGCGCTTAAAGAAAGATTTGGGCTGGACAACCCACCAACAAATGGACCAAGACACAGCATGCGGGTAGGTCGTCCTAACTTATTTTCTCCTCATACCACGTCTCGCCGATGACGATTTTCTCGCGGCCGTTTTGCTCGCGCCAATCGTTGCTGTCGCGCAGGGAATAAATGCAGCCGCAATATTGCTGCGCGTAGAATTCCTCGCGCTTGGCGATCTCGTACATGCGCGCCCCGCCGCCGCCCTTGCGCCAGTTATAATCCCAGTAGGTAATTCCTTCATAGGGCGCAGCGGCGCGGATGCCGCAATCGTTGATCTGCTCCATATTCTTCCAGCGCGAAATACCGAGTGAGCTGGTGATGACCGGGAAGCCGTTCTCATACGCATAAAGCGCGGTACGCATGAAACGCATGTCGAAACACATCGTGCAGCGCACGCCGCGCTCCGGCTCGTTCTCCATGCCCTTGGCGCGGGCGAACCAGTCCTGCACGTCATAATCCGCGTCGATGAAGGGAATGCCCATTTTGTCAGCGAAACGGATATTCTCGTTTTTGCGAATATCGTATTCGCGCTTGGGATGGATGTTGGGGTTGTAGAAGAAAATCGTGAGGTCGATGCCGTTGGCGAGCATCTGCTCCATCAGCTCCCCCGCACAAGGCGCGCAGCAGGAATGCATCAGCACGCGCGGCACATCGCCGGGGACGGTGAGGTCCACATGCTTGATGATTTCGGCTGCCTGTTCTTGCTGTTGCATGGGCGCGGAATTAGCACGAGCTGTGGAAAAAGGGAAGCGCTAGTGCGCTTTAACGACTGAAACAGCCGCCTGCGTCTTCGCTGGAGTGGCATCCGGCACCAACTGTAGCGTGAGACTCACCGTTGCCATATCTTGGCTCATCGTCGCCTTCATGGCGCGGGCGAGTTCGTTGAGATCAATACTGCCGCTATGGTTATCATCATAAGCACTGAGTTTCACGTTCGACTTCTCGAGCTTCGCTACAATCACCTGCGCATCATGTGCTGCATCCCCATTCAGGCCGAAGAATTTCTCGGTTTTCAGGTCAAGGCGTTGGCCTTTGAGTTTCTCCAACTCGTGCCTAATAGCTTCGTTATCCTCATTCATCAATAGAACTTCAAATTCTGAAACATTGGCTGAACCAACCGTTGCAGACTGAGCTTTACTGTTTACCAACACATCTAGCGACACACGCTCATCATTCCACAGGCTGGCAATACCCTTGGCATCAATCTGGGCGATCAGCGCTGCGCTGGTTTTCTTAAAGTCGGAATCGCTCTGCTCCGCCAATTGCGCCAGAGTGCGATCGGAATGCCTAATCATGTCGAACAACAATGCAGTGCGCGCTTCGCTACTCAGCGTTTTGTCTTCGAGCTTGGCATAATCGGCCTTCAGGGCCGCAATACGTGCTGCTTCTATCGGATCTTTTGGGATTTCCTTACCCTGAATGAATTTCAGCAACTCCTCCGCCCCATGGATAAAGACGGATTGATCCACTAACACATGCGATGCTGCACAGACCTCGAACGAAGCAATAAATTGCTTCATATCCTCCGGCAGGGCGCTGAAGCTGATTTTCTTTTCTTCCAATTGCGACACATAATCTGCCACACGCGCCGATAGTTTATCCTCCTTCTGGATTTGCTTAAACAGCTTCATCAATTCTTCAGAACCGACGCGGCTGCAGGTATTGGCAATCTCGGGATTCGCTTCCTTAATCGCCTTCATCGAAGCGATAAGCTTCTGCGCGAACAGGCGCTGATGCTCAGTGCGTGCGCCATTGAAAACTGTCCAGAAATCGCCAGAATGCATATCCAGCGTGCCCTTATTGATTCCGTCCAGAATTTCAGGGATACCCTCAAAACCGACGAGATGCTGATCTTTCATCTGGCGCAGCACAAACTCTTGTGGTGTACCATAGCCAAAACGCGGGTCTTTCAATAATTGCTCAAGCTGTTCCCGCGCCTGCTCCTCACGAATAGCAACCGTCTCTTTCACTGCCATCGGCAGAGCATTGATTCTGGCGATATTCTCTCGATGCTCCGGCATTTTTGTAATGATTTTTACGATTGCCTTGCGCGCGCCCTCAGGCATTTCGGGGTCGAGATAACTATCGTAGTAGTTAAACACACTCTCGGGATTATCCACATCTACATACGACGAGCGTGCAGAAATCCGCGCCTTTGCAGCCTTGCTGAGCTTGGCGTACTCCGCCTCTTCTTGCATTTCGTAGGCAGCAAGTGATTTGTTGATTTCTGTTTGATCGTCTTTTCTTTCTTCTGATTTAACTGCCGCCTTAATTTGGCCTCTCACAAAATCCCTAACCGCACTCAAACTAAGCGGGCTCTGCCCACTCAGCATGGTTCTAGCACGTTCCTTAATGGATTCTCTTGCAATAGGATCGGTGATACCGCTCTCATTCACCAATTGTTCGAGCTTAGCGATTTCGCTTTCAGAAAAGCTATCTTCTTTTGGAATTACTTCACTAACAGCCGCAGCTGCGCCGGGCGCTTTGTTGATATCTGCACTGTTCATCGGTTCGGTCATGAATGTCGGAACTCCACACTCTCACCCTACCACAGAATTGTTACAGTTTCGTTACAATGCCACCCGTGGAATGCTGTTTTTTGCTACAATTTTAGCTAATTTACAGCGATTTAGTTAAGATCTGGTTAAGAACGGCAAATACGGGATCGTATCCGGATGCTGGCTGACCAGCACCAGCGGCGTTGCACTTGGCCGCGTCGGCGGGTGGTCGACATGTGCAAAGGCAAGCTTCGGCAATTGCAGTTCAGCGACTTTATCCATCACAAAATGACTCATCGCAAACGGCGCCGAAACCGGCGACAACATCACCAACGCGCTGGCCATCCCGACAGTTGCCATCGACGAACTCTGCTCCGCGTGATGATGCCTATTCCACGGCATATCCGGCAGCATATCCACCAGCGCATCTTTCATATGCGCGAGCTTGCTCACTACGCGGTGTGCGGTTTCAGATGGGTGCGTCACCGCGTGAAAAATCTTGCCACCGGTCTTCACCACGAATGCTACCGGTGCAGCGTGCTTCACCATATCGATGCCGTGATGAACCATATCAACCCCGTGATGAAACACCTCGCTCACACCTTCACCTATATCCTCCGCCGTATCACAAACGCTATGCCACGCGCCCTTGACGGCTTTTTTAACCTTACGCACCACGCGCACTGCGGTCTCCTGCACCTTCACTAATTTAGGATGATGTTCGTGTTCCTCATGCTCTTTCTGCGCAGCGTGATGAGGCTTCACATCCACCTCTTCTGCCTTATCCTTTTTCACTTCTTTCGGCTTGATCTTAGGCTTAGATGCGGTTTCTTTCTTCGCGCTCGACGCCTTGCTCTCCACCACTCGCCGAACCGTTTCCCGATGCTGCTCTGCGCCAGTATGCACCGTTGCTGAATGCACGATCTCTTCGTCACACTCGCCCATGGCTTGAACCGAGCTAGCGCGCAACCCATCAACCTTACGACGCGGAATTTTCTTATGCGGATCGTTTTTGATTTCCGTAATCGTCCGGCTAATTTCAGCGGCGATAGCGATCATGGTGCCTGCCTGCGCGCGCATCTGATCCGCCGCATCTTTTGCACCAGAATCGCCCTCGTTCTCGAGTTCTTTGGCTTTGGTATCCAGCTTTTCCGACTGCCAACGCAAGTTCGCTTCTTCATTGATGAGGTCGTTGAGGATATTCATCCCCTCCATCTCAAGCCCATCCAGCGATGGATTGGCCGCCGCGTCATCACCCTCCGAGGGTGGCTCGCTGCTTAAGCGCTCGACATAGTCAGCGCGCGTATTTTGAGTGGTTTGCATAAATTTTCTAAAATTTTATTAAATTTACTATAGCACAGAAATATGACGATTTCATGACAAATCATGCGTGAATGCAAAATAAATTAATACGCCACCGGCACGGGGTCGAGGGCACGCCAGAGATACCACGTCGCCACCGTGCGATAGGGATGCCAGCGGGCGCTGATTGCTTGGTATTCCTTCACAGTCAACCGCTTGCCGCCCGTGTAGTGTAGGTCGATGGCTTTGAGCAGGCCGAGGTCTTTGAGCGGCAGCACATCCGGCCGCAGTAGGTGGAAGATGAGGAACATCTCTGCAGTCCAACTGCCAATACCTTTGATGCTGGTCAGCTCGCGGATGACGTCATCGTCGCTGAGGGCATCCCAATAGCGGGCGGTAATGTCGCGCTCCTTGAAGAACTGCGCGACATTGCGCGCATAAGCCACTTTCGAGGCGGAAAGGCCGCAGGCGCGCAGCGTCGCTTCGCGCTTGCGTAGCAGGTTCTCCGGTGTCATGGGGCTCACCGCTTTGGCGAGCTTCGCCCACACGGCATCCGCTGCTTTCACGGAAATCTGCTGCCCCACAATCGCGCGGATGAGGGTGTAGAACACCTCGCCCCGCGCCGCCAGCCCCTCACCTTCATAGCGCGCGATCAGCCCTGCCATCGTCGGGCATTGCTGCGCCAGATGCTTCTTCGCCTTGTGCCAATACTGTGGCTGCATTGCTCTCTCCGTCCTCTCAGCGAAAGCGGGAACACGCCTTCACGCATATCAAACTTGCCCGAGAATACAGGAATGCTAAGGAGATACCAAGCAAACCCGATAGACTTCCGCGCGAAGAGGAGAACACCATGACCGCAGCCGCAAAAATGAACACGACCAGCCGTATCGAGACCGATTCCTTCGGCGAAATCGAGGTGCCGAGCGACAAATACTGGGGCGCGCAAACTAGCCGCAGCCTGATGAATTTCAAAATCGGTGGCGAGACGATGCCAAAGCCACTCATCCGCGCTTTCGGCATTTTAAAGCGCGCTGCCGCCTCGGTGAATATGGAACTCGGCGTGCTCGATGCCGCCCTCGGCAAAGCAATTGTAGATGCCGCCACGGAGGTGATGGACGGCAAACATGCCGACCATTTCCCGCTCGTGGTGTGGCAGACGGGCTCCGGAACGCAGACCAACATGAACGTCAACGAAGTGATCTCAAACCGCGCGATTGAAATGCTCGGCGGGGTGATGGGCAGCAAAAAACCTGTGCACCCGAACGACCATGTCAACATGGGGCAGTCGAGCAACGATTCCTTCCCCACCGCCATGCATATTGCGGCGGCGGATCAGGTGGTGAACCATCTCATCCCTGCCCTCACACATCTGCACACCGCGCTGGATGCCAAGGCGAAGGAATTTAAAGACATCGTCAAAATCGGTCGCACGCACCTGATGGACGCCACGCCGCTGACGCTGGGGCAGGAATTCTCCGGCTATGCGGCGCAAATCGCCTATGGCATCGAGCGCGTAAAAACCACGCTGCCGCGCCTCTACCCGCTGGCGCAAGGTGGCACGGCGGTGGGCACCGGCCTCAACGCCAAGAAGGGATTCGACACCAAATTCGCGGCAGAAGTGGCAAAAATCACCAGCCTACCCTTCGTCACCGCGCCCAATAAATTTGAAGCGCTCGCCAGCCACGACGCGATGGTTGAACTCTCCGGCGCGCTCAACACGCTGGCCGTTTCTCTCATGAAAATCGCTAATGATGTACGCCTGCTTGGCAGCGGCCCACGCTGCGGCTTCGGCGAACTCTCGCTGCCTGAGAATGAGCCAGGCTCCTCCATCATGCCGGGCAAGGTGAACCCCACCCAGTCCGAGGCGCTTACCATGGTCGCCGCGCAAGTGATGGGCAACCATGTTGCGGTCACCGTCGGCGGTAGCAACGGCCATTTCGAGCTGAACGTGTTCAAGCCCGTCATCATTTACAACGTGCTGCAATCCATCCGCCTGATCGCGGATGGCGCGATGAGCTTCACGGATAACTGCGTAGTCGGCATTGAAGCCAACCGCGAGCGCATCACCCAACTGCTCAACGAGAGCCTGATGCTGGTAACCGCGCTCAACCCGCATATCGGTTACGACAACGCCGCCAAGGTCGCCAAAAAAGCGCATAAGGAAGGCACCACGTTGAAGCAAGCAGCCCTCGCGCTGGGGCTACTCACCTCAGAGCAGTTCGATCAATTGGTGCGCCCGGAGGATATGACCGGGCCGAAATAGGAGCAGCCGCTAAAAATCCGGGTCCATGTAGTGCGCGGGGGGCTTGAAGCCTTGCACGCGGTCATCCAGCAAGCCACGGAAAGCCGGGCGGCATTTGATGAGGGCGTACCATTCCTTTACGCTCGGATGCTCGTCCCACGACACATCGCCAAGGTAATCGAGGCAGGAAAGATGCGCCGCGGCGGAGATATCCGCCAGCGTGAGATATTCCCCCGCCAGCCAGTTGCGGGAGCCGAGCAGATGCGCGATATAATCAAGGTGATACACAATATTGCGCTTACCCGCACGGATAGCTTCCGACGATGGTTCGCCGTAGCCGAGCAGGCGCTTGAAGACCTTCTCGAACAGCACGAGCTGCGAGACTTCGCGCTCGAATTTCACATCGAACCATTCGACAAGGCGCCGCACTTCCGCGCGCTCAATCGGCGTGTTGCCAAAGAACTGGATGTTGGGGAACTGCTCGTCGAGAAACTCGCAGATGGCATAACCGCCGACAATATTTTGCCCTTTCTCGGTAACAAGTATGGGCACCTCACCCGCCGGATTCATTATGAATAAATCCACCCGGCGCGCCCAAAAATCCTCGGTCACCAGCGTATGTTCGAGATTCTTTTCGCGCAGCATCAGCCGGATTTTTCGGCATCCGGGAATCAGCGGAGAATGATAGAGCGTCAGCATGCGCTACCCATAACAAACATTACGCGGCTTCGGCAAGCGGTGTCTCACGCGTGACAGAAAGCGCAACATAAAGCAGCACCAGCCCCGCGAGCATCAACCAGATGGCGGAGAGCGAGTGGCCCAGCACTGTAATTGAAAAAACATCTGCCACCGTTACCGGCGTAAAGCTGATGGCAGCAAGGCGCATCAGGGTTTCGAAGGTGGGTTTTATTTTCAGTATCTGTGCAAGGATAATGCCTCCAAGCGCGAGGAACATCAGCATCACAATACGCTGCAGATAGAGCACGAAGGTAAGCACCAGCCATCCAAACAGCCCAACGACCGCGTATATCTGCGTGGCATGGTCGCGCATCCAGCCCATCAGATCTTTCACCAATCCCTCAACCAGTGCGCGGTTGATGATTAACGGGGCGGCATCTGCGCCAATCTCATCCTCGAAATCGGCGTAAGAGTGAATTTCGATTTTGTTCTTTTCTTCATTCTTGAAAATCGCCTCTTCCGCAGTAAATAGCAGCGGTGCGGTCATATTCTTATGTGTCGCAGATCCAGTCGTATCAATCATCGCAAACACGGCTTTTTCATCCTCGCCATTACCCCAGGCGATATGGATGGGATAAGCGCGCGGTTCAGCTGTTTTCAGCGTACCCTTGTGCAGAGTCATCACCGGAATTTGTGCAGCGACGTCGAGCAATACGGCTTCCACTTTATTGCCATTGCCAAAGAGTAGATCGTTTGCCTTCAGTGCTAGCGCGCCCACCATCCACACGCTGACCAGCAACACGAGGAACAAGCTATATATCAGCCCATGACCACGCTTATTATGCGCCGCTCGGTAGGTGGCAACAGAGTAAAACGAACCGAAGAAGGTACGAAAAAATGACATGACTAGTCCCGTGTATAACGCGCAAGCAGCTGAGGTAGAACATCCTCAATTGCCTGCGGAGTGAGTCCAAGCGCGACAGTGGTCACATCCCCCTCACCCACAATGTTATCATGCTTGAGCAGCTTCACCTGATCGCGCGTAATCAGCGGCGCGAAGGGCATTAGCTCCAGAAAAAACGCTTTGATGCTGGCGAGCCATGACGGCACCGGCACCAGCCATGGGCGACGCCCGGTGATGCTTGCCATCAGCTCCAGCATCGCACGGAAGCTATAGGTTTTTGGCCCGACCACCGCATAGGTCTGCCCTGCCGTTTCTGGGCGCAGCATTACTTCAAGCACCGTGCGCGCCACATCCGTCACTAGCACGGGTTGAAATTTTGTATGCCCCCCGCCGATAAGCGGCAGCGCAGGAGAAATCATCGACATCCGCGCGAAGCGTTGAAAAAAACCATCCTCCGGCCCCACGATGAGCGACGGGCGCAGAATTGTCGCTGCTGGAAATTCCACCCGCACCGCTTCTTCGCCCGCCAGCTTGGTGCAGCCATAGCGCGTATCCGTCGCCCGGTTAGCACCCAGCGCCGAGATATGCACGAACGCTACCGCACCCGCTTTCCGCGCCTCCGCCGCAACGGCGCGTGCGCCCTCGATGTTGATGCGGTCGAACTTCTGCCGCCCGCTTTCATAGAGAATGCTGACGAGATTCACCACCGCCATCGAGCCCGCAAACCTCCCTGAAAGCGTTTCTGGCCGCGTAATATCTGCATGCTCAATGACGATCTGGCCGACCGTCGCGCAGGTCTTCAGGTGCTCCGCCGCGATGGTATCGCGCACCAGCACACGAATGCGGTACCCCGCCGTCGCCAGATCCTTGACCACATGGCGCCCCACAAACCCAGAGCCTCCAACAACCGTTACCAATGGATACTGCTGCATAACCCCTCGCTCATTCTCACTGCTGATGCCATAGCAATGCACCCTGCCATGCGCAAGGAATGCCTTATAAATGAGCCTTATTTAGATGCGAGAGAAGTACGGACTGTCACAAAAGCTTCACAGCCTGCCACTAAAAAAGCCCCTAAAAGGGGCTTTTTATGGTGGCTCGGGGGGCCTCCGCGCCACCATTCTAACCGTTTGATACGGAAGAACGAGCAACGGGTCAGCAACCACCGATACCCCTCTTGATACCCCGTTTTTACGATGTATCCCTAATGATTCAGGAGAACGTCACCATACAGAAGTGAACGCCAAAAGACAAGCACGCTGGGCAAGCACTGTTAAAAATGCCGCGGGGTGGGCATCAAAAAAATCTTCCCCACCAAACCGTGGACCGGGGGGCGTACACCCCTTTCGCCGCCTAGATTACGGGTGGCTATTACTAGGCCGCGTCATTTTCGGACCAGTTTTGAAAAACGTCGGCTCTAGTTCAAACCTAGCTCATCTTTCATGCCTAACCATGCATCAGGTAGGTCCGAGCAGGTGATTTTATTTTGTTTGTTAAAGCCCGCCTTGGCTTGGGCCGCAGTTCGGACATTCATTTCTTTAACATAAGGGACATCCTCTTTTTTTAGAATGCCGTTCTTGGTGAGCGAGCGCAAGGTCGCGTGGAATACGCGCCAGCTATCGGCTTCCAGTTCTTTGTTACGGCACGCTATTGCCCCTCCGGCCATGCCAGCCGAGTCTTTCAGGACACCGAGCCCCCATTTTAGCTGGCTTTCCTTCTGAGTTTCGGGGCTATAACCGGGCACGCTGCGAATCACGTCCATTTGTGCGAAGGCTTGGGATGAAACCAAGCAAATGACTAAGGCAGAAAAAGCTTTGATGTTCATGTAATCCTCCCCACTGGTGACCGGGGAGTGAATAGACCTGTCAAAGGAAAGGCCGCACTGGTCTTTAGGCTTACGCCTTGGACATACACCAGTACCTCCCCGACCATACGGTGGGGAGTGCTTGCGGCGCACTAAGGCCGCCTTTGACAGGGGTATTCAGCCCCCAGAGCGACTTCGCCGCTCATGTGGGCATTGTTAGTTGGTAGTATCTTATTTTGCAATTTCTTATCCAGCGACTCCCCGTATCGCCCACAAAACGCTCCGCCATTAACAATTTCTTAAACTTTTACTGGTAAGGTGGGGGAGTAGCAAACCACAATAATGAGATTATGCCATGCCTGATACCGTGACAACGCTTAGAGATCTTTTTGATCTTCGGTGGAACCTGAATACAGGAACGAATGCTTGGCATCTCGACTATTTGCACAATCTGACCGAAGCAGAGCAGACGGGAATCCAGAATCTACTGAAGCAGATGGGTGTTGACGCCTCTTTTAGTGATAAACACACCTTGGAATTTAAAAACGGTGCCGATCTCCTCAAGAATATAGGGCGTGCGCGCGATATTTTGGACATGCAGTGGAAAGAAACCTATTCCAGAGAGCAAGGGAAAAATGTCTACCGCATCGACATATCGAAAGAAAGCCCAACAGAGGCTGCACAAATTTCGGAAATTTTGCATTCTGTCGGAATTGAATCATATAAATTTAGCCCTACCTTCGGATTTGGGTCATTTATTGATATTCCCGTCGATCAAAATGTTTCATGGATGCCTGAGGGGAAACTCATAAACCCGCGCGCCATAATGCGGACGGCTCTCCCCGTCGATCCCAAAGCTTCCCTCGATCAATCTAAAAAATTCAATTCCGAGCA
>JBIIEL010000036.1:0-19863 GCA_044237845.1 Rickettsiales bacterium | reverse complement strand
GTACTGCTAGTGACATCAATGCTGTTCGGTCCATTACCGGGGGTCAATGCAGGTCTCGGTTCGCCAAGAAAGCTGTCACCAAAATTAAGGTTGAAATAACGCAGCGCCGTGGCCTCACGCATTTGCTTATCCGTCATGCCGGTGACAGAGCCTTCAACGCCCCCGGCGGAAGTGGCGGCGAAGTCGGTCGCGCGCTGGGTGTGGGCACGCAGTAGCTCGCGCATGCCGAGATCATACCCCGCCCCGGCAATGCCGACGAGAAGCAAGAACACCAACCCAACAATCATCAGGATGCTGCCGCGCGTATCGGCAGCGAAGCGGCGAAGGAAAGAGGTGTGGTACTGTTTCATGAGAAACCTTCTGAGTTACTACACGATCCGTATTTTTTGATACGGGTGCCGTCGAAGCATTGTCAGCTACTCAATGATGCGCACGCTGCGTACCTGCTTTGCGACAGCATCCATAATCTTATCCATCGAGGCATCATCGCTCACAATATAATACTCTTTGGTGGGATCTGGCTGAATGGATGCCGGCAACGTTGTGCCACCGAGCGATGGCGATGCACAGGCTTTCAGTGCGGCGATCGTATCCGTTCTGAAATTATGCGCGCCGTAACTGCCATTCCAATTCGCCTGTTGCAACTCACTGTTATACGCATTCATCGACATTGCTTGAACGGTTCCTGACCCTGTGGCATCGCCAGCGACAAAATCTACCACAACAACCCGAGTGCCAGAAGGATTGGCTTTGATACGGTCGCAGGCGGTGACGAGCACTTGCGGACATTGTTTGGTTGATGGCGACCAAAAGCCAATAAACCCGTTCCACGCCTTCTGATTCGGGCAAACCTCCGCAACATAGGGATCGTAGATACTCTCCTTGTTCCACCAAATGTTTTTATACATTGAATCGCATCCCGGTCTTCCCGCGCTCTGCTTGCCATTGGCATTATGCGCGATGGTGTCACCCGCGTGGAAATACATCACATACTTGTTTTTGCTGATGTTGTTCGCGTCCCCCGGCGCGCTGCGCGCCGTGCGCGCGGAAGGCGCATAGGGCGTCGTGTCGACCAGATCATACCCCTTTTTGCAAGGATTGTGGGGCTTTTTTTCCTGTTGGAACACCGCATTGGGTACACCCATTCCGCCCTGGAGCATTTTTTGGGCAGCGTAGATGCCGATATGAACCAAATCATACCCGCCGTTAATATAGGTGACGGGAAAATAGGTTCCATTGGCATCCAAGGGGGGATTCGCCACCAGCGGGTCTATATGTGCTTTGTTGGAAGTGAGGCCAAAGGCCGTGCGAATGCGGCTGCCGACGCCCAAAATACCGATGCGCGCATTCGGGTTAGCATTGTTAGGCAGAATTAATTTATCCGCTAATTTGCCGAGTGCCTGCACTTCCTTGTAAATCAATCGTCTGTTGGGGGAAGACGCGCCGTTGTTACATGTATTTATGCTGCCGGGGGAATTGAAACATGACAGAGCCGCGCTCTGCAAATCCACGACCACAGCCATATCAAAGTCGGCGGCTCCTGCGGCGCTAATCGACGCTTTACTATGCCCGCTCGCATCAAGTGTTTCATTCCCCGATCCGAGATTGCGGACGAATTTGGTATCGATATTTACCCCCGTGGCATCGACGGTGATAGTGCCATCGCCAGGGATGATGATGGTTGGCGAGGGCTCGGGCTTCCCAAGAAAATTACCACCGAAATTAAGCGAGAAATAACGTTGTGCCGTCACCTCGCGCATTTGCTTATCTGCCGCGCCGGTGAGGTTGGTCTCTATTCCTCCGGCGGAAGTGGCGGCGAAGTCGGCCGCGCGCTGGGTGTGGGCACGCAGTAGCTCGCGCATACCGAGATCATACCCTGCCCCGGCAATGCCGACGAGAAATAAGAATGCCAGTCCAACAATGATCAGGATGTTGCCGCGCGTATCGGCAGCGAAGCGGCGAAGGAAAGAGGGGCGGGGCTGTTTCATGAGACACCTTTTAAGTTACTGGACGATCCGTATTTTCTTGATGCTGTTGCCGATGGAGGCAAATACGGCATTCAGTTGTGCAGCCGTCGCCGCGGTGAAGAAATAGGTGCCTTGGTTGTTGATGGGATCGGCAACGTGACCATCACCGTTATACCACCCATGTCCAACCCCATCGGTAGCACAGCTTGACAGTAAATTCGGTGCCCGGGAATTATTACCCAATGCGCCCGCACTAAATGCGATTGTATAGAGGATCGCATTTATTTTAGATGCGGCTGAGGACGCGGGCGGGTACTGGACGCCATTCACCCAGAAGGATATGGGACAGGTAGAACCGTCATGGCCACCTTTGATTCTGCAGCAATAGGTATAATTTGCACCCGTATAAACCGGCTCGTAATAATGTCCGGTACTTTGCTCGCCATCCGTTAACAGAACCACCACGCGCGTTGCGCCTGGATTGAAGTAGCCAGACGAATCTAGGATGAAATTCTGAATCACCCTCCCCAGCCCTTTTTCTGCTCTCGTGCCATACGCGCCACGGATCGGGATATTGATATTATTCAGAAAGGCCTGCGCTGTCGCATTGTCGCTGGTAAAGGGAAGTTCTGCGGCACTTGTTACATTCTGATCGTTCCACGTAATGATCGAAATACGATTCTGCTGCGCAGCAGGAAGTGTACTATTGGCCGGAGTGAGCAGTGCATTGATAAACGCGGCCGCTGAATTCTTCACGATAGTAATGCGCCGATCGGCTATCGGGGCGATGGCTAGAGGATTCGCAGCAGACGGAGGATTGCCCCAGACAGTGCCGGGGATTGGACTGACGGTAGAAACAGCCGGAGTATTCCCTGCCAGATTATTCAACATCGAGCCGGAGGTATCAATCAGCAGAATCACATCCCCACCGGGTTTGTTTATGGGGGTGAACGCTACCTGACTATATGCGCCAGCATCGAGCGTGTCATGGCCGGGCCCGAGGTTTTTTACGAACTTGGTGGGCATGATGCCATCGGCCTGAACGGTGATGGTGCTGCTAGTGACATCAATGCTGTTCGGTCCATTGCCGAGGGATAAGGGGGGTCTGGCCTCACCCAGAAAGCTGTCACCAAAATTAAGGTTGAAATAACGCAGCGCGGTGGCCTCACGCATCTGCTTATCCGTCATGCCGGTGACAGAGCCTTCAACGCCCCCGGCGGAAGTGGCGGCGAAGTCGGCTGCGCGCTGGGTGTGGGCACGTAGTAGCTCGCGCATGCCGAGATCATACCCTGCCCCGGCAATGCCGACGAGAAATAAGAATGCCAGTCCAACAATGATCAGGATGTTGCCGCGCGTATCGGCAGCGAAGCGGCGAAGGAAAGAGGTGTGGTGCGGCGTCATATGACCCTCCGGGTTATTCGATGATACGTACTTTGTTGAAGTTGGCAGCAATGTTCGCAAAGGCGCCGATCAGATCTTGAGGGGTTAGAGATAAGAAGTAATAGCTGCCAAGATTTGTCGACGCAGTGTTCGGAATTGCCGAGATTATAAGGGTTGGGTTGGCGGGTGGATAACTATTAACTGAGCTCGTTGTGAACGGTCCGTAAGGCACAGGTGAGCCGCCGGTAGCACAACTCGACAGGAAGTTTTGAACAGCGGTTTCCGAGTTTTGCTGCAGCGTATCCTGCGGACTAAACGGGCCTGCACCAAATCCAACCGAATAGATAACGGCTTGTTGCTGGGTTTTTAACAGATCACAGACGCCAAGGCTTTGGCTGTTGATTACAAAATTGGGGTAGTTGGGGTAGGTAGAGCCTGTGATGTTTGCAGTCCCCCCAGCGGCGTAGTTATTCGCGATGAGCCATGTGGTGACGTTAGGGTCAGATGCGGTTTGGTCTTGATAGGGCCACATTGTTCCGGGGATGCCATTGATCATAGGCCCAATATTATTTCCGCCATCGGTGAGGAGCAAGATACCTTTTACAGCGTTGGGATTTGCGAGCGCCATTTGGTAGGCGGCGTTAAGCCCGCTATAAGAATTTGTGCCGCCCCCGGGGGGCATATTATCGATAGCGGCATCAATCAATGCTTTGTTGCTGGTGGGTGCCAGCATGGTACCGGCGGCCATTCCCCATGTTATCAATCCGACTTTGTTTTGTTGGTTAGTGGGTAAGGTACTGTTGGCGGGGGTAAGCAATATGTTGGTTAGCCCTTTGGCGGCAACTTTTGCTACCCCCAGTCTGTTATAATAAGGGGCAGGCATTGGGTAGGCGGCTGAATTGGTCATTGAGCCGGATGTGTCAACCACTAGCAAAAAGACGCGCTCTGGCGGCTTGCTAATTCCCACTTTGCTATGTCCACCTGCGTCGAGGGTTTCGTGGCCGGACCCGAAATTGCGGACGAATTTGGTGTCGATATCGCTCGCGGCAGTCACGCTGATAGTGCCATCACCTGGGATGTTAACGACAGGTGTGGGTTTAGGTTCGCCCAGAAAGCTATCACCAAAATTAAGGCTGAAGTAGCGCTGCGCCGTGGTCTCGCGCTGTGCGTCGGTCATGCCATTGATGGGGTCTTCAATCCCCCCGGCGGAACTGGCAGCGAAGTCGGCCGCGCGCTGAGTGTGGGCACGTAGTAGCTCGCGCATGCCGAGATCATACCCCGCCCCAGCGATGCCGACGAGAAGCAAGAACACCAACCCAACAATCATCAGGATGCTGCCGCGCGTATCGGCAGCAAAACGGCGAAGGAAAGAGGGGTGGTGCTGTTTCATGGTTTTCGTCCTTTTGCGTCTTTTGTGGTTCTAACTACGGGCTGCAGGGGGTGTTTTCCGCAACGAGGCTTGTCGTCGCTCCTGTGACGGAGGGCAGATCCCATAATCTGTCGTTACGGGGGTGGAGGAACACCGTGCGATGGATGGTTTGAGTTTTCAGGAAGGCATCGCCAAAAAGGGCGGTGAAAAGACCTGGCCACAGCGGTTCGAACTTCATAATAAATTCGCCGATGATGTAATTCTCGTTGTTGATCATGCCGGTGACCGGATCGCTGATCGTGGTTCCGATGCTGCCGCTAAAGGTGATATTCTGACAGGTTGTCGTTGGGTTGCCCGCCGGGAGCGTGGAGCCGTTTTGCCCACCAACAGGCCAGATACCAATGCTCGGCAGGCCTGTTATGGAGGTGTAGGTCGGTGGGGTGGCGCTATTGTGGGTCATCTGCCAACGCAGTCTTTCGCCCCCAGCAGTGTGCACCACTGAGCTGAACACGATCGCGTATTCGGCATTATTATCGACACCAAGTATGCTTTCGGCCTGAGCGAAGATTTGGGTGATTGCTTGCTGGCTGATTTCGCCGTTATATGGATTCGCCGGATTGTTCGTATCCCCCAGCAATGTGGCGGATCTGAATTGACCCAAGGAATCCGTCATCACATAAGCCGCTTTCTCGACCTTCTGCATGGTCAGCAGGTAGCGCGTCATCTCCGTGGTGCCGAAGAGCAGCAAAATCAAAATAGGCAAGATAAGCGCAAACTCAATCGCGGCGACGCCTTGCTGGTTGGTGCGTAGTGTGCGGGTGAAAAGATGCATGGTTATTCCTCGTACATGGTTTATTGGTTGTTGTTTTTAGCTTTCGTTCCTCACAATGGTGCCGACTTCGATGGTGCTTACGCCGCTACCTGCGCCGCCAGGGAGATCAGATTCAAAGAATGGCGCAAAAGCAGGATTAATGACGCGCCACGGATAGACGACCTGAATGGAGATAAGGTCGCCCTCGCCGCCGACGCTGTTAAGGTTGGTGGTTTTTGCGTCATAGGAGCCATTGGGAGGATTGCTTCTATCGACGAAAGCGCCTGCGCAGGTGGCGGGACCTACTTGCGGCGGATTGCTACTTAAGCAAAGATCCCCCGCGAAAGGGGGAGACGGATTGCCAACCAGTGTGGCGACGACGGAAAAGCCGTTGGGTGAGTAGTTGATGAGCCCCTGTGCTCTTTGGGTGATAAAGGCTTCCATGACGCAGACGCGATCACCCGTTGAGCAGCCTGTTGCGGTTGAGGTGCCAGAAGTGATCGATGTGGCGCGACCCGCTTGGGCGACGATGGCTTCGAGTGCGACCGAGGTCATCATGTAAAGGCCCATCTCGATAATGCCGAATAACAGGAAGAAGAACACCCCCGAGACAAGGGCAAATTCTACCGCCGTCGCGCCGCTATCGTTACGGGTGAGTGAGCGAAGCAGGATTTTGCGTGCCATAAATTTCCCCAACACTGGCGGAATAGCGCCTTAATATTAGATACTACTCCGAAATGGTTAATTTTTGGTTAAAATTAATAAATAAAATACATTTAAACTACAAATAAAATACTCGGTGAAACCTAACATGGCTGAATCAGAATTGCACGGATTTAAAGCCCACCACCCCGTGGCAGGTTGGTTTCGCGGTGGATATAGACATGCTGCAACAGTCCCGCCGCCATCAGCACCGCGAGGAGGAACGACCCGCCATAGGAAAGGAAGGGCAGCGGCACGCCGACCACGGGGATCATGCCCATCACCATCGCCATGTTGATGAAGATATGGATGAACAGCATGGCCGCCACGCCCCCGGCGATGAGGCGGCCATAAAGGTTGCGCGCCGTCATGGTGAGGCGCAGGGCGAAGAGAATCAGCGCTGCATAAAGCGCGAGCAGCACGAGCGAGCCGAAGAAGCCGAGCTCCTCCGCCAGCATGGTGAAAATAAAGTCGGTCTGTTTCTCGGGCAGAAAATCGAGCTGCCCCTGCGAGCCGTGGAGCAGCCCCTTGCCGAAAACCCCGCCCGAACCAATCGCGATTTTGCTCTGGATGATATTGTAGCCCGCGCCCAGCGGGTCGGAGCTGGGATCAAGAAAGGTTTCCACCCGCTGCTTCTGGTAGTCGTGCAAAAAATGATACGCGACCGGCACCGCAGCCGCCGCCGCCCCAATCGCCCCTGCGAAATACTGCCAGCGAATGCCCGCCAAAAAACACATCGAGAACGCAATCACAGAGACAATCGTCGCCGTGCCAAGGTTGGGCTGCTTGAGGATGAGCGCCACAGGAATGAGGGTGAGGATAGCAGGCACAACGAGCTTCGGCAGATGCCAGCCATTATCGACCGGATGCATGTGGAAATAGCGCGCAAGCGCAAGAATGATACCGATCTTCATGAGTTCCGACGGTTGCAGGTTCAGCGGCCCCAGCCCCACCCATCGCTGCGCGCCGAGCCCCATCACCCCCACCACTGCGACCATCACCAGCAGCGCAAGACAGGCAAGATACACGGGATAGGAAAGTCGCAGCAAGTTTTGCGGTGTAGCGGTGGCAATCAGCAGCATGAGCACGAGGCCAATCGCCGCGCGCACCGCCTGCGGCACGGCGAACACCATCGCGTGCCCACCGCTCGCCGAGAACTGCATGACGAGCCCATAGGCGGTGAGTGCCAGCGTCAGCCACAGCAACCCGCGATGCATCTGCCGTGCGCGTTTCATGCTGCGGGTGAGGAAGAAAAGGGGGTTCATGTGTGGTGCTCCTCGGCGTTCGGGGCGGTGCCATCCGCCGTGCCATCCGCCAGTTGTTGCGCTTTGAGGAGAATATCGCGCACGACAGGGGCAGCAGCGGATGCACCGCCGCCGCCATGTTCGATGATCACGGCGCAGGCAATCTCCGGCGCGTGGATGGGCGCGTAGCCAACAAACCATGCATGGTGACGAAACTCCCACGGCAGCTCGTTCTGGTTCTGCCCTTGCACCAGCAATTTACGCACCTGACTGGTGCCGGTTTTCCCACCGAATTTATATTTCTCCTCTTTAATCGTACTGCCGAAGGCAGTGCCGCGCGGGGCGTTCGTCACGCGATCCATCCCCTCACGGATGACGGCCAGATGCTCCGGCGCGAGGTCGATATCGCCCTCGTTTTTAACGTCTTCCCCCACCACCAGATGTGGCAGAATTTTCTTGCCACCATTCACCATCCGCGCGGTCATGATGGCGAGCTGCAGCGGCGTGGTGAGCGTGTCGCCCTGACCGATGGAACTATTGATGGTCTCGCCGGGATTCCATTCGCCGCGACCCACTTTTTGTTTCCATGCGGGGCTCGGCACAATGCCCGGTTGCTCGCCGCGCAAGCCGAGGCCGGACTTGGCGCCAAGCCCCAGCGCGTACGACATCTCGGCGATGGCATCGATGCCCACCTCGCGCCCGACCGTGTAGAAATACGTGTCGCAGGATTGCTCGATCGCGCCCGCCATATCGAGCGTGCCGTGCCCCTCTTTCTTCCAGCAGCGAAACGGTTTGCTGCCGAGGTAAAACGTGCCGCTGCAATGGATGCGCGACTGTGCGTTGAACTTGCCCGAATGTAGCCCGGCCAGCCCCGTCACCATTTTGAATGTGGAGCCGGGCGGGTATTGCCCGGCGATGGCTTTGTTGAGCAGCGGCGCTTTTTTGTTCTCGTTCAGCTCGCGCCAATAGGCGGCGGGAATGCCCTTGCTGAACTGGTTGGGGTCGAACGCGGGCACCGAGACCAGCGCCAGAATCTCGCCCGTATGCACGTTCATGACCACCGCCGCGCCGGATTCCTCGCCGAGGCGTTCCACGCAAAATTCCTGCAAGCGGTTGTCGATGGTGAGCTTCAGCGCCTCGGCGGGTTTCGGGTCTTCGCGCTTCAGCTCGCGCACGGGGGAGCCGTTGGCGTTGACTTCCATTTGCCGCGCGCCAGCCTCGCCACGCAGGCGCATGTCATACAGCGATTCGATGCCGTTCTTGCCGATTTTCATGTCCGGCAATTTGGTGAGAGGTTCGTCTTCTTTCACCTCCTCCGGCGAGACTTTGCCGACATAGCCGATGAGATGGCTCGAATGATCCGCAAACGGGTAATGCCGCCACTGGCCTTCGTCGATGGCCACCGCGGCGAGCTCCGGCAAATGATACTCGATGCGCGCTACGTCCTCCCACGCCAGATGCTCGCGCACGAGGATGGGAATGCCCGGCTTGGCGATGTTAATCGCGCCGGTGAGGGTGCGGAGTTCGCGGTCGGTGAGCGCGAGCAGCGGCGCCAGCACCTTCAGGCTCGCACGTGCGGCCTTGCGGTCATCGCCGCTGAGCATGAGGCGCAGATTCGGGTGGTTGGCGGCAAGTGCGACGCCGTGCCGATCCGTAATCACCCCGCGCGGGGGAATGATGAGCTGCAGCTTGGCGCGGTTGCCTTCGGCGAGCGTGACAAACTCTGCCCCGTGAATGAATTGCAGCTGGAACAGGCGCGCGACCAGCGCCACGCCAGCCACCGCCTGCACGCCGCCAAACACCACCGCGCGGCGCGAAACAAGACGATTCAAATCCGATGGGCGCATGGGGTGGTGGATGGTGAGTGGTGTTATAGCAGTGCCACGCACGCGGGAAACCCCTCCCCCATAGGGGGGAGGCTGGGAGGGGGGCGTTATCTGGGCGAGGCTGTGCCACAACAATGTCCCCCACCTAACCTCCCCCTTACAGGGGGAGGGACTGACTCGCGCGCGCAGTCGGTAGTGTTTCTTTCGTAACCCATCCCTTACGAAGATGCCACTATTCACCACGCACTATACACGGCCGGATTAACGCGGTTGTAAACCCACATCCTTGCCGTGCATCACCTCGCGCACCGCGTCATGGGCGGTTTTGATGTCTGGCATCAGCAGCGGGTTGATATGGGCTTTTTGAATGGCGGGGATTTCATTGGGTGAGGCATCCGGCGGAATCGGGAATTTTTCTTCCAGCGGCACGATGCGGGGGTGGTTCGGATCGTCATCCTCCGGGTGCCACAAAAGTTTGTCTGTACTGCCATCGTCCAGATTCAGCCACGGCACTCGATGTCCGGCTAATGCCAGTGAGGTTGGGGTTTTGCAATATTTTTTCCAGAGTTGCTCATGATGCTCGGTGGCGACAGCAGCTGTCGCGATGACAGCATGGGTAACTGTATGCCCTTGCTGCGCTTCTTTTGGCTGTCCCGCCGCGAATAGATGATGAGCAAACGTGCCATGGATATGTTCTTGGTGAAAAACCGATATAGATGGATGACGATATCCGAAGCCACTTACATGACGAGAGCCTCCCAACGTAAGGCGGTTGCCGTCTTCTGCCATAGCGTTGAAGACTATGGCACTTAGTCCATCGCTTGTTAACTTGCCCTCGTTTATTTTCTGGTGTCCCGTGGCAAGCAACGTTTCAAGCGCCGCCAATTTTGCTGCATATTTTGGGTGGCGATTTAGTAACCATTCCGCCTCTGTCAAAGGCCAAACAATACCCCGATCATTTTGGGCACTGTAGCGCCGCTGTTGTCGCACGGCCTCCGTGGTCGATTTTTTCTCGTCTGCAACACAGGCTAACGCATTATTGTAGACGTCTATCCTATCTCCATACCCCTTCTTAAACGCCAATAATGTATCACGACTGTCATACGCGTTCACATTCATGCCCATGTCGATCGCCTTCAGCGCAACCGTCATCGTTTCTTGGATAGTCTCGATATAATCTGGGCTAATCAGCCCGGCAGTAAAAATATTCTTCACATAATTTCTGGCCGCTTCTTGGCTACCAAGCAGCTCGGTGAGTTTGCCATCACGGTAAGCCCAAAGAAATATGTTGTAAAATGTTGAGCGCTCCAACCCCAAGGTTTGCAGATTATGATCGCGGTGGAGCGATTCTAGCTGCATCGATAGAAAATCCAAATGCTCGGTATCTGCATGATGTTCACCCAAGCACAACGTATGATTCCCACCATCGTTCGGCAGGGCGTCGGCGAAGAATTTCGCGAACGCGGGAGGCATAGCTTTGCTGTGGTCGTCTTTGGCCATTGCCCCAGTCTAGCAGGGTGGAGTTAAGATTGGGTTAATGCGCACGCCCCCACAACAAGCGCTTGCGCATTGGCGCGCGGTGGCGCAGGATTCGCGGGGTTATTTATTTAGGAGTGGTTATGCAGTGGATGGGTGTGATTTCCCGCGTGGCGGCGGCGCTGGCGGCGAGTATGGCGGGTTCGGCCTATGCGGCGGGGGTGCTCGCGGTGACGGTGGAGCAGATGCCGCATAACAGCGCGATCGCGCCGGAATATGCGCTCTGCGTGCCGACGGCGGAGGGCAAAAGCGCGCCGGGGGTGAACCGTCGCCCCACCATCGCTTGGGAAGGTGCGCCGAAGGCCACGGATTCCTTCGCCGTGTTTGTGATGGACCCGGACGTGCCCGCGGATTTTACCGATGCAGGTAAGGACGGCAAAATCATCACCGAAGCAGCGGCGCGGCAGGATTTTTTCCATTACGGCGTGGTGAAGATTCCGGCGAACGAGACGCAGCTCGTCGGCGGCGCGGCGGATGAGGAAACCGCAACCGGTATGCCGCTTGTCAACGATCTCGGCGCGAACAACTACGTGACCCCGCCAACCGCTTTTGGCGGCCCGTGCCCACCCTGGAACGACGCGCGGCTGCATCATTACCATTTCATCGTGCTCGCGCTCGGTAAGGACGCGCCCGTCACGCTGCCCTCCGACCAGCCGGAGACGGCCAAGCAGGTGTTCGACCGCCTCATCACCAGCAAAAGCCTACTCGCCAAAGGCGTGGCCATCGGCACCTACACGCTGAATCCGGCCTTGCGCGACGCGATTCACTAGACGCGCCGCAAAGTTTGATTTAGTACCAAGTCGTGCGGAAGTGTGGCCGCTGCGTCCCGCGAAGCTCCGTCAGGAGCGAAGTGGGAAGTGGTTTGCAAAATGCCAGTAGGCGTTTTGGACTGCGCAGCAGCCCGAAGGGCGAGGGTCAGCAGACCCGAGTCAACGCAGTAGTCTTGGAAATTTTCCCGGTAACGGGCGCGAATAAGGATGGGTGGCCGAGTGGTTTAAGGAACCGGTCTTGAAAACGGGTGAAGGTTGGAAGGTTTTAGAGTCGCCGAAAGGCAAATTTATGTGGAAGAGTGGCCGAGTGGTTTAAGGCAGCAGTCTTGAAAACTGCCGAGGTGGCAACGCCTCCGTGAGTTCGAATCTCACCTCTTCCGCCATCACCCAGTTCGAATGTAAAAAACGCCCATGGGACAATTCTGGGACAGTTCAAAAAAAACAATGGCAACAACCCACATTAAAGTCCTGGTTCTCTGCACTGGCAATTCCTGCCGTAGCGTCATGGCCGAAGGGCTGCTGAATCATCATGGCAAAGACAAAGTCCTCGCCTTTAGCGCAGGCAGCTTTCCCACTGGCAACGTCCATCCGATGAGCCTTGCCACATTGAAGCGGCATGGCATGAGTGACAAAGGCTATCGCAGCAAATCATGGGATGAGTTTATAGACCAGCCCATCGACATCTTGATTACCGTTTGCGACAACGCTGCTGGCGAAGTCTGCCCGATATTCCCTGGCAAGCCTGTCAAAACGCATTGGGGCGTTCCTGACCCAGCACATTATCAGGGAACGGCAGCCGAGATTGAAGCCGAGTTTGACCGCATCTTCACCATGCTGGAAAAGCGCGTGAAAGCCTTCTTGCGCTTGCCGCTGGAGCAGATGGATAAGGACGAGCTTCACCAGAAACTTAATGAAATAGGCGCATTATGACCAATTCTCCCCTTGGCTTTTTCGAGCGTTACCTTTCCATCTGGGTTGCCTTATGCATCGCTGCTGGTGTCGGTTTAGGCCATTTGATTCCTTCTGTGTTTCAGGCTGTCGCCCATATTGAAGTTGCCAGCGTGAATCTGGTGGTGGCCGTTTTAATCTGGGTGATGATTTACCCGATGATGGTGAATGTTGATTTTTCCACCCTGAGAGATGCCACCAAAAAGCCCAAAGCCTTCGCTATCAGCTTCGTGGTGACATGGCTTGTCATGCCGTTTTCCATGGCGGCACTCGGCGTTTTATTCCTACAACATGTTTTTACCCCATTCATACCGCCCGAAGATGCCAAGCAATATGTCGCTGGCCTCATCCTGCTTGGCACTGCGCCATGCACCGCGATGGTGTTTGTGTGGAGTCGCTTGGTCGGTGGCAGTGCCAACTACACGCTGGTACAGGTTGCGCTCAACAATGTGATAATGATTTTCGCCTATGCACCGATTGCTTCGCTCCTGCTGGGCGTAGCGGATATTTCCGTGCCGTGGGAAACCCTGCTGCTATCGGTTGGGCTTTATGTCATTATCCCCATTATGGCAGGATATGCCACGCGCAAGAAATTACTCGCACATAGCGAACAACGCCTTGCTTCTTTCCTCAATCATTTGAAGCCATATTCCGTGCTTGGGTTACTTGCGACTGTTGTTCTTCTATTCGGATTCCAAGCCGAAACGCTGCTACAAAAGCCGCTGGTCATCGGCATGATCGCAGTGCCCATCCTGATACAAAGCGTGCTGATGTTTACACTCGCCTATGTGTGGATGTGCAAAGCGCGCATCCCGCACAACATTGCCGCACCCGCTGCACTTATCAGCAGCTCCAATTTCTTTGAGCTTGCCGTTGCTGTGGCTATTAGCCTGTTTGGGCTAAACTCTGGCGCAGCACTTGCCACAGTGGTCGGTGTGCTGGTGGAAGTTCCTGCCATGCTTTGGCTGGTTTCCATCGCCAACAAAACAAAGTCACGATTTGCATAAGAATTGTCCCGCAACGATACTAATCGCCTCAAGATGCTGATAGCTAATGTGTTCTTATAGCTTTCATCCGTTTTTCTTATTTTGAGCGTTGCTAATTCATGCCATGTTTTGTAGTCTTTCGCTATGAGAGGCAAATGGCATGGCAACCATCGAAACAAGGCAAACGCCTGACGGCAAAACCAGCTACCGCGTGAAGATCCGCATTCGCGGTTTTCCCTCTCAGTCGGCCACGTTCGAGCGCAAGACAGATGCGAGAAACTGGGCATCACAAACCGAAACGGCCATGCGCGAAGGCCGCTATTTCAAAACCACTCAGGCGAAAAAATACACCGTCGCTGATCTCATCAAACGCTACCTCGATTACCAAAAAACTCGCAACCCCAAACGCGCCAGCGCAGTGGAGATGTATCTGGACTGGTGGAAAAGCGAACTCGGCGCGTATGCGTTGGCGGATGTCACCAAAAACCTGATCATCGAGAAGCGCGATAAGTTAATCGCCACCGGCAAAAACGTCGAACGCCGCAGCGCAGGCACCGCCAACCGCTACATGGGCGCACTGAGTCATGCCTTTAGCGTCGCGGGGAACGAATGGGAATGGCTGCAGGAACACCCCATGGCGAAAATCGCCAAACTGCCCGAGCCGCGTGGCCGTGTGCGCTTCCTAAGCGACGACGAACGCACGCGCCTGCTTGCCGCCTGCACGGAAATCAACAGCGAATTCATCTACCCGCTAGTGGTGCTGGCGCTCTCCACCGGCGCACGCCACGGCGAGCTGATCAACCTGCAATGGAAGGACGTGGATTTTAAGCGCAAAGCCATCGTGCTGCAGGACACGAAAAACGGCGAACGCCGCGTGTTACCGCTCGCCCATCATGCGCTGGAGCTGATGCAGGCGCAATATGAAGGCCGCAATAAGGTCAGCCCGCTGGTGTTCCCATCCCCGCAAAATCCTACCCGCCCATGGGAGAGTCGCGCCGCTTGGCTGGCTGTGCTTGAGAAAGCAAAGATCGAAGATTTCCGCTTCCACGACTTGCGCCACACCGCCGCCAGTTATCTCGCCATGAACGGTGCCTCCACCAATGAAATCGCGGAAGTCCTTGGCCACAAAACGCTGGCGATGGTGAAGCGTTACTCCCACCTCAGCGAAGTCCACACCGCTGGCGTAGTGGAGAAGATGAACAAAAAGATTTTCGAGGGGGCGTGATGGATTGTATCGCCCTCAATCTTCGAACATTTTTTACGCCCAGCGAAGCGGCTATGGCGTGGTGTGAAATTACGAATGTCACTCTTGAAAATCAGCACAACTACCAGCATGTGCTTCATGAAATATCGGAAGCCATTCGTTTAGAAGAATTGCCTGCGCAAATTCCCGTCACCCATCATGATGATTGGATCACGGAGCAAATACGGACGAAACGACACCCTGACCGCGCGAAAATTGCTCGGGAGGATTTGAAGCGCTGGGCGGAGGCGCGTGGGCAGAAGCCGAAGTTTTTATTTCCTGAGATGCGTATTGCGTTAGCTGATAAATGCGAAGCGGTGCCTCAAGAAAATCTACCGCCCAAGCCGCTACCACCGCGTGAGAATAGAATGCACGGATTGCTGGAGCGCGTATGCCTTGATCTATTCGCGCAATATAAACGCTGGCCACAGGCCAAGGAAGTGCTCCAGGCGTTGGAACAGGAAGAGAATAATTCTGACCGCTCCAGCAAATATGACCCTGATGGCATCATTCAAGAAATTAAGGGCACCACTATCTATTGGCAAAGTGATGGCGCTGATGAGCCGAAAATGGAACTGAAGACCTTGCAGAACCGCATCGGTATTCTCAAAGAAAATCATAAAACACAAAAGGCTAAAAGAAAAATTCCCGCCTGAATTCCCTGATTCCCAGCGGGAACGTAGCTGGGAATCGCGTGTGCTTTTCTGAGTGCAGCATCGTGCAAAACCGCACCGTGCAGCAACTTTTTCAGGAGTACACTATGACTGATTCCTCAACCGAACCTGCTGCAAAGCAGACACGCCTCATTCCCGTGACAAAGTGGAATGAGCATCACCAATGGCCACCGCTGGGTGGCCTGCGCCATCTGATCTTTCACGAAAAGACAAACGGCTTTCACAAAGTCATCCGCCGCTGCGGTCGCCGCGTGCTGATTGATGAAGCGGCCTTCTTCCAATGGATGGAGGCGCAAAATGGCAAGTAATCATAGCTACCTCAATTATCGGCAGCTCAACTGCGATATTCGCCCGCAGCAGCTTGAGATTTTGCAAGCCCTGCTACCCAAAGGCCATGTGGAAGGCAAAGTCTATGTGGCGGCCAACCCGTGGAAACAACGCTGCAATCCCGAAGCGCAGATTTGCTACAGCCTGCGCACTGGCCGATGGTACGACCATGTGGGACCAGACGGCGGGCATGGGATTGTGTCGCTGCGTGCCTATCTGCGCCGCGAATCTGAATATGCAGCGGCGCTCAGCATCATCAACAAACTCTGGGGGGTGGAAGATGATTGGCTCGTCTAATACCGCCGCGTCGGTGCTGTCGCATGGCAGATTCACGGGGTATCACCGCATCGGCTGGTGCCCCATTCCCCTCAAGCCGCGTGAGAAAATCCCCACGGGTGCCTGGAAGAGCTATCAATCGCAGCGCCCCTCGGGTGCGCAGTGCGGAAACTGGGATAACGCCGAGAATAATATCGGCATTGTCACGGGTGATATTTCCGACATCTTTGTGCTCGATGTGGATGGGGCGCAAGGCGAAGCCACCCTGCAGGCGCTGATCCAAAAGCACGGGGAACTTCCCGAAACACCACTGACGCACACCGGCAAAGGCAGGCATTTTTATTTCCGCTACCCTGCGGGGGTTGAAATACGCAACCTTAGTGGCACATCCTCCAGCGGGTTTTCTCTGCCAGGAATCGATGTGCGGGGCGCTGGCGGCTATGTGGTTGCACCGCCTTCGATACACCCGAACGGCAGCGCCTATCGCTGGGAAGTGTCACCGTGGGATGTGGAACCAGCGGATGCACCCGATTGGTTGCTTGGGTTGGTGACAGCGCAGCCGGAAGCAATGCTCCCCGCCGCGCAGGCAGGGCACAAGCCCGAAGCCTATCTGGAAGCGGCACTGCAAGGCGAGCTTACGGCATTGGCCACTTCCTCCAACGGAAGCCGCAATGATGCACTCAACAAAGCGGCGTTTGCGCTGGGGCAGTTGATCCCCTTGGGCTTGGCTGAGTCGTCGGTGCGTTCACGGCTCGAGGCGGTGGCACTTGCGATTGGTCTATCGTCGGAGGAAATCCGCCTCACCATCGACAGCGGCCTTGCAGCGGGAATGGCTTCCCCACGCACTGACAAAACCGACACAACCAATGTTTCGTCAGTTATGTCGGGTGAGGATTGGCCGAAACCACAGCCGGTGAAGCAAGCCTTGCTTCCCGTGCCAGCACTTGACCCTGCGATTATTCCCGAGCCGCTACGCGCATGGCTGGTGGATGTCTCCCAGCGAATGCAATGCCCGCTGGATTATGTGGCAGTGAGTGCTGTGGCCTCGCTTGGCGCATTGATTGGCGCACGCTGCAGCATCCGCCCGAAGCGGCATGACCCCGATTGGTGCATCATTCCTAATTTGTGGGGAATTGTGGTGGGCAAGCCCAGCACTCTCAAAAGCCCTGCGATGGATGAAGCCACACGCATCATCAAGCAGCTGGAAAAGCAAAGCATGGAGCAATACGCCAAAGAGAAGCAGGCGTATGAGCTCGCGCAAATCGCTCAAGAATCCAAGCAGGATGTGATCAAGAAGCAAATTGCGGAGCTGGCAAAGGGCAAATCCACCGACGGCAAAACACTGGAGGATTTCCAGGGGGAATATGCTGAGATAGAAGCGCCGGAAGTCCCCACCTGGCGGCGTTATCACACCAACGACACCACGGTGGAAAAACTCAGCGAAATGCTGGCAACCAACCCGCAAGGCTTGCTTGTATTTCGCGATGAGTTGATCGCCGTGCTACTCTCCTGGGAGAAGGAAGGCCGCACGGGTGACCGCGCATTTTTCCTTGAAGGCTGGAACGGCTTCGGCAGCCATATCACCGACCGCATCGGGCGCGGCACGGTGGTCACGGAAAATGTCTGCATCTCCATTCTGGGTGGCACGCAACCCAGCAGGCTCAACTATTACCTCAACCGCACGCTGCGCGAAGTGGGCAATGATGGCTTGATCCAGCGGTTTCAGCTGCTGGTTTATCCCGATGACATCAAGCAGTGGAAGCTGGAAGTTCGCGGGGCGAATCTCTTTGCGCGGGATCGGGTGAATGCGATTTTCACCACCATCGACGGCATGTGCCTGGGCGATTTTGCCGCCGGTATCGGTAAAAAGAAACTGCCATATTTCCGCTTCGAGGACGAAGCGCAAAGCCTTTTCTACGAGTGGCTCACGCGCCTTGAAATTGAGAAGCTGCGCGGTGGCGAGGAAGGATTGATCATTGAACACCTCGCGAAATACCGCAAGCTCATGCCTGCGCTGGCGCTCATCTTCCATATCGTACGCTTGGCCGACGGCACTGCCAATGGTCAGGTCTCGCGTGAGGCTACCGAGCAGGCGATTGCATGGTGCGACTATCTGGAGCAGCACGCCCGCCGCATCTATCACATGGTGGCCGATGCCGCGCAACAAGCCGCCGCTGCGCTGTGCAAACGCATCCGGCAAGGCGAGTTAGAAGATGGGTTCACGGTGCGCAGTATCTATCGCAAAGGTTGGCATATGCTCACCGATCAGGAGCTGGTGGAAATCGCCTGCGAGGAATTGGTGCGCTTGGGCTGGATACGCGAATACGCGCAACCCACCACCCAGCGTGGTGGCCGCCCCAAGGTCAGCTACATCATCAACCCTTCGGTATCTAAAACCAAACTGGCAGACACTGACATTACTGACGAAACCTAGTTTCGTCAGTAATATCAGGCAGTAAGGGAGCCATATCCATGCAGCGCGATGCAACGCGGCGTAACACCATGTAACGGATTGTAACGCGAAGTAACGCCGCGTCACGGGGTATCACGGAGCGTCACGCACCGTCACACAGCGTCACGCATTTCGTTTTTGACCTTCTGGGTCCTTCCCCAAACTTTTCTATACGGGGACGCTAGGCGCGCCATTTCGCTAGATTCAGCGTCTAGATATTCATTTCGTTTCGCCTTTTCTGGCGCAACATTTTGATTGTAAACAATACAGATATGATGCGATGGCGAAGGTCACTTCGCTCATTATTACCCCCGCACATTATACCCAGCATCGACATAGATCGTCTGGCCGGTGACTTGTTTGGCGTTATCGGAAACCAGAAACGCCGCCATTTCGCCAATCTGTTCCAGCGTCACCAGCTGGTGCATGGGTGCTTTGTTCGCCGCTGTTTCCATCAGCTTGTCAAAATCTGTGAGGCCAGAAGCGGCACGGGTTTTGACCGGACCGGTAGAGAGCGCATTGACGCGGATATGCTGCGCTCCCAGTTCCGAGGACAGATATTTGACGCTGGCCTCCAGTGCTGCCTTCACGGGACCCATCAAATTGTAATGCGTGACGACTTTCTCCGCGCCGTAATAGCTCATGGTGAGGATGGAACCGCCGTCTTTCATCAGTGGCTCGGCTGACTTGGCAAGACGCATGAGTGAGTGGCAGGAAACATCCATTGCCTGCATGAATCCCGTGATTGTGCTATCCACTACACGCCCTTGCAAATCTGCCTTCGGCGCAAAGGCGATGGAATGCAGCAGGAAATCGAGCTTGCCCCATTTTTCGGCTATCGCAGCAAACAGCGCTTCTTGCTCGGCTGGCTGCGTAACATCCAGCTTCATGCAGATCGGCGCATTCAGTTTTTCTGCAAGCGGCTGTACATAGGTTTTTGCCTTGTCATTCAGATAAGTGATGGCAAGCTCCGCACCATGATCCCGGAAGGCTTTGGCGCATCCCCATGCAATCGACGCATCATTGGCGATGCCGACGACCAGACCTTTCTTTCCCGCTAACATACTCATGCAGCTTTCCTCCCATTCAGTTCCATATTCTTCTTCGCCACGATGTCAGCTTCACCGCGTGTCTCGTTCATCACCAGTTCACCCTTGGTTTGAAAGGCGATACCGGCGGCGTTGGCTTCGTCAGTGTCGATATGCATTTCGGTGACGTAGCCTTCCTTCACGCGGATCAACGTGTTAGCAAACGATACGCTGCGATCACCATCCCCCAGTTTCACATCCACATAATCGCCATTTTTTAAGCCCATTTTTGCGGCATCTTGCGGGCTCATATGGATATGGCGG
>JBIIEL010000059.1:0-3302 GCA_044237845.1 Rickettsiales bacterium | reverse complement strand
GCCAACATAATTGCCAATTGCTCAATGGTTGAGTCAATAAAAGCTGTCATGGCGAGTGACAGTTGAAAAGTGTTGCCTACATGGCTGCGCAGCTCCACAGCCATCAACGAATCCATGCCAATATCGACCAGGCCTTGTTGCGGCTGCGGCGGCGCTGGCAAACGTAAAATTTTGGTGACAGCTTCTTGGAGATACGCCATAAACAGCCGTTGACACTCCTGCGCCGATGCCTTTTCCAGTTCGGCCAGCCATCCCGACATCACCTGGCTTTGTGGGGAGGGGGCGGCCGATATGGGACGGATCAACCGTTCCAAAAAGCTGGTTGACGCCGCAGTGGATCCCCAGCGAATCGGGAGGACGCCTACCTGTCCCCCATAGGCGGCGTTCGCCAGCAGTGCTGAAAAAAGTTGTACCCCCTGGCGGGGAGAAATGCTTCCAATTCCAGCCGTCATCAGCCGTTTTTGATGGTGGGTGGCTAACCGCGCCGCCATCCCAATCTCGGCCCATGGCCCCCAGTTGATGCTGAGGCCCGGCAAACCGGCGGCGGCACGCTGCTGCATCAGCGTATCCATAAAGGCGTTGGCCGCAGCGTAGTTGCTCTGTCCGACAGCCCCCAACATGGAGGAAGCCGACGAAAAGCAGACAAAGAAGTCCAACGCCCCTGCCATCTCCCCTGCTTGTGTCAATCTATGGAGATGCCAGGCCCCGTCGACCTTGGGCCGGAGCACGCGCGTCCAGCGTTCAACCGATTGTTGAGCCAGCAAGCCGTCATCCAGCACACCCGCCGCATGAACAATTCCACGCAACGGCGCGATTTCGTTGCAGATGGCGAGGACACGCATGACATCGGCCTGCTCTGCCACATCGGCTTGTACGACATGGACGGCCACGCCAGCCTTTTCTAGCCCTGCCAGCGTGGGTTGCGCAGTTTCCGGTACGACAGCACGGCGTCCGGTCAATATCAGATGTTTGGCGCCCTCTGCCGCCAATTGTTGGGCCATTTGTAGTCCTAAGTCGCCCACCCCCCCGGTGATCAGGTAACTGGCCGCCGCCTGAATTTCCGTGCGTGGCGCTTCTTCCCAAGAGACCACTACCTTGCCGATCTGTTTCGCCTGTTGCATAAAACGAAAGGCATCAACCACCTGCCGCACTGGAAAAATTTTATGGGGCAGCGGCCGGAAAGCGCCATCGGCAAAGTGTTCGAGCAAGGCGGCCCACATCCGGGGGTAGAGCGCCGGTTCCTTGGCCAACACTTCGCCCAGATCAAATGGATGGTAGGCGGCATCGGGGCGGCGTTGCTCTGCCTCGGTCGGGGTCCAGATACCCAACTTGCCAATCTCCACAAAACGCCCTTGGTTGGCCAACACAGCAAAGCTTTGCTCGACAAAGTCACCCTTCAAGCTGTTTACGATCACATCGACCCCTGCACCGGCAGTCTGCTGCGCAATCTGCCTGGCAAAGTCCAATGTGCGCGAGTTGAGAAGCCGATCCACGCCCTGACTGCGCAGAAATTCCCACTTGGCTGGGCTGGCGGTCGCCCACACCTCCGCGCCACTGGCTTGGGCAATTTGGAGTGCGGCCTGGCCAACGCCACCGGCCGCGGCATGGATCAAAATACGCTCACCCGCCTGGAGTTGCGCCAATTCCTTCAGCCCATACCAGGCTGTGAGAAATGCCAGCGGGATGGTGGCCGCTTCGGCAAAGGTGAAGCGATCTGGAATCTTGGCCAAGGCCGTTGCTGGGACCGTCACAGAACTGGCAAAGGCACCGTTGACAATCCCCATCACGCGATCGCCCACCGCCCATGCGGTCACCTCCTCGCCGACGGTGGCGATGATCCCAGCGCATTCAAAGCCCAACGCTACCTCTTCGGCGCGATGAATGCCCAGCACCGTCGCATAGTACTCCTGTAACATCCCCAACGTATTCAACACATCCCGGAAATTGAGCCCGACTGCTCTGACGGCGACTTCTACCTCACCGGCAGCCGGCGTCTGGCGCACCATGGGCGCAAAGCGCAAGTTGTCCAATGAACCATATTCACGCAGGTGAAGGCGCATCGGTTGCTGTATGCTGCTGACCGCCGGCGCTGCCATGCCCTGCCAGTGGTCCAAACGGGCCACATAACGGCGCTGCTGCTGATAAACAATCTGGGTCTCCCCAACCCCGCGCCGAATTTCTGCGCTGAGCAAGGCGGCCTGGGTGGCGGGGCTGTCACTCTGATCAAGATCGATGCAAACTGTCTGTAACGGAGGCTGCTCCTGCGCAATTGTGCGGCCCAAGCCCCAGAGCGTGCCTGCAGCCGCAAAAATCTGGCGCGTCTGCCTTTGCTGTGCGATCGGCTGCACGCCTTGGGTGACAATCCAAAGCCGAACCGCTGTCTGCACGGTTGACAATGCCTGCACCAGCTGTAACAGCCCGCTGCTCAGCGCCAGTGCAGTGGCCGGCACCGCAGCGTCTGCCACCGTCTCATCGATCACGCCTAGGTAGATAAAACCAACCCGCCGATGCTTGCTTGTGATCTTGGCCACAACTGCGCGGATCGCTGCGGCATCGGTTGGATCGACAACCCACTGTTGTAGCGCTTCACTGGAACCTGTATGCGATCCGGCTTCATTTTGCACCCAAAAAAGCGGTGTGCCGCTGGCACCCAGTGAGTGCACCAGTGTCCTGCACAACGGGGCTGCATTCCCCCAAAGCACCCAACTGTCGAAGTCAGATGCAGCCGCTTGTTCGTTCGGCAACGGTTTGATTTCCCAATCCAAGGTATAGAGCCAATCGGTCCGCACGGCGCTGCTTGGAATGGCGCTCTGAGGTGCCGCCCGAATCTCATAGCCGGCGATGAAGATCAAGCGTTGGCCTGTGCTGTCAAACAGCTGAATATCCCATAGGGTCGCACCCCGCTGTGTGACATGACACCACCAAGAATCGGAGGACTCCTCGGGGTGCATTGGATATATCTGTAGAAGTTCCAAGGCAAAAGGCAGATGAAGGTCGGTATTCTGCGCCGCCAGTTGATGGCCCCACCCGACGACCTGGAAACAGGCGTCTAACAATCCCGGGTGGACCAGATAACCGGCCAAACTGGGAACAGCAGCGGGGCGGCGTAACCTGGCCAATAGCTCGATGGCCGGCCGGACATCCCCTCCCAGATCCAGCGGCGCGTGGCGAATCTCTTCGATCCAACGAAAGGCTGGACCAAAGGCAATCGGCGTCTCCTTTGCCTCTGTCACATGTTCTGTCTTGTTTTCTGCTGTGGCGTCGGCAACGGGGAGGATGATAATACATCGTTCTTGCAATTT
>JBIIEL010000035.1:0-21711 GCA_044237845.1 Rickettsiales bacterium | reverse complement strand
AAGAGGTTTAGTCTATGAAAGGTCGTTTTATGCTAATCGTTATTCTCTTTCTCGCGGCGGCGGGGGCGGCGTTTTATTGCAACTATCGCCTTGGGCAGATTGCGCCGATGGCGGATGCGGGTGCGGTGGTGAAGACGGATGCGGTGATTACGCAGGTCTATACGCCGATGGTGAAGAAGAACGAGACGACGAGCGAAGTGGTGAACCAGATCACTTTCGCGTTTACGGTGGATGGCAAGGAAATCATCGGCGGCTATGAGCTGCGCGACCGCAACAAGGCGCCGGAGCTGGGCACGAAGGAGCCGGTGGTGTATCTCGCGGCTGACCCGGCGGTGTTTTTGCGCGCGGGCGAGTATGAGGATCTGCCGCGGCAGCTGACGGCGCTGAAGGTGATGCGCGTGCTGTTCGGCATCGCGGCGCTCGGCCTGCCGCTGCTGATGCGTCGGCGGGGGTAGTTTTCCTTTAGGCGCAGACCCCGGCATTCGCCGGGGTGACAGACCGCTGGCACGCAGTGCCCTACTTCAAAATGCTGCCAAGTACGCCGCGGATGATCTGGTTGCCGATTTTGCGGCCGATGGTGGAGGTCGCGGAACGCACGGCCGCTTTGGCGATTTGTGTACCGATACTATCGGCCGGGCGACCCCCACTGCGTGGGGAGGCGGTCGTTTTTCCCATCACGGAACCCAGCAGGCCGCCGCTGGATTTTTGCGTGTCTTGTTCTGCCTGCGCACGCCGTGTGCCTAGTTTCTCGTAAGCCGATTCGCGGTTGATGGCGGTGTCGTAGGTATCGCCGATGACGTCGTTGCCCATCACGCCGCCGCGCTCAGCATCACTCAGCGGGCCGACGCGCGAAAAAGGCGGGCGGATTTTGGTATGCTCGACCATCGCCGGGCTGCCATCCGGCATCAGGAACGAGACCAGCGCCTCACCCACCGCGAGGGTGGTGATGAGGGTTTGCGTGTCGAACGCCGGGTTGGGGCGGAAGGTGCTCGCCGCGACTTTCACCGCTTTTTGGTCGGCCGGGGTGAAGGCGCGTAGCGCGTGCTGCACGCGGTTTGAAAGCTGCGCCAGCACCGCATCCGGAATATCTTGCGGCTGCTGGGTGATGAAATACACGCCGACGCCTTTGCTGCGGATGAGGCGTACGACCTGCTCCACTTTTTCGAGCAGTGGTTTTTCCGCAATGTTGAACAGCAGATGCGCCTCGTCGAAGAAGAAGACGAGTTTTGGCTTGTCGATATCGCCCGCTTCGGGGAGGTTTTCAAACAGCTCCGACAGCAGCCAGAGCAGGAAGGTCGCGTACATGCGCGGCTTCTGGATCAGCACGTCGGAGGAGAGAATATTGACGACGCCCATGCCGTCTTTCGTTTGCATGAGGTCGTGGATGTCGAGCGCGGGCTCGCCGAACATTTCCTCTGCGCCCTCCTGCCCGAGCTGCAGCAGTTTGCGCTGAATGGCGGCGACGGTGGTGGTCGAGACATTGCCGTATTGCGCGGAAAGCGCCTTCGCGTTCTCGCTGACATGGACGAGCAGCGCCTGCAGATCTTCGAGGTCGAGCAGCAGGAGGCCTTCGTCATCCGCCACTTTGAAGGCGAGGGTGAGCACGCCTTCCTGCGCGTCGGACAGTTCGAGCAGTTGCGATAGCAGCACGGGCCCGATCTCCGACATGGTGATGCGCACGGGGTGGCCTTTTTTGCCGAATACATCCCAGAATACGGTGGGCAGCGCGGCGAATTCGAATGGGGTGATGTTGAGCGACGCGGCGCGGTCGGCGAATTTGGCGTTGTTGCCCGGCGCGGCGATGCCGGACAGATCGCCCTTCACATCCGCCATAAACACGGGCACGCCTTGCCGCGAAAACCCCTCGGCGAGGGTTTGCAGCGTGACGGTTTTGCCGGTGCCAGTCGCGCCCGCGATGAGCCCGTGGCGGTTGGCACGCGTGAGTTCCATATATTGCGGCGCGCCGTTCACGCTGACGCCGACGAGTGTTTGCCCGCGCGGGAAGAGTTCGATAGCGGTGGATGCGGTGGCAGCGGCGGTGGATGTGGCCATGGGGGACTCCTGATGTTTTGCGCGGAGAATCTAGCGTTTCCTCACGCTTTTGGCAAAGAAAAAGGGCTGCGGGGGTGATACCGCAGCCCTTGGTCTGGATCCCCGCCTTCGCGGGGATGACGGGAGCCTAAGCGGCATAGCCGCTAAGGCTTACCGTCATTTCTTCAGCGCATCGCGGATTTCGCGCAGGAGCACGATGTCTTCCGCCGGAGCAGCAGGTGCTGCTGCTTCCGCTTTGATCATTTTGTCTTTCAGCTTGTTGACGTTCTTCACGAGGATGAACACCACAAACGCAACAATAAGGAACTTGATGATGGCGTTGATGAACAGGCCATACATGATGAGCGGCGCGCCTGCTTTTTTCGCCGCTTCGAGCGACTCATAGCCACCCATCGACAGGTCGAAATAGTAGTTGCTGAAGTCGATGCCGCCGATGAGCATGCCGATCACGGGGTTGATGATGTCGGACACGAGCGAGCCGACGATGGCGGTGAATGCCGCACCGATGATGATACCAACGGCCATATCGAGCACATTGCCTTTTGCGATAAATGCTTTGAATTCGTTTAACATGAGCTTGCCTTTCGGATAGTAGTTTAAGTGCGCGGTATTTAGGGAAATTGCGGCGGGGAATCAAGCGATTGTTGTTTCGCAGATGCAACATGGTGCGCCGCGCTTGCCTTTGCGCTTTATTCTCGCTATCAACCCCAGCTCTGCGCGGGTGTAGTTCAATGGTAGAACGAAAGCTTCCCAAGCTTTAGGCCAGGGTTCGATTCCCTGTACCCGCTCCACCCTACGCCCTGCGGGCTTCGGGTGGCTTACGCCGCCCGGAACCGCATCTGGGGCGTAGGAGTGTCCCTCGAAGCTCCGAAGGGGGACGTCATTATTTGTTGATAGGCACCCATGAACCTCACCCTCTATCTCGTCGGAATAAACCTGCTGACCTATGTGCTCTACTGGCAGGATAAGCGCGCGGCGATTAACGGCAGCTGGCGGATTTCCGAAGGCACGCTGCTGCTGAGCGGCCTTGCGGGGGGTACGCTGGCAGCCATTGTTGCCCAGCAACGGCTGCGGCACAAAACCCGTAAAGGCAGCTTTCAGTTCAAATTCTGGGCGGTCACCGCGATCCAGATCGGCGTGCTGATCTTCAAGCCGGAGATTTTCATGAGAGCTATCAGCCACGTATTGGGCTAAATCTTCACAAAACTGTCACACTTCTCCCGCCGGGATTCTGCTAGGTTAGGGGTAATGAACCCTTTTTTTGTGAAGTGAGGCCGTATGTTCAAGTTTTTCCGTGGTTTACTGGGTGGCAACAAGGAAGTTCCTTTTGTGCCAGTGGAAGCGCCCGTGCAAATGCAGCCCGTGATGGGCGGTGGGGCTGTACAGAGCGATAACGAAGCGCCGTATGATTGGGTTGGGAATGCGAATTTAGCTCTTGCGCAGACGCTCAAAAGATTACCAGTCAAACTTTATGGCAGTGAAAGCGCCGCAAGCGCCATGCCGATTGATTCCGTTAGTCTTGGTGGGGCAAAAGCCAATGAAGGGTTTCTGATGGGGCATGGTACTGGCGGACATGAAACGGCAACCTTAACGCTGCACATGCGAGACAACGTGGGAAATTATGATGTGGGTGCCGTTAATAAGGCTGTTCATGCTGTTTTAGGCAGCATTCCCGCGCTGGCAGGCAAAGTCAAGTTTGCCAAGGATTTGTCGCAGCAAGCGCTGAGCCATGAGGATATTTTGAACCAGCTTAAGGGAATAGTGAGCAGCTCCGGAAAGTTTTCGAAGCAAGAAATCGGACTGCTTTCGGAGTATTTTGACCAAGATAAACAGGCATCGGTGGAAGATCCTGATTGGGGTCGCATTAATATGGAGCACAGTGACGGTAAGGTGCAAATGCATATCCGACCAGCACCGCTGAAGGGTGATGAGTCGGTTGCCGTTTCAGGCGAAGCGCGCCTTGTTGACTATTTCAAGGAACATAAGGAGGCCATCCTCCAGCATATGCGACAAAAAATTGCCGCGCTAAAAGTACTGACTGCTGAAGAGATTGCTTCCTTGGACTTTAGTGCAGCCATTATGAAAGCGGATTGGGGCGATCAGCCCACGATTGAGTTTGGTAGCAAGGCAGGCGCGGATGGAAAATTGTGAACCACGGCGTTGGCAAAAATTGATACGGATAAGGTTCAGGAGTGCTTTACTTCGGCATTCTTAGAATCTGGCAAAGAGCTTCCTTGCGTGTTTGGGCGCATGGCGGATGGCGCAATGGTGGCGCAAGTAATTCGTGGACGTTTGGGCGATACTCCCGCTGTTCACGAGGCGCTCAATCACGATATGTTCAAAAGTCGGAAAGAAATAAAAGCGGAAAGAGATGATTGCCAAGAACAGAACCTCGTTGAAATTGGTAATGCCGTTGAAAGTGACGATTCGCACAAACTGAGTCTCACATTTGAGTTGCCGCACGGCGTTAGTCTGCCAGCCTTGCGTGAAAGTATTGTGCGTGGACAGCAACAAATTCCGATCGCCGCCGCCCGCACGTTTTCTTCTGCTCTTGGCATTGCCGCCTAATCGGGTAGAATTGTAACACCCCGCCACCAAAAGCGATGCAGGGGCGGTGGGAATGGTAATGTGTTTTTCATCGCGTAGCCGTTGTGTATAGTGAGTGCGTAACTCTAGGGAGCTTTTCGCATGTCTCACGCCGTGATTGTCGGTTATCTTCGTTCCCCGTTCACTCCTTCGCATAAAGGCCAGCTGGCGACCGTCCGCCCGGATGATCTGGCGGCGGAGGTGATTAAAGCGCTCATCAAAAAAACCGGCGTGAAGCCTGAAGACATCGAAGATGTGCTGCTCGGCTGTGCCTTCCCTGAGGGCGAGCAGGGGCTGAACCTCGCGCGCCTCGTGGTGCTGCTGGCCGGGCTGCCGGTGACGACGGGCGGGCTGACCATCAACCGCTGGTGCGGTTCCTCCATGGAGGCGATTCATATCGCGGCGGGGAATATTGCTGCAGGCAAGGGCGAGGTGTTCATCGCCGCCGGGGTGGAATCCATGACGCGCATTCCAATGGGTGGCTATAACCCGCTGCCGAACCCGGTGCTCTATAAGAATATGCCCGACGCCTATGTGGGCATGGGGCTGACGGCGGAAAACGTGGCGAAGAAATTCCATGTCGAGCGTAAG
The DNA here is from genome assembly GCA_044237845.1 of Rickettsiales bacterium. Taxonomy (GTDB): domain Bacteria; phylum Pseudomonadota; class Alphaproteobacteria; order Rickettsiales; family UBA3002; genus QFOX01. The sequence goes on along the minus strand of JBIIEL010000035.1, from coordinate 16,482 downwards.
GCACAGGAGGAATTCGCGCTGGCCTCGCACCGTAAAGCGGCAGCGGCGGATTTGAGTGGCGAGATTGTGCCGATCACTACCAAAGCGGGCGTGGTGGATAAGGACGGCACGATTCGCGCGGGCTCGACGCCGGAGGATTTGGCGAAGCTCGACCCCGTGTTCGATGTGTATGGCACGGTGACGGCAGGAACATCTTCGCCGTTGACGGATGGCGCGGCGGCGGTGCTGGTGACCAGTGAAGACTACGCGAAGAAACATAAGCTGCCGATTCTGGCGCGGATTAAATCGATGGCGGTTTCGGGGTTGGAGCCGGGCATCATGGGGCTGGGGCCGATCAGCGCGACGAAAAAAGCGCTCGACCGTGCAGGGCTGAAAATCAAAGACATCGACGTGATTGAGCTGAACGAAGCGTTTGCGGCGCAGTCGATTCCGTGCATCGCCGAAATCGGGTGCGATGCGGCGAAGGTGAATGTGGAAGGCGGTGCGATTGCGCTCGGGCACCCGCTCGGTGCTTCCGGCGCGCGGATTACGGGCAAGGCCGCGCTGCTGCTTTCGCGCGGGAAGGGAAAATATGCGCTCGCGACTGCCTGTATCGGCGGCGGTATGGGTATTGCCACGGTGCTGGAGAAAGCGTAATGCAGCGCGCGGCGCTATTCCTGTTCGTTGCAGCACTGCCGTTGATGGCAGGCGCCGCCGCTCCGAAACCTGCATGGTATAGTTGTGCAAAGAACGAAGACTGTGTGATGACCGATGGGCTATGTGGTGAAGTAATATCGATCAATGTGCGGTATAAGAAAGAGTATATCAGAACCCGTCCCGTGACCGACTGCGTGGCGAACAGTCAACTTATGAATACGCCGCGTGCTGTCTGTTTACAAAAGAAGTGCGGTTTTGATATTCCGCCCATCTATGGAGTGCCTCAGTGAAGCGCAGGATTGTTTTTACCGCATTGATTCTCCTACCGTTGATGGCTGGGGCTGCCGCGCCGCTCAAGCCGGGCAAGCACTGGCATGATTGTGAGCAGGATACGGATTGTATTGCGGTGCAGGGCATTTGCGACCTGACGGCGGTGAACACCGTGTTTAAGGACGAAGCGATCGCCTATTACAAACAACAAGCGCGCACGGTGCGCTGCAAGGAACAATTCTGGAAACCGAAAGATAAAATCGCACGCTGCCGCCTTGGCTGGTGCGAAACCATTGCCAACCAACCGGCGAAATAATGCCTTACGAGTGGAGAGTCGCGTGACGGAGATGAAACAAGTAGCGGTGCTAGGTTCAGGGGTCATGGGTTCGGGCATTGCGGCGGTGCTCGCCAATGCGGGGATTCCGGTGCTGCTGATCGACATGGTGGCCAAAGAGGGCCCGCGCAACGCACTCGCCATGGGCGCGATTGAGAAACAGATGAAGGGCGGTGCGCCGGGGTTCGCACACAAGAAATTTGCGAAGCTGGTGACGCCGGGGAATTTTGAGGACGACCTTAGCAAGCTCGCCGAATGCGACTGGATTATTGAAGTTGTTGTCGAGAAACTGGAAGTGAAGCAGGACGTGTATCGCAAGGTGGAAGCGGTGCGCAAGAAAGGCTCGATTGTGTCGAGCAACACGTCCACCTTACCCCTTCACGTTCTTATTGATGGTATGCCGCAGGCATTTCAGAAAGACTTTTTGATTACGCATTTCTTCAACCCGCCGCGCTTTATGCGCCTGCTTGAGGTGGCGAAATCACCGAGCTTCGATGCCGCGCGCTTCGCCACGTTCTGCGATTTCGCGGATCGTCGCCTCGGTAAAGAGGTGGTGCCGTGTAAGGATACGCCGGGCTTCCTAGCTAACCGCATCGGCGTCTATTGGATGACCGCCGGGCTGATTGAGGCGCAGCGCCTCGGCATTTCCGTCGAGGATGCGGACGCGGTGATGGGCCGCCCGCTTGGCTTTCCGAAGACGGGTATGTTCGGTCTCTATGATTTGATTGGGATTGATTTGATGCCGCTCATCGCGCAGGCGATGATGGCGACGCTGCCCGCGAACGACGCGTTCCGCAGCCTCTACGCGCTGCCGGATATCGTGAAAAAAATGATCGCCGATGGCTATACGGGGCGCAAAGGCAAGGGCGGCTTCTATCGTATGAACAAGGGCGAGGGGGGCAAGAAAACGCTCGAGGCGATTAACCTGAAAACGGGCGACTATGCGACACAAAAAACCTCGAAGCTCGAAAGTGTCGGTGCGGCGAAAGCAGGCATCGCGGCGCTGCTTTCGCACCCGGATATCGGCGGGCAATATGCCGCCGCGGTGATGCTTAAAACGCTGCATTACGCTGCGTCGCTCATCCCCGAAATCTCGGACGATATTTACGCCGTCGATGCCGCGATGCAAACCGGCTATAACTGGAAATACGGCCCCTTCCAGATGATCGACCGGCTTGCAGCCGGAGGCAAAACGGGTACGGAGATTGTGGCGGCTGCATGGGAACAACATGGCATGACGGTGCCGCCGATTATTGCGGAAGCACGAGGCAAAAAACTCTACGAAGCCAAGGGCACGCGCACGCAGTTTGCGATTGGCGGAAAATATATTCCTGTGCCGATACCGAACGGCTCGTTGATGCTGGAGGATTTGAAAATCACCGGCGCAAAACCCGTGAAGAAAAATCCGTCCGCGCAAGTGTGGGATCTCGGCGATGGCATTGCCTGCCTCGAGCTCACCAGTAAACAAAATACATGGGACCCGGAAAATCTGAAGATGGTCGGCCAGTTGCCGGACATTGTGAAGAGCGGTTTCCGCGGGGTGGTGATTGCCAGCGACGGCGACCATTTCAGCTTCGGCGCGAATATCGGCTACTTCATGCTGGCCTGTAACACGGCGAGCTGGTGGGCGATTTCTGACATGATCAAGCAAGGGCAGAACGTGTTCATGGCGCTGAAATATGCGCCATTCCCGGTTGTCTCCGCGCTTTCTGGCATGGCGCTCGGCGGCGGCTGCGAGATGATTCTGCACTCCGACGCGGTGGTGGCGAATATCGAATCCTACCCCGGCCTGGTCGAGGCGGGCATCGGCGTCATTCCCGGCTGGGGCGGCTGTAAGGAGCTACTCTATCGCCATATCGCTGCGGGTGAAGCGGCACAAAAAGCGATTGCCGCGGGCAAGCGCCCCGAGCTGATGATGGCGCGTGGGCCGATGCCGGCGATCAGCAAAGCGTTTGAATATATCTCCATGGCGAAGGTGGCGGGTTCGGCAGCGGAAGCGCAGGACATGATGATCCTCAACGCCAAGTCGCGCATCAGCATGAACCGCCGCCGCGTGTTGGCGGATGCGAAATCCCTCGCGCTCGAACTTGCTCAGAACTACCTTCCTCCCGAGACACGAAGTGTCAGGCTGCCTGGGCCGACGGGCTATACGGCGCTCGCCATGGCGGTGGATACGTTCCGCAAAAATGGCAAGGCCACGCCGCATGACGAGGTGGTGAGCCTCGCGCTGGCGCGGGTGCTGACGGGCGGCGATACCGACATCACGCAAGAGGTGACGGAGCAGCAGATTCTCGACCTCGAGCATGATCTGTTCATGGATCTGGTGCACACCAAAGAAACGCGCGACCGCATTGCGCATATGCTCAATACCAGCAAACCGCTACGCAACTAGTGAGGACGACATGCCCACCTATTCCGCACCGCTGAAGGATTATCAGTTCCTCATCAACCATTTTCTTGAACTCGATGATTACAATGATGTCGAGGGTTTCGCCGATGCGCGGGCGCTGGTCGAGCCACTGCTCGCCGAATCCGCCAAGCTGTGTGAGGAGATGCTGTTTCCGCTCAACGTCGTCGGCGACCGCGAAGGGCTGAAATTCAAAGACGGCACGGTGACGACGCCGACGGGGTTCAAGGAAGCGTATAAGGCCTATGTCGAAGGCGGCTGGCCGACACTGACCTGGCCGACGGAATTCGGCGGGCAGGGGATGCCGGAGTTTTTGAACATGCCGATGCTGGAGATGGTGTGCTCGAGCAACTTGAGTTTCGGGCTGACGCCGGGGTTGACGCATGGCGCGATTCACGCGCTGCTGCTGCATGCCAGTGACGCGCTGAAAGCGAAGTATTTACCGCAGATGATTTCGGGGAACTGGTCGGGCGTGATGTGCCTGACGGAGCCGACGGCGGGGACGGATCTCGGCTTGCTGAAGACGCGCGCGGAGCCGAATGCGGATGGAAGTTATAGCATTACGGGCAACAAGATTTTCATCTCGGCGGGGGAGCAGGATCAGACGGAGAATATCATTCACCTCGTGCTCGCGCGACTGCCGGGCGCACCGAGGGGCAGCAAAGGGATTTCGCTGTTCGTTGCGCCGAAATTTCTGGTGAATGACGATGGGTCACTCGGCGCGCGTAATGCGTTTAGCTGCGCGGGGATTGAGCATAAAATGGGCATTCATGCGAGCCCGACTTGCGTGATGAATTACGACGGCGCCACGGGCTGGCTGGTGGGTGAGCCGCATCGCGGGCTGCCGGCGATGTTCACGATGATGAACACCGCACGGCTTTATGTGGGCGTGCAGGGGCTTGGCGTGGGGGAATCCGCCTATCAGAACGCACTCGCTTACGCGAAGGATCGTCTGCAAGGGCGAGCGCTGCAAGGGCCGAAATTCCCGGAGAAAGCGGCCGATCCGATTACCGTGCATCCGGATGTACGGCGCATGCTTTACACGATGAAATGCTTCACCGAAGGCGCGCGGGCGCTGGCGTTGTGGACGGCGCGGGAAGTGGATATTGCGCATCGCCACACCGACAAAGCACGGCGCGATGAGGCGGATGATTTCGTGCAGCTGATTACGCCGATTCTGAAATCGTCGCTCACGGATGGCGGGTTTGAAACCGCCAGCACCGCGATGCAATGTTTCGGCGGCTATGGCTATATCGAGGAATACGGTGCGGCACAATATCTGCGCGACGCACGCATCGCCATGATCTACGAGGGCACCAACGGCGTGCAGGCGATGGACTTGGTGGGGCGCAAATTGCCGACGGATACGGGGCGGTACTTGAGCCGCTTCTTCCACCCGGTGGATGCATTCATTGAGGCGCACCGCAACGACCCGGCGATGGCGGAGTTCACCAAACCTCTCAAGGCGCATGTGAAGTACCTACAACAGGCGACGATGTGGATTGGCACGATGGGCTTCGCGAACCCGAACCATGCGGGCGCGGGCGCGGTGGAATATCAAAAGATGTTCAGCATCGTGCTGTTTGCGTTCATTTGGGCGAAGCAGGCTGCGCTTGCAAGCAAGTTGAAGGATTCAGACCCTGAGTTCTACAACGCGAAGCTGGCGACGGCGCGGTTCTACTACGCGAAAATTTTGCCCGGGACGATCTCGCTGCTCAGCTCCATCACCGCTGGTGCGGATTCCGTGATGGCCGAAGCGGGGTTTTAGTCGCTAGTTGATTCGAGGTTTCCAGAGCGTGTCACCCCCCGCGAGCGGGGGGTGACGGAGTATGGCGCATGTTTTGGAAACCAGAAAAAATCTGGCCTATTGTTTTACAACAAGATATCTCCCCGCCTTCGCGGAGACGATGGGGTGCTAAGCCTCGCTACCCTCGCCAAGCCTTTGTTTTTAATAAAGATGGATCCCGGCATGAAGCCGGGATGACGGGTTCATAGGCGGCAAAGCCGCCAACTCAAACCCCTCAATTGTCATAAAACTGTCACACTTCTCCCATGCAAACTTTGCTATAGTACATAGTGAAGGACTGTCGATGCCCGGGAAAAGACGGGCGAGATGGCCGAAGAAAAATAAAATGCCATGGATGGGTAAAAGTTAACGAATTATTTACCAATGCTGTGGTAAAAGTAAGGAATAGGGAGACGAAATATGTCGGGTTGGGATATTGTAGAAGACGTTGTAGAACTTGCCCTTGGTAAACAAGGAGCGAGGACTCTTCAAAACCGTGGTATTGTTGGAGCCGTTGATCAGGGCTCGAAACGACTGTTGGGTGCTAAGAAGAGCGGCCAGAACATGGCTAACAATTTTAATAATACCGATCACCAGTGGAACGCGGCGAATAGTAGGGAAGAGCAGCGCGCAACGAGGGCAGACACGGGAAATACCACTGCTGAAATCAGAAACGAGAAAGAACATCGCAAACAAAATGCGATGTATGGCAACGAACCCTACGGCCAAAGCGCATTTGCAGGCGGTACTTCACCTTACTACCAGCCGCTGCAGGCGCCGGATCTGTCGAACCGCGACGTAAAACGTGCAAATGCACTGAAGGCACTGCACGAGGACAATATTCCTGACGAACAGCAGCAGAAGCAGATTAATAAGCTTGAGCGCAAAATCGGCGCAGACGACATGGCGCAGATTAAGCAATATGACGCAGATCGCGCTGACCGTGAAACCGCCAGCGCAGCGTTTGATAAGCATATGCAGGCGGCGTTTGCTGCGCCGGTAGACAGTCAGGAGCGCCGCGAAGCGCTCGCGGAAGCGCTTGCGGATGCGAAAGCATTGCAGAACGCACAAGGCACGGGCGTGACCTTCCCGAACAGCGCGCTCAATTACTTGCCGCAGCAAGAAGCGCGGCCGGAAGCCTCGAACCGTCGAGGTCACCCACCACAGGCGCCAGTCAAAAATCCGCTCGTTTTCGGTTCGGCAGAAGCAGCGATGCTTGCCGTCTCAAACAAGATGGTGGCAGACGGCGTTTCCGGCAATGGGATTACCGCTGCAGAGCTTCGTAATGTGGCGCTGAAAGCGCCAAACCCACCCGCACAAACCAATGGCCAAGCGAATAACGGCACCGGCGCAGGCGCAAACACCGGCACCGCAGGTGATGGCACAGGTACGAATACTCCGAATACGGGCACGAATTCGCCAACCGCTAACGGTGCGGGCAACACGAGTACGACGACCCCAACCACTTCGCTGTCGGCAGGCGATGGCACTGCGGCGAAAGCATGGGGTGGCGTGACCATTCCGCACGGCCTCAGCCAGAATCAGGTGGTCGAAGTGCAGCAGATGCTGGTGGATGCGGATTATGGCAAGAATATGCCCACCAAAACCTCAGCGACGGGTGTTGATACGATGTACGGTACGCGTACCAACGCGGCGCTGATGCAGGCGGCGAAAGACGCAGGCGTTGACCTCAGCAAGATTGATTTTGCGAGCAAGGATAATCCCGAGCTTCTTAAGCTGACCAAGCATCTGCAGGACAAAGCAGCCGCGAAGGGTCAGTCGACCAGCAAGGCGGATGAGACGAAAGAGCAGACGCAAGATATTGCTGGCAATAACCCTCAGCCAGGTGAGCAGAGACCCAATCCTCCTGCTGGTAATGACAATGCGGATATAACCAAGAAACCGGCACCCGCATTGCAGACTAAAACACCGACCGAGGCTGAATTAAAAACAGCGGCAGGGAACGAAGCGGCGGCTGCCGTGGCAGCTTCTGCGGGATCTCGGATGAGCTTCCTTAAAGAAGTGGCAACGACACTCGGATTTGATGGTAACGGAGACGAAGCCACGCTTACCAAAAACTATGAAAAGGCGATAGGCGTTGCTAATCCAAATGGCCAGCTTGAAGCATCTGAGGTGGCAATCGGGGAGAAAAAGTTCGAAGAACTGGCTGAAACGCGGGCAGCAGCCTATGAAGACCCATTCAGTAAAGCCCTTGCGGATGCGAAGAAGTATGGTCTCGCAAATGGCAGCATCCGGCATGATGTCAATGCGGATGGTCCGAATGGGATCCCGAGTGTTGGTAAGCCCACAGCAGATATGGGCAGAGGCACTTCCGTGAATCAATAGTTTCCACGCCTTGCGTGCGCGCGGCGGTTTTGATAGACCCGCGCCATGGATGATTCCAAACAGGTTCTAGTAACCAAAGTTGGTGCGGTGGTGCTGCGCGTGGACGGCGCTGCGCCGCGCGTGCTGCTGGTGCAGCCTAAACCAAAACCTGCGACGCCGGAGGACTTGCCACCCATGGGGCTACCGCGCGGCACGCGGATGTATGCGCTGGCGGATGGGAACTATGTGGACGCAAACCATGACGGCACCACGCCGCCGCCCGCAGGCGCAACGCTGGAGGCGGTCGCCGCCACCTTTGCGCGGGAAGTGGAAGAGGAAGCGGGCGTGAACGCCGCGATGCTCGCCCGCGCGAGCGTGACGGAGATGGGCGTGCGCCTGTTCGCCTCGCGCAGCAAGCCTCCATACCCGATTCATTGGTTTGTGGTTTTACTCCATCCCGCCGATGCAGAGGCGGTGGCCACTGCGCCGCTCAAGGATTCGTTGCATGTGCAGTGGGTGATGCTCGCCGAACTGCGCGCGCTGGTGGAGAGCGGTAAGGCTTCTGCCGGGTATGTCGCTGTGGCGGAGGAGGGGATGCGCTACGCGCTCCAGACCAGGCCGTAGCCGCCGCGATGCGGGGTGACGCTGGCGGTGAGTTTTCCGGCGAGCAACGCTTCCGCCGCGGCCCCAAAAATCTCGTAACGCCAGCCATGGCCGATGCTACTCGCCGCAAAGGTGATTTTGCCGCGCACGAGGGCTTCGAGCTCTTCCTTATCCACTACCAGACGCGGCACGACATGTGCGTCCTCGCATTTTTGCCGTAGCAATAGGCGCAGCTGGTCGAGGCAGGCTTCCTGCGCAGCGGGCATTGGTTTCTCGCGGGTTTCCGGCTCGGGGAAGGTTTCCTTCGGCGCCATGCGCGCCTCGTGCATTTTGGCGACGAGAATTTCCATCGACTCGCGCGACATCTGGCCGTTGAGGCCACGCACCTGCTGTAAATCTTCCACCGTTTCGGGCATCTGCGTCGCGATCTGCACCACGATTTCGTCTTTCAAAATGCGCTGACGCGGCACGTTGCGCGAGGCCGCTTTTTCCTCCCGCCAGGCGGCGACGGCGCGCAGAATTTGCAGCATCGTGCTCGAACGGGTTTTGATTTTGAGGCGCTTCCAGCAATTCTCAGCCTCCACCCGATATTTGGTGATGTCGGCCAGCGCGTTCATCTCTTCTTCAATCCAAGGGCCGCGGTTTTCCGAGTCGATTTTGGCTTTGAGCTTTTCGTAAATCACGCGCAGATGGATGACGTCATCGAGCGCATAGACAAGCTGGCGGTCGGTGAGCGGGCGGCGCGCCCAGTCGGTGAAGCGCGAGGCTTTATCCAGCGGTGCGCCGACGATGTCGCGCACGAGGTTTTCGTAGGAGATGGATTCGCCGTAACCGCAGACCATGGCGGCGATTTGCGTGTCATAGAGCGGGTAGGGCACGCGGCCGGAATCATGTACGAAAATCTCGATATCCTGCTTGGCGGCGTGGAATACTTTGACGAGGGTTTCGTTGGCAAACGCGTCATACAGCGGCGTTAAATCCATGTCTGCCCCGGCGATGGGGTCGATGGCGACTGCCTCGTGCGAGGTCGCCACCTGCATCAAGCAAAGCTGCGGGAAATAGGTGCGCTCGCGGATGAATTCGGTGTCGACCGTGATGAATTTTTCGTCGCCAAACGTGGCGCAAAACTCGGCGAGGTCGGCGGAGGTCGTGATAACGCGTGTTTTCATGCAAGGGGTTGTAGCGCCTCAGGCGTCGAGCGCAATCACTTTGTTGCGGTTGGTGAGGCCACGGGCGATGGAAAGGCGCGATTTGGCGATGCCGAATTCCTTGGCGAGCAGGGCAATGACGGCTTCGTTGGCCTTGCCGTCTTCGGCCACCACGGTGACTTTGACCTTGAGGACAGGGGCGCCGTTCGCGTCGTCCACCCACCCTTCGACCGCCGCCCGGCTGGCGCGGGGCGTGACTTTGAGCGCTAATTTGCCGGTGGTGAGTAGTAAATCTTTTGCTTTTTCCATGGGGTCGGTTATACCACGGCCAACGAAAATTGTAAGGATAACGACCATGCACCAGTACCGCACCCATACTTGTAACGCCCTGCGCGCGAGCGACGCCGGGAGCACCGTCCGCCTCTCGGGCTGGGTGCACCGCGTGCGTGACCATGGCCAGTTGGCGTTTATCGACCTGCGCGACCATTACGGCATCACGCAGCTGGTGGTGAATGTGGATAGCCCGATGTTCGCGGTGGCGCAGAAGTTGAAGAACGAATCGGTGATTACTGTGACCGGAAAGGCGACCGCGCGTGACGCGGCGACGGTGAACAAAGACCTGCCGACGGGGGATGTGGAAGTGGTGCTTGAATCGCTGCATGTGGAATCCGTCGCGGATGTACTGCCGATGCAGGTGAACTCTGACGTCGAATTCCCCGAGGCGACGCGCCTGACCTATCGCTTCCTCGACCTGCGCCGCGAGAAATTGCACAATAATATCGTGCTGCGCAGCAAAGTGATTTCCAGCTTGCGTCGGCGGATGAATGAGCAGGGCTTCCTCGAATTCCAGACGCCGATCCTCACCGCATCCAGCCCCGAGGGCGCGCGGGATTATCTGGTGCCGAGCCGCGTACACCCGGGCAAATTCTATGCACTGCCGCAAGCGCCGCAGATGTTCAAGCAGCTGCTGATGGTGAGCAGCTTCGACCGTTATTTCCAGATCGCGCCCTGCTTCCGCGACGAGGACGCGCGCGCGGATCGTAGCCCCGGCGAGTTCTACCAGCTCGATATCGAGATGAGCTTCGTGACGCAGGAGGACGTGTTCGCGGCGATTGAGCCGGTGCTCGCCGGGACGTTCAAGGAATTCTCGGACTGGAAAATTATAGCGAATGCGGACGGCAGCTTCCCGCGCATTTCGTATGACGACGCGATGCGCAAGTACGGTTCGGACAAGCCGGATCTGCGTAACCCCATCCTCATCGCGGGCGGGATTTGCAGCCTGTGGCGTGATTCGGAATTCACCATCTTTAAGCAAGTGCTGGCGGCGGGCGGGAAAATCCGTGCGATTCCGGCACCGGGCTGTGCGGATAAACCACGCAGCTTCTTCGACAACATGATCGAGCTCGCCAAAACCCACGGCGCGAAAGGTCTAGCGTATATTTCGTATGACGCGAACGGCGAGCCGAAAGGGCCGATTGCAAAATTTTTGACGCCGGAAAAACATGCCGAATTGCGCGAGAAAGTCGGCCTCAAAGCGGGCGATGCGGTGTTCTTCGCCAGCGGCCCGCAGCGCGAGGCAGAGAATATCGCGGGCAAGGTGCGCACGGCGCTGGGCGAGCAGCTCGGCCTCATCGAGCAGGGCGTGTTCAAGTTCTGCTGGGTGGTGGATTTCCCGTATTACGAATGGAACGACGAAGACAAAAAAATCGACTTCTCGCATAATCCATTCTCCATGCCGCAAGGCGGGCTGGAGGCGCTGAGCAACGCCAAAACGAACGAAGAGCTGCTGGCGATTAAAGCGTTCCAGTATGACATTGTGTGCAACGGCGTGGAGCTTTCGAGCGGCGCGATTCGGAATCACAAGCCGGAGATCATGGTGAAAGCGTTCGAGATCGCGGGCTACACGCAGGCCGATATCGAGAGCAAATTCGCGGCGCTGTTTAATGCGTTCAAATACGGCGCACCGCCGCATGGTGGTCTCGCTCCGGGTGTCGACCGCATGGTGATGCTGCTCGCGAATGAGCCGAACATCCGCGAGGTGATCTGCTTCCCGATGAACCAGCAAGCGCAGGATTTGCTAATGCAAGCGCCGAATACGGCGAGCGAGAAGCAACTGCGCGAACTGCATATTCAGCTCAGCCCGAAAGCCAAAGCCGTGCTCGAGGAAGAGAAGACCAAAGAAGCAGCGGCGTAGCGCATGACCCTCACCACCATGATCGGGCTGCTCGGCGTGGTTGGCGTGCTGGTGGCCTATGGGCTGATGACGCTGGGCAAATGGCGGGCGGATAGCGCGCGCTATCAGGCGCTCAACGTGATCGGCACGGCGGGGATTCTGGTGTCGCTCATCGACCAGTGGAACGTGGCGGCGTTTGTTGCCAACGTGGCGTGGATTGCGATTGGCGTGCTCTCGTTGGTGCGGATTTATAAGCGCCAGAAAGCGGGGGGCGCATGAGTCTCTATGCCCTCACTGGCCTGATGGCCCCGGTGCTTTTTCTCTATGCCTATGCGATGGTGTCGCTGGGCCGGTGGCCTTCGACTGCGATGAAATTCCACGTGCTCAATCTGCTCGGCGCGGTGTTCATTCTGATTTCGCTCCTCGAACAGTGGAATCTTTCCGTGTTCGTGCTTGAAGTATGCTGGAGCAGCATCAGCCTTTACGGCATGTGGAAGGCGCTACGCGCTTCCTCCTCACACTAACGCAACCTAAATCGCCCCGTGGCAGTGCTTGAACTTCTTGCCGGAGTTGCAAGGGCATGGTTCGTTGCGGCCAACGGCGCCCCAAGTGGTGGGGTCGTTCGCCAGCACGGTGCCGGGCTTCACATTCGCGCTGATGGGCACGACTTTTCCGCTCATCTCCTGTGCAAGCGCAGGGTCGAGGCGGCTTTCCTGCATCGCGCTCGGTGGCTTGAGGCGCATGATTTCGTCCGTCAGCTCAACCCGCATTTGCAGGCGGGCAAGGCGCAGCACCACGACTTCACGTAGATGGTTCAGCATGCCCTCGAATAGGCCAAAGGCTTCCTGCTTATATTCGTTGAGCGGGTCGCGCTGCGCATAAGCACGCAGGTTGATACCCTGACGCAGATGGTCGAGCGAAAGCAGATGGTCTTTCCACAGCTGGTCGAGCGTCTCGAGCAGCACGCGTTTTTCCGCAAGGGTGAAGACGCCTTCGGGGAAGCTCGCTTCTTTCTCGCGGAAAATATGTTCGGCGACCTCGTTTACGCGCGCGAGCATTTCTGCATGCGCGATGCCTTCCTCCGACGCCCATTCGATGATGGGCATGTCGACCCCGTAAATGCGCAGCAGCTCAAGCTGTAGTGCTTTTGCATCCCACGCTTCGGCGTAGGATTCTGGTGGGATATAGGTGGTGACGAGATGCTGGTTCACGTCCGCGCGCATGGCTTCAATCGTCTCGCGTACGTCAGTGACTTCCATCAGCTCGATGCGCTGTTCGTAGATGACTTTGCGCTGGTCGTTCATCACGTCGTCAAATTTGAGAAGCGTTTTACGAATCTCGTAGTTGCGTTGCTCCACCTTGGTTTGTGCACGCTCGATCGCCTTGTTCATCCACGGATGGATGATGGCTTCGCCTTCTTGCAGGCCGAGTTTGACGAGCACGGAATCAATACGCTCCGAACCGAAAATGCGCATCAGATCATCCTGCAACGACAGGAAGAATTTCGACGCGCCAGGGTCGCCTTGACGGCCAGAACGGCCACGCAGCTGGTTGTCGATACGGCGGGATTCGTGACGCTCCGTGCCGATGACGAAGAGGCCGCCCGCGGCACGGACGATTTCTTTATCCGCAGCCACTTGCGCGCGGATTTGTTCAGCATTGGCGGATTCCCCCGCTTGCTTGATGAGCATTTCGGCATTGCCGCCGAGCATGATGTCCGTTCCGCGACCCGCCATGTTGGTGGCGATGGTGACCGCCCCGGGGCGGCCAGCTTGCGAAATGATTTCCGCCTCTTGCTCGTGATAGCGCGCGTTGAGCACCTGATGAGGAATTTTCTCGCGCTTGAGCCGCGCCGCGAAGGACTCGGATTTTTCGATGCTCACCGTGCCGACCAGCACCGGTTGCTGGCGCGCATGTGCCTCTTTAATCAGCGCCACGACGGCGCTGTCGCGCTCGTCGCTGGTGCGGTAGATTTCATCGTGATCGTCCTTCCGCGCGACCCCAACATTGGTTGGGATTTCGACGACTTCGAGTTTATAAATATCGCTGAACTCGCCCGCTTCGGTCATCGCGGTGCCTGTCATCCCCGCGAGTTTGGGGAAGAGGCGGAAATAATTCTGGAAGGTGATGGAGGCCAGTGTCTGGTTCTCGTTCTGGATGCGCACACCCTCTTTCGCCTCGAGCGCCTGATGCAGCCCTTCGGAATAGCGGCGGCCCTCCATCATACGGCCGGTGAATTCGTCGATGATCATGACCTTGCCGTCTTTGACGATATAGTCCGAATCGAGCTTGAAGAGTTTATGCGCGCGCAGTGCCTGCGTGACATGGTGCACCACCGAGACATTGTCGATGTCATACAGCCCGCTGCCCTCTTTCAGCAGCCCGGCGGCGAGCAGCATTTCTTCCATGTGGCGCACGCCTTCTTCGTTCAGCGTGACGTTGCGCGATTTTTCGTCGAGGTCGTAGTCCTTCACCTCGAGCCGCGGCATGAACTGGTTGATGGTGACATACATTTCGGAATTGTCTTCCGTCGGCCCAGAAATGATGAGCGGCGTGCGCGCTTCGTCGATGAGGATGGAGTCGACTTCATCCACAATCGCGTAGTTGAAGGGGCGCTGCACCATCTCTGCGCGGCTGTATTTCATGTTGTCGCGCAGGTAGTCGAAGCCGTATTCGTTGTTGGTGCCGTAGGTGATATCGCAGGCATAGGCGGCTTTGCGCTCTTCGTCTTCGAGGTCGTGCACGATGACGCCGACGGTGAGCCCTAGGAATTGGTGGATTTTGCCCATCCACTCCGCATCGCGCGCAGCGAGGTAGTCGTTCACGGTGACGATATGCATGCCCTTACCAGACAGCGCGTTGAGGTAGGACGGCAAGGTGGCGACGAGGGTTTTACCTTCCCCGGTTTTCATCTCGGTGATCATGCCCTTATGCAGCACCATGCCGCCGATGAGCTGTACGTCGAAATGGCGCATGCCGAGCACGCGATAGCTTGCCTCACGCACTACGGCGAAGGCTTCGACCATGATGCTATCAAGCGTGGCGCCTGCGGCGAGGCGGGCGCGGAATTCATCGGTTTTGGCGCGAAGCTCAGAGTCGCTCAGCGCTTGCATCGCAGGCTCGAGTGCATTGATGGCACGGACTTCACGGTCGAGGCTGGTGACGAGGCGGTCGTTCGCACTACCGAAGATTTTTTTAGCGAGAGAGCTGAGCATAGAAAGCCTTACGGGGTCAAGGTATCGATAATGTCGCGGATAGATAGGGCGCGCGCGGCGAACTGTCAATGGAAGAGCGCGAAAAAGCGACGTTTTTCCCAATGTTTTCTGCATTGATAATCCCAACAATTTGTGGCAGACCGTGATTCGATCATATTCACCCCTTACGGATAAGGATTTCCCATGCGTTTTGCTGCTACTGTGTCGATGATTGCCCTGCTCACCTGCGCCATGCCTGCGATGGCGGCGGATTATGTGATGATGAAAGTCAACGGTCAGGAGATTTCCTCAGCCGATGCCAAGAAATTCTGGGAAGGGTTGTTTCCGGCCGGAGAAGCACCCGCGTTCGATGGGGTGAAGCCCGACGTGCGCGACAAAGTGCTGCGCGGCATGATGGCGGAAAAGCTGATTCTGGCGGAAGCGACCGCCAAGGGCGTGGATAAGAGCGACGCGGTGGTGAAGCAGCTTGAAGACATGAAAAAGAAGCTGGTGGTGAAAAGCTTCCTCGACAGCAAAACGGCGGAGATGATTACGGATGCCGACCTCAAGAAGCAATATGACGCAATTGTGGCGGTGAATAAAGACGAGCGCGAAGTGCGGGCGCGCCATATTCTGGTGCCGACAGAGGCCGAGGCGAAAGACGTGCGCAAAAAACTCGACGAGGGCAAGAAGTTCGAAGACGTGGCGAAGGATTTCTCGAAAGACCCAGGATCAGCCAAAAATGGCGGCGATCTCGGCTATTTCACCAAGGATAAAATGGTGAAGCCGTTCGCGGATGCGGCGTTTGCAATGAAAAAAGGCGAGATTTCGCAGCCGGTGAAATCGGATTTCGGTTGGCATGTGATTAAAGTGGAGGACAGCCGCGCCGTGAAGCCGCCAGCCTTTGCGGAGGTAAAAGAGCAAATCCGCAACAAGCTGCAGCAGGAAAAACTCAACGAATATGTTGGTGGGTTGGTGAATGCGGCGGAGGTGAAAGTGTTCGATGCGAAGGGCAAGGAAGTGGCATTCGAGAAGAATCTGCTCGTGCCCGTGGCCGCACCTACCCCTGCGGCAGCGGAGGCAAAACCCGCCGCGAAAAAGGCTAACTAATGGCACTCGCACGCTCGCCACTGGCACCGGAAACATCACCCTATCTGCCGCCGCTGGCCGGGGTTCGCCTCGCCGCCGGAGAGGCTGGGATTCGCTATAAAAATCGTACCGACTTGCTGCTGGTAGAACTGGCCGCGGGCACGACGGCGGCGGGCGTGTTCACCCGCAGCAAAGCGCCGAGTGCGCCGGTGGATTGGTGCCGTGATATTTTGAGTGGCGGCACCGCGCGCGCGGTGGTGGTGAATTCCGGCAACGCGAATGCGTTCACGGGGCGCAAGGGCGTGGTGGCGGTGGAAGGCACCGCGCGCGCAACAAGCGCTGCACTTGGCTGCCGCGACGACGAAGTGTTCCTGGCCTCGACCGGGGTGATTGGTGAACCGCTCGACCACACGAAAATTGCTCAGGCATTGCCTACGCTTCAAGCGGCACTCACCGCGGATGCTTGGGCAGGTGCAGCGGCGGCGATTATGACGACGGATACCTTTCCAAAACTCGC
>JBIIEL010000053.1:0-6629 GCA_044237845.1 Rickettsiales bacterium | reverse complement strand
AATGCGGCAAGAAGCGCTTCAACTCCAAAGAGAGCTACGTTTATTGGCTTGATGTATTTGAGGGTGTACAGCTCAGATTGCTGCATAGTGAGACCAAGTATTTCAGGTCGCGACTCTCTGTTTTTTGGCTCAACGAACATAGGTTCTTCTTTGATTTCTAATTTTATCATCACCTGCAATGAAGGGAATCTATCCAATGCCTTCCAATAATGCACGCTAAAAGCCAAGGCATATGCGAGTAGAAATACGAGTAGATTTTTTTGGTGATTGGCAAGAAATTGCTGTCACAAAAGGTTGCAGCAAATAGTCAGGCTTCAACCCGTGAGCCATCCACCCTTCCAAGAAGCTTATTAGTAGCAGCTAAGCTGCCGCTTCCCCATCCGCCTGTGCCTTCACGACCAGCTCGAGGGCGAGGTCGCACAGCGTGCTTTCCACTGCGCGGGCAGTGTGGGGTTCGTTGAGCAGCATCACGGCCAGTTCTTTAATCCGGTTCTGGATGACGGTATCGAGCGCGTGTTTGAAAGTGGGGCTGGTGGTGTAGAACCCGCCGCCTGCGGTGACGTAGATATTAACGTCGTCGTCGTCGCGTTCGCCGTTATTGTTGGCATCGACCCAGATATCGAGGCTGTCACCTTTTTTGGTGATCTCAACGGCCGTGTGTGCGGGTAGTGACATGGGGTGCTCCTTTGTTCTTATTCTCACCATAGCACGGCTAGCGTTAAAGATTCGTTAACATCGCTAAAGAAGTTGGAGGGTGGCAAAATCATACCATCCGCACAGTATTTTACCGCATATCCACCGGTGGACGAAAAAACACTTCTCGCGGGGCAGGGGGTTCGCTATAAGCGGCTCATATTTCAATCGGTGTGCCCTTATGGAAGCTGTTGTTTCATCGTATTTTCCGGTGTTGGTATTTCTCGCCATCGCCTGCGCTCTCTCGTTTATCATGATTGTGGCACCGTTTCTGCTTGCGAAACTGAAGCCGGATGCGGAAAAGCTCTCGCCCTATGAGTGCGGGTTTGAACCGTTTGGCGACGCGCGCGGCCAGTTCGATGTGCGCTTCTACCTCGTCGCGATTCTATTCATCATCTTCGATCTCGAAGTGGCGTTCTTGTTCCCGTGGGCGGTATCGCTCGGCAAAATCGGCATGGTCGGCTTCTGGTCGATGATGAGCTTCCTCGGAATCCTCACGATCGGGTTTATCTACGAGTGGAAAAAAGGTGCGCTGGACTGGGAGTAGGCTGCGCCTACGGAAATTTTTTTTTAAGAGAGTTTTGATACATGAGCCAGTTAATTACTCAGCCAAATACACTCCCCGCTGCCGGAGCCTCGCAAGACGTTCTGCTTGGCCGCGTGCTGGATGAGTTTAATGACAAAGGCTTTGTCGTCGCGAATCTCGATAACCTCGTTAACTGGGCGCGCACGGGTTCACTGTGGCCGATGACGTTTGGTTTGGCCTGTTGTGCAGTGGAGATGATGCAAGCCGCCGCCGCGCGTTACGACATGGATCGTCTCGGGCTGGTTTTTCGCCCATCACCGCGGCAATCCGACGTGATGATTGTGGCGGGCACGCTGTGCAACAAAATGGCGCCCGCGCTGCGCAAGGTCTATGACCAGATGGCCGAGCCGCGCTGGGTGATTTCGATGGGAAGCTGCGCCAATGGCGGCGGCTACTACCATTATTCCTATAGCGTGGTGCGCGGTTGCGACCGCATCGTGCCGGTGGATATTTACGTGCCGGGTTGCCCACCGACGGCGGAGGCGCTGATGTACGGCATTCTCCAGCTACAGAAGAAAATCCGCCGCACCTCAACGATTCGGAGATAGCATGAGCAAGACGCTTCAAGAGTTGGGTGACTATATTCAAGGCAGCGTGAGCGACCGCGTGCGCGCGCATCATGTCGCGAACGGCGAGCTGGTGCTGATAACGGATCTCACCCATATCGTGCCGCTGCTGACCTTCCTGCGCGACGACGAGGAATGCCTGTTCAGCCAGCTGATGGATGTGACGGCGATCGATACGCCGGCGCGGGTGGAGCGGTTTGAGCTGGTGTATAACCTGCTCTCGCTCAAGAAAAACTGCCGTATTCGCGTGAAGCTTTCGGTGGCGGAAAATGTCGGCGTGCCGAGCGCGGTCGAGGTCTATCCTTCCGCCGGTTGGTTCGAGCGCGAGGTGTGGGACATGTATGGCGTGTTCTTTATGTATCACCCGGATTTGCGCCGCATTCTCACGGATTATGGCTTCGAGGGGCATCCGCAACGTAAGGATTTCCCGCTCAGCGGCTATGTGGAAATGCGCTACGACGAAGACCAGAAGCGCGTGGTCTATGAAAAAGTAAAACTCAATCAGGCCTATCGCAGCTTCGATTTCCTGAGCCCATGGGAAGGGCCGAATTATGTGATTCCCGGCGATGAAAAGGCGGCCAAGAATGGGTAGCCTCGCCAAACCGAAAATGCAGCACGCATCGTGGGTGGTAACGGAAGCGACGGACGCCGATTGGAGCGGCATCTGGGAGATTTTCCATGACGTAGTGCAGGGGCAGGATACCTATGCCTATGCACCGGAGACGACCGAGGCTGAAGCCCGCGAAATGTGGATGGGTAAAGGCAAATACGCCACCGGCGCCGCCGCGTTCGTGGTGAAGGACGGGCAGAAAATCATCGGCACCTTCTCGCTGCGCGCGAACCATTTCGGCCAGGGCAGCCATGTGGCCAACGGCGCCTATATGGTGCATAAAGACTATCGCGGCCAAGGCGTCGCGCGGGCGATGTGCCTGTTCTCGATGGAAGAAGCGGCGCGCCGCGGGTTTCAATCGATGCAATATAACTATGTCGTCTCCACCAATACGGCGGCGGTGGCGCTCTGGCAGTTGCTGGGGTTCAAAATCATCGGCATCAGCCCCAAATCCTTCCGCCACGGCACGCTGGGCTATGTCGATATCTATATCATGCACCGCTTTTTGGATGGAGTGATTTAGCTATGCGTATTTTTATTGTAGCGGTTGCAGCAATCCTTTGTGTTGGCCATATGGCCGTTGCCGCGCAGACGAAGAAACTGCCTCGCGCCATGATGTACGAGGGGCATCCAATTGCGCCTTATTGTGTTTCTAAGCTTTTCAAGATGGGCTTAGTAAGTGAGGAATCTGTTGATCTCGCGAAGTGTCTCTCTCGCACGAAAGTTGTAAAATCAGATCCACACAATACGGGCGACATCATTCGTCGTTCGCCTACATCTTATGCGCAGGTCTTGGAAAATGACGCTGCTTACTATGATTATATTGGTGAGTTAAACGGAGTACATATCTTAAGATTTACCCGCAATACGGGCGGAAGTGGCTATTTTAGCATGGCGGTTGGTGTGCGTCGAGAGGGAGATGTGTTGGCGAGAGAATATGTTCTGGGGGGAGGAGATCGTTGTAATGGTGGCATAGGCAACGTGGCTATCGAAGGCGGGAGAGTCTTGGTTGATAGGTTGAGTACGCCCGCTGATTTTCTTTGGTTGTCTGGTGTAGACCCACATAACCTTGAGGCATATAAGGACCTTGAGGCAAGTGCTGCCTCTTGCTTTGCATCGGCACGTTACGATGGAGAGAAGCTCGTTGCGCTAATCCCGGATGAAGAAACACTCAAAGAGCTTGTGGCACCAGAATTGGATACAGAATGGGTAAATAAATACAAGTACCAAGCCTGTTTTAATAAGTTTTTCATCGAGGAATCAAAGAAGAACAAAAAATGGACGCCTGACCAGCTGAAATCTTTTATGGAAACATTCAACACGCAATGCGTTGAGGCTCAATGACCAACAACCAAGTCGATATTAAAAACCTCACGCTGAACTTTGGCCCGCAGCACCCGGCGGCGCATGGGGTGTTGCGCCTTGTGCTCGAGATGGATGGCGAGGTGGTGGAGCGCGCCGACCCGCATATCGGCCTGCTGCACCGGGGCACCGAAAAGCTGATCGAACATAAAACCTATTTGCAGGCGCTGCCGTATTTTGACCGGCTGGATTATGTCTCGCCGATGAATCAGGAGCATTGCTACTCGATGGCGGTGGAGAAACTGGCGGGCATTGTGGTGCCGCCGCGCGCGCAATATCTGCGGGTGATGTTCTCAGAGCTGACCCGCATCCTGAACCATATCCTCAACGTTACTACGCAAATCATTGATATTGGGGCAACAACGCCGCTGCTTTGGATGTTCGAGGAGCGCGAGCGAATTCTGGAATTCTACGAGCGTGCGTCTGGCGCGCGCTTCCACTCGGCCTATATCCGTCCCGGTGGGGTACATCAGGATATTCCGGCGGGGATGGAACATGAAATCGCCGCCTTCTGCGACGGTTTCGCGCCGGTGATCGACGACGTGGAAACGCTGATTACCAATAACCGTATCTGGAAACAGCGGACGGTAGATGTGGGCGTGGTGACAGCGGAAGAGGCGCAGGCCTGGGGTTTTAGCGGGCCGATGCTGCGCGGTTCCGGCGTGCCGTGGGATTTGCGCAAGTCACAACCCTACGAGATTTATGGCGAACTGGATTTCGACATCGCCATCGGTAAAAACGGCGACTGCTACGACCGCTATCTGGTGCGGATGGAAGAGATGCGGCAATCGCTGCGCATCATTAAACAGTGCGTTGCCAAGCTGCCGAAAGGCGAGGTGGTGACGGGCGATCCGAAGATCGCACCGCCGCGTCGTGGGCAAATGAAACAGTCGATGGAGGCCCTCATCCATCACTTTAAGTTATACACGGAAGGCTATAAAGTTCCGGCCGGAGAGACCTACACCGCCGTCGAAGCGCCGAAGGGTGAGTTTGGCGTGTTCCTCGTCAGCGACGGCACGAACCGTCCGTATAAATGTAAAATCCGTGCGCCGGGATTCGCGCATCTGCAAGGGCTTGATTTCATGAGCCGTGGCCATATGCTCGCCGACGTGTCGGCCATCATCGGCACGCTCGATGTGGTATTTGGGGAGATTGATCGGTGAGTGCTGTGTCCATAAAACAGGTCGAACAACCTACGAGCTTTGCCTTCACGCCGGACAATCTGGCGGAGGCGAAAAAGCATATCGCGAAATACCCGGCTGGGCGTGAGCAATCGGCGGTGATGCCGCTGCTGATGATCGCGCAGAAGCAGCACCAGAACTGGCTGCCGCAAAAGGCGATCGAGCTTGTCGCAAAAATGTGCAACATGCCCGCCATCCGCGCGCATGAGGTGGCGAGCTTCTACACGATGTATAACCTCGCGCCGGTGGGTAAACATTTCGTGCAGTGCTGCACGACCACGCCCTGCTGGCTGGCGGGCAGCGACGAAGTAGTGCGCGCGTGTAAGGATACGCTCGGCATCGGCTTCGGTGAAACGACGGCGGATGGCCTGTTCACGCTGCAGGAGGTCGAGTGCCTCGGCGCTTGTGCGAATGCGCCGATGGTGCAGGTGGATGGCCATGATGGCTCGGAAATTTTCTACGAAGATTTGAACTACGAGAACACCAAAGCGCTGCTTACCACGCTCAAAGCGGGGCAGAAGCCAAAACCCGGCCCGCAATCTGCACGTAAATCGTCGGAACCGGCGGGCGGTCTTACTACTCTCACCACAAAGGCGGGCTAATGCGCGCATGGATGTATAGTCTAAGCCTGTTGCTCACGGCCACAGCCGTGCCAGCACTCGCGGCGGATGTGTCGGCACCGCTGATGCCAATCGCGACCAAACCGCTGGCGCCGGCAACGGCCAAGCCAGCAGCCCCAGCCCCCGCTGCGACGCTTGCGCCGACAGCGGCGCCCGCCGCCGCCGCCCCTGCAGTGACGGTAGCCCCCGTGAAGGTACAAAACGGCTATTTCCTTGCTGAAGAGTGCGTGCCTGAGGTGAGCCCCAACGAATTGAACGAATGCCTCTGTCAGGCCGACATTGTGAAGGCGCAGGTGAGCGGTGTATCGCCGGATGCCGCCACAGCCATCAACAACCAGCTGGCGCAATTGCCGGAGCAATTCGCGAGTGAATCCTGCAGCGGCAAGCCCGCCGCGGCACCGGATGCAAAAATTCAGGTGAATAAGGTGAGCGCAGGCTA
Source organism: Rickettsiales bacterium (assembly GCA_044237845.1). GTDB lineage: Bacteria > Pseudomonadota > Alphaproteobacteria > Rickettsiales > UBA3002 > QFOX01. Next base: position 572 of record JBIIEL010000053.1, on the reverse strand, counting down.
CACCACGATCTATCAGTCGCCGACGCTGCTTTCGGTGCTCATCAATTACACCACATTCGGTGCAGGCTCCGCCCACCCGATGAGTGGGAGCGAGGGTTATACGCTTGATCTGGTGACCGGCAAAACCATCACCCCGTGGGAGCTGATGACACCCGAGCAACTTACCAAGGCGAACGATTTTCTGCGGGCGGAACTGAACAAAAAATATGGCGAGGCCCTGTTTGAAGAAACCCGGACGCGCATGGAGCCTTATATCACCGACGCAGGCTGCGAGGATTGCACGCTCTACTACACCAAGGACGGCTGGAACCTTCGCTTTCAGCTTTACGTGATTGCGCCATACTCACTCGGCGAGCCGGAGATTACCATTCCGGTGACGATTATCCCTGAACCCGCAACGCTTTTGGCGAGGAAGAAGTAATATGCTGCGCGACGAAGACCGCATCTTCACCAACCTCTACGGCCACCATGACTGGACGCTGAAAGGCGCACAAGCGCGCGGGGACTGGAGCAACACGAAGGAGATTCTTTCGTGGGGACGCGATAAGATTATCGAGGAAGTCAAAGCCAGC
>JBIIEL010000034.1:0-23359 GCA_044237845.1 Rickettsiales bacterium | reverse complement strand
CTGCTTACCGCCCGCGATCAGATCCTTGCTGTAATCACTGCCCTCCGTCAGCTTGCCTTTGAGGCCAAGCACACCCATCGTCAGGCTGATCGAACCACCCCCATGTGCATCAATATGCCCCGCTGATAATGCGCGGAACCCACCGGAACGTGGCGGTGTCGCGCTTACACCTGATCCGTGAGCTACGGGTGGTTCGGAAATCGGTAGGACTGTAGCAGCAGGCGCGGACGTTGCCGGGTTGAGGATCGTCGTACCCATCGGAAGGGCAGTACTGCCGTTGCCCAGCGTGCTGCCCACAACCTCGATGGGAGTGAACCCATCGGCATCGATGTGCGGGGCATCAGCAAGTGGTGCCGCAATCGACAGTGGCGGCGTCATCACCGGAGCCGTCAATGCTACAACAGATCGAGGTGGCTGAGGCAGAGGGCGCAGAGGCTGAGGAACATGAAGCACAGGCTCAACGCTCAGCGTCTGACCATTCGCCGTCGTACCGCCATTTGCTGCGCTGTTGAGGCTCGCACCAGCCGCCAGCTGCTTGCTGACATTCGCATTCCCAACATCGGCAGGCGTTCCCAGTACTTTCGCCACCGGTGCAGGCACATTCGATGTCTCAGGCTGCTGTGCCTTGAACTCCGCCACCTTTACAGCATCGATGGGCTTCTGCGTGATACGCCCACCCTCTTCTGCCGAAGCCCCCGCCGAACCGCTGTTCGGCAAAGGTGCGCCTGTCCGCCTTGAACGCGTCACCTTCTCGCCAGTACGCTGCTCATAGAGACCATCACCCGTGCGGAACTCAGCTATGTTGTCGGCGGCAATACGCTCCCCAGCAATGTAAGGCTCGATTTCTTTTATTATTTTATTCATTATGGGCTTATTAATAGGCCCCGCATGCGAAGTGACTTCAGAAATCAGATTATATGTAACTTTTTTTCCACCGGGGGTTAATTGCTCGAAATGAGTTTTGAGCACATCAATTGCCTGCCTGTAAACTGGCGACTCAGGATCGGCTATAGCTGCCGCGAAGAGTTTATGGGAGTTGGCCGTTGGTGTAGACCCCCGACATACTTATCAAGAAGAGCCAATGATTTTTCTACTACGCTAGCACGAAACTCGGGTAGCCCATGCACATCCAGGTAATGCCCCCAATGACGCGTTACCGGTATATGCGCCTGCCGCTTCGTGAACTCTAACGCTGCGCGCGCATCATACCCTGCGCGATGCATCCATGCGAGAGGCCGATTGTCAGAAATATACTCTTCTAATTTTGAATTCTCTCCAGCCCCAAGTTCTTGCGTCAGCTTCAAGTGATTCAGCTCGTGCCCCAATACATATGCCAGTTCATCTTCATTTGAGAAGGACTCAAGCAATCCCTTAGTAAATACCATCACTGAAGGATTATGGCTCGCAAAGACATAGGCGTTTTGTTCCGGCTTATCGGAGATGTAAAAATAAATAGGATGATCATCGAGTGGAAGATCAGGCAGTAATTTCCGAGCTAAGCGCTCCATATAGAGCTGAAATATGCGCCCACTGTCTGACATGGGTGCCACAATACGTTCGTTCTCAGAAAAGAGGTCCGGAAGCTCTGATGGGTCGAACGTCCCATCCTTCAGCACTTCCGCCATTTTATCGAATTCCGACACGCCACTTACTCCTCTACCCACAGGGTACTTTAGCAGGTAATTGTTACGATACTGTTAAGGTGAGGAAGATTTTGAATATGATCCTTTCGATTTTTTCAAATATTATAAACAAGATATCCAATCGGCTATCCCTAATAATTATTTGATAAATATAGTGTAATTCATATTATTTCCCGCAAAAATACAACATAATTCCCTTGTTTGGAAACATAATGGCTTGTGACTCATTTAGCCCGTCACTCCTCTCCTGATTTCTTCCATGCCCTCTCTGTTCGGAAGGCATGCACCCCGTCCTTTGCATGAGAATCTGAAGCCGCCGCCGTGGCGATCAAGCAGAGAATCGGTTCCCCCTGAAGGTCTCCCCCAATTCTCGGTTTGACCATCGCTGCGCTCCACGGCTTCGGCGGCTTCGGGTCGATCTCATAAGGACGCAATGGTGCAGCCTTCAAACCAAGGAGACGAACATGAGCCAATCAGTAACAGAAACCAACGGCAGCAAAGCCCCCACCCATATTGCCTATAAAGCCCCCACCCATATTGCCTATCAGGTGCGTGAAGGCGCACATAAGGGCTACTGGACACGCATCGGTGCCGCATGGGCACACAAGGACGGCAAGGGCTTCAGCATCCAGCTCGAATGCGTACCGCTCGATGGCAGGATCAACCTCCGCGTTGCATCGGAAAACTAAACCTCACGGGCGGGCGCAAGCCCGCCCCTTTCTTACAGGAGCACCCCATGACGATCGAATGGACCAACGATTATTCGCCGTACACCGCACAGGATGGCAACGAAATCCCTGCCTATGAGGTCTTTGACGAGAACGGCGAAAAGATTCTCGACACCAACGAGAACCTGCCAGCAGCCCGGCAGGAGGAAATCGCTCAGCTCGCTTCTATCACTCCGGTACTAGTCACTGCCGCTCAGCACGTGATCGACTGCTGGGAGAAAGGTGATCTCGCTGCCGCCGTGCGTGAATTGGCTGCTGTGCTGAATCAGGCTGGAAGTTATCGGCAACCAAGCCTCTTTGAAACAGGAGCTTAATCACATATCCAGCTCCTGCCTAGATTCAGGGGGCTGGTTGTGCTACTGTGGCACCCATGCTCCCCCCTTTAAACACTCCTACAGCCAGCGGTCTGCGCTGGCTGTATATCGACTTCAACAGCTACTTTGCGAGCGTTGAGCAGCAGATGCGGCCTGAACTGCGCGGCAGGCCGGTTGCTGTCGTGCCGGTCGAAACGGATGCGACCTGCGCGATTGCCGCCAGCTATGAAGCCAAAGCCTTCGGCATCAGCACCGGCACGCCAATATGGGAGGCCAAGAAACGCTGCCCCGGTATCGTTTGCGTGCTGGCAAACCATGAGCATTACCTCGATTACCATCACCGCATCTTGCAAGAGGTGGATCGGCATATTCCCATCACGATGGTCTGCTCGATCGACGAGGTTGCCTGCCGAATGATGGATAACGAGGTCACACGGGCGACGGAAATAGCCCATGCGATCAAGCGGGGGCTGGCTGCCAATATCGGCGAATATGTCCGCTGCTCGATTGGCATCGCCCCCAACCGCTACCTCGCCAAGGTAGCGACCGACCTGCACAAGCCGGACGGGCTCACCCTATTGCCCGCCGACCAGGCGCAGGAGAAGCTGGCCGAGTTGTCGCTACGCGACTTACCCGGCATTGGCCGCAATATGGAAGTACGGCTTAACCAAAAGGGCATCCACCGCCTTGACCAGCTTTGGCCGCTCGACCCGTCGCAAATGCGTAAGCTATGGGGCAGCGTATGGGGTGAGAAAATGTGGTATCAGCTGCGCGGCATCGAACTGCCGGAGGAAGAAACCAGCCACAGCACCATCGGCCATAGCCATGTGCTGGCCCCGGACTTGCGCGACCCAGCCAAGGCCAAATACGTTGCGCGCCGCCTGATACTCAAAGTCGCCAGCCGCCTGCGGCGCATGGAACATTACGCATCGAGTTTCCATCTCGCCGTGCGTTTGGAGAACGGCACCCGGCTCGAAACTGGCCTGCGCTTCTTTCGGGCGCAGGACAGCATGACCTTCTTGCACCTGCTCGACCAGACATGGGCCGAGCTGATGCCGCAGGCCCGTGGGGCACGCATCAAAAAGATTTCCGTATCGGTGTATGGGCTCCGTGAAACAGCCTCACTCCAGCAAGAGCTATTTGCGGAATTGCCGGAAGCAGAATTGAACCAACGGCAGCGTTCCGAACGCATGTCAAAGGCACTCGATGCCATCAACCAAAAGTACGGACGGGACTCCATCCTGATCGGTATGTTGCCGTCGCAAGGCAAGACCTTTTCGGGCACCAAGATCGCATTCACCCGCATTCCTGATAAACAAGAATTTTTGGAATAGCCCGATCCCTATTTTTGCCCGGTTAGTTAATTATTATCTTAATCGTCTGGTTGGCGATACCCTCCCCCTACCCATCCTTCTGCCACCCCTAAAGCCACACCACCGAAGGATGGCTTTAGGGGAGTGATTCCCTCTCCGGTAATCCACCCCACATCCCCATCCTGGCGTACCGGCTAGGATGGGGATATTGCCCCCTTCGGATACCCTGTTCATACCCCTATTGCTCCATCCGGTAGGAAGGGGTTCTTCCTCTCTGCCGGATGCCGCTAGCGACCTTACAGACCGGTCGCTTCCCCCTGCCGATTCCCTGTCAGAACCGGACGGTTGCAGCACGCGGCAAAAGCTGATATATAGGCTTTAATTTGTGGGCAGGATGTGTAATGTTATATAACATTACGATCTTATTCGCCCTTCGGCTCAACGACTTCCTGCTCTACGAGGTAGCCCGGCTACCGCCTGGAGGTAACGATGGAAAAGAAGCCTTCCCGCCAGCGGATCAAACTGATCCCCGTCCCCTGCTTGCCCTCCGAAAAGGAGGAGATCAAAACCCGCGCCAAAGCGTGTGGCATGTCCGTGGCGGCGTACCTCAGAACCCTTGGACTCAATCATCGGCCGAAGGCCGTGCTTGATGCCAAAGCCGTCATGGAATTGGCCAAGGTTAACGGGGACCTTGGACGGCTTGGTGGCCTCCTCAAAATGCTCCTGACAAATAATGAACGGCTTAAGGATGCAGACCGGACCGTCCATAACATCGAAGCCCTATTGGCTGACATTCAGATGACGCAGGCGACACTCTTTGAAGCCGCTCGGAGGGTGTGAGATGATCGCCAAACGGATCGCGCTTCGCAACCAACAGATGAGTAGTTTTGCACGGCTGGTGCAGTACATCACCGGCACGCAGGAAAAGCATGAACGGGTGGGTACGATCCGGGTCACAAACTGCCAGAGTGAGGTACCTGCATGGGCAGCGTTAGAGGCCGAAGCCGTACAGGCAAATAACACCCGTACACGGATGGATAAGACCTACCACCTGCTCATCTCCTTCCGTGAGGGGGATGCCCCTTCGGAGGCCACCCTTCGGGTGATTGAAAATCGTATTTGTGAAACACTCGGCTATGCCGAGCACCAGCGGGTAAGTGCGGTGCATTACGACACCGACCATATGCATATCCACCTCGCCATCAACAAGATACACCCGACCCGCTTCACGGCGCATGAACCCTATTACGACAAGCGGGCTCTGGGTGCCTTATGCATCAAGCTTGAACAGGAATATGGCATCGCTGCCGATAACCATGTGCCCCGCATGACGCAGGGCGAAGCCCGCGCCCAGGACATGGAGAAAGCCTCCGGCATCGAGAGCCTGATCGGCTGGATCAAGCGGGGCGTACTGTCGGATTTAATCATTTGCGATTCATGGGCGGAGATGCACGCCCTGCTGGCGAAGAATGGGCTGACGATGGCGGAACGTGGCAATGGGCTAGTGATTGTCGATCGCAATGGCATTGGGGCCAAGGCTAGCTCGGTGTCGCGGCATTTATCGAAGCCTGCGCTGGAGAAACGCATGGGAGCGTTTACGCCTGCTACCGTCACGCTGACACCGGAACGACAGTATGTGCCCAAGGCCGTGGCCTCGACCATCGACACCAGCGCGCTATGGGCACTCTATGAGCGAGAACGGCGCGAGCATAAGCAACGCTACGCGGTGATGGCCGATCGGGCGAAGAGCCGTAAGGATCGACGTATTGCTGCCGCACTGGGTGCGGCCAAGACCAAGCGGGCGCTGATTAAGCTAACCAAGGGCCGTGCCGCCAAGGCCATCCTCTGCCATGCGGTAGCCAAGAGCCTCACTAAGGAACTTGAGCATATCCGGCAGTACTACCGGCAGGACCGGCAGGCTATTTATGAGAAGGGCAGGCTTGGTGCGTGGTATGACTGGCTGAAGGTCAAGGCCACGCAGGGCAACGCCGAGGCATTGGAAGTGCTGCGGCGACGTTACACACGGCAAGCCCATGGCAACGCGATTGCAGGGGAAGCACCCCATATCTCTCGCCAGCGTATCAACCTCACCATCGACACCGTCACCATCGACACCGTCACCAAGCGCGGCACCGTGCATTACCAGCTTGCCAAGACGGTCATCCGCGACGAAGGAAACAGGCTTCGCCTGTCTGATAATTTAGGGGAGGATGTACTTACGCCCACCCTGCATATCGCCATCCAGCGCTTTGGGCCGCATCTTTCCATCCAAGGAACCGAGAAGTTCCGGGCGCAGGTGATTGACATTGCCACCAAGGCCAACCTCAAGGTCACCTTTGCCGATCCGGCGATGGAGGAACAGCGCAAGGCCAGAACGGCAACGCAGGTGCTGGAAGCACCGGCGGATGATGCCGTGACCCGCTATGTGGCCGAACGCACCGCCAAACGTGAAAAAGGCATCGCCATCCCACCCCATCGCCGCTATGAGGCCGCCGATGCGGGCAGTCATGCTTATGCCGGAATGCGCCATGTGGAAGGAAAAACCCTCATGCTCTTGCAAACCCCGACCGAAATACTGGTCATGCCGCTTGACGAGAAGACGGCCCACCGGCTGCGCCGCTTACGCGTCGGCATGAAGGTCGAAACCAAGGGCATCGGCATTGTGCGGATTAGGAGCAGGAGGTTGTAGGGAAAAGTCAGACTCGCCCTTTCAACAGAGAGCACTTCTATAAACCAACTCTCATTTCGTATCCATTGGATACATTGTATGCTTGACAAATCCATATCCATTGGATACACTTCATCCGCAATGGGATTGACCGCAGATATTCAAGAAACCAACCAGTTTGGCAAAAGCTTTGACAAGCTGGTTGGTAAATCACAGCGAACGACGCTGCATGATTTTTTGCGTCACGACCCACAAGCGGGCGCAGTAATCCGTGGCACTCACGGCATGCGCAAGCTGCGGTGGGCGCGGCCAGGCACAGGTAAAAGTGGTGGGGTGCGGATTATTTATTATTTTTACCGTGAGGATACTCCGCTCACCTTACTTTCGCTCTTTGCCAAAAATGAGAAAGAAAACTTAAGCGACCGTGATGTGAATGAACTCGCCAAACTAGCCGATAGGTTGAAAGCGAAATACGAAGGAGAAAAACGATGACAAAAACAGCTACAAAAAATATGACAAGCGCGGGTAAAAAGATCATGCAGGCCATGCAGGAAGCATTGGATGGTGATGTTATTCGCTATCCTGCCGAGCAGGATTCCATCGATGTTAAACGTATTCGGGATACGCTGGGCATGAACCGTGATCAGTTTGCAATGGCATTTCATTTTAGTAAATATTCAGTACGTAATTGGGAGTTAGGCAAACGCAACCCCAGCGGCGCAACACATACGTTGCTACAGTTAATCGCCGCCGATCCGCTTGATGCTTACCACAAACTTCACGTTTATTAGGAATAAACAAAAGCACGGAAGTGCTTTTGCAGGCAACCTGTACATTGGCGAAACTATACCGTAGGACTATATTACGCTAAGCTAACCGTAGGCTGGGGATGCAGTAGTGCAAAAAACACGCAATACAGCTATCGGCTCGCGCGTTGAACTCGCGCATCAACGACCTAGAGATAAGGTTCAAACCTTACTCGTTCTCACCTCACTGGCCAGCGGACCACTCGCCGCAGCGTTGTATGCCGTTGCGCATCCACTGCCGCAAGCCGCGTCGCTGGGCTTGACCGTATCCGCCTCGCTGATGCTGGCGACATTAATGCGCTCGTTGGCTGTTTCCCATTCGTCACGTGCGCATGAACATATCCACGGCTCGGCACGATGGGCTACCAGAGCCGACATTGAAGCCGCTGGCCTGCTCGTCAAGAAAGGCGTCGATATCCAGGAAGGCGTCTATGTCGGCGCGTGGGAGGATGAGCGTAAGGATATCCACTACCTGCGGCATAACGGGCCAGAGCATGTGCTGTGCTATGCCCCGACGCGCAGCGGCAAAGGCGTCGGGCTAGTGGTGCCGACCTTGCTCAGCTGGCCGCATAGTGCTGTTGTTCTCGACCTTAAAGGCGAGCTGTGGGAGTTGACGGCGGGATGGCGCAAGGCCCATGCGGGCAATCGCGTGCTGCGCTTTGATCCGGCCAACCCCACCACCAGCATTAAATTTAACCCCCTCGCCGAAATCCGCCTCGGCACCGCGCATGAGGTGGGCGACGTGCAGAACCTCGCCACACTGATCGTTGACCCGGATGGTAAAGGACTCACCTCCCACTGGCAGAAGACTGCCCAAGGCTTGCTGGTCGGTGCCATTCTGCATCTGCTTTATAAGAGCCATGCCGAAGGCAAAAACGCGACACTTCCGGCGCTCGATGCCCTACTGTCCAATCCCGACCATCCGGTGGATGAAGTCTGGCAGGAAATGACCACTTACCCGCATCGCAATGGCACGCCACATCCGGTGGTCGCCGCGGTGGGACGGGATATGATTGACCGCCCGGAGGAAGAAGCAGGCAGCGTCCTCTCAAGCACAAAATCCTACCTGTCGCTCTACCGCGACCCGGTCGTCGCGCGCAATATCAGCAGCTCAGAGTTCTGCATACGGGATCTGATGCACCATACCGATCCGGTGAGCCTCTACATCGTCACCAAGCCCAACGACAAGACGCGCTTGCAGCCGCTGGTGCGGATCATCATCAACATGATCCTGCGCCTGCTGGCGGACGATATGGAGTTCGAGAGCGGACGGCCTAAGGCGCGCTATAACCACCGGCTGTTGATGATGCTCGATGAGTTCGCCAGCTTGGGCAAGCTGGAGATCATGCAGGAATCGCTGGCTTTTGTCGCCGGGTATGGCATCAAATGCTACCTGATCGTGCAGGACTTGAGCCAGCTCCAGAACCATTACGGCAAGGAGGAAAGCATCACATCCAACTGCCATGTGCAGGTCGCGTTTCCACCGAACCGGCTGGAAACTGCCGAGCATCTCTCGAAGCTCACGGGACAGACCACCATCGTCAAGGAACAGATCACTACCAGCGGCAAGCGTGTAAGCACGATGCTTGGGCAAGTATCGCGGACGTTCCAAGAGGTACAACGTCCCCTCCTCACCCCAGATGAGAGCATGCGGATGCGAGGGCCGGTGAAGGATGGCAACGGCATGATCCAGGAACCCGGCGAGATGGTCATCTACTGCGCAGGATTCCCCGCCATCCTTGGGCAGCAGACGCTGTATTTCAAAGACCCGGCTTTCCAGAAACGGGCGGAGATACAAGCGCCGAAGGCCAGTGACACGCTCTAGCTTGCACGGGGAATGGCTTAGAAACTGGAGTTGCATGACGAGTCGAGCCAAGAGCATTGTGATGACCGGCTGCTTTCTCTTGGCGCTGATCGCATCGGCGCAGCACGCAGGAATCCGCATCAACACCACCCACAGCTATCCACCCGGCCTCTACATCAAGACGCATGATCCCATCAAAAAAGGCGCGCTGGTGATCTTCTGCCCGCCGGACACCAAGGCGTTTCAAGAGGCACGGGCACGCGGCTATATTGGGCCTGGATTCTGTCCGGGCGGCTACGAGTACATGATAAAAAAAATCCTCGCTGCGCCGGGTGATCATGTCACGATTTCCGATCTCGGCGTCACCGTAAACGGTACTTTGCTGCCGAACAGCAAGCCGATGGATGTGGATTTGGAGGGACGACCACTACCTCACCTCACAGTTGATATCCCCGCCCTCGATGTAAATTCTGTGCTGCTGATGTCCGACTACAGTGCCAAATCCTTCGATGCGCGGTATTTTGGGGTAGCGGACAGGGCGATGGTTATTAGCACTGTGCGTCCGCTGTGGGTGTGGTGAAGCGCCACCCTGACTAGTTTGCCTTATTATTTTTCGTCCGCTCTTTGCGCCTTTGGAGTTTGTAACTATCTTCAACATCCCACCCAGTGGGCATAACTATAGGTGGGGTGGCATCAATGGTTTGTGGAAACAACGACGGCTTTAGATGCGCAGGAGTAATCTTTTTTCGGAAGGATGGGCTGGTCTGTACTAAGGAATGAGCCAAATAAGGAGTGGGATGCATAATGCCCACCTTCTTTTTATGATCTTTAAGAACCATGTTTATGGGGGTGGCCAAATCGCTATCATTTGAGATGACAACAGCAACATCAAACTCGTTCTTCCACGCATCATTCAAGAGATGCGATGCCAAATTAACATCCGATCCTTTCTCATCTGTTCTGATGACTTCGGCAAATTTGTTTCCTTTTGCAGGAGGGGTCGCCAATGGCATTAGCACATTATGACTCAAAAAATTACCGTAAATAATTTCTACTTCTGGCAATGTCCCCAAGGCATCTAGATATGCCTGCTGATCTCTCGCGCAACCTGTATTGAATTTATCAACCACCCGAGCGGTGAAGTATTTGATACGCTCAACATTATTGAAGGAAGCCAGCATTTCTTCGCAAAGCTTCTTAAGATCAAGCCATCTGTATTGGGTGTGTTTTAAAGAGTTATAATACAGATTAAACCCATCTACATAAATCCATGTGCGCTGCATAATGAACCCTAGAAAAAGCGAAGGCTGCCCTAAAGCAGCCTTCTCACCATACCGCACGCGGTACGGGTTGTTAAACTAAATATAGCACCACCATAGCATATCAGCAATAGGAATATTGATGATTTAATTGACTTTGCCTCGCACATAGGCCAACTGCGTGGCGCAGTTGGCCTATGTGCGAGGCTAAAAACACCTCTATTTCAACGTTGATGTCTACTTTGTTTGACGATTGAGGGTGCTGAAGGAGATGAGAGTCCTGTTGATTGCCATTTGTCTCTTATAAATCAGTCTTCTTCAATCTCGTGTAGTTTCCTTCTCTTTAATGCCGTTGCATAGCCGGATAACGCACCACCTCAAACCGCTGTGCAAGCCACGCCGCCCACTGCGCGGCGGAGAGTTTGAGTTTGGCCCGGTACACTATGTTATATTCCGGCGTGCGTGAGTGGTAATTCGCAGCTTTTGTCCAGAGATCGCCCTTATCGTGCAGGAGATGGTTACGCAGTCGCCATGTTGCCAGTTCATAGGGATAGCAACCGGCTTCGGCGACGTCTCTGGCGGTGATGCCGTAGGCGGATAGATCGGCGAGGTAGTGTGTGTTGATCTGCATGACGCCCACATCACGTGAGCCGTTGCTGTTGCGGCGATAGAGGCCGGGTTCTCCTCCCTCCAATTCCGCGACCGCCAGAACGATATTCGCGGGGACATTGTATTTAATGGCGGCGGCGACGGAGCACAACACACGTTCTTCCAAGGCGGGAGATACATCGGCCAGCGCCATATCTTACCACCCCATACTACGCAGCGGGCCATAGGCCGCATTGATACGCATTGGCCAGTCGCCGACGCCATCGGCGGCGCAGCTTGTGAGGAAATTGAGCCGTGCGGCGGCTGTCTTGCTGGGGTTAAATCTGCCATGCCGACCAAACTTCATGATAGCAAAATAATCGCCAATGGGCGCACTACAAGCATCGCCGCCACTTTGCCCCTGTAACTTACCTGCCATGCAGAGGAGTGACTCGCAGGGGTCTGCGGCACGTGCTTCTCCTGAAGTGAAGGTTAACAAAACAACGAGCATGAATAGGCAAAGCCGGGGCATGATGCACTCCTATGGTTTATGAACAAAGGCAGCAATTTCATCGTCTGGCGTATCCCCCACCACGCTAATCGAGTTGGGCATATTGGGTGGATGGGAGGATGCGCTTTGGATAGGACTCGCACCCTTACCATTGGCTGGCTGCGCACCACCTGCGGTACTCATAAAACCGTTGCCGCTACCCATGGCTTCGTGGAGACCGCCGCGGGTCGCAGGTTGCGCGTTCCCTTCTGCCATCGCCTGCTGTGCGGCTTGGAGGGCGGCCATCATGGCAACACCGCCACTGCCGATATGCCGTGCCGCTGTCGAGGCAACCGCACCGGTGGTAATCGCAGCTGTGGCCGCCACACCCATTGCCCCCATCGCATGCCCCGCACTCCATGAGCCGATGCCGGAATGGCTGATGCTGGCACCCGTGAGGATACCAGAGATCAGCCCCGGCACACGGTGCACCAGCAAGAGGAGAATCACGGCGACCACCATGATCGTGGCAATCTCGTTGATGTCGATACCGGTGCTCATCTGGTTGTAGTAACTGGTGATGATGCTTTGGGCGATGCCGACCATCAGCACCATCGCCATCAGGCTGGCAGCCACGCCAAGGATTGCCTTGTAGTAATTGATAGCGATGTCGGACGTCCAGCGCGAGCCGTCAAAGCCTAGAAAGAAAATGCCGCCATAGAGCAGAATCCACGCCGAGCAGAGCATGATGGTCATATTGGCGGCAATAAGCGCAATGCAGACCAGGACAATGGCCGCCAGAAACATTCCGATCATGCTATCGACCGGCGACCAGATGCTGGTCTGTTCCATCACCTTGTGGAAGATATTGAAGCCGATATCCATTACCGCAGAGGGATTAGCAACGCCGGTCTGGCTGGCATTAGCACCGATTATCATCAGCGAGTGGAGGATCGCAGAACCAATCGCCGCCGCATTTTGCAGCAGCCAGAGAAAGAACCCGAAGAAGAGGATGAAACGGATGAACTCGGCGAAGAACTCGCCGATATCCGCTTTTTTGAGAATGAGGGTCACGCCTGTAAAGACCAGACTGATCGTCCCCAGCGTCCAGAACAGATTTGTGGCATAGCCGGTGATGATACCACCCCAGCTCGCCGCCTGCGCATGGAACTGATCCGTCACGTTGCTCAGGATATTACTCGATGAAACCGCAGCGCGCGCACCAACAGAATATAGCGCAGCGGCGGTGACGAGCAGCAGCGTGACGAGGCGCTGTAGCATCCTTCTCATGGTGCAGCACCCGTGTAGCTGAGTGCGTTATAGGGCTGGCTTGCGGCAGGTGTGGTACCGATGAATACGTCATGCGCTGCTTGCTGTTTGGCTTCACGGTCGATGGTCGATTCGGCGCGCAACGCCTCCGCCGTTTGTTGCGCCATCAGCAGCGTACGAATCTGTAACAGCTGCACCGCCTGATTACTGGCAAGCTGGTTGGCGGCTTGGAGTGCCTGCATCTGACCCGTGGAAGATTGGGCGTTTTGCTGGAGCGTCACCAGATTTTGCGCATCGCTGCGTAGTTGCTGTTGCTGTGCCGCGATATTGCGCAGCAAGTTGTCATTGGCCGTCTTCTGTGCCCCTGACCCCGCATAATGACTGCTATTGAGCTGGCCAATTTGTGCACCGGTACATCCCCCCGTGCCGATGCAGGAATTACTTTGATACTGAGCTGCGTCGGAGAATTGATGCAGGTAACTGTCGAGACTGCCCGCTTGGTTGGTGTAAGTATCGAGCGTATTGAGCGTTGCCAGAATATGATTGATGGTGGCATCGGCATTATCCCAGACGAAACTACTCGGATTGGCGGTATTCTGGAGCTGGTTCTGCAATTGCTGGAGTTGGGTCTGGTATTGCTGCAATTGCCGTGCGGTCTGGGTAACCGCCTCTTGCGCGCTGATGGTGGTCTGCACGACATTAGTGGGATCGAAGGTGATAATCCCTTCAGCCTGCACCGTGTTTGCCAAAACACAGCATAGGGTGGTGAGCACAAGGCGATGACGCTGTTTCATGACGGGTCTCCTTCAGAATAATCAAAGGCCGTGTAAGGCTTATCAAGCACGAGGTCTTTGACGCACATGACATTGAAGCGGAAGCCCGCACGGATTTCGAGGGTTGGTGAAACGCTCAGATTCTTGCTAATCATCTGCGCGGTGACATTGCCGAGCTGCTGCCCCAACGCCTCGCTCATGGCGGCGCTTGCCGAAGGTTGTCCATAAATCCCGCCCGCATTACTGTTCTGACTGAGTGACGTGCCTGCCGTAATACCCGACATCAGCAGCGCCGAGCCAAAGATACGCAGATAATGATTATTGGTCTGGTCACTGAATCCTGCATAGCCTGCACCGTCTGCACCGGGCATGGCACCGATATCAAGTGCCTTACCATCCGGGAAGACAATGCGCTGCCATGCGACCATGACCCGTGATTGGCCGTAGGAGACATCGGAGGTATAGGTGCCGACCAGGCGCGAGCCTTGTGGCAGCAGCAAATGCTTGCCGGTTCCCGTGTCATAGACGTTCTGGCTGATCTGACCGATGATTTGTCCCGGCAGTTCGGAGTTAATCCCTGAAATCAAGGTGGCTGGAATGACAAACCCTGCGCGCAGTGTGTACGGCGTTTTGGGCGCATCCGCCTGCGTATCCATCTGCCAGCGATCGCTCTTATCCTTCTTGTCGAATTTCCCAAGGTCATTGCGCTGGCTGCTGGCAGAAACGCCGCGCTTGGTCTCTAATTGGGCAAGCTGGGTTTTGAAGGAAGTCGTCGGATCGGCGCTTTGCTGCAAGGCTGTCACTCGCTGCTGCGTCTCACTCAGGCGGGTCAGGGTTTCTGCATGGTTCGTCGGCAATGCCGCCTGCAACTCGGTCAGCGGCACCGAGGTTTTGCTGCGCACCGCGTTCTCAAACAGCTGCATTTTAGTTTGATAGATGCGATCAGCATCGGGGTCTGCCTGCGCGGTTTCTTTCAGACGTGGCGGCAGTGGCGGCTTGTCCATGCCATCGGGAATGGCAATGGGCACCACAAGGCCAGGAACCTTGTCTTCGTCCTGCAGCACATCGGCGGCAGCGACGAATCCGCCCTTGCGGTTGCCCGCAATGGACATAGCCTGTTGTATGGCATCGTCATATGCCCCGGCTGTCAGTGCATTTTCACTCGTTCGCGGATGCGCACGCTCCATCATCACCAGCCCCATAATGAGCGCAAACAGCATGATCGTACCGCCAATCAGGTAGAGCGGAAGATTATTGACGCGCCGCACCCCGAACCGCTTGCTGAGTTGCGAGGGAGAGGCAGACGGGGATAGCAAATCGTCCTTGGCCATAACTACTCCTTCAGCGACCACGCACCGGCAGCGGCCAGATGATTTTTGGAAGCCGTATAGACACGGCTCACTACCCGCGCATCGGCAGTGATCGTCACGCGGTACAGCCCGCTTCCCAGCTGATCGACAAGGTAGCCAACTGAGAGGTTTGTTGCCTCCGGTGCCGCGGGCGTAGTTTGCGTCACAGGAATGACCGGCACCGCCTGATGGGTAATGGTAGAGGGCTTGGCAGGCTTGCCGCTAGCTGTATGGGTCGCAGGTGGCTTTACTGGCGTTATCGCGGGTGCTGGTTGGGCACCCGGCGATGCGGCCAGCCAATCCAGCCCATCGGAAGTTTGCAGCGCATAGCCACGTTCGCGCAGCTTCTTCTCCAGCGCCTCGCCATAAGCATCCTCCGTCGCCTGCGACAGCAGAATATGGGTGGAGGCCGGAGGATAGAGCGCCTCCAGCTTGCGGACGGTATCCGTCGCCAATTCTGCATTGGTGGTGGCACTGAGTCCGGCATAGTTGCCGGATTGCTGAGCGCAGGCAGTCAGTGTAGCAAGCGCCAGTATCAGGATTGCAGCGCGCATCTTACTTCTCCCGTGTGATGGTGACACGATCCTGATTGCTGCCGACTCCGGCAACGAGGATGGCTTTATCGAACGGGCTATCGACAATGTAGCGATCGTTCTGCACGCGGTAATTGACCATCACCTGCTCGTCATCACTGAATACCCCGCCTTCCTTGCGCAGGATCAGCAAGGTCGGCGCTTCGCTCTGCGCCATCTTAGTCGGCATTTCCAGAATGGTTTTCTTACCGTCATTATAGACGCGGGTGGGCTTCCAGCTGCTGCTGCCATCCACGCTATAATGGAAATCAAGATTGCCGAGATATTCGCCGGTCTCAGGAATGGTCTTTTTGGCGTGATCCTGATCACTCGCCGCCTTGGCAATGTCCCATTTCTTGATCGCTTCCTCTGGGTACACAAAGGTCACTTTTGGCATATAGTCATCATGCGCGGAACGCAGCCGGATATGGTAGGTGCGCCGGTTGGTCGTCACAATCAATGACGTGCTTAGGCCCACATCCATCGGCTTGATGATGAGGTGCTGCACTTCGTTCTCGCTGGTGCCGGTGATCGCCGGGGAAATAGTCCAGCGCGCGGTATCGCCAAGATGGATGGAATTCACCTGCTCGCCTGCTTGCAATTCGACATCGCAGACTTGCAGCACCGCGCAGACAATACTCGGCTGCGACGCGCCAAACAGGAAGCTCACCGAACCGTCCGGGCCGGGCGCTGGCTTGTCGGCCTTGCCATTCGGGGTTTTCCACCCCTTGGCAATGGCGATGCCCTCTTTTTCCTGCGGCGTCAGCACAAGGTCATCGTCACCAAAATAGCGGTCTTCGACCGCCTTACTCGTGACAGCATGTGCGGGAACGGCCATGCACATATACCCTATCAAAAAAATATGTCGAAGACACTTCATGGCTCGCTCCTATCCGTTTTGTTTCGACCAGCTAAAATCTTTCACATAAATCCCCAGCGGGTTTTGCCGTATCTTCTCCTCGGACGTATCCGAGGTGGGCGCGAGGGTTTCGACCGTTAGCAGCGCGCGCATGCGCGATGGCTTGCCGACCAGCGTTCCTTTGCGGTCAAAGGTCTTTTCGTTCCACTCAACCTGCCAAGTGTCCGGCGATTGCGGCAGCACGGAGATGATTTCCGTTTCGACCGTTTCCTTGGCGGCACGGTTGAAGGGGCTGCGGGTTTCGTCGCCATTGAGCCAATCGGTCATTTTTGCCGTGGCGGGCGCGTCAGATTTCAGCATCGCAAAGACGGAGAAGATGGCTTTGCGCTGGAGCGCCACGTCCGGCGTGACCAGGCGGGCATTGCTGATAAACGCGGCAATACTGGCATGGACCACCCGCGCATCCGCCGGAGCCGCCACTTGCGCCGGGGCGACCGCGACCGACTGGCCGAGCTTGTCTACCTCGACCACATAGGGAATGAATTTTGACTGGCTGGCGATATGCAGCGTACCACCGACCGCCACCAGTGTAATCATCAGGCAGAGCAATGCAATAGTCTGCCATAGCCGCACTGCATTCATCAGCCCTTTGGTGTGGTCATTCCAGAACAGGCGCGCGTTGAGATACGGGCTCTTTTGCGGGACTGCTGCCGCCTGTGCAGATGCGGGTTGCTGTTTCATGCTGCTACCTCCTCGACATACTCATACAAATCGACGTTGCGGGATTTGAGCCACTCGCCGATCCACTGCTCGCCATGCTTTGTTTCAAGCGCGCGAATGGAGGCGATGGATTCCTTGTCGGATGCGCCGACGAACGAAAGCGCCAGCGGCCCTAGCGCGAGGTCATAGAGTCGCCGCCCTTTCTCGGAAACGTAATAATACTGGCGCTTCGGCGTAGCGGTGGCGATAATGTCGATCTGGCGGTTATTGAGGCCAAAGCGGCGGTAAAGCGCTGCTGCATCTTCATCACGGGCAAATAGGTTGGGTAGGAATATCTTGGTCGCGGTGGATTCGACGATCACGTCGAGGATACCGGAACGCGACGCATCGGTGAGGCTTTGTGTCGCCATGATGACCATGCAGTTCGCCTTGCGCAGCGCCTTCAACCATTCGCGTATTTTCTCGCGGAATACTTCATGGCCGAGCATCAGCCACGCCTCGTCGAGAATGATGGCGGCGGGCTGACCTTGCAGCGACCGCTCGATGCGGCGGAACAGATAGAGCAGCACCGGCAGAGCGTATTTCTCACCAAGGCCCATCAATTCTTCGATCTCAAAGGTCATGAAATGCGAGAGATCTAGCCCGTCCTCTTCGGCATCGAGCAGATGCCCCATGGAACCTTCAACGGTGTACTGTTTCAAGGCCTCGCGCACAGCGCGATCCTGAATGCTGGAGGTGAATTCTGTCAGGCTATGCGAACCGGTGGCATGCATACTCATAATCGCGCTGGCGATTTCGTTGCGTTGGCCAGGAGTGCTTATTAAACCGTTAAGCGCCAGAATGGCGTCGATCCATTCCATCGCCCAGGATCGATCATTGCGGGTGTCGAGGAATTGCAGCGGGCAGAAGGAAAGCTGATCGTTATCGCCTGCCACCGTGAAATGCCTGCCGCCGCTGGCCTTGGTCAGCGGGTAGAGCGACATGCCCTTATCGAACGCAAAAATGCTCATACCGGGATAGCGCCGAAGCTGTGCGGCCAGTAACGCCAAGTGCGTCGATTTTCCTGCGCCGGTCGGGCCGAATAGGATGGTATGGCCGAGATCGCGCACATGCAGGTTCAGGCGAAACGGCGTATGGCCTGTGGTCATGCAATAGAGCAAGGGCGGTGAAGATGGCGGATAGAACGGACAGGGCGCATAATTCTCGCCCGTCCAGATGGAGCTGGTTGGAAGCAGGTCCGCGAGGTTCAGCGCATTGAGGATGGGGCGGCGCACATTCTCGACGCCATGACCCGGTAGGCTACCCAGATACGCATCCATCGTGTTGATCGTTTCGACGCGCGCCGCGAAACCAAGGCTGCTGATGGATTTTTCGATCTGGATGGCAGCGGCTTCGAGCTTCGGACGATCTTCATCCATCAGGATGACCGTGCTCGTGTAATAGCCAGCGCCTGTGATGCCGCTCTTGATTTCAGCGATGGCCGATTCGGCGTCGGCCACCATCGCCACCGCATCCTGGTCGATATGGCCAGTGTTGGTATTGAACACCTGATCGAAGAAGCCGCGCACTTTCTGCCGCCATTTCTTGCGGAATTTCTCCAGATGCGCGACCGCCTCATGCTGGTCCATGAAAATGAACCGGCTGTTCCAGCGATATTCGACTGGTAGCTCGGCGAGCTGGGCCAGAATGCCGGGATAGGATTCCATCGGGAACCCCTCGATGGATACGACCTGGATAAACTTGCGCCCGATTTTGGGAATGACGCCGCCCCATAGCTCCTGCCCGCCGATCAACGCATCAAGATAGATCGGATTCGATGGCAGCAGCACCGGATGATTCAATCCAGTCACACAGAATTGCAGGTAACGCAGGAAATCATCCTCGGTCTTGGCAATGCCATCCTCCGCGATTACCGGACGACCTTGCAGGCGCTCCAGTTTCAGGAATGTTCCTAGGCGAGACTCCAGCGTCGCGACTTCCTGCTTGAATTGCGCCAGCACACTGCGTGTGCGCGCTTTTTTGTCCATCGTTTCGCTGTCATCGTCAAACATCAGCTCGACAAACTTGGCTTGCGCCAGCACCGGCGGGAAGTACGTCACCGTGATCACAAAGAAGCCTTCATACATCGTGCCAAGGCTGTTGAAATGGCGGCGGCGCTCCTCGTCGATGGCGAGCGTGATGCCGTCCGGGAAATACGAAAACCCAGGATCGCTATAGTTCGGGGCGTTGCGCCGTACCGCATCGACATGCACCATCCAGCCATTGCCGAGCGCCGCCAGCGCCTGATTGATGCGGTAAGAAACGATTTCCCGTTCCTCGTCAGTGCTGCTCGCATTGTCGTTGCCGCGATAGAGCCATGCCGCCATCAGCGCCCCGCTCTTGCAGACAATCACGCCGTCCTCGACCTCGGCGGCATAGTTGAGCAGGTCGGCCAGCCCCGCATCCTTGGCGCGGTGACGGCTGAGCTTCGTTTCCTGATCGACCACCCATAGTCGCATGGCCAGTATCAGCACCAGCGTGACGCCCATAATTGCACTGAGAAGAGCGATAATCATTTGTACTGTTTCCCCTGTTGCGGCGTGTTGTCGCGGAAAGGTGTCGAACGCGCCGGGTAGTAGGTTTTGTACTTGCGATGGCGCATATAGACGGCGCGCATCTTCGGATCGGACTTGGCCATCAGCCGCAGCAGGTAGAGAGCAACGATCCAGAGCGACGCCCCAAAGATCGTTGCCTTCACTTCCTGTGCGGAGAATACGAGCGCTCCAGCCACCAGCCCCGTAAACATCACCAGTTCACGGTCGCCGCCCATAAAGAGATTGGGGCGGTTCCCGGCCCGGTGGATGGGAATGGTGCGCAGCGTCATGCTACGCTGCCTGCGGCAGCGCGGGATTGATGATCGCCGACACTTCCGCCGCCGCACCGAAGAAGCTGGTCATCATGTTCTGTGCGCCGACGAGCAGCGCCATCACGAGCACAATAAAAATCAGCGTGCGGAAGAATCCGTTGAGGTCCCCACCAAAAATCAGCACCCCACCGGCCACCACAATCCCGATCACAGAAAGGGCGAATGCCACCGGCTCCGTTACGCTATTACGCAAGGAAGTCAGCCATGTTTCATAGGGAAGCGAGCCGCCGGTCGTAGTGGCGGCATGGGCATGTCCTGCCATCAGGAGCATGGCGGCGACGAGGCCAAGCCAGAAAAGGGAACGGTTGAGCGTGCGGGTTGCTTGCATGGTCTTCTCCTCTCAAAGGGTTTTGGTGTGGTAGTTGCCTGAGCCGTAACCGGATACTTCAAGAATCTCCTGCACCTTCCGGCCTCGGTGCGGGGTTTTGGTAATGTGGATGATGAGATGCACCGCCTCGCCGATCAGCGGTTCGATCGGCGTAGGAGATTCAGGATGCATACTGATGAGCATCGCCAGCCGATCGAGTCCGGCCCGCGCATTGTTGGCATGCAGCGTCGCCACGCCACCCTCATGGCCGGTGTTCCATGCCATCAGCAGATCGAGCGCTTCGGGCCCCCTGACCTCCCCGACCAGAATACGATCCGGGCGCATGCGCAGTGTGGTGCGCAGCAGATGCATCATCGTCACTTCGAGCGTGGTGTGGTACTGCACCGAGTTTTTTGCCGAGCACTGAATCTCTCCCGTGTCCTCGATAATAAAAACCCGCTCCTCGGGATTTTCTTCGACCATCTGGTGAATGATGGCATTGGTCAGGGTCGTTTTTCCCGACCCGGTGCCACCGACAACCAGGATATTTCTACGGTTACGAACCGCCGCCACGATGATGTCTTTGTGAGCCGGGGTGAGAATGTCCGAGGCGACATAATCGGCCAGCGTAAAGATGGCGCTGGCCTTCTTGCGGATCGTAAAAAATCGGCGCATGTACGACCGGCGGAATTTGCCCGGCAAAGCGGGAACCGTCGAGCGGCAACTCCCCTTCAAGCATCGGATTTTTACGCGTAATGGTTGTATCAAGACAGGCAGCAATGGTGCGCATCACTGCCTCGGCATGGCCTGGCTGCATACGGCCTATCTGCCCCATTTTCTGGCCAAAAGACTCCTGCCAGAGCGTACCGTCCGCGTTGAGCATGATTTCTATGGTCTGGGGGTCGGCCAATGCTGTGAGCACCGATGCTCCGAAGTCACGGCGCAACTTCTCCAGAAGCCGTGAGGTATGCGCAGAATCCTGTACTAAACCGTCCATTTGCTATCCCGAGCCAGATAGTTACAAAAAGGACACAGCATTTTTCTTGTTTTTATTCAGCCTGATACAACAGATAAAAACTTAACGCGGCACATAGAAAGTTAAAGATTCGTTAAATTTCGTTAGCAGAAAACCAATTTTAACGTCAACCATTAATTTTTTTAGGGTTCAGAATTTTGATGAGAAAATGCGTTTATAGTGCTGATTTATATAGCGTATATTTTTATGTTTTTCTTCATACCCTTATTCTTTCGTAAATATGGACTCACGTTTAATTCTATATGTCTTATTATTACTGAAGTTATAATAAGCTATATACGATTGACATTGCCATAGATAATAAGGTATATCTGATTGCATGATCACCTCGTATGAACAGTTTGATCGGCGCTTGAGAGAGATACGGCCTTTTGCTAAAAAGGTCGCCCGGCCCGCCCGTGGATGGATTCGTGCGGTACGCGAGTCCCTTGGCATGACCACGGCACAGCTTGGGCACCGCCTTGGTGTAAAACAGCCGCGCATCAGCGAGATGGAAAAGGCTGAGATCCATGGAGCGATCACGCTACATAGTATGGAACGCGCTGCCGAAGCACTCGGCTGCCAGTTCGTCTATGCGCTGGTTCCCATCAAGCCCCTCGCGGAAACCATGCACACGCGCGCCGCGTTGCTGGCAGAAAAACAACTCGTCGCCATCGAGCAGACCATGCAGCTTGAAAAACAAACCGTGACAGATACAACCTATCGTAAGAAAGCGCGGACGCAACTTATCGATGAGTTGCTGCGTCGCCCTGCACGCTTATGGGATCCATTGCCATGACGGATTTAGACATCGAGCCAGACGATGCTACCCCACTGACGCCTGAAGAACGCGATGGCCTGATTCCCTCGCATGTCACGCTGCGCCGGGAACTGAATGAGCTGGAGCAGCAGAACATCCTCACAGCGGCATCCTGGGCATTCACTCGCCGCCGCGATGTTGTCAGCGAGCCGTTCGGGCGCAACCTGCATAAGCGTATGTTCGGCGCGGTGTGGCGTTGGGCTGGCACCTACCGCACCAGCGATAAAAATATCGGCGTACCGCATTGGGAACTGTCGGTGCGGCTGCATGAGGCTTACGAGAACACGCGCTATTGGATCGAGCATAAGAGCTACCCACCCGATGAAATCGCCGTGCGCTTTCACCATGCACTGGTGTTTGTGCATCCCTTCCCCAATGGCAATGGCCGCTGGTCACGCCTGATGGCTGATTTACTCCTCGTGGTATTGGGTCATGAGCGCTTTAGCTGGGGCCGAAGTCATCTACGGTCCGCCGATCAAACCCGAGCCGCCTATATTGCCGCCCTAAAAGCCGCCGATCAGCATGACTTTGGGCCGCTACTTGCTTTTGCAAGGTCGTAACGGAGATAAGCAATGGAATCGTTTCCCCTTAGAGAAGCAGATACTGGATTGCATATCAAAGGCGTCCCCGATGCTGTTAAAGTGGTGCGCATAGATGGCGCTAACGCGCAGCGCCTAGTCCAGACCACAAACGCCTGTTCAGGCGGCGGCGAAAGTCGAAGTGGTATGAAAATCCGTCGGGTGTAAACCCTTGCCGGTTCGATTCCGGTCGCCCGCACCATTTTGGAAGTGGTATATGCAAAAGCGGTTCAATTCCGCAAAGAGCCTTAGTTGGCTCTGGTTCCAACCGCTGGCTATCGGAACCACGAAGGTGGGGCAGCCATCGCCCTTGGGGCAATCAATCTATCCTAACGCTTAATATCAGCACCATTCTCACTGACTTTAGCGACAGTATTCGCAGGCATCGTAGACGTACTCAACACCACGCCTTTTTCTGCGAGCTTCTCGTTGATCTTGGCGATGGCTTCGGCAGCAGCGGCGTATTCTTTCTCGTCGAACTTGCCGTCTCGGAGCGATGCATCGCTTTTATCGTCGGTGTTGTGCGTGTAGTAGCGGGTGAGTTTCACCATTTCCGCGAGCACGGCACTCTGTAGTGCC
>JBIIEL010000052.1:0-7283 GCA_044237845.1 Rickettsiales bacterium | reverse complement strand
CACGTAAGGATTGCCCAGAGCTGGATATTTTTCTAAAAGAGGTGGTGAACGAAGGGCGCGTTGCACGCGCTCAGAAGCAGCGTTAGACCACGTAATTATTCAACCCTATAAGCTTAAATAGCCAGAGCCTGCCGCTCGCGCCGCTTGAGAATGCTGTAGACGACATAGCCCCCGGCGATTTTGCTGAGGATGGAGAGCAGTAGCGTCATCCACGAAAAAAGCCCCGGTACGGCCATGTTCGCGCCGAGCAGAAAGACGGTGGAATCGATCGGTGCAGATGCCACGGTCGAGAGTAGCACGCGCTGCGACAGGGGACGCTTGCTGAAGCTGTAAATCAGCCAGTCGATACATTCGCTGAGGCCAAAGGCGATTGCGCTCGCGGCAGCGATTTGCGGCGGCGCCATGACAAACGAGAAGGCGATGCCGACGCAGAGCGGTAGAAAAATCGTATGTCCTACCTCGCGTTGCGCGAAATCGCGCACCACCAGTACCAGCCCTGTGACAATTACCATCGGGTTCCATGTGCCGCTGAAAACCTCGTAGTTTGGCACATTCGCGAATGACCAGTTGACGAGCGGAATCAACACCACATACACATACACCCAGGGGGTGCGCCCGAGGCATATTTTTTTGAGTGATTCTTTTAACGTTAGGTGTTGCATATGGGAACAGGGTTTCAGTTGCACGAGCGTCTGGCGCGGGATTCGTTCCCTGTCACCGAGCTTCCTTTGTGTAGCGTGCGGCTGATGGATAACAAGCTTTTTCCGTGGGTACTGCTGGTGCCCCAAGTGGCGGGTGCCCGGGAATGGATTGATCTGAGCCGCGAACAGCAGCACCAGCTCAGCGACGAGATCGCCATCGTCTCGCATATTTTTCAGGCGTTGGTGACGCCGGATAAGCTGAATATCGGCGCGCTCGGTAATCAGGTGCCGCAGCTGCATATCCACCTCATCGCGCGCTATCAGGGTGATAAGGCATGGCCGAACCCCGTTTGGGGAGCTGCCTCCGAGCCCTATAAGGACGAAGAAGCGCGGCGATTTATCTACGACCTGCGTTCTGCGCTCGAATCCTTACAACTCGCCTGAACCCCTCTTGACACACCAGCGATTTTGGCTAAGGTGCGCGGCCTTACGACCTCGGGCGGCTCGGTAGCTCAGTGGTAGAGCAGGGGAATCATAATCCCTTGGTCGGGTGTTCAAATCACCCCCGAGCCACCAATCTTTTTAATGACTTAGTTGACTTCTTCCCGTCAGAAAATTCCATAATGGGACACCGGCGGGACAATAATCCAGAACAAATCGCAGCATCTGACAACTGAGTAATCTTCGCTCGGGCGGGCATTTTTGGGATATGTTGTCCCACTGGTGTCCCATTAGTAAAACAAAGACATCAATAACTTATTTATTACAGATAGATACAATCTATATTCATGGGATTAGTTATCACATATTGCCATTTGCTGTCGTTTGTTGTAGCGTCCGGTCACTGATTATCAAGTGGGTAAAATATTGCCAGTATAGAAAAACGCGTCGCAGATACGGGAGAGACCTCCTACCGCGTGAAGGTGCGGATTAAGGGCTTTCCGCTCCAAACGGCTACATTTACGCGCCTTACCGATGCCAAGGATTGGGCGAAGATTACCGAGGGTGCAATCAAGGATCGGCGCTATTTCAAAAACACTGAGGCGAAGAAGCGCACGCTGGCCGAACTCATCGACCGCTACATTGAGGATGTGCTTCCACAAAAGCCAAAGAGCGAGATTAAGCAAAAAAGCCAGCTTCTATGGTGGAGGCAATCCTTGGGAGCCTATTTCCTGATCGACATAACGCCCGCGATGATCGCCGAGCAACGCGACAAGCTGGCAAAATGCAAAACGAGATTAGGTGCAAAATACTCTCCGGCGACAGTGAATCGCTATATCGCGGCGCTGAGTCATGCGTTCACCATTGCCATGAATGACTGGGCATGGATCGAAGATAGCCCCATGCGGAAGGTGTCGAAGCCAAAAGAGCCTCGTGGGCGTGTGCGGTTTTTATCTGATGCGGAGCGCAAGCGGCTTTTGGCGGTGTGCGGCGAATCGTCCAGCCCATTCCTTTATCCGGTCGTGGTACTGGCACTATCCACCGGCATGCGGCTTAGCGAAATCCTCAACCTGACGTGGGAGGACGTGGATATTAAGAAGCAGTACCTCATATTGCACGAGACAAAGAATGGCGAGCGCCGTCGCGTTTCTCTGGCAGGGCTAGCCCTCGCGGAGATCATAAAGCTGAATAAGGTGCGTCGTATCGACACGAAGCTGATATTCCCGCATAGCAATCCGCGCCTGAAGGATCAGCCATTCGATATTCGCAAGCCATGGGATGATGCTATTGCCGCCGCTGAAATCCAAAACTTCCGCTTCCACGACCTGCGCCACAGTAAAGCCAGCTATCTCGCCATGAATGGCGCGTCCTTAGCCGAAATAGCCGAGGTTCTCGGCCACAAGACCCTGCAAATGGTGAAGCGCTATGCCCACTTGAGCGAGGCGCATACCAGCAAAGTAGTTGCGAGCATGAATGAAAGGATTTTTGGTGAGCACTTGGGATAACATAAAATCTTATGACCACATGCGCGATCGGTGTATAAAATGGTGGGCGTGGGAGTTCATTAGAAGAAGCAGTTTATATCGCGAAGTCTGGCTGAAAGCGGTTGAGCTTACCTCGCCCCTAAGAAACGATATAATAAAAATCTACGATATTTACGGGAAGCCAGAAAATCCGTTGAGCATAAGCTATGCAGTGGATTCCCCTGACTTCTCTATAAATTCAGCCTGCTTATTTGGAGAAAAAGTCAATCCATGGCGTTTGACTATGCTACACAATCCAGCACTAGAAACACCCAAAGGACTACTGTTTGAAAACCTCAAGTTCCGCGCCAATTTTTTTGAAGACGCCCTCGATCTAGAGATAAAACTAAAAATGGGACAAGCATGCTTTGTGATAGATTTTACGCTCCCTCTTTCAGTGCAACTTGATTACGTATCTCAAATAGCCTCCAGCTATCAGGAGACCGCTCTGAGGCGGCAAAAACCTAAAAGGGCACTACAACTCACAAAAAAAGGCTTGGCAATTGGATAGATTACTTGCGGTGTCTGGATGCTGATAGCTTGCATATTAAGAGATCCCATGCGGCAAAAACGATTTTTCCTAATAAGATTAATAGTCCTGAATTTTATAGTGAAACACTAAAGCAAGCGAAGGCGATGTGCGATAACGGCTACATAGATCTTGTTTCTTCGTCCTTAGGTGCAGATCATATGACAGAAGAGCTGCCATTATATAGAAAATATCATGCGAGAGGTGGAAAGGATTGGACTGCGCTATTGGAATTTAGGGGCGCATTATTGTATAAAAAAGCCCCAGAACTATGGTGGAAAATTGCACATAACTACCCTCGGGTAGAATAGCCACAAATCAGTAATATCCTCTCATTAATCAGCGCAGTGCTGATTATCCTTAGAAACGAGAGGCAATCTATGACAACCAAACTAATCCCGCTCACGCAATGGCCTGAGCACCACCTCTATCCCAACATTGCTGGCCTTCGATATTTAGTTTTTAACGAAAAGTCTAACGGCTTTGCATCCTGCATAAAGCGAATTGGCAAGCGCATCCTGATTGATGAATCCGCCTTTTTCGAATGGGTCGATGCCCAGAATCAGGCAGGCACAAAATGAGCCATCCGACAAAAGAAAAATTCGAGGCCGACCAAGGCGCTCATTCAACCCAACAATTAGAGAGAAGTATTATGTCTACAACCAACGCTGACGACATTTTTTCACCTGATAATCTTCGCATCCGGCAGGATTTTACTGCCCAGTCGAGTGTCAAGAAACTATTGACGACCGTCCCAGTTCGCAAACCAGAAAAGAACTGGTTTGTGCGGGTCAATACGGATCCAACGTACTGCATTGAGGTAGCTGCCATCCACCTCAAAGAGGAAGGTGAGTTTTACATCGTCACCCCGGAATTGGCTCAGGAACTTGCGCTGGAGGTTACACGAACAGCGCTCTTTACTGCGATCAATCGGCAGGGGACGCTGTTTCTATGGCCGGTGCGTCTGCCAGATAGTGATGGTAAATCCAATCGATGGAATGAGGCTGCGTTAGAGGCCGCAGAAACCGCGAAGAAAAACTGGGTGCGCGTTATGGCGAATATGAATCTCGGTGCGTATGAGATTCACGAAGCCTCTGGTGACCTCAAGGATCCACTATGGCCGGACTATTCATTTCAGGAAATCCTTAAAGTCGCGTTCAAGGGCCGGATTATTGATGACCAGACTCATGAAGTGCTGCGTCGCCTTCGTGGTGAAATGTGACAGTGAATCTGTCGCAATTTACGGGCGGAGTTTGGAGCGGGTGGCGGTGAGTTGCCGGAGGTGCGTTGTATGGTGGCTAAAAACTATCTCACGGGGCAAATAATCGCCCTGTGGGTAGACGAGTTAGGCACCATGCAGGCACCGCCCTTCCCGATTGATTCCAGCGCAGTACTCGTAGCCTACTTCGCGAGTGCGGAAATGGGATGTTTTCTGGCGCTCAACTGGCCGATGCCGGTTTATGTGCTCGACTTATTCACTGAGTTTCGTTGTCTCACCAATGGTCGTGGTGGTGGGGCGGCGTTGCTGGATGTGTTGCAGTATTATGGCATCCCAAGCATTGATGCGGCGGAAAAAGCCAGTATGCGGGAGTTGGCGCTACGGGGCAGCGATTACACCGAGTCCGAGAAGAGTGCGTTGCTTGACTATTGTGCGAGCGACGTATTGGCGCTGGAGAAGTTGTTGCCGCGTATGCTGCCCTCACTCTCGTTGCCCCATGCCCTACATCGCGGCGAGTATATGAAGGCATCGGCGCATATCGAACATCATGGCGTCCCCATCGACATGGATATGTTGGCACTATTGCGTGAGCGGTGGGATGCAATCAAGGTGGCGCTGATCTCAGCTATTGATGCGGATTACCATGTTTTTGAGGGCACCACCTTCAAAACCGAGCGGTGGGAGCAATACCTTATCGCCAACGACATACCCTGGCCGCGACTGGAAAGCGGCAAGTTGGATTTGAGTGACGACACATTCCGGCAAATGGCTAAGGCTTACCCGCAGATTGCCCCGATGCAGGAGCTGCGTGCCTCACTCTCGGCGCTCAAGTTGAATGATCTGGCAGTTGGCGTAGGTGGGCGCAATCGTTGCTTACTGTCGCCGTTTCGTGCGATGACGGGGCGGAATCAACCGAGCAGCGCTAAATTCATTTTCGGCCCTGCCGTTTGGATACGTGGGTTGATTAAACCGTCGCCCGGTTACGGCATCGCCTATATTGATTGGTCGCAACAGGAATTTGGCATCGCAGCGGCGCTGTCGGGTGATACGGCCATGCAGGATGCATACACATCCGGTGATCCATACCTCACCTTCGCAATCCAAGCCGGATTAGCACCCGTAGGTGCAACCAAGCAGACACATCGCAACGCGCGAGAATTATGTAAGCAATGTATCCTAGGGGTTCAGTACGGCATGGGTGCCCGATCGCTTTCTGTGCGTATCGGCAAAACTGAGAGTGAGGCAAAACACTTACTGGCACTACACCGACAAACTTACCCTGTCTTTTGGACGTGGTCGGATGCAGCCGTCGATATGGGGATGCTACACGGCAAAATTTCTACCGTGTTCGGGTGGGAGTGCCACACCACCGTTAACAGCAACCCCCGCAGCTTACGTAATTTCCCAATGCAGGCCAACGGTGCAGAAATGCTACGTCGTGCTTGTATAATCGGCATCCAACGAGGGGTAAAAATCTGCGCGCCTGTGCATGATGCGCTGTTGATTGAAGCGCCGCTCGACGTTTTGGATGATCATATTGAGCACATGCAAGGGGCAATGGCACAGGCCAGCCGTGACGTACTCAATGGGTTTGAACTACGCTCTGGTGTTGAGAAATTCACCTGCCCCGATTGTTACATGGATGAACGCGGTAAAACCATGTGGAATCGAGTGATGGAATTGGTTGGGCGGGCAGAGCAGAGGGTGTGAAGCGGCTGCATAGGTACCTGTGCAAGCGCTGCATACCCGTACAATATCTTATATATATACTAACTATAGGGGTGTGTAGCGGTGGATATTGAAAGTTTCAGATATAAGGAAACTAACGGACCTATTGCGTCCACAAAACCCTCACGTACAGTCCACAAAAAGGTGCGGCTACTGGGCGGTTCATTCGTCGCCGCCATACCCCTACCTTGGATACAGCGCGCCGCTCAGTTGCCCGGGAAAACCCTAAATCTCGCGCTGGCTATACGCTATCAATATGGCTTGCACAAAGAGGCGCCATTTTCACTCAGCTACAAAACCACCCACAATTTTGGAATCGGTCGGCGATCTGTATATGGCGCACTCGCCACACTCGAATCGGCGGGGCTCATTACCGTCCAACGCGGCACCGGGAAAAGTCCCATTATTACCGTGTTGGTGGTTGCTACAGGCATTGATGAAAACAGCGAAATAATGTAGGATATCAGCCGGAAATGAGGTGATAGATGCAACCAGAAACAACTGGCCGGAAGCAGGATGGTACATTTGCGCCCGGGGCAAGTGGCAACCCTGCTGGCAGACCGAATGGGGCACGTCATAAAACCACGCTAGCGGTGCAGGCGTTGCTGGATGGCGAAGCCGAGGGTTTAACTCGCAAAGCAGTAGAGATGGCGCTTGCGGGGGATACCACAGCCTTAAAATTGTGCCTGGAGCGTATTGCGCCTGCCTACAAGCCGAGCGCTAAGGCGGTCATGATAAACATGCCGCCACCAAACAATCTAGCCGATACCGCGCGCGCTTTTGTAACCGCAGCAGCGAATGGCGAGCTTCCCCCTGACATTGCCGCTCAGATGGTCTCGGCGGTGGCGGCGGTGGCGCGGGTCGAAGAAATGGAAATACTCAAGCTACGCCTCGAAACCTTAGAACGTGCCATTAAGGAGCAAAAGCCATGCAAATAAAACCGATGGTTTATGAGAATCTCACCGCTTCCCAGCGCGTGATTGCTGTTATTGAAGCCGAAGCGCGTGATGATGACGCAGAAGTGCAGAGGCTAGTAAAAAGCTGCCCGAAAAAAACCTATCGCATGAATGATGCTGCCTTTGTGGAGACGATGCAGAGCCTAACGCATACGACGCTGTGGGTGGAGTGCATCCTCCAGCGTAATGCCGTCGCCCTCATGGTGGCATTGTTTATGGATAAAGAAGAGAGCATCGACCCCATAC